>JBKPTH010000075.1:0-1450 GCA_046765915.1 Acidobacteriota bacterium | reverse complement strand
GTAGGCGACGAGCCGCCGGTCGCCGTCGGCTCCGTCCCGCACCAGGACGACGCTCTCGCGCACCGCCGGATGAGCGGCCAGCGCCGTCTCGATCTCTCCGAGCTCGATGCGGAACCCGCGGATCTTGACCTGATGGTCGATCCTGCCCAGATACTCCAATTCGCCGTTCCCCCGGTAGCGGGCGAGATCCCCTGCCCGGTAGAGGCGCGCACCCGGACGGTCCCCAACCCAGCGGCTCGGGATGAACCGCTCGGCGGTCAGATCGGGCCGGCCGAGATAGCCGAGGCCGAGACCCGCTCCTCCCACGTGGATCTCCCCCGGCACTCCGACCGGCACGGGTTGGCCCCGGGCGTCGAGCAGACGGACCTCGAGATCCGGGAGGGGCCGGCCGATCGCGCTTCCCGGCGCTGCGAGGTCGGCCTGCTCCACCCGGCGGTACGTCACGTGGACCGTGGTCTCGGTGATGCCATACATGTTGACCAACTGCGGGCGCTGGTCGCCGTGCCGCTCGATCCAGGGGGCGAGGCTCGCGATCTCCAGCGCTTCGCCACCGAAGATCACCACGCGCAGCGCGAGCCCATCGCTCCCTCCTCTCCCCCGCTGCAGGGCGGTCTCCTCCGCCCAGATGAGCTGGCGGAAGGCCGACGGCGTCTGGTTGAGCACCGTCACCTCCTGCTCGCCCAGCAGCTCATAGAAAGCCTCGGGCGAACGGCTCACCTCGTACGGGACGATCACCAGACGTCCCCCATAGAGCAGCGCCCCCCACAGCTCCCAGACCGAGAAGTCGAAAGCATAGGAGTGAAACAGCGTCCATACGTCCCGCGGACCGAACCCGAAGCTGGCCTCGGTCGTCGCCAACAGGCGGACTACGTTGGCGTGGGAGACGAGGACTCCCTTCGGCCGGCCCGTGGAGCCCGAGGTGTAGATCACGTAGGCGGGTGCCTCGGGCGGTACGACGCCGGCCAGGTCGCCGGCCTCTTCATCTTCGACCACCACGTCGCTGTCCACACAGAGGACCCGGGGCCCCTGCACAGGCAAGCCGGCCAGCAGGCTCGCCTGGGTCAACACCAGGAGAGATCCGGAGTCCTCCAGCATGAGGGCCTTGCGTTCCCGCGGGGATTCCGGGTCGACAGGCAGGTAGGCTCCCCCGGCCTTGAGCACGGCGAGCAGCCCCATCACCAGCTCCGGCGAACGCTCGAGGCAGAGCGCCACCACGGCACCCGGACCGACGCCCGAACGGCGCAGCAGGCGGGCCCAGCGGTTGGCCCGGCGATTCAGCTCGCCGTAGCTCCAGCTTTGCCCATCGAGGCTCAAGGCCGGAGCTTCCGGGCTCATCTCCACCCGCGCTTCGAACAGCTCGGCGAGCGAGCGCAGAGGCCGGCGCTCCTCCCTCGCGCCACCCCACTCGACGAGCAGTTGGTGGTGCTCGGCCGCGCTCAGCAGCGCCAGC
>JBKPTH010000074.1:0-9637 GCA_046765915.1 Acidobacteriota bacterium | reverse complement strand
GGCCCAGCAGGCCCGCCGCCTCGGCGGCGCGGGCGCGCAGGCCGGCGTCCTGGGATTGCGCCGCCGCGGCGGTCAGCTCGGCGGCCCGCGGGTACTTGCCCGCCGCCAGGGCCACCAGGGCGATCCCCTTCTCCCAGGCCTCCCCGCCGGAGATCCGCGCCGCCAGAGCCTCGCCGATCTCTGGCGAGCCCGCCGCCCAGGCTCCCGCGGCGTCCAGAGCGCTCGCGCGGACGCCGGGCCGCGGATCGTCGAGGAGCACCCGCAGCCGGGGAGTCCAATCCGGGGAAGCGTTCCCCTTGCCGCCGGCGATCAGCGCGCGGACGGCGCGCAGGGCCTGGATGAGCGGTCCCGGATCGCCGTCGTCGAGCAGCGGGCGGAGCGCGGGAAGATCTTCGGCGGTCCCCACCAAGCCCACGGCGCGGGCCGCCCAGGCGCGGACCCGGGGGTCGGGATCGGCGAGGAGCTTGCGCAGGATCGGCAGCGCTTTCGGAAAGGGGTCCCGCGACAGGGCGTAGGCGGCGCGAGCGTGCAGCGCGGGGTCCGCCACGGTCAGCCCGCGCTCGGCCAGGGCCACGATCGTCTCTTCCTTGAAGCGGAAGAGATGGGGCAGCAGCCGGGCCCAGCGCTCCTCCTCCGGGAGAGTCAGGAGCGCTTCCGCCACGTCCACCACCCGCGCGCCGAGCTTGCCGAGGGCCTCGACGGCGAGCACGCCGGTCTCCCGGTCGGCGTCCCGCGCCGCCTGGAAGAGCGCCGTCTGGGCCTCCGGATCCTCCAGCTCGCCGAGGGCGAACGCCGCCGCGCGGCGGACCGCCGCCTCGTCGTCGAGGAGCAGCCCCTGGAGCACCGTGCGCCCCTGGCGGTCCGGGATCCTGCCCAGCGCCACCGCGAGATCCTCGCGCAGCGACGCGTCCCCCTTGAGCGCCTGCTGGACGGTGAAGTCGTCGTAGGTCTGCCGGTCCACGAGGAGCAACAGCAAGGCGCGCACCTCGAGGTCCGGGACCTCCATGGCCGGCAGGTCCGGGGCGGTGCGCGGCGCGGCGCAGGCGGCGAGGAGGAGGACGGCGGCGGCGAGGCCGCGGGGCAGGGGTTTCATTGTCATGGATGGTATACGAGGGGGCCCACCTCCCCCATCCTCCTGTTCATGGGTTTCTTGGTGGTTGGACGGGCGTACCGAAGGGCAGACCCGCTCCACGTGGTAGAGCCTCTGTACGCCGAGCTTCCCTCCTGGCCGGCCCCTTCCAGGGCGGGCAAAATCCCACCCTCCCGGGCGGGGTGATCGCGGAAAACTACGGGTATATTCCGGCCCGTGACGACCTCCCTCCGCTTCGACAAGGTGCGCCGCCGCTTCGGCCGGCTGGCGGTGCTCAACGGCGTCTCCGGCGCCGTCGGGCCGGGAGGGATGCTGCTGGTGACCGGTCCCAACGGCTCCGGCAAGAGCACCCTGCTGCGCTGCCTCTCCGGCCTCCTCGCTGCGGACTCGGGGACGATCGAGTACCAGGAGGACGGCGGGCGGTTCGACGTCGCCGAGCGCCGCCGCCGGGTAGGCGTGGTGTCGCCGGACCTGGCTTTCTACGAGGAGCTGACGGTCGCGGAGAATCTCGATTTCTTCGCCCGGCTGCGGCGGACGAGCCCGCAGCGGGGCCGCGCCGTCCTCGACCGGCTGGGGCTGCCGCTCGACCGCATGGCGGGGGCACTGTCGTCCGGCATGCGCCAGCGGCTGCGCTGGGCCTGGGCCCTGCTCCACTCGCCGCGGCTCCTGCTGCTGGACGAGCCGTTTCAGAACTTCGACCGCGCCGGCGAGCAGGGA
Source organism: Acidobacteriota bacterium (assembly GCA_046765915.1). Classification (GTDB taxonomy): domain Bacteria; phylum Acidobacteriota; class Thermoanaerobaculia; order Multivoradales; family UBA5704; genus DATARR01. The sequence continues at coordinate 7,830 of JBKPTH010000074.1, read as the reverse complement.
GCGCGCGCGCTGCTCGCCGAGCACCTCGAAAATGGAGGGCTGGCCGTGGTGGCGAATCCCTCCTCCCTGGACTTCGACCATGCATCGGAACACCTCGAGCTGGGCGTCTGAGGCGGCGGCCGTGTTCGCCAAGGAGTGGCGGTGCGAGTTCCGCACCCGCTACGCCCTGAACACGCTCGCCCTCTTCGCCTTCACCACTCTGGTCGTGGTGAGCTTCAGCCTGGGGCCGATGGGAGTCGCCCGTTCTCAGGGCACGGCGGTGCTGCCGGTGCTGTTGTGGATCATCCTCCTGTTCTCCGTGGCGGCGGGCCTGCCCCGCGCCTTCGTGCAGGAGGAGGAGACCCATACCGCCACGGCCCTGCGCCTCGCGGCCACCCCCTCGGCCCTCTTCTGCGGTAAGCTCCTCTACGGGTTGACCCTGGTCTTCGCCCTGGAGGCGCTGGTCACACCGGCTTACCTCATCATGACCAGCCTGGAGGTGGCGTCGCCGTGGCTGCTGGCCGGGGTCCTCGCCGCCGGCGGTTACGGCCTCGCCGCCGGCAGCACGCTGGTGGCGGCGATGATCGCCCAGGCGCGCAGCAAGGGGACGCTCTTCTCCGTCCTCTCGTTCCCGGTGCTGCTGCCCCTGCTGGTGCTGACCGTGGAGCTCACCCGCGGCGCCGCGGCGGGAGATCCCGCCGGGGTGAGCCTGCCGGTGCTGCTTCTGTATGATGGCTCGATAACCGTGGCCGGACTCATGCTCTTTCCCGTGGTGTGGAACCCATGAAGACCTTCTTCGCCTGGCTCTTGTGGCTGTGGATGTGCCTCGTGATCGTGGGGGCGTTCTTCTACGCGCCCGTGGTGCTGAAGGGCTTCCGCACCCCCGGCTCGAGCCGCATCGTGTTCTTCCACGTGCCGATGGCCTGGTCGTCCTTCCTCGGCTTCATCGCCGCCGCGGTGTGGAGCCTGGCGTACCTCAACCGCCGCAACCCGCGGCACGACCGCGCGGCCGCGGTGGCGATCAAGCTCGGGCTGCTGTTCGGCATCCTCGCCACCATCACCGGCGCCATGTGGGCGAAGATCGAGTGGGGCGCCTGGTGGAACTGGGATCCGCGCCAGACCTCGATCCTGGCGGTGATCCTCTTCTACGCCGCCTACCTGGCCCTCCGGCAGTCGGTGGAAGAGCCGGAGAAGCGCGCGCGGCTCGCCGCGTCCTATGCGCTCCTGGGGCTGGTGGTGACCCCCTTCCTCTTCTGGGTGGTGCCGCGGATCACCTTCTCGCTCCACCCCGACCCCGTGGTCAACCAGTCCGGCAAGGTGGACATGGACGCGCCGAACCTGCGGGTGCTCTTCGGCAGCGGCCTGGGATTTGCGGGGCTGTTCTTTTGGGTTCACAATCTACAGTGCCGGCTGGAGGCTCTCGCCGAGCGTCGGGCGGCACTGAAGGAGTAGGGGCCGTGGAAACCACCGCCAACGCCGAGCTCTGGATCGTCGCCGTCAACCTCGTCATCTGGACGGGGGTGTTCCTGTATCTGCTCCGCCTCGGCAAGAGGCTGCGCGAGATGGAGAAAGAATCATGAAAAGGAATCGCTGGTACCTCCTCGGCGGGTTGCTGCTGGTGGCCTTCGCCGGCTTTTCGTTCACCGCCTTCAAGAACTCCATGACGCCGTACGTCTCCTTCGAGCGGGCCCGCGAGGGCAACCGCATCGTGCAGGTGGCCGGCGCGCTCGAGAAGGGCAGCTACTCCTACGTCGACGCCAAGGAGTCGCTCTTCTTCACCCTCAAGGATCCGAAGAGCACCGAGACCCTCCGGGTGCGCTACAAGGGCCTGAAGCCGGCCAACTTCGAGGACGCCATCAGCATCGTGGCGATCGGCCGCTTCGACGAGCAGGCCAAGGAGTTCGAGGCCGACAAGCTGCTGGTGAAGTGCCCCAGCAAGTACCAGGGTGCCGAGGTGAAGACGTACAGCTAGGCGTTCCTATTGTAGGGGCGGCCCGATGTGGCCGCCCGGGACGGGGAGGCGGGTCCAGAACAGCAGGGCGGCCACATAGGGCCGCCCCTACAGGTCTGAAGGAGATTCAATGGATTACCTCTCTCATCTCTACATGCCCGGAGCGCTCGCCCTGTGGTGCGCCCTCGTCTTCGCCCTGTCGACGATGTGGGGCTACACGGCGGCGCTCTCCGGCGACTCCGGCTCGCTGACCTTCGCCCGCCGCGCCTACGGCTTCTTCGCCTTGTCGATCACGCTCGCCGCCGTGATGCTCTCGCTGCTGCTGATGATGCGGGACTTCCGCGTCGAGTACGTCTACCAGTACTCGGGGCTCGACCTGCCGGGCTACTACCAGCTCGCCGCCTTCTGGGCCGGCCAGAAGGGGAGCTTCATGATCTGGCTCCTCTGGGGGACCCTGCTCGGCCTCCTGGTGCGGCGGACGGCGGGGAAGAACGAGCCCGCCGTGATGGGCATCTACACCCTGACCCTCGTGGGCCTGCTCTTCATCCTGGTGCGGGAGAACCCCTTCGTCATGCTGGGCAAGACCCCGGTCGACGGCCAGGGGTTGAATCCCCTTCTCCAGGACAACTGGATGGTGATCCATCCGCCGATCATGTTCATCGGCTACGCCTCGACCGCCATCCCCTTCGCCTTCGCCATGGCGGCGCTCTGGCGGCGGGACTATGACGGCTGGGCGGCGCGCGCCTTCCCCTGGGCCCTCGGCGGCTTCCTGGTGCTCGGCACCGCCATCCTGATGGGGGGCTATTGGGCCTACAAGACGCTCGGCTGGGGCGGCTACTGGGGATGGGATCCGGTGGAGAACGCCTCGCTGATCCCCTGGATCTTCGGCACGGTGCTCATCCACGGCCTGCACATGGAGCGCGCTCAGGGCCGCTACCGGCGGGCGAACTACGTCTTCACCTTCCTGGCCTACATCTCCGTCCTCTACGGCACGTTCCTCACCCGCTCGGGCGTGCTCGCCGACTTCTCCGTGCACAGCTTCGTGGATCTCGGCATCTCCGGCTGGCTCACCTTGCTGCTCGGCGGCTTCTTCCTGCTCGGGCTCTACCTCATCGTGACGCGCTGGAAGGAGATCCCCACCAAGCCGAACGAGGACCCGATCCTCTCCCGCGGCACCTTCATGGTGCTGGCGACGATCGTGCTGCTGCTCTCCGCCCTGGTCATCACCGCCGGCACCTCGGCGCCTTTGCTGACCCGGTACATGAAGGAGGTCCGCCAGGTGGGGCCGAGCTTCTACAACCTGGTGAACCTGCCGATCGCGCTGCTGGTCGGGCTGCTGCTGTCGCTCGTCCCCTATCTCGCCTGGCGGGGAAGCAGCGGGCGCGAGGTGGCGCAGAAGCTCGTCTGGCCCGGGTTCTTCAGCCTCGTGGTGACGATCGCGGCGGCCGTCTGGAAGGTGCAGAACGTCTTCCACCTGATCTTCGTCCTGCTCGCCAGCCTGGCTCTCGCCACCAACCTGCAGAAGACGATCCTGAAGCTTCGGGGGCCGGGAGGTCTGCGGTCCGCCGGCGGCTACCTGGCGCACGTCGGCGTCGGCGTGATCCTGCTCGGCATCATCGCCTCCGCCGGCTACGACGCGAGCACCAAGGTGACCCTGGTGCAGGGCGTGCCGCGCCAGGTGGACAAGATGACCCTCACCTTCAAGCGCGTCCTGCCGCGCCAGGGCCGTGAGAAGGAGCGCATGGAGGTGGAGGTGGCGCGCGCCGGCGAGCGGCCCTTCATGGTCTATCCGAAGCTGTTCGTCAACGACCGCACCCGCCAGGTGATGGTGAATCCCGACATCAAGACCTCGCCGTTCCAGGACCTGTACGTCTCGCCCATCGACTTCGATCCCGGACAGCTCCGCCTGCAGCTCACCAAGGGCGAGTCGGGCCGCATCGGCGATGCGGAGGTGCGCTTCGACGGCTTCGATCTGCAGGCGGAGGGCAACGCGATGGCGGCCATGGCGGCCGGCAAGCCGATGACGGTCGGCGCGGTCCTCGCGGTCACCCGCGCCGGGCGGACGGCGGCGGTAAAACCGCTCTACCGCCTCGATCCGGCGAACGGCACGGTCGAGACGCCGCCCGCTTCCCTGCCCGGCGGCGGCGAGATCGTGGTGGCCGGCATCAACGCCACCAACGGCGCCGTGCAGCTCGAGCTGGCCGGCGTGGCCAATCCCGCCAAGCTCTCCCTGGACGTCACCCGCAAGCCGCTCATCCAGCTCGTCTGGGGCGGCCTCTACGTCGTGCTCCTCGGCGGCATCCTGGCGACGGTACAGCGGTTCCGGGAGATGCGGGTGCGGGAGAAGATCGGACAGGTATAGCCGGCGCGGCCCCTTACGCCCCGACGGCCAGCCGGTCCGCCAGGCTGCCGGGCAGCCCGGCCTTGCGGATGCGGCGCTGGGCCTCGGCCACGGCATAGGGGATGCGGTACCAGCGGACGACCCTGCGCTCGCTGTCGTAGGTCATGTAGGAGGCCCGGGGATCGCGGTCGCGGGGCTGGCCGATCGAGCCGGGATTGATCAGATAGCGTCCCTCCGGATGGAGCGCGATGCGGCCGCCCGCGCCGCGCAGCGCCTGCACCCCCAGCACCCGTCCCTCCAGCGAGAAGATCGACGGGATGTGGGTATGGCCGAAGAAGGTCACCGGCATGGTGAAGCGGGAGAAGATCTCCCAGGCATCGACGTCCGAGAAGACGTAGGTATCCTCGTCGAGCGGCGAGCCGTGGCAGATGGCGAGCCCTTCCTCCACCTGGACGGGCCCCCGCGGCAGCTCGCGGATGTAGCGCAGGTTGGCGGCGGCGAGCCGGCCGGTGGTCCACTGCGCCGCCGCCAGCGCCGTCTGGTTGAAGTTGGCGCCGGCGTCAATGCCCGCCGCCACCTTGTCGTGATTGCCGCGCACGACGGTGAGCCGGGGGCCGAGGCGGCGCACCGCCTCGACGACCTGATTGGGGGCCGCGCCATAGCCCACCAGGTCGCCGAGCACCAGCACGGCGTCGAAGCGCTTGCGCCGCGCCCGCCGCAGGACGGCCGCGAAGGCCTCCCAATTGGCGTGCATGTCCGAGAGGATCAGGTAGCGCATCAACGGTTTCCGATCAGCAGGGCGATCCTCGCCGCGATCTCCTCCGGCCCTTCGTCCGCGGCCACGTCCACCGTCAGGTCGGCCTGCCGGTACGCCGGCAGCCGCTCCTGGTAGAGGGCGAAGGCCTGGGTCTCGCTCCTGAACAGCGGGCGGTCGCTCTTGCCCAGGCCGCCGATGCGCGCCGCGATGGTGGCGAACGGCGGATGCAGCCAGACCGCGAGGCCGCTCGCCCGGATCAGCCGGAAGTTGGCCTCGAACGCCATCGTACCGCCTCCCGTGGCCACCACGACGTCCGGGTACGCGAGGACCGCCCGCAGGGCTTCGGCCTCGAGGGTCCGGAAGGCGGCCTCGCCATGGCGGTCGAAGATCTCCCGCACGGTCAACGCCGCGCCCCGCTCGATCTCCTCATCGAGATCGACGAAAGGCACGCTGAGCCGCTCGGCCAGGAGCCGCCCGACCGTCGTCTTGCCCGAGCCCATGAAGCCGGTCAGGAAGACGCGCATCCTCGTGCGGCCACCGCCGCGAGCAGCCGGCGGCAGTTCGCGCCGACGTCTCCCCGGCAGACCGCTCCCAGCACGGCCGCGGCGTCGGCCCCCGCGGCGAGGACCTGACCGATGTTGCCGGCGTCGATGCCGCCGATGGCCACCAGCCGCTTGGCCGTGCGGGCGCGCGCCCGGGAGACGAAGGAGAGCCCGACGACGGGGTCCGGCCGCTCCTTGCCGGTGGTCGGGAAGACCGGTCCGACGGCGATGACGTCCACCTCGGGGTCCGCGTCCGCCGCCGCGAGCTGCGCCTCGTCGTGCGTCGAGAGGCCGATCCGCACGCCCTCGCCGGCGACGCGCCGCGCCGCCTCCGGCGGCAGATCCGCCTGTCCCAGATGCACGCCCCGCAGCGCAAAGAGGGCCGCGAGGTCCACCCGGTCGTCCACCCACAGCTCGGCGCCGGAGCATTCGGCAGCCCGGACGCAGCCTTCGAGGGCGCGGTACCAGGCGTCGCCCGACAGCTTCTTGGCGCGCAGCTGGATCCAGCGCACGCCCGCCTCGGCCATCGCCGCCACCGCCTCGGACAGGGGTCGCGGATGCAGCGCCTCGGCGTCGGCGATGGCGTAGAGGAGGGGCGTCATTTCCCGGCGTTGCCGCCCGCGCGCGCCTCCCGCTGCAGGAAGCGCTCCATGAAGCGCGTCGAGAGACGGCCGGCGGCGAAGTCCGGATCGCGGAGGATGCGCCTGTGCAGCGGGATCGAGGTCTGGATGCCCTCGACGACGAAGAAGTCGAGCGCCCGGCACATGCGGCCGATCGCCTGGGCGCGGCTGCGGTCGTGCACGATCAGCTTGGCCACCAGGGAGTCGTAATGCGGCGGGATCACGTAATCCTCGTAGCCGTGGGTGTCCACCCGCGTGCCGGGACCGCCCGGCAGGTGGAACGTCTTCAGCGGGCCGGGGCTGGGCGCGAAGGTCTCCGGGTGCTCGGCGTTGATGCGGCACTCGATGGCATGCCCCCGCGGCTTCAAGCCGTTGGGGATCGCCAGCCGCTCGCCGGCCGCCACCTGGATCTGCATCTTGACCAGGTCGAAGCCGGTCACCATCTCGGTGACCGGATGCTCGACCTGGATGCGGGTGTTCATCTCCATGAAGTAGAAGCGGCCGTCGCCGTCGAGCAGGAACTCGATGGTGCCGGCGTTCTCGTAGCCCACCGCCTCGCAGAGCCGCACCGCCGCCGCGCCCATCTCCTCGCGCAGCGCGTCGCTCAGGGCCGGCGAAGGGGACTCCTCGATCAGCTTCTGATGCCGGCGCTGGATCGAGCACTCGCGCTCGCCCAGGTGCACCACCGCGCCATGATGGTCGCCGAACACCTGGAACTCGATGTGCCGCGGCTCCATCAGGTACTTCTCGAGGTACACCGAGCCGTCGCCGAAGGCCTTCTCGGCTTCTCCCTGGGCGGTGGCGAGCTGGCCGGCCAGATCGCCTTCGGCGTGGACGATGCGCATGCCGCGTCCGCCGCCGCCCGCCGCCGCCTTGAGGATCACGGGGTAGCCGACCTCGGCCGCCAGCCGGGATGCCTGCTCGGCGTCCTCCAGCGGCTCGCGGCTGCCGGGCAGCACCGGCACCCCGGCGGCCTGCGCCGTCTGCCGCGCCTTGGCCTTGTCGCCCATCAGGCGGATGACCTCGGGACGGGGACCGATCCAGGCGATCCGGCACTCCTGCAGCACCTCGGCGAAATGGGCGTTCTCGGCGAGGAAGCCGTAGCCGGGATGGATGGCGTCCGCCCCGGTGATCTCGGCGGCGGAGATGATGCTGGAGATGTTGAGGTAGCTGGCGCGCGACGGCGGCGGACCGATGCAGACCTCCTCGTCGGCGTAGGTGACGTGGAGGCTGTCGCGGTCCGCGGTGCTGTAGACCGCTACCGTCTGGATGCCCAGCTCCTTGCAGGCCTGGATGATGCGGAGCGCGATCTCGCCCCGGTTGGCGATCAGGATCTTCTTGAACATCCGCGCGCCCTAGCTCGTCCGGATGGCGAACAGCGGCTCGCCGAACTCGACCGCCTGGGCGTTCTGCGGATAGATCTCGGCGATCACCCCGTCGACGTCCGACTCGATCTCGTTCATCAGCTTCATCGCCTCGATGATGCAGAGCACCTGCCCCTTCTTCACCCGCGAGCCGACCTCGACGAAGGGATCGGAGTCGGGGGCCGGCGCCCGGTAGAAGGTGCCCACGATCGGCGAGGTGAGGACGTGCGCGCCGGCGGGGGCGCCGCCGGCCGCCGGCGCGGCGGACTCCACGGC
>JBKPTH010000073.1:0-109586 GCA_046765915.1 Acidobacteriota bacterium | reverse complement strand
GCCCTATGTGGCCGCCCTGTCCGACTGTTCCCACCCGGCCCCCAGGGCGGCCACATAGGGCCGCCCCTACAGCTACCCCAGGACGGAGGATTCAGCGGAGAGCGCCGAATCCTGAGGTCCCCGTGCCCGCAGCAGGAACTCTTCCGCCAACAGCCGGTAGGCCTCGGCTCCTGTCGCCTTGTGGTCGTACTGGAAGATCGTCTGGCCGGCTTCGGGTGCCTCGGCGAGGCGTGTGTTGCGGCGGATCTCGATCGCGAAGACCAGATTGCCATGTTCAGACCGCATCTCGTCCACCAGCCGGCGGGTGCTCTTGATGCGGTAATCCACCATCGTCAGCAGCAAGCCGAGCGCGCGGACGCGCGTGCCGTTGTCCCAGGCCGCGCGCTCGGCGGAGGCGATGAGGTTCTTGATGCCGGTGACCGCCAGGAACTGAGGTTCCACCGGCACCACGAAGTTGTCGGACGCCACCACGGCATTGACCGGCAGCAGGGAGAGCGAAGGAGGACAGTCGATGAAGATGAAGTCGTACTCCTTGGCGATGGGGTGCAGCGCTCCCTTGAGCCGCGCCTCCTTGCCGCGGAAGACCGCCAGCTCCGCCTCCGCGCGGATGAGATCCACCGAGGCGGTGATCAGGCTGAGCCCGGGAACCGCTGTGCGGCGCACCACCTCGCCCGCCCGCAGGCCTCCCAGGAGGACGTCGGCCGCGGAGGGAGCGAGATCCGACCGGTTCACGCCGAGCGAGAAGGACGCCGCGGCCTGGCTGTCCAGGTCCACCAGCAGCACGCGATGGCCTTGCGCTGCCAGCGCCGCCGACAGGTTGACGGCGGTCGTCGTCTTGCCGACGCCGCCCTTCCGGCTGATCAGGGCCGTGATCATTTATGCGGAGGAATCTATACCAATCGGCCTGCCCGGATACCCGGCCCGCATCATGACCGGCCAGCGGATGGTCCGCGGCCCGGGATCTCCCCAGGCTTCCTCCAGCGGCCGCCGGATCAGCTCGCGCGGATCGCGGCCGGTCGCCTGCAGGTAACGGTTGGTGGCGGACCACGTGCCGAGGTACTGAAAGAAGCGGTCGAGGCTCCAGCGCTCCTCCATCCACAGCGGCGGCACCTCCACCTCGGCGAAGGGGAACGGCAGAGTGCGGTACTCCTCGTCCACCCAGCGGCGCTCGGGAGGCCAATAGGACCGCACGATCTCGCGCGCCAGGCGGTCGATGAGGAGGTCGAGCTCCGGCGAGATGCGCACCAGGTCGTAAGTCCATACGGCGAGGGCGCCGCCGGGAGCGAGCACGCGCCCGGCCTCGGCGTAGAAGCGGTCGAAGTCGAACCAGTGCACGGCGGCGGCCACGGCGACGAGGTCCACCGAGCCGCCGGCGAGGCCCGAGTCCTCCGCCAGGGCCCGCCGGTACTCGACCCTGGGGTGGGGCAGGGCGAGCGCGAGCTGCTGCTCCGAAGCGTCGGTGGCGATGACGCGCGCGAAGCGCTCGGCGAGGCCCAAGGCCGCTTGGCCGTTGCCGGTGGCGCAGTCCCAGGCGGTCTCCCGGCGGCGGGGCAGCGAGGCCACGAAGTCGAAGACCTGGTCCGAGTAGCCGGGGCGGAACGAGGCGTAGCTCCCGGCGTGGCCGGAGAAGTGGTCCTTGAAGGTCATGGAGACCCTCTCACTTCGCTTTCTCCTCAAAGGACCTAAAGGATTCCAAGGATTCCAAGGACGGGTGACGTTCGGTCGAGCTTTCCTGTCCTTGATGTCCCTGGTGTCCTTGCTGTCCTTTTTGCGCAGCAGGGTCTCTTACCTTGGCAATCTCCCCGCGGAACCGTACCGCGATGCGCGCCAGGAACAGGATGGCCACCGCGGCGAGCCCGATCGTCAGTCCCCACCACAATCCGCGCGGACCCCATCCCGCCGGAAAGCCGAGGGCCCAGCCGGCCGGCAGTCCGATCGCCCAGAAGCCCAGCAGGGCGATGCCGGCGGGGAAGGCCGTATCCGCCGCGCCGCGGAGCACGCCGGCGCCCACGACCTGGATGCCGTCGAACACCTGGAAGACGGCGGCGATGGGCAGTAGGGCCGCCGTCATGGCGATCACTCCCGCGTCCCGCGTGTACAGCCGCGCCAGGGCCTGCGGGACGCTGCCGAAGATCAGCGCGAAGACCACCATGACGCCGCCGCCGAGCAGCAGGCAGGCCGCGGCGGCCCGCCGGGCGTCCGTCATGCTGCCGCGGCCGATGGCGTTGCCCACCCGCGTGGCGGCGGCGCCCGAGACCCCCAGCGGCACCATGAAGGAAAGGCTCGCGAGGTTGATGGCGATCTGGTGCCCGGCCAGCTCGCGCACGCCCATGCGCCCCATGAGGAAGGCCACGGTGACGAACACCAGCAGCTCCACGGAGTTGTGAAAGCCGATGGGCACGCCGATGCGCAGCATCAGGCGGTAGCCGCGCAGCGCCAGCGCCTCCGTCGTGAAGCCCCGCCAGTAGGGTGCCAGCCGGCGACGAGAGGCGAGCAGCAGGTAGAGGAACATCACCCAGCGCGCGATCGAGGTGGAGTACGCCGAGCCGGCGACGCCGAGGGCGGGAGCGCCGAAGTGGCCGAAGATCAGGACGTAGTTTCCCAGCACGTTCGTCACGTTGCCGAGCACGATCGCCATCGCGGCCGGCCGCACCACGCTCATCGCCTGCGACGTCTGGCGCAGGACGACGAAGAGGAGATAGGGAAGGACTCCCCAGACGATGGCCCGGGCGTACGCCGCGGCGTCGCCGATCACCTCCTCGTGCTGCCCGAGCAGGCGGAGCATGCCGCGGATGTCCCACGAAACGAGCGCGAAGGGAAGGGTCAACGCCGCGGCCATGACGAGGCCGCGCTGCAGGTGATCGCCCACCGCCCTTGCATCCCCGGCGCCGTAGGCCTGCGAGACCAGCGGATCCAGCGCCGAGAGCATGCCGTAGCCCAGCATCAGCAGGGTGACGGTGACCATGTGGCCGAGCCCTCCGGCCGCCAGCGCGCCGGCCGAGAGATGGCCGAGCATGATGGTGTCCACCACGCCCATCAGCATCATGCCGAGCTGCACCAGCGCCACCGGCGCCGCGAGGCGGGCCGCCGCGGCGAGCTCGGCGCGAAAGAAGGGGAGGCGGTCCATGGGAGTGCCTAGGCTACCATTGGCCTTGGTTCACCTCCGTTTCGGACATTGGACGGGTCTGCCCTTCGAGACCTCACCCCCTGGCCCCCTCTCCACAAAGTGGAGAGGGGGAAAAAGGAAAACCTTCGCAGGCGTTCCCCCTCTCCATCTCCGATGGAGAGGGGGCCAGGGGGTGAGGTTTCGAAGGGCAGGACCGTCCGATGTCCCAGAGCCCCGGTGAACCAGCAAGCCCCCAGGCTAGACTTCCGCTGTGGACTTCCTGACGATCTCCGATGCCCAGGCAGGCCTCACGCTCGCGGCCATGGTGCGGGAGGTGCTGCCCGGCACCTCGTGGAGCAAGGCGCGGGATCTCTGCCGCGATGGGCGCGTGTGGGTGGACGGCGTCGCGGCCATGGATCCGGCGCGGCGGATGAGCGCCGGCGAGCGGCTCGAGCTGCGGCTCGCGGGACCGGTCCGGCGCGAGGCGGCGCTCACCGATCTCATCGCGCACCTGGACGCCGACGTGGTGGTCGTCCGCAAGCCCGCCGGCCTGCTGACCGTGCCTTTCGAGCGCGATGACCGCGATACGCTGCTCGCCCTCACCCGCGTCGCCGTCCGCCGCATCGAGGCCGGACGCGGCCGCAAGGAGGGCCTCACCCTGCGCGCCGTGCAGCGCCTGGACAAGGAGACCTCGGGGCTGGTCGTCTTCGCGCGCAGCGTGCCGGCCCAGCGCCGTCTGCAGGAGCAGCTCGCGGCGCACACCGTGACGCGGCGCTATCTGGCGATCGTCCACGGCGCCGCCGAAGACGCCGTCTACGAGACGCTTTTGGTGCCCGACCGCGGCGACGGCCTGCGCGGCTCCTGGGGCGTCTTCCGGCCGGCGCGCGGCGAGCCGCCGCCGGAGGCGCGCGAGGCCGTGACCCGCGTGCGGGTCCTCGAGCGGCTGCCGCGGGCCACGCTCGTCTCTTGCGAGCTCGCGACCGGCCGCCAGCACCAGATCCGCATCCACCTCGCCGAGGCCGGCCATCCGCTGGTGGGGGAAACGGTCTACGTCCGCGATTGGCGCGGCCCCCGGCTGCCCGCCTCCCGCCCGATGCTGCACGCCGCGGTGCTCGGCTTCGTCCATCCGCGCAAGGAGAAGCCCCTGCGCTTCGAGGAGCCGCCACCGGCCGACTTCACGGCGGTGCTGGAGCGCCTGCGGTGAGGGTCCTCGCCATCGTCGGCGCCACCGCCACCGGCAAGAGCGCGCTGGCGATGGCGCTCGCCGAGCGGCTCCGCGGCGAGATCGTCAACGCCGACGCCCTGCAGGTCTACCGGGGATTCGACATCGGCACCGCCAAGCCGAGCCCCGCTGACCGCGAGCGGGTGCCGCACCACCTGGTCGACATCCTGGAGCCTCACGAGACCTGGTCGGCGGGTGAGTTTGCGCGCCGCGCCCGCGAGGCCATCACCGAAATCGAGGAGCGGGGAAAGGTGCCGATCGTCGTGGGCGGCAGCGGGCTCTACCAGCGGGCGCTCTTCGCCGGCATCAGCCCGATCCCACCCGGCGATCCGCGGGTGCGCCGCGAGCTGCGCGAGCGCCTGGCCGCCGAAGGCCTCGCGCCGCTGCGCGAGGAGCTGGCGAGGCTGGATCCGCCGACGGCGGCGCGGCTCTCCGCGGGCGACACCCAACGCGTGCTGCGGGCGCTCGAAGTGGCGCTCGTCTCCGGCCGTCCGCTCTCCTCGTGGATCGCGGAGCAACCCTTTGGGACTCAGGGTATTGCAGGAATCCGTATTGGATTGACGCTTCCGCGTAGCATCCTATACGATGAAATTGCAGGCCGCGTGGCCCGGATGATCGAGGCGGGGTGGGTCGAGGAGGTCGCCGGATTGCTCCGGCGGGGTTTCTCTCCCGATCTGCCCGCATTTCAGGCCATCGGATATCGTCAGCTCGTCCGTCATTTGGAGGGAGGAGGGTCTCTCCAGCAGGCGGCCGCCGAGATCGTCAGGGAAACTCGGCGCTTCGCCAAACGCCAGGAGACCTGGTTTCGGAAAGAGCCGGACGTGACCTGGTTTTCAGGTCAGGAACTTGAACGGCGAATTGAGGGGGTACTCGATCATGCCAAACGCAGCGGGCCCGGGTGGGCGCATGGCTAAACACAGCATCAATATCCAGGACGGATATCTCTTCCAGAGCCTCAAGGAAGGGCAGACGATGTATCTCGAGCTGGTGACCGGTCGGCATCTCCTCGGGCGTCTCAAGCGCTTCGACCGCTTCGCCGTGGTGCTCGAGAGCGAAGGCAAGGAAATCCTCATCTACAAACATGCCATCGCCACCATTTCCGCGGCGCCGCCCGCTGCCTGAGGTCCGGCGCCATGGATGCCGGATCGTCGCGGCTGCAACTCTGGCCGTCCTGCTGGCGGCGAGCCTGGCTTGCTCCTCGGCGCCGCCGCCCGCGCCTTCCCGCCCTCCGGCCCCGAGGCCGCAGCCGCTCGCGCTGGAGCCGGCGGACCGCCCCTATCTGATCGATCCTCTGGAAGGCTATGCCGGCACGGTGGACCCGGAGCTCCGGGACCGTCTGCACGGCCTCTGGCGTGACCTCCTGGAGGCGGGGGATACGGCGGGCGCCACGCGCGCGGCGGCCGAGATGCTGGAGCGGGATCCCGCGTTCGCGCCGGCCCAGGTCCTGCTCGCCCAGGTGGACTTCGCCGCCGGCGAAAACCGGCGGGTCGTCGAGCGCCTCCTTCCCATCGGCGACGCGACGCCCACGTACACGGCGAGCCAGTTGCTGCTCGGCCGCGCCGCCGAGCGCCTCGACGACGTCCCCCTCGCCTACGCCGCCTACCGCGCCATCGCCGCGCGCAGCCAACTGGCGTTGAAGCGCGCCGGCGACCTCCACCCCCGCGCCCTGGAGATCGTCTCCAACCGGCTGGACGAGGCCCTCCGCAACCGCAATTTCGAGGAGGCGGACAAGCAGCTCGACCTGCTGCGCAACTGGGCCCCGGCCCAGACGCTCACCCTGGAGGCGGCGCGCAAGGTGGCGCGGGGGCGCGGCGACCGCGGCGCCGAGCTCGGCGCGGTGAAAGAGCTCTCCTCCCGCCGTCCCGGGGACCGCGCCCTGCTGGAGCGCCGCGCCGAGCTGGAGCTCCAGGTCGGCGATCCGAGCGCCGGCTTGAAGATCATCCAGGACCTCGCCGGCCGCCATCCGCAGGATGCCGAGCTGGCCGAGAAGCTGGAGGCGGCCAAGTTCCGCTGGCGGCTCTCCCAGCTTCCCCAGAACGTCCAGGCGGTGGCCGCCAAGCCGGAGCTGAACAAGGGGGATCTCGCCGTCCTGCTCTACTGGCTGGTGCCCGAGGTGCGCAACAGCCGGCCCACGGCCGGCCGCATCGCCACCGACGTGCTCGACGATCCGCGCCGGGAAGAGATCGTGCGGGTGGTCAACCTCGGCCTGATGGAGGTGGACCCCACGCTGCACCGCTTCTCGCCGGCCGCGTCCGTACGGCGCGCCGCCGCCCTGCGCGTCATGCTGCGCACTCTCTCCCGCTTCGGCAAGGCCGCCGCCTGCGCGAACGGCGGCGGCGCCGCGGCGAACGTCTGCGAGGCGGCCATGGCCTGCGGGCTCCTGCCGGCCGAGGAGGACTGCCAGCCGACGGCCCAGCTCTCCGGCGCCGAGGGCGTCGAGATCATCCGCCGCAGCTTGAAGCTCCTGGGCGGCGCATGACCTTCACCATCCCCAACCTCCTCTCCCTGCTGCGCATGGGCCTGGTGCCCCTGTTCATCATCACGGTGGTGAACGGCGACTGGCGCAAGGCCCTCCTCGTCTTCGTGGTGGCCGGCGTCACCGACGCCCTCGACGGCTTCATCGCCCGCTTCTGGAACCAGAAGTCGCCGCTCGGCGCCTACCTCGACCCCATCGCGGACAAGCTCCTCCTCATGTCCGCCTACGTGGTGCTGTCGATCCCCACCTTCAACCGCGGCGCGGAGATCCCCGTCTGGGTCACCATCCTGGTCATCGCGCGCGACGTGCTGATCGTCGTGCTGGCCCTGATGCTCTATCTGGCGGCGGGAGTGCGCGAGTTTCCGCCCTCGCCGCTGAGCAAGGTCAACACCGCGTTGCAGGTGGCGGCGGTCGTGCTCGTGCTCGTCTCCGGCGTGCTGCCGGACCTGCGCTCCATCGAGCTGGTGGCCGATACCGCGATCTATCTCGTCGCCGGACTCACCGTGGCCACCGGGCTCGACTACATCTACCGCGTCGGCAGGATGGAGAAGGGGAAGGGGTAGGGGCCGATTCGAACGGGATCGGCGTTCGGAACGGGGTCCGCGCCGCCGGGCCCTCACTCCCCCTTCCCCCTCTCTCCCACCGCACTCCCGACCCCCGGGAGAGAGGGGGTTGGAAAAAGCAATTTCTTCTTCTGCAGTCTCCCTCCTCTCCCCGGGCGGGTGGTTGTGAGGTGGGAGAGGAGGGCTGGGGAGGTGAGGGGCCTCGGCGGCGCGGACGGCGCTCGAACTATCGAGGACAGCGGGATCGGCGTCTGATAAGATTACGGGAGCAAGACGACCGCCGCGATGTCCGACTTCGTCCATCTCCACCTCCACAGCCAGTTCAGCCTGCTCGATGGCGCCAACCGTCTCGACGACGTGATCCGCGCCGCCGCCGAGGCGGGCATGCCGGCCATGGCGCTGACCGACCATGGCAACATGTTCGGCGCCATCGAGTTCTACAACAAGGCGCGGGCGGCGGGCGTCAAGCCCATCGTCGGCATGGAGGCCTACGTCGCCCAGGGGAGCCGGCTCGACCGCTCGACGGGGTCGGGAAAGGGAACCAGCAACCATCTGGTGCTCCTGGCCCGCGACGCGACCGGCTACCGCAACCTCCTCAAGCTCACCTCCAGCTCCTTCCTCGAGGGCTTCTACTACAAGCCGCGCATCGACAAGGAGATCCTGCGCCGGCACAGCGCGGGCCTCATCGGCCTCTCCGCCTGCCTCAAGGGCGAGATCAACGAGCTCATCGTCGCCACCCGCGAGCGCGAGGCCGAGGCGGCGGCGCGGGAGTTCCTGGAGATCTTCGGCGAGGGGAACTTCTACCTGGAGATGCAGGACCACGGCATCCCCGAGCAGCGGCTCACCAACGACGTGGTGCGGCGCATCTCCCAGCGCACCGGCATCCCGCTGGTGATCACCAACGACTGCCACTACCTGCGCAAGGACGACGCCTTCGCCCACGACGTGCTGCTCTGCATTGGCACCCAGAAGACCTTCTCGGACGCCGACCGGCTGCGCTACGCCTCGGAGAACTTCTACCTGAAGTCGGCCGCGGAGATGCACCAGCTTTTCCCGGACGATCATGCGGCCATCGAGAACACGCTCGCCATCGCCGAGCGCTGCGACCTGGTGATCCCCACCGGCGACTTCCACCTGCCGGAATTCCCGGTGCCGGCGGGCTACACCCTGCAGAGCTATTTCGAGAAGGTGGCGCGCGAGGGCCTCGAGGAGCGCTTCGCCGAGCTGCGACGGCGGCGCGAGCAGGGGCTGGTGCGCCATCCCGACGAGGACTACCGGCAGCGGCTGGAGCACGAGATCCAGGTCATCGAGAAGATGGGTTTCCCCGGCTACTTCCTGGTGGTCTGGGACTTCATCCGCCACGCCCGCGAGAACGGCATCCCGGTGGGGCCGGGCCGCGGCTCGGCGGCCGGCTCCGTCGTCGCCTACGCCCTGCGCATCACCAACATCGATCCGCTGCAGTACGACCTGCTCTTCGAGCGCTTCTTGAACCCCGAGCGCATCAGCATGCCGGACATCGACATCGACTTCTGCATGCGCCGGCGGGGCGAGGTCATCCACTACGTCGGCGAGAAGTACGGCCGCGACCGGGTGGCGCAGATCATCACCTTCGGGACCCTCGCCGCCAAGGCCGTCATCCGCGACGTCGGCCGCGTCATGGGCATCCCCTACGCCAAGGTGGACCGCATCGCCAAGATGATCCCGGACATGACGAAGTCGCTCGCCGCGGTGGCCAAGGACGAGCCGCTGGCCGGCGAGATCGCCAAGGACCCGGAGGTGCGGCAGATCGTCGAGGTCGGCTCCCGTCTCGAAGGTCTCACCCGGCACGCCTCCGTGCACGCCGCCGGCGTCGTCATCACGCCGCGGCCGCTCGACGATCTCGTCCCCCTCTACAAGGTCACCAAGGGCGACGAAGAGCAGGTCATGACCCAGTGGGACATGAACGTCATCGAGAGCCTCGGGCTCCTGAAGATGGACTTCCTCGGCCTCAAGACCCTCACGGTGCTCGACGACGCCGTCAAGATCCTGCGCCATCAGGGGATCGAGCTCGACCTCGACGAGCTGCCGCTGGACGATCCCGAGACCTTCCGCATCTTCTGCGACGGCAACACGGGCGGCATCTTCCAGTTCGAGTCGCGCGGCATGACCGACCTGCTGCGGCGGTTCAAACCCTCGCGCTTCGACGAGCTCGCCGCCTTGAACGCGCTCTACCGGCCGGGCGCCATGACGCTGATCGACGAGTACATCCAGCGCAAGCAGGGGAAGCGGAAGGTCACGTATCTCGCGCCGGAGATGGAGCCGATCCTCAAGGAGACCTACGGCATCATCGTCTACCAGGAGCAGGTGATGCTCACCGCCGTGGAAGTCGCCGGCTTCAGCCTGGCCGAGGCGGACACGCTGCGCAAGGCCATGGGCAAGAAGAAGAAGGACGTCATGGCCAAGATGAAGGAGAAGTTCGTCGACGGCGCCGCCGGCCGCGGCATGCCGCGCCAGAAGGCCGCCGAGCTGTGGGACAAGATCGAGCCCTTCGCCGGCTACGGCTTCAACAAGAGCCACAGCGTGGCCTACGCCAACCTGGCGTACAAGACCGCCTATCTCAAGGCCCATCACCCGGTGGCCTTCATGGCGGCGATGCTCAACTGCGAGCTCTCCTCCTCCGACGGCATCGCCAAGTACACGGCCGAGTGCCGCAACATGGGCATCGAGCTGCTGCCGCCGGACATCAACGAGAGCGGCTACATGTTCACCGTCGTCGGCGACCGCATCCGTTACGGGCTCGGCGCCGTCAAGGGCGTGGGCGAGAGCGCCATCGAGTCCGTGCTCGCGGCGCGCCAGCGCGCCGGCCGTTTCCGCGGGCTCGTCCATCTCGCCACCGAGGTGGACCTGCGCACCGTCAATCGCAAGGTCTTCGAGTGCCTCGTCAAGGCCGGCGCGTTCGACGGTCTGTGCGCCAACCGCGCGGCGCTGTGGAGCGGGCTCGACCGCCTGCTGGAGCACGCTCAGAAGCGGCGCCAGGAGCGCGACGTCGGCCAGGGGAGCTTCTTCGACGCCGTGCTGCCCGCCGCCGAGCCGGAGCCGGACCTTTCCGTCAAGCCCTGGCCGGAGCGGGAGCGGCTGCGCTACGAGAAGGAGGCTCTCGGCTACTTCCTCACCGGCAATCCGCTCCTGGAGCATCAGGAGGCCCTGGGACGGTTCGTCACCCATACCACGGCAGCCCTGCGCGAGGGCGGCGCCGAAGGCACGGTGACGATCGGCGGCATGGTGAGCAGCCTCACCCGGGTGAAGATCAAGAGCGGCGCCAACGCCGGCCGTTTCATGGGCCGCTTCCTGCTGGAAGATGCGGAAGGCAGCCTGCAGGTGACGCTCTTCGCCAACCAGCTCCAGCAGTTCGGCCACCTGCTCGCCGACGAGGCGGTGGTGCTGGTCAAGGGGCAGGTGCGCGAGCGGGGGACCGACGTCGAGCTGACCGTCGAGGAGATCACCCCGCTCGACAAGCTGGCCGCCCGGCTACCGGCTGGAGTCGACCTGATGCTGGACCCGTCGGTGTCGCAGAGCCAGATGCTGAAGCTACGCGACTTGTTGACCGAGCACCCGGGTGACGTGCCGGTCACCCTGAAGATGCGGTTCCCCGACCGCGTGGTCCGCATCGCCGCCCAGGAGAGCTACAAGATCCAGGTCGGCCCCGCCCTCGTCACCTCGATCGAAGGCCTCCTCGGCCAGGGCAGCGTGCGCGAGCGGTAAGAGGCCGTATCGATCTCGTAGCCGCTATTTCCGGCCCCGCCAATAAAACGGTCTTCGCTTCTGAATAGAATAGGTCACGAAAGCAGGGCTCGAGCCTCGCGCATGACGTCTTCGCCGGGAATGGCGCGCGAGGGATCTTCGTCAAGCGCCCGATCCCGCCGCTCCGCCTCTTGCAGCCAAAGAGCCTCGATTTCAGCTTCGGACAGGACTTCCAGGCTCTCCAGGATACGTTGGGCCAGCCGAGCCCGCTCCTGGGGTGCGAGCTCGAGGATCTTGGTTTCCAGGTCTGCGACCGTCATGCCCGTCCTCCCCGAGGAGTATAGCTGACCGGACCGGCTGAGCAAGCCGATCGGTTTGTTAAGGTTTCGGCCGAGGCGCCACGGAGAGGATCTTCTCGATCTTCTGCGGATCCTCCGGCAACAATCCGGAGGCGGGGAGGCGAGGGACGAGGCGCACCCAGCGCTCCTCACGGGCGAAGACGTCCTTGAAGATGGCGAGCGCCTTCTCCTCCTGCCCGGCGACGAACAGGCTCACCGCCTGCCAGAAGGGGAGCTCGGCGATGTCCGGCGCGAGCTCACTGGCGCGCGTGTAATGGCGCACCGCCGCCGGTACATCGTTCGCCGCCACGGCGTCGTCCCCCTGGTTCATCTCCTCGTAGGCACGATGTAGATTGAGCAGCCGCCGCAGCTCGGCGAGCGGCTCCGGATGATCGTCCACCCGCAGGTCCACGATCCTGTCCTTCCAGGGCTCGCCGGAAGACTTGCCGTGGACGACGATCAAGGCCGCGCTCTGCCGGCCGCGGATGTCCCCGCCCTCGGCCTGGGCGGCGTCGAGGGCGGCGAGGAGACGGTCCGCGAGATCCCCCTTGGCGGCTTCGAACGCCCGCGCCATGGCCGGCCAGACGGTCGGCTTGTCCATCAGGTTCGCCTGCACCGAATAGCCCGTGCCGGTCTGGTGGCCGGCGGCGGCGATGCACTTCGGACCGGTCCAGGCGGCGACTCGGCCTTCGCGGTCCACCATCGCTACCTGGCGGACGTCCTTCTGCGGATCCTGGGCGAGCAGGAAATCGAGGGCCTCCTGCGCCGTCTTGCCCTCCTTCATGAGCTGCAGACCCCGCGGGCCGTAGTCGATCTTGACGAAGGACTGCGTCGCCACCGCGCCCACTCCCGCCTCGGCCCACGGGACGTGCGGGCCTACCTGGAACCAGTGGCTCTGCACGGCCACGCCGAAGTCGCCTGTGGCGGGATCGCGCGCCACGATGGAGAAGGTGTGCGCCAGCGGATCGGCCGCGAGGGCCGGCAAGGAGGAAAGGACGGAAAGGACGGAGAGGATGGCGGCGCGCTTCATTGGATGAGCCTCGCAGAAAAGGTGGTTGGGAGGCAATGGGAAATCCATGCGGGTGTTGATTGCTGGATGGCATGCCGCCTCGTCCAGCAAAACCCTCCTGAATCTAGGTTAAAGTTGCCCGACCTTTCCAGCTTCGAGGAGGATGGGATGGAACCCGACCTGAAGTCTCAGCCCGACCAGGCGCTCCGGCCGGTGGTTCACGAGAAGGCGGTCGTCGAGGAGACGGCCCTGCCCGAGAACGCCTACCAGCCCCTTGCCGCCGGCGAGATCTACCGTCCCATCGTGCCGGCGGGTATGGTCACCGAGGAGACCACGGTGCGCTCCGTGGGCTGGGGCCTCTTCCTCTGCGTCGTCTTCACCCTCGCCTCCGCCTACTCGGGCCTCAAGGTCGGGCAGGTCCTGGAGGCCTCGATCCCGATCTCGATCCTCGCCATCGGCCTCGCCCGCACGTTCAGGCGCCGCTCGACGCTGCTGGAGAACGTGATCCTCACCAACATCGGCGGCACCTCGGGAGCCATCGTCGCCGGCGCCATCTTCACCCTGCCGGCGCTCTACATCCTGGGCCTCAGCCCGCATCCGCTGCAGACGATCCTCATCCTCGTCGCGGGCGGCTGCCTCGGGGTGCTCTTCCTGATTCCCTTGCGCCGCTACTTCGTGCGCGAGACGCACGGCCAGTTCCCATACCCCGAGGCAACCGCCATTACCGAGGTGCTGGTGACCGGCGAGAGGGGAGGCTCGCAGGCCAAGCTCCTCCTCCAGGCCACGGCGATCGCGGGGATCTACGACTTCTTCGTCACCACGTTCCACGTCTGGCAAGAAACCATCGACTTCCAGTTCCTGTCGCCGATGCGGGCGCTCGCCGACCGCTGGCGGATGGTGGTCCGCTTCGACGCCATCTCGTTCATTCTCGGTCTCGGCTACGTCATGGGGCTGCGCTCGTCGATGATCCTGTGCGCCGGCGGCTTCCTCTCCAACTTCGTGCTCGTGCCGTTGATCTGGATGATTGGCCGGGAGGCTCCCGACCTGGTGGTGTATTCGGCTTCGGTGACCGGCCCCCTCTCGGGCATGGACGCCGCGACGATCTTCCGCGGCTACGTCCGCTTCATCGGCGTCGGCGCCATCGCCACCGCCGGCATCTTCGGCATCCTCAAGTCGCTGCGCATCATCGCCGGCTCGTTCGCCATCGCCGGCAAGGCCTTCCGCCACGGCGAGGACTCGGGGCTCGAACGCACGGATCGGGACATGCCCATCATGACCATCCTCATCGGCGTGGTGCTGAGCGCGGTGGCGGTCGGCATCTTCTTCAACACCCTGCCCGGCGCGAGCCTCCTCGTCGCCATGGTCGGGCTGGTGCTGGTCCTCGTCTTCTCGTTCTTCTTCGCCTCGGTGGCGGCCAACGCCATCGCCACCACGGCGCGCAACCCGGTCTCCGGCATGACCATGCTGACGATCATCGTCTCCTCCGTCGTGCTGCTCCGTTTCGGCCTCTCGGGCACTACGGGCATGTTCTTCGTCATGGCGGTCGCCGGCATGGTATGCACGGCTCTGTCGGTCTCCGGCCAGACGATCACGGACTTGAAGACCGGCTACTGGCTGGGCTCGACGCCCGCCGCCCAGGAGAGAGTGAAGTTTCTGGGAGTCATCCTCTCGGCGTTGGCGGCGGCGTTGGCGATCGTGCTGCTGGCGAAGGTCTTTCAGTTCGGTGAAGCGGCGCCGGGCGATACGCGGGTGGTGCTGGCCGCTCCTCAGGCATCCATCATGAAGGCCCTGGTGGAGGGCTTCATGAGCCGGCAGCCGGTGCCGTACATCCTCTTCGCCGCCGGGGGTGTGATCGCGCTGATCCTGGAGATGCTCGGCGCTCCAGCGCTGATCTTCGCGCTCGGCATGTACCTCCCGCTGGAGCTCAACACGCCGGCGCTGGTGGGCGGTTTCCTCGCGCACTATGTGGAGCGGCGCTCGGCCGCCGCAGGGGGCGAGAACGGCCGCAGCATCCGCGAGCGCGGCGTCATCATCGCCTCGGGCCTGATGGCCGGCGGCGCGCTGGGTGGCGTCTTCGGCGCGGGTTTGCGCCTCATCCCCACGTACTCGGAGGACTGGATCAAGACCCCGTTCTTTGACAACGAGCCCGTCTCGCAGACGATCTCGGCCGTGTTGTTCCTGGCGCTGTGCGCCTATCTGTGGTGGGGGTCGGTGGGGCGGAGGAAGTAGGCCGCATCCGCCGATCCATAGATCCTACGTGAATCGGATCGATGGCAGCGCCGTCGGGGCCCCCTCACCTCCCCGGCCCTCCTCTCCCGCCTCACGCCCACCCTCCCGGGCGAGGAGGGAGACTGAAAAAGCTTTTTTTTCAACCCCCTCTCTCCCGGGGGAAGGGAGTGCGGTGGGAGAGAGGGGGCAGGGGGAGTGAGGGGCCCGGCGGCAGGGATTCCGATCCGCAGATCTCGACGACGGGATCGGAGCTGAGGCCTTACGCTTGTTCTTCCCACACCCGGCACAAATTCACGATCACCTCCACCGCCTTCTCCATGTCCTGCGCCGAGACCCACTCGAGGCGGGAGTGGAAGTTCTGCTCGCCGGCGAAGATGTTCGGCGTCGGCAGTCCCATGAAGCTCAGCTTGGAACCGTCCGTGCCGCCGCGGATCGCCTTCTCGACCGGCTCGATGCCGGCGCGGCGGATGGCCTCGCGCGCGTTCTCCACCACCTGCGGCTCGTGGTCGAGCACCTCGCGCATGTTGCGGTAGCTCTCCTCGATCTTGACCTCGAAGGAGGAGCCCGGCCAGGCGGCCATGGTCTCGCGGGCTAGCCCCTCGAGGAAGTCCTCCTTCTCCTGGAGCCCCGGCGTTTTGAAATCGCGGATCAGCAGCTTGACCGAGGTCTTCTCGACGCTGGCGTTGACCACGTATGGATGGACGTAGCCCTCGTAGTCCTCGGTCGTCTCCGGATTGAGCGTCTCGCGCGGCAGGCGGCTGATGAAGTCCGCGGCGACCTTGATCGAGTTGATCATCTTCCCCTTGGCGAAGCCCGGATGGGTGTTGAACCCCTGGAACGTAATGGTCATGGCGTCGGCAGAGAAGCTCTCGTACTCCATCTCGCCGCGGGCGCCGCCGTCCATGGTGTAGGCGCACCGGGCGCCGAACTTCGCCACGTCGAAGTACTTCGTGCCGTTGCCCACCTCCTCGTCAGGGGTGAAGCCGATGCGGATCGTGCCGTGCGGGATCTCAGGATGCGCCACCAGATACTCGGCGGCGGCCATGATCTCGGCCACGCCGGCCTTGTTGTCGGCGCCGAGCAGAGTGGTGCCCGAGGCGGTGATGATGTCGTCGCCGGCGCGCTCGGCGAGATACGGGACGTCGGCCGGCCGCAGGACCGCGGAGGGATCGTCGGGCAAGGCGATGTCCTGTCCCTGGTAATTGCGATGGATGATGGGCTTGACGCCGGCGCCGCTCATTTCGGGCGAGGTGTCCACGTGGGCGATGAAGCCGATGACCGGAACGCCGCTCTTCGTCGAGGTGGCCGGGATCGTCGCCATCACGTAGCCATGCTCGTCGATCGCGGCGTCGGCGAGCCCCAAGGCGCGCAGCTCCTCGACCAGGTGGCGCAGCAGGTCGAGCTGCTTGGCGGTGCTGGGATAGGTCTCCGAGGTCTCGGTCGACTGGGTATCGAACTTCACGTAGCGCAGGAAACGCTCGACGGCGGAAAAGCGTTCGGTCACGGTAAGGCCTCCTCGGCGGGTATCGTATAACGGTCTCCGGCGTATACTCGCGCCAATGCAAACCCTTCCCGGCCTGGCCCTAGCCGCGTTGCTCCTCGCGTCCGCGGTCCAAGCTCAGACAGACCCGTCTGCACCGCCGACCGTCCCCACGGCCGCGGAGGAGTACGCCGAGGGCCAGAGGCTCCTCGCCAGCAGAGGCACCGCCGATCTCCTCGCGGCGCGCCAGCGCTTCGAGCGGGCCATCGCCGCCGACGCCAGGCTCGCGCCGGCTTTCGCGGGTCTGGCGGAGACGCGGGCCCTGCTCTTCGACTATCCGGGAGCCCAGGAGGCGACGGAGCAGGCGCTGGCCCTCGACGATCGGCTCGCCGCCGCGCATGCCGTGCGCGCCTTTGTCCGCCTGCATCAGGATTGGGATTGGTCCGGAGCCGAGACGGAGTTCCAACGGGCCCTGGAGCTGGAACCCGGACGTGCCGGCACGCACCTCTGGCGCGCGATCCTCCTGGAGGTGACCGGCCGCTCCGATGAAGCCATAGCCGAATCGCGGCGGGCGGTGGAGCTGGCGCCGGATCAGGTTTACGTCCGCGCCGGGCTCGGCTTCCGCCTGTTCTGGGCGCGCCGCTACGACGAAGCCGTAAAGGAGCTCGAAGCCGTCCTGAAGATGGACCCGACCTACGAGACGGCCCACTACTTCATCGGCCGCGCCCGCATCCAGCAGCGCAAGCTCGATCAGGCGCAGGCCGCCTACGCTCGCGCCCGCGCACTGTCACCCAAGGATGCCAATCTGCTCTCCGCGCAGGGCTACCTCGACGCGCGGGCCGGCCGGCGCGACGCGGCGCGGAAGGTCCTCACGCAGTTGGAGCGCTTCGCCGCGGGGGATCTTCCCTTCGCCTCGCAGATCGCCGCGATCCATACGGCATTGGGGGAGAAGGAGCCCGCCCTGGAATGGCTGCAGCGCTCCTTCCTGGCGCACGAGGGCGCGCTGACCTGGATCAAGATCGATCCGCGGTTCGACCCTCTACGCGGCGAGGCGCGCTTCAAGGAAATCGTGCGGCGGATGGGGCTCGAAACCGCGGTTGATGCCAGAGGCGGTGATCACACGAACAACGGCACGATCTCAAACCGCTCCACATCCACCAACCCCAAATCCGTCAGCTTCAAGGCCGGGATGACCTCCAAGGCGAGAAAACTCATCGCCATGTAGGGATCGTGCAGCGTCGTGCCGAGGTCGTGGGCGGCTTCGAGAAGCGCTCTCATATCGTCGCGCACCTCTTCGATAGGGCGGTCCGACATGAGGCCGGCGAGGGGGAGGGGCAGGAGGGCACGCACGTGTTCGCCCTCGGCCGCGGCCAATCCGCCGCCGGCGTTCGCCACGGCCAGGGCGGCGGTGCGCATCGAGGCGTCGTCGGTGCCGATGACCACGAGGTTGTGATGGTCGTGGGCCACGGTGCTGGCGATCGCGCCTCTCTTCAGGCCCAGACCGCGGACGAAGCCGAGACCCATGCGGCCGGTGCCGCGGTGGCGCTCGACGACGGCCATCTTGAGGAGGTCGCGGCCAGGCTCCGCTACGGCGTGTCCGTTGCGGAGGGCCGCCTCCATCACCAGGCTCTCGGTGATGAGCTGGTCGGGAATGGTGCCGATCACGCGGACGCTGGCGCCCGCGGCGCGGATGGAGAAGTCGAGCCGCTCGGGATCGATATGAACCGTGGGCGGCAGGGAGGGGACATACCGCCGGGACCGGTCCAATTCACCGTTGAGGAGCTGCCCATCCTGCGCCACGAGCCTGCCGCCGCGGAAGACCATCTCCGCCCTCGGCGCCGCGAGGTCGCGGAAGACCACGAGATCGGCGCGCCGGCCCGGCGCGATGGCGCCGCGGTCGTGCAGACCGTAATGCTCCGCCGGGTTGAGCGTCGCCATGCGGATCGCCACCGCGGGATCCACGCCTCCGGCGATCGCGAGGCGGATCAGGTGATCGATCGAGCCCTCCTCCAGCAGGTCGGCGGGATGCCTATCGTCCGTGCACAGGCACATCCGCCGCTCGGTCAACGGCGAGACGAGGGGGAGCAGGGCGCGGAGGTTGCGGGCGTTGGTGGCTTCGCGCAGGAAGATCGTGAGGCCGGCGCGCAGCTTCCCCAGGGCCTCCTCGACGGCGGTGCACTCATGGTCGTTGCCGATGCCGGCGGCCGCGTAGGCGTTCAGCCCGTGAGCGGAGAGGCCGGGGCAATGGCCGTCGATGGGCCGGCCGCGGAAGGTCTGGAGCTTGGCGAGCACCTCCTCGTCGCCGGCGATCACGCCGGGGTAGTTCATCACCTCGGCGAGCCCGAGGACTTTTGGGTGGGCGAGCAGGGTGGCCAGCTCGCCGGCCTCCAGCCGTGCTCCGGAGGTCTCCAAGCGGGTGGCGGGCACGCAGGAGGGAGCGTTGACGAGCACGTCGAGCGGCGCGCCCTCGGATTGCTCCAGCATGAAGCGGATGCCGGCGAGCCCCAGGACGTTGGCGATCTCGTGCGGATCGGTGACGACGGTGGTCACCCCGCGCGGCACGACGGCGCGGGCGAACTCGGCCGGCGGCACCATCGAGCTCTCGATGTGGACGTGCGCGTCGAGGAAGCCGGGGGCGACGAAGCGCCCATCGAGATCGATCTCCTCCTGGGAGTCGTAGCCGCGGCCAAAGCCGGCGATGAGGCCTCCGGCGATGGCGATCTCGGTGGCGAGGACCTCGCCCGAGAACACGTTGACCAGGCCGGCGTTGCGCAGGAGGAGGTCCGCCGGCCGATCGCCGCGGGCGGCGGCGAGGAGGTGGGGAAGCTCCATCGACAGAGGATATATCGTCCGGAAACGATCCGGCACCCGCCAGGCCGCCGCGTGTCGACCCGGGTTGGCTGCGCAAGAACCGTTGACATTTCGCGGCAAATGCGTAGACTTAATGCGCTATCGACAAAGGCAACTCCGTCGCGAGGCGGACGACGCAAAGCCCAGGATCTCCCTGAGACGGCCGGGCTACCGAAAAAAGCTGGCCCAATCCAATTCATCTGCCTGTCTCGGCGTGGCGAGCGTGGTGCTCGTCCACCATTTGATCGAACTCTAGGGGGTTCATTTATGCGCAGTGTCAAGTTCCTCGTTCTCGTCCTGGTGCTTGCCCTGGTGCCGGCTGCGGCCTCGGCGACGAACTACGTCCTCGAAGCACCCAACTGGGGCGCCAAGCAGACGGCCGCGGTGCAGATGGCCGGCGGCGTCGTCCTCTACTCGCATGGCAGCGCCGGCATCGGCATCGTGAGCTCGGACGCTCCCGACTTCCTGAGCCGGGCCCTGGGGAGCAATGCCTTCCATTCCGGGCAGGTGGACCAGGTCGTCCAGTGGGCGCCCGAAGGGCCGGTCGCGCAGATGGTCAACACGAGCAACGACCGGTACTTCCCGATCCAGTGGAACATACAGTCCGTCGAGGCTCCGGCGGCCTGGGCGGCCGGCTGCACCGGCCAGGGTGCGCGGGTGGCCGTCATCGACGGCGGCATCTTCGACGCGCACCAGGACCTCGCCGGCGCGATCGACACGGCTTGCTCGACGTCGTTCGTCCCCGGCTTCAACTTCAACCAGGACGTCGGCACGTTCTGGCACGGCACGCACGTCGCCGGCATCGTCGCCGCGCGTGACAACAACGTCGGCACGGTCGGCGTCGCTCCCGACGCGACGATCATGGGCGTCAAGGCGCTGAACAATGGCAGCGGCAGCTTCGGCGCGGTCATCGGGGCCATCCTCTACGCGGCCGATCCGGCGTCCTTCGGCGCCGGCAACTGCGCCCGCGCGGACATCATCAACATGAGCCTCGGCGCGGTCTTCAACAAGAACGAGACCGGCGCCGGTCCGCTCGTCGCGGCCCTCAACAAGGCGGTCAACTTCGCCGCCAGCCAGGGCGTGCTCGTTCTCTCGGCCGCCGGCAACGACGCCATCGACTTCGGGCAGGCGGGCAACCTCATCGACGTGCCCGGCCAGTCCGGCAGCGGCCTCGCCGTCTCGGCCACCGGTCCGGTTGGCTTCGCCCTTGGGGCGACCAACTTCCGGCGGCCGGCTTCCTACAGCAGCTATGGTGAGGGCTACGTCAGCGTGGCAGGGCCCGGCGGTGACGCCGCTCTGCCCGGCAGCGCCATCTGCACCCTGACGACGAACGGGGCTCCGAGCACGAACTTCTGCTGGGTGTACGACCTGGTGCTCGCTCCCTGCCGCGGCACCACGACCAACAACTACTGCTTCGCCGCCGGCACCAGCATGGCGACCCCGGCCGCGGCGGGCGTCGCGGCGCTGATCAAGGGCCGCTTCCCCAACATTTCGCTCGGCGCTCTCAAGGCGAAGCTCCTCCAGACCGCCGACGACGAGGGCAAGGTCGGCAGCGACGATTTCTACGGCAAGGGCTACGTCAACGCCCGCCGCGCCTGCACCGAGTAGCGCGGACCTTTAAAGATCGCTCGTTGGGGGGAGGGTAGGACACCCTCCCTTTTTGTTTTCCAATGAGCTCCAACGTCCCCGGCATAGAATCCGGGGCCGTGGAGCTCCTGTCGACCCACCTCGGCGCCGACTTCGACGCTTTCGCGTCGATGCTCGCGGCGCGCCGGCTCCATCCGGAGGCGGAGCTCTTCTTTCCCGGCTCGCGCGAGGGAACGGTGCGCCGGGCCATCGAGGCGCGGCGCATCGAGCTCCCGGAGCTGCGCCAGAAGGACGTCGACCCCGCTTCGCTCACCCGCGTCATCCTCTGTGACATCCGCCAGCGGGACCGCATCGGCATCGTCGCCGACTGGCTGGACGCCAACCCGCGCATCGAGGTGTGGGCGTACGACCACCATCCGCCGGCGGCGGACGATCTCCCGGTTTCAGGCGGCGTCGTGGATACGGAGGTAGGATCCACCTCGACGCTGATCGTCGAGGAGCTCCGGCGCCGCGGTCTCGCCTGCTCGGCGGAAGAGGCGGATCTCCTGCTGATGGGCATCTACGAGGATACCGGCTCGCTGACCTACGCCACCACCAGCCCGCGCGATCTCGCGGCCGCCGCCTGGCTGCTGGAGCAGGGCGGCGACCTCGAGGCGGTGCGCGGATCGGTGGCGCGCCCCCTCGATCCGGAGCGGCTGGACGTGCTCCACCGCATGACCCAGCGGCTGGAGGTGCACCGCGTCCGCGGCCATCGCATCGGCATCGTCGAGGTGGAGCTGGGGAAGTACCTGGAGGAGCTGGCGCCGCTCGTCTCGCGCTGCCTGGAGATCTTCGAGCTGCCTTTGCTCTTCGCCCTCTTCGGCGAAGGAGACCGAGTGACGGTCATCGCCCGCGGCAACCTGCAGGGCTTCGACCTCGGCGAGGCTCTCGCCGAGCTCGCGGGAGGCGGCGGGCATGCCACGGCCGCCTCGGCGCGGCTCAAGGACCGGACGCTGCTCGAAGCGCGGGAGCGGCTGCTGGCGTTCCTGCACCGGGCTCTGCCGCCGGCCGCGCGGGCTCGCGACCTGATGATCGCGCCCTTCCACGTCCTCCCCGCCGAGACCTCGATCGGCGAGGCGAAGACCGGCCTCAACACCCGCCGCATCAACGCCGCGCCGGTCGAACGCGACGGCAGGATCGTGGGCACCGTCTCGCGGCAGATCCTCGACGCGGCGATCCAGCATGGATTGGCGGCGCGGCCGGTGGCGACGGTGATGTCTCCCGAGCTGGAGTGGGTGGGGCCGGACGCTCCCGCCGAGGAGGTGCGCGAGCGCATGATCGCCCGCCATCCGCGCTTCGTGCTGGTGGGGGACCCGGCGGCGGGCAGGCCGCTCGGCCTGGTCACCCGCATGCAGCTCCTGCGGCACCTGCACGGCCAGCTCGCCGACTTCGAGGAGAGGATCGACCGCCGCTCCGAGCAGCAGCGCGAGCGGCGGGAGCACGTCGCGAAGCTGCTGGAGAGGCGGCTGCCGCCGGCCCTCGCCTCGCGCATCGCGGCGCTCGCCGCCGTCTCGCGCGAGACCAATATCCCGGCCTACCTGGTGGGCGGCTTCGTGCGCGATCTGCTGCTGGAGCGGGAGAACCGGGACCTCGACGTCGTGGTCGAGGGCGACGGTCTGGAGTACGCGGCGCGGCTGGCGGCGGCGGTCGGCGGCCGCGTGCGGTCGCACCGCGCCTTCCTGACGGCGGTGGTGGTGGATCGCGAAGGCTTCCACGTCGACGTGGCCACGGCCCGCAGCGAGTTCTACCGCGCTCCCGCCGCCCTGCCCGAGGTGCAGACCTCGGCCCTGCGGCAGGACCTCTTCCGACGCGACTTCTCGATCAACACGCTGGCGATCCGCCTGGGTCCGGAACCGAGGCCGGAGCTGGTCGACTATTTCGGCGGCCGCCGCGATCTCAAGGACAGGACGCTGCGGGTGCTGCACAGCCTCTCCTTCATCGACGATCCGACGCGCATCCTGCGGGCGGTGCGCCTGGAGCTGCGCCTCGGCTTCCGCATCTCTCCGGAGACTCTGCACCTCGCCGAGGTGGCGGTGTCCGAGGGCGTCTTCGATCACCTCTCGGGCTCGCGGCTGCGCGAGGAGCTGGCGCTGCTGCTCGACGATCCGGCGCTGGCGCTGCGCGGCGTCGAGCGGCTGGCCGAGCTCGGCGTGCTCCGCGCCCTGGACCCGCGTCTCGACCTGGACGACGCGGCCCGGGCACGTCTCCGCGAGGCACGCGCCGCCCACGATTGGTACCGCCTGGCGGGGATCGCCGATCCTCCGCTGGAGGCCTGGCGGCTGCTCCTGATGGCCTTGGCCGCGGGCTTCGAGGAGGCGGACCTAGTCCGCCTTGCCGACCGCTTCATGCTCGCCGGCGAGGATCGGCGGGCGCTCATCGGCTTTCCGCAACGGCTGGCGGCCGCGCGTTCCGTTCTCCATGACCACGGCGAACAGGCGCCGCACCGGATCGCCGAGGCCCTCGAGCCCCTGCGCGGCGAGGAGCTGCTTCTCCTGATGGCGGAAGAGGATGAGACGGTCCGCACCTGGGTCCGGCGCTATCTGACCGAGCTGCGTCCCCTGCGGCTCGCCATCCGCGGCTCGGACCTGCTGGCCGCCGGCATCCAGCCCGGCCCGCGGGTCGGCGAAGCCCTCCGCGCCACCCTGCAGGCCCGGCTCGACGGCCGCATCGGGGAAGAGGAGGAGCTGCGGCACGCGCTGGGGCTGCTCTCGCGGGAAATCGTCTAATCTGGCAAAGTACCCCTGATGCGCCTCCCTGTCCGTTCTCTCGTCCTTGTCATCCTTGTCATCCTTTGCGTCCTTTCCGCCGCCATCGCCGACGACCGTTCCGTCGAGCTCGTCCGCTACGACTGCACCACGGACATCACCCGGCGCGAGATGACGCTCTTCGCCAACGGCACGATCCGGGTGCGGGACGGCCGGATCGGCAACGAGTGGATGGGCCTGACCGAGCTGGGGCCGGACGAGCTGCAGGGCTTCGTCAACCGTTTCCTGGGCGAAGACCTCTCCGAGTCGCCGAACCCGGAGAAGGGGGTCGAGGGAGCCTGGATCGAGCGCTGCGAGCTGAAGCTGCATCTGCCCGGCCGGCCGCTCCAGACCTACCGCTTCGGCCACTACGATCCGCTGCCGCTCAATCTCTCGCGGGTGGTGCGCATCGCCCAGGAGCTGCTGGAGAAGGTCCCCGTTGTGCAGGACAAGGACGAGCTGCCCGCCGGCTACGAGCCGCGTCCCGGCGACGTGTTGAAGCGCGTCGGCGACGGCGCTCTGTTCCGCGTCATCACCTTCACCCCCGACGGCAAGCTGGTCGAGCTGCAGGGCATCGATCTCCCGTTGGAGCTTTACGTCCTGAAGGACCAGATCCGGCGCAGCTTCAAGGCCCTGGCGTCGAGAGGCTGGTGAAGCCGGGGGTCCGCATCACCGGCGGCGAGCTCCGGGGCCGCGGCCTCGCCGTGCCTCCGGGCGCCCGGCCCACCGAAGGCCGGGTGCGCGAAGCGCTCTTCTCGATCTGGAGCGATTCGCTGGGAGGCGCGCGATTCCTGGACCTCTTCGCCGGCAGCGGCGCCGCTGCCCTGGAGGCGCTGAGCCGCGGCGCCCTCTCCGCTCTCGCGGTGGATGACGACCCGCGTGCCGTGAAGACCCTGGAAGCGAACGCCGCCCGCCTGGGAGCACGCCTCTTCCAGATCCGCCGCCTTTCGTTGCCCGCCGGTCTCGCACGTCTGACGGAGCAGGCGGCCGGACCCTTCGACCTCGTCTTCGCCGACCCGCCCTACAACTTCGATCTCTATGCGGATCTCCTCCAAGGGCTGCCGCCTCTCCTGGCGCCCGATGCCGAAGTCGCCGTCGAGCATTCCTCGCGGCGCGACCTGCCGCTGGAAGCCGGACCGCTGACGCGGGTGGACGTGCGGCGGTACGGGGAGAGCGCGGTGAGCTTCTATCGCAGCCGGCGGTTGGAATGACGGAGCTGTCGTGGATTTCGCGCGATAATCAGCATGATGTCCCGCGTCCACTTCGCCTCGATCTGCGCGCTGGGATTCCTCTGCTCGCTGGTCGGTTGCCGCCAGAGCGAAGTGCAAGGCTGCCTCGATCTCGTCGAAGCGAGGCGGTACGACGCGGCCGCGCAACGCTGCGAGAACGTCTACGCGCGGGAGGGAGATCCTCGCGCCGGGGCGGCGGCCGTCAAAGCTTTCTACCACCTTGGCCGGGAGGAGAAGGTTCTCTCCTGGGTGGACCGTCTGCGGCAGGCCGGCAAAGTGGCTCCTGGTGTCTGGGGAACCGTCGCCAGGGTTCATCAGAAGAGAGGAGAGACTGAGAAGGCAGAGGAAGCCTACCGTCGCGACCTGGCTCTATGGCGAGCCGCGGGCGACCATCGCAAGACGGCGGATACCCTCTACCGGCTCTTCTATCTCGCATGGGGCAGAGCCGGTTATCGCGAGACGTTGCTGTTCGCCAGCGAGGCTCTGCAGGAGGCAACGCAGGCGCGGGACCGCGATCTCCAGGCCCGCGCCGCGCAGGCTCTCTACACGGTGCTCTTCGACGTCGGAGACCTCCAAGGAGCGCGCCGGGCTCTGGAGACGGCCAGCGGACTGATCGAGCCGCAGGACCGTGTGGGCCGGGCGCATCTGCGCAGCAACCTGGGCACCGTCCTGTTCGCTGAGGGACGGCTGGCGCTGGCCAAGCGTTACCACGAACAGGCCCTGGACCTCGGCAAGGAAGGAACGGACGAGTTCTTGCGCGGAGTCCATATCAACCTTGCGGAAGTCCACCTCCTGCTTGGCAATACCGATCGCGCGGCCCATCACCTGGCGGAGGCCTGGAAACACCTGGAACCCGAAGGGCCAACGCCGAGCTCTCTGTTGTATTTCCAGGCGCGTGTCGAGCTCGCGCAAGGTCGGCTCACGCAGGCAGGTCAGACTCTCGCCGCGGCCTCGAGCCAGGATCCGGGGCCGGATTGGGCCTGGCCGCTCGCCTACCAGAGGGGCCTGCTCGAAGAGGCCCGCGGGAATCTCCCGGCCGCCGAGGGCGCCTACGAGAGCTCGATCGAGATCGTCGAAGACCTGCGCCGGTCGCTCCCTTTCAATGAATTGAAAGCCTGGCTTCTGGATGAGAAGCGCCAGCCGTTCGAAGCGCTGTTCCGCCTGCAGGCGCGAGCGGGCCGCGTCAGGGATGCGCTTGCGACGGTGGAGCGGGCACAGGCAAGGACGTTCCTGGATGCGTTCCTTCACGCCAGCTCGGCCGGAGGGCCGTCGGGCAAGCCGTGGTCCACCGGTGCTTCCCTCCAGCGGATCACGGGCCTGGAGTCGTTGCTGCCCGTCATGAGCGAGTCGTCCGTCGCGGCCTTGCAACCCATTGACCAGGTGTTGAGCGCCTTCGGGGACCGCCACGCCCTGGTCTACTTCGAAGCGGGAGACGATCTCTGGCTGATCGTCGTGGCAGGACGCCGGCTCCACCTTCAGCGGTTGGAGGCGTCGGCGCTCGAGATCCGTCGCCTCGCGGAGCGTTTCCTCGTCGATCCCGGCGAAGCACGGGTCGCTCGGCGGCTGGGAGAGGCTCTCCTGCCGCCCGGCTCGCTCCCGGAGCGAGGACGACCGATCTACGTGGTGGCCGATGGCGTTCTCGGCAATCTTCCCTTTGGCGCCCTGCGCCGCGACGAACGGTATCTGGTGGAGGACCATGCCATCCTCTTCATTCCGAGCCTTGGCGCTCTGGCGGCGATCGAACGCCATCAATCAGAGCCTTATGGACCGGCACTCGTCCTTGCCGATCCACGCGGCGATCTGCCGGCGGCAGCGGCCGAGGGATTGGAGATGGGGAAGCTCTTGCACAGCGCCGTACGCACCGCCGGACAGGCTACTTCCGCAGAGCTGAAAAGGGCCGGCCATGCGCGGGTCCTTCATCTGGCCGCTCATACCGGTGTCGATGCTCGCGGCCCCTGGCTCCAGCTTGCGGATCGGGAGGTGAGCGCCGGCGAGATCGTCGAGAATCGTATCGGACCGCGTCTGGTAGTCCTGGCGAGCTGCTCCTCCGGCGTACGTCCGGGCCGCCAGCTATGGGGATCTCTCGGCGCCGCCTTCCTGGCCGCGGGCAGCCGTGCCGTCGTCGCCTCACTGTGGTCGGTCGAGGACGCGCGGGCCCGCGAGCTGGTCCTCCGTTTCTATCGTGAAGGCGGCGCCGCCGACCCGGCCGGCGCGCTGGCTCGCGCGCAGCGTGTTGCGATTCGCCGGGGTCAGTCGCCTATCTACTGGGCCCCCTTCGTATTCTATGGGTCCGAACAGTCGTCAGACGACCTTCATTAGGAGGGAAACATGTCTACTCGTTGGCTCAAAGGCGTTCTTCTTTTCGCTCTCGGCTGCGCCAGCGCAATGCTGGTCAGGCCTGTCGAGACGCGTGCTGCCTCCGCCGGCGGAGAAACGGTGGAGGGAGATCTCACATACATTGACGGTACCGATTTCCGGCTGACTTACCCACAGGGCGAAGCCGCATATGTGGTCGTCGTGCAACGCAAAGCGGGGAAGGGGCACCCTTCGGTCTCCTATCAGACCGGCTCGGCCGTAATCTCCAAGAAGGATCTCCAGAGTCTGACGGTGTATCGTCTCGATCCCCGCGTCGTCATACAGAACAACAATGGGAGTGTCACACGTTGCGTCCGCGGAGACGACCAGTGCCCCTTACCACCGCCCCCTCCGCCGGATGCGTTGGTAATGTTCCTGAAACCCACGAAGCAGGGCCCTCCGCTCCAATAGGCCATGCTGTCTCTGGTCCATGACCTCAGGGCATCGTCCGGCGCGGCTCCCGATCCCGAGCGGGCCGCGCTGGCGGCCCTCGACCGGAGGGATACCGATGAGGCGCTCGCCATTCTGATGCGCGCTTACGGCACCGCCGTCTACCGCTATTGCCGGCAGACAGCGGGAGACGAGCAACTCGCCGAGGAGGCCCATCAGATGACGTTCGTCCAGGCGCACGAGGGCCTGCCGAGATTCGCCCGCCGCTCGTCGCTGCGCACGTGGCTCCTCGGCATCGCCCGCCATCGCTGCCTGGACCTCCTCAAGATGAGCCGCCGGCGGCGCAAGCGGTTCGGACCGATCGAGGAAGTCCCCGATCTGCCCGAACCGGGCGGCAGCGTGGAAGACCGGCTGGCGGAACAATCGCGCGCCCACGCCTTGGAGGGCTGCCTGCGCCTGCTCGCTCCGCGCGCCCGCACCGCCGTCCTGTTGCGCTTCCAGCAGGGGCTTTCGTATCCGGAGATCGCCCGCCTGTCGAATGAGAAGGCGCCGGCGCTGCAGGTCCGGGTGGCCCGCGCCCTGCCGGTCCTGCGCCGCTGCCTGGAGGAGAAGGGGATGGCGCCGTGACGCGCTGCGATCGCTTCGAGACCGAGGCCCTCCTCGCGCTCGAGCGGGGTCTGCCTCTCGACGAGCATTTCTCTTCCTGCCCCGACTGTCTCGCCGCCCGCGCGGCCTATGACCGGCTCGGCGATGGAATCTCCTCGCTGGGCCTGGAGGACGAGCCGCCGGTGGGCTGGCAGGCGCGAGTCTGGGAGCGCATCGCCCAGCGGCGGAGAAGCCGGCGCGGCTGGTGGACCTGGTGGGTCGTGCCCGCCGTCGCGGCGGCCGCGGCCCTGCTCCTCGTCATCCGCACGCCCGAGAGGGAGCCTGCCGGTCTATGGGTCAAAGTCGAGGCCGGAGCCACGGTCCGCCGCGGCGCTGAGGCGCAACCCGGAGACCGGCTCAACCTCCGCGCCACCACCGGCGGCGCGCCGTACGCCGAGCTGCGGGTCTACCGCAACGATGCCGAGCTGGTGTTGCGCTGCTCCTCGGAGCCTCCCTGCACCCAGCGTGGAGACGAGCTTCGGGCCAGCGTGGTCCTTGACGGCGTCGGGCGATATCAAACCCTTCTCTTCCTCTCCAAGAATTCCCTGGCTGCGGCGGCCTCAGACCTGGAGACGGACACCGGCGCCGCCCTCGCCGCCGGCGCCGACGTCGAGCTCGGTCCCGAAGTGGTCGTCCGCTGATTTTTCGTTGTTGTGGTCCGTCTCCCGGCGTCGCCTCAGAGGCGAAAGGAGACGATCACAATGAGTCTTAAGAAGAAGTCCACGATCCTGTTCATCTTCGCTTTGGTAGGAGCCCTGTTCGCGCTGCCGGCTCAGGCGCAGTCCGTCTGCGTCAAGTTCGAGGCGCCGGATTTCGTGATCGGCGACGTCTATGGAGCCCCCATCGGCCAGTCCAGCGGCGATTGGGCCTTCAACTCCAATGGCATCGACGGTTACGTGTACAAGTTCCTCCTGTTCAGCGGTTCCGCGTTCAACCGGGCCTACATCGACAACGCGCCGGTGGCCTTCAGCCCGGGACAGAGCCTCCGCACCAACAACATCAACCTGCTGTTCGACTTCACGCGTCTGGGCTTCATCGTCAAGAAGGTGACCTTTTCGTTCCTGGATCTCGGCGGCCACGAGAATCTGGCGCCCAACCCCGGCGGCATCTACGTCGGCGAGCTGAGCTCGGCGCCTCCCGTCATCAACGGCGCGAACGTCACCGTCACCAGCACAACCCTGCCGCCGCCGATCAGCGGCAAGAAGGGCCAGGTGGTGATTACGGCCTCGAACATCAAGAGCGTGATGGTCGGTGGCCAGGAGCTCTGGATCGACAGCGTCTGCGCGCAGTAACGGGGAAGGAAATCTCGTGGGGCCGCGGCTGCCCCATGAGATTCTGCGGCAACCTCTCGCCGGGGCAGCCATTGCCCCATGACACGTTGGTCATTTCTCTCGTGGGGCAACGGCTGCCCCATGAGAGGTTTCCTCGGTCTCTCGTTGGGCCGCGGCTGCCCCATGACACTTCCGTTGAATTTCTCGTAGGGCAGCGGCTGCCCCTCGACGCCCAGGGTTTCGGTGTCATGGGGCAATAACAGCCCAATGAGATGCTGAACAAATCTCTCGTGGGGCGGCCGTTGCCCCATGAGATTTCCCTGAGGTTTCTCGTGGTGGAACGGCGGCCCCTACGAGGCGGGCGGTGGCGGTGCCGTCGGGCTGCGACGGCCCGATCAGGGGGTGGACCGATCTCTCGCGGGGCAGGGCCGGCCCTGCGGAACCTCAACCTTCCGGCGCTGGTTTCTTCTTCCTGCGTGGAGGCAGGGTCGGCTCTGAAGGGCTCTCACCCCGCGCGGCAGGCCGTGGCTTGACGCCGTAGCCGAGCAGCCGCGGGCTCTTGCGTCCGTGCACGGCCTTGACGTTGTACCGGATGCGCCGGGCGAGCTCGTCGCCTTCTTTCTGCGACTCCTTGATCTGCCGCGTCGTGAGCTGCTGCTGGCTCTCGAGGTGATCACGCAAGGCAGCGAGCTCGCGGGTCCGCAGGAGCACCTCCCGCAGCTCCAGAACGAGGTCTTCCATATCCGGAATGTCCTCGAAGAGGGCACCTGCGTTGGTGATCAGCTTGTCCCAATCCTCCAGCGAATCGGCGAGTGCGATCTTCGGCATAAGGCTCCTGCGTCTTTCGAGGAATTATATTCCATAACTGAATTTCCCAGGTCGAGCGCGGCGAGTGGGAGGACGATGACGCGATGGCTCTGGCGCGAGCGCTGGCGCCGTAGGGGCTGAACGTGCCAGTCTATGACGGGCTTAGATCCGTCGTCATTCGAAGTATCCGTTGACGTCGAGAAGCAGGTGGACGTTGCCAGAGCCCTGCACGCAGCGGACCGCCAATTGCTCGGAGTCTCCGACCGCCACAATGGCATTGTTGGCGCGAGTCTGTCCCGCCGAATAGTTGATAGACGAAGTCGAGGGCACGCTGAAGGCAGCCGGATAGACGAGAAGATGACCGCCTGCGTCCGGCTGGGTGACGGTGATATTGAGCGAGACCGCTCGCGCCGTTGGCGGGATTGGGCAGGCGCCGGTCACCCGGAAGAGCCGGGTGGCTCCCGCGGCCAAAGCGGGTCCGCCGAAGCGGCCGGTGGCAAGCCGTGTATCCACCATCCGGCATGGCGTCACGGTGTGGAAGTCCAGGGGACGGGGGACATGGCTGAAATGCGTCACCACGGTCTCCTGGTTCTGGCTCAACGCGCAGGAGTTGCCGCAGAATCGCCACAGGTTGAACCGGAAACGCTCGCGGCTGGGCTCCGGCACACCGTCGGTAAACACCTTTTCGTGGATGAGATCGCCCGGGGGCGGCGTCCCGAAGTGGTGGCCATGGTAGACCGAGAACGTCACCATTCCCGGCTCCCATATCATCAGGAAAGTCAGCTCGCTGGCACCGTCGGTGAGCGTGAGTGGAAAGCGGTCTCGATGACCGCTGGCGCCGAACGGCTGCACGACGAATTGGGCATTGAGCGGATCGCCGGCAACGCCCCACCGGCTCAGCTCAATGTCTATCTCGCGTTGGGACGGCTGGGCATCCGGATCCCAGGTGAACAATCCGAAAACGGCTTGCGGGTCGAGGTCGTCAATCCGGCCGATGGTGTGGATCCGATACTCGCCGTAGCCGAGGCTACGCGCCAGCCAGACCTCACCGCCGCATGAGCTCGAGGCCAGCATGAGATGGAGCTGGCCCAGGCCGTCCACGAAAGCGTGGTCCGGAGTAAAGCAGTTCGAAAGGGGACCGCCAGGATAGGGGGAGTTGCGCTGCACCCAAGTGTAGCCGGAGAACTGCAGAGTGAACGGCGTCCGTTCGACGATGTCCGAGGGCAGGTCGGCCAGCTCATCGGGCAGGAACGGTGTACCGTTGGCCGTCGGGCAGGGATCGCTCACGGGAAGAAGGAACACGGCATACCGGTGAGCCAGGTTGTCGACGCCGCCGGTGGTCACGTCGACGACGAACTCGCCGTTGGCAGCGATGGCAGTGCACGGCGAGGCGAGCGTTGGCTTCACGTACCAACCCAACCCCTCCAGAAAGTTATACGTCGCCACGTGGTAATCAGCCGGAACGACGTTGTTGACTCGGCCGCGCAGGTCCTCCGCGCTGCCATATGTCGGAATCGTCGTGATCTCGATTGGGAGCACTTGCGCGGCGAGGGATCCACACAGCAGAGCCGGCACGAACAGTGCGGCTCCACAAAAAGTTCGAGAGAGCATAGGACGGCTCCTTTCCCTTCATCATCTTACCAGATTCCAGTTGACTGGAAAGAAACCGACGGTCGATTTGCGGGCTGGATCGCGATAGCCGAATCGGCCGGCAAGGGTGGAGGAGGTTGGAGGTGGAGAGAGGAAGGACGCTCTACGGCGGGAGATGGATGAATGGCGGCCGTGTCTATGAGCTGCGGAGCCCCCTCTCATAGAGTTGGTGTGCTATCCTTGGCCAAGGAGGGGTAGCCGAGTGAAAGCCCACAAGATGAAGGTAACTATTCCAGAGGACCATGAAGTGGAGATTCGCCTTCCAGAGGATTTCCCTGCGGGACCAGCGGAGGTCATCATTCTGGCAGGCTCTCCTGTGGAAAGAATGGATGATCAGGCTCAGCGCCAAATGCTGCAAGCCCTCCACAGGCTCAAGACTCGTAAGTGGACCCCTGAAGAAGTGCAGATTCTTGACGAGTTTGAGGAGTTCCGCCGGCAGCACCCGATCGATTTCTCTAGCCTTGTGGAAGAGGAATGATCAGGCTCCTGCCAGACACGAATACGTTGAACTATCTCCTTAAAGGGCGCCAGCCAGTCCTTGACCGCTTCGAGCGGGTGGTCGGCGACGGGACACAATTTCTCCTCGGCTCCGTCGTGCACTACGAATTGACTCGCTATCTAAACCTCAAGGGTGCCTATCATCTACTGCGCGACTATGAGGCGATCACTGCTTCATGGCTCCGCTGCCACCTTTCATTCGGAGATTGGGATGAAGCCGCCCAGGTCTGGGCGGAGCGAAATCGCCTCGGTCGGTCCATTGCCGATCTCGATCTGTTTCTCGCGGTGCTTGCCCGCCGGGAAAACGCCGTGCTCATCACCAGCAACGTGAAGCACTTCGAAGGCTTGGAGCTTCCTATCGAGAATTGGATGATCCCTGCTTGAGAAAGGCGACTCTCAGCGCAGGAAGAACGCCAGCTCCTCCAGGTTGATCCGCAGATCGACGTTCTTCAACGGCACGCCCGGCCGGCGCTTGACGCGCACGGGCGCGAAGTTGAGGACTCCCTTGATGCCCGCTTCGGCGAGGGCGTCGTAGTTCTCCTGGGCGGCCTCGGCGGGCACGGCGAGGACGCCGATCTCGGCCTTGGACTCGTGGACGACCGCCTTCAGCTCCGACGAGGGCCGCACGGTAAAGCTGCCGATGCGGCGGCCGATCTTGCGCGGATCGATGTCCACGCCCGCCACCACGCGGAAGGCGCCGTAGTTGAAGCCGAGATACTGCGCCAGGGCGCTGCCCAGGTTCCCCATGCCGACGATGATCAGGGCGTGCTGGCGGTCGAGGCCGAGGAGGGAGTTGAGGTGGTCGGCGAGAAGGCCCACGTCATAGCCGACGCCGCGGATGCCGAATTCGCCGAACTGGGCGAGGTCCTTGCGGATCTGGGTGGCGGAGAGGTGGTAGCGGTGCGCCAACTCCTGCGAGGAGACGCGCCGGATGCCGAGCTCCTGGAGACGGCGCAGGCAGCGCAGGTAGAACGATAGCCGGTTGAGGGTGAGAGGCGAGACCTCTTCCAGCTCGTTCACTTCACGGGGATCGCCACGCTCAGCCACTGCAGAAGGTCCGTTGGCCAGAGGCCGAGCGCCAGGGTGGCGACAGCGGCGAGCACCGCCGCGGTCCGGCCCCAGACGTCGATCAGCAGCCCTTCCGGCTGCCGCGTCTCCGGCTTCATGTAAAGGACGTACACCACCCGCAGGTAGTAGAAGACGCCGACCAGGCTCGCCACCACGCCGAGGACGGCGAGGCCGACGTGGCCGTCGCCCACGGCGTTGAGGAACACCAGGTACTTGCCGAGAAATCCGGCGGTGGGCGGGATGCCGCCCAGCGACAGCATGCAGACCGCGAGGCACCCGCCGAGCAGCGGATAACGGTAACCCCAGCCGGCGAGATCGTTGATCAGGTGCTGCTCGCCCGGCCGGCTGTAGAGCATGGCCACCACGGCGAAGGCGCCGGCGTTCATCAGCGCGTAGGCGAGGAGATAGACGAGCACCGGCGTCAGCGACGCGCGGTCGAGCGTCACCAGCGCCAGCAGCAGGTAGCCCATGTGGGCTATGCCGGAGTAGGCGAGCATGCGCTTGATGTCGCGCTGCACCAGGGCCAGCAGGTTTCCCCCCACCATGGAAAGCACGGAGAGCGCCGCCACCACGCCGGACCACTTGGCGGCGTTCGCGGCCGCGCCGCCCTGCACCACGGCGTCGAGCAGCCGGTAGAGCACCAGCGCGCTCGCCACCTTCGGGGCCACCGAGAGGAAAGCCACGAACGGCGAAGGCGCACCCTGGTAGGTGTCGGGCGACCAGGCGTGGAAGGGCACGACGCTCATCTTGAAGCCGAAGCCCGCCACCAGCATGAGGAAACCGAGGCTGGCCAGCACCGGCATCGAGGGCGCGGCGGCGAGCGCGGCGCCGATCTCGTCGAAGCGGGTGCTCCCCGTGGCGCCGTAGACCAGCGCGATGCCGTAGAGCACGAAGGCGCTGACGAACGCTCCCATGAGGAAGTACTTGATCGCCGCCTCGCCGGCAAGCGAGACCCGCCGGTGGAACGCCGCCAGCGAATAGAGGCACAGCGAGAGCGTCTCCAGCGCCAGGAAGACGGTGAGCAACTCGGTGGCGCGCAGCATGAGCAGCAGGCCCGCCGCGCACCAGAGCAGCAGCGCGTGGTATTCGCCGGAGAGGATCCTCTCCCGCCGCAGATAGCCCTGCGAGGCCAGCAGGCAAAGCACCGTAGCCATCAGCACCACGAACGAGAAGGCCTCGGTGAGCGGTGACGTCTCAAGAAGTCCCGTGAACGTCCGTGCATCGTCCGTGACCGTCCTCCCAGGAGTCACCCAGTAGACGCCCCACGCGGCAACTCCTACCGTGATCACCGCCAGCGCCGTGAACGCCCGCCGCGCCGCCGGAGCGATGGCGTCGAGGAGCAACAGCACCACGCCGCCGCCGCAGAGGATGATCTCCGGAAGCAGGAGGCTCCAGTCGAAGCTGACGTTCACCGGCCGGCCTCCGTCGATGCGACTTCCGGCGCCGGCCGCAGCGTGGCCTGCGCCACCTCCGGTTCCTCAAGGCGCTGCCTATACTCAGAGAACACATCCTTGAGGGAACCCAAGCTCGGCTGCAGGAAGATCTGCGGCGCGACGCCGATCCACAGCATCAAGGCGCAGAGCGGCAGCAGCGCCGCCACCTCGCGTCCGGAGAGGTCTTTGAGCCCCCGGTTCTCTTCCTTGGTGATGGGACCCCAAATCGTGAGCTGGATCATCTTCAGCAGATAGAGCGCCGCCAGCACGACTCCGAAGGTGGCGACGGCCGCCGGCCAGCCGAGCGTGCGGAAGCTGCCGGTCAGGATCATGAACTCGCCGACGAAGCCGTTGAGCGCCGGCAGCCCCACGGACGCCAGGCTGGAGAAGACGAGAAAGAAGGCGAAAATCGGCATCACCTTCGCCAGGCCGCCGAATTCCTCGAACTTCTTCGTATGCCGGCGGTCGTAGAGCATGCCGACGAGGAGGAACAACGCGCCGGTCGAGAGGCCGTGGTTGATCATCTGCAGCAGCGCGCCCTGCCAGGCCACGAGGTCGATCGCCAGCAACCCCAGCATCACGAAGCCGAGGTGGGCGATGGAGGAGTAGGCCACCAGCTTCTTCATGTCCGTCTGCACCCAGGCGACGAGGGCGCCGTAGAGGATGCCGGTGAGGGCCAGCCCCAGCAGCAGCGGCCGCGCCGCCTCGCTGGCGTGCGGGAAGAGCGGCAGGCCGAAGCGCAGGAAGCCGTAGGTGCCGAGCTTGAGGAGGATGCCGGCGAGGATCACCGAGCCGCCCGTGGGCGCCTCGACGTGCGCGTCCGGCAGCCAGGTGTGCAGCGGGAACATCGGCACCTTGATGGCGAAGGTCAGCGCAAAGGCCGCGAAGAGCCAGATCTGTTGCTGCAGCGGCAGGTCGAGCCGCAGCAGGTCGGCGTAGGCGAAGCTCCAGACGCCGCCGTTCAGGCCCTTGAACGTCCACGCCATCCACAGGATGGCGACCAGCATCAGCAGGCTGCCCGCCATGGTGAAGAGGAAGAACTTGACCGCCGCATAGATCCGCCGCTCGCCGCCCCAGATGCCGATCAGCAGGTACATCGGCACGAGCATGACTTCCCAGAAGACGTAGAAGAGGAAGAGGTCGTAGGCGAGCAGCGCGCCGAGCACGCCGGTGGTCAGCAGCAGCAGCGAAGCGCCGAAGAGCGGCCAGTGGATCTCGATGCCCTTCCAGGAGCCGAGCACCACGATGGGCAGCAGCAGGACCGCCAGCAGCGCCAAGGGCATCGAGATGCCGTCCATGGCCAAATCGTAAGTAATGCCGAAGCTGGAAATCCAAGGGATCACGGCATCATGCACCAGCGGGAACGTGCCGTCCGTGCCGAGATGAGTTCCCAGATACAGAATGCCGAAGCCAAGCTCGATCAGTGAAGCCGCCAGAATATAAACCTTCGCCGTCCGTGCGCCGTCCGTGCGGAAGAAAAACAACGGCACCGCCGCGATCGCCGGAAAGAAGACCAGGCGGGTCAACGTATTTCCGATGAGCAGTTCGAAAAAGGTTTCCATGGCCGGTCCACTCATCCGAAGGCGATCCACCAGAACAGCGCGACCACGCCGAGGAAGAAATAGAGGGCGTAGTTGCGGACGTTGCCGGTGGTGGAGAAGCGCCCGATGTCGCCGATCAGCTCGGTGACGTAGGCGCCGGCGTTGATCGAGCCGTCGATGATGAAGGTGTCCACGAATTTCCAGAAGAACCGCGAGAGCGCGGCGAGCGGCTTGACGATCAGCGCGTCGTAGATCTCGTCCACGTAATATTTATTCGTCAGCAGGCGGTAAACGGTGGGGAAGCGCTGGATCCAGCCCTGCTCCTTGGCGAGGCCCCGATCTCCGCCATAGGCCGAACGCGCCGCGAGCAGCCCGCCGACCGCGGCGGCGATCGCCACGAGCAGCAAAAGGAATTCCAGCGCCACGCCGATGTTGTGCTCGCCCGCCTCCAACCCTTGAGGTTTGGCGATGATCGGCTCCAGGAAATGGTGGAACCAGTTGAGATCGCGTCCGAAGGAGAGGAGCTTCGGCACGCCCGCGAAACCGGTGAGCACCGCGCCGATGGCGAGGATCCACAGCGGCACCGTCATCACGGCGGGCGACTCGTGCAGGTGGTGCTCCTGCTCGTGCGTGCCGCGGAACTTGCCAGAGAACGTCATGTAATGGGCGCGGAACATGTAGAAGGCCGTCATCACCGCGGTGATCAGGCCGACGAGATAGAGCGCCCACTGCCCGTTGGCGGCGGCCGCGTGCAGGATCTCGTCCTTGCTGAAGAAGCCGGCGAGCGGCGGGATGCCGGCGATGGCGAGGCAGCCGATCCAGAACAGCCTGCTGGTCTGCGGCAGGTGCTTGCTCAAGCCGCCCATCCGCCGCATGTCCTGCTCGCCGCCCATGGCATGG
The DNA here is from genome assembly GCA_046765915.1 of Acidobacteriota bacterium. Taxonomy (GTDB): domain Bacteria; phylum Acidobacteriota; class Thermoanaerobaculia; order Multivoradales; family UBA5704; genus DATARR01. Next base: position 72,436 of record JBKPTH010000073.1, on the reverse strand, counting down.
ATCACCGAGCCGGAGCCGAGGAAGAGCAGGGCCTTGAAGAAGGCGTGCGTGCCGAGGTGGAAGATCGCCGCCGTGTAAGCGCCGAGCCCTGCGGCCAGGAACATGTAGCCGAGCTGCGAGACGGTGGAGTAGGCGAGCACCTTCTTGATGTCGTTCTGCGCCATGCCGATCGACGCGGCGAAGATCGCTGTCACCGCGCCGATCACCGCCACGAATTGCGATATGCCCGGCGCGAGCTGATAGATCGCGTTCGTGCGCGCGATCATGTAGACGCCGGCGGTGACCATGGTGGCGGCGTGGATGAGGGCCGAGACCGGCGTCGGGCCCGCCATGGCGTCCGGCAGCCAGACGTAAAGCGGGATCTGCGCGCTCTTGCCCATGGCGCCGACGAAGAAGCAGAGCGCCACGAAGCCGGCGAGCGTGAGGCCCAGCGCGTAGTCGCCCCGTACCAGCCCTGGATTGGCGACGACGGCGGGGAAAATCTTGCTGTAGTTGAGCGTGCTGAACTTCGCGAACAGCGCGAACATGCCCACGAGGAAGGCGAAGTCGCCGATGCGGTTGACGATGAACGCCTTCTTGCCGGCGTAGGGCGGGAACGGCTGATCGTAATAGAAACCGATCAACAGGTAGGAGCAGAGGCCGACGCCCTCCCAGCCGACGAACATCACCAGGTAGTTGTTCCCCAGCACGAGGAGGAGCATCGCCGTCATGAAGAGGTTAAGGTAGGAGAAGTACCGGCTGTACCCCTCCTCGTGGCCCATGTAGCCGACGGAGTAGACGTGGATCCAGAAGCCGACGAAGGTGACGACGAAGAGCATCACCGCCGAGAGCGCGTCGAGCAGGAAGGCGGCGGGGATCTGCAGCGGCCCCGCCGTCCAGAGGTAGTAGGTGTCTTCGAACGCCCGCGGGTAAATCGTCTGAGCGTAATCCCACAAGCAGCCGAGCGCGACGAGCAGCGACAGCAGGGGAGCGCCGACGCCGACCGCGGTCACCACGGGTTTCGGCAGGCGCGAGCCGAGCAGGCCGTTGAGCGCCGCGCCCGCGAGCGTGAAGATCGGAATCAGCCAGAGGAGATCGAGCATGGTCGGCCTGTTTCGATGGGATCAATTACCAGCGCATCAGGTTCAGGCGGTTGACGTCGATGGTGCGCCGCTGGCGGAAGACGGCGATGAAGAGCGCGAGCCCCACCGCGGCCTCGGCGGCGGCCACCGCCATGACGAAGAAAACGATGAGCTGGCCGGTGCGCTCGTCCATCTGGCGCGCGTAGGCGACGAGCGTGAGGTTCGCCGCGTTGAGCATCAGCTCGATCGAGAGAAAGATACTGATGGCGTTGCGGCGGGTGAGCGCACCCAGCGTGCCGATGACGAACAGCGCCGCCGCGACAAGCAGGTACCAGGAGATCGGAACGGTCACGACGGGGCCTCCTCGTCCCCCACCTTCACTTCGAGCGAGCCGGTCTCGCCCGGCCGCCGCGCCGCAACCGTAGCGCCGATCACCGCTACCAGCAGCAGCAGGCCGACGATCTCGAACGGCAGCAGGTAGCGGCTGAAGAGCTCCGCGGCCAGCGCCCTGAGCGATACGCTCTCCGCGGTCAACGGCCGCACCGCCGGGAACCCCCCGCGCCAGAAGCCCAGGAAGAGCATGCCGAGAAAGATGACGGCGCCGAGCAGCGCCACCCAGAGCTGCGCCCCGCGGCCGGCGTGGGCCGACTCCTCGCGCTGGATGTTGAGCAGCATGATGACGAAGAGGAAGAGCACCACGATGGCGCCGGCGTAGACGAGCACCTGCAAGGCGCCGACGAACGGCGCGCCGAGGAGCACGAAGAGCACCGCGACGGAGAACAGCGTCAGCACCAGGCTCAGCGTGGCCCAGACCGGGCTGCGGTGTACCACCACGACGATCGCCGATCCGATCGCCAGCGCTGCGAAGAGAAAGAAGATCAGCGTCTCCATGATCTTCCTTCCATCAGAGCCAGCCCGCCAGCGTCATCGCCGCCACCGCGATCAGGTTGAGGATGGAGATCGGCAGCAGCACCTTCCAGCCCAGCCGCATGAGCTGGTCGTAGCGGAAGCGCGGGAAGGTCCAGCGCACCCAGACGAAGATCGCCATGCAGATCGCGATCTTGGCCACTAGGGTTATAAGCCCGAGAATCCCGCCGAGCAGGCTGTGCGGGTACTCGATACCGGGCAGGCTCCAGCCGCCGAAGTAGAGGGTCACGCCGAGGGCCGAGAGCGCCGCCATGTTGGTGTACTCGGCCATGAAGAAGAGGGCGAAGCGCATCGAGCCGTACTCGGTGTGGAAGCCGGCCACCAGCTCCGACTCCGCCTCCGGCAGGTCGAACGGCAGCCGGTTCGTCTCCGCGAACGCGGCGATCAGGAATACGAGGAAGCCGAGGATCTGAGGGATGAAGTTCCACAGGTGCCCGCGCTGGTAGGCCACCACGTCTCCGAGATGGAACGAGCTCACGGGCAGCAGCACCGCCAGCACCGAGAGCGTCAGCGCCAGCTCGTAGCTGATGAGCTGCGCCGAGGCGCGCACCGAGCCGAGCAGCGAGAACTTGTTGTTCGAGGCGTAGCCGGCCATCACCAGCGAGTAGACGCTCAGGCTGGAGAGGGCGAGGAAGAGCAGCACGCCCGTATCGACGTTCGCCACCACCAGGCGGACCGCCTCGCCGGCCACGGTGATGTCCGGCCCGAAGGGGATCACCACGAAGGTGGTGAACGCCGGCAGCAGGGCGAGGGCGGGAGCCATCAGGTACAGCACCTTGTCGGCCGCCGCGGGAGTGACGTCCTCCTTGAACATGAACTTCGCCACGTCCGCCAACGGCTGGAAGAGGCCGAAGGGCCCCACGCGGTTCGGGCCCGGCCGGTCCTGGATGTAGGCGCAGGCTCGCCGCTCGACCCAGTTCATGATCGGAGCGACGTTCAGGAAGACGAGAAACATCACGCCGTACTTGGCGAGCGTGATGGCGAGGTCGGAGGTCACTGCGAGGCCTCCATCGCGAACTCGGCGGCGGCGTCCGAAAGGCGGGGATGAGCTTCCGGCACGTGCAGCGCCGCGCCCGTCGCCGGCAGCTCGTCCCAGGAGAGCCCGGTGAAGGCAGGCAGCTCGGCGGCGAGGCGGTCGAACACCGCGCCGGCTGAAGTGTTGGCCCAGCCGGCGTCGAAGCGGGAGAGGAGATCACCCAAAACCTCGACCGCCGCGCGCACCTGCCCCGGCGGCGGGAACGCGCGCTGGAACTTCTGCAGGCGCCACTCGACGTTGACGAAGGTGCCGTCCTTCTCGCCGTGATGCGCCACGGGAAGGAAGATGTCCGCCGCCCTGGCGAGAGGCGTATCGGCCCAGCCGAAAACCACCAGGAGCTTCGCCCGGCGCAGGCGCTCTACAGTTTCAGGAGAGTGCGCGGCCTCGCCGAAGTCGCTGTCACAGACGATCAGGGCCGAGCAGCGGGCGGCGCCGTCGCCTTGCAGCAGATCCTCGCCTTGGCCGCCCGCGAGCCCCGCCAACTCGGCCCCGCGGCGGTTCGGGGCTGCCTCTTTTCCTGTGATCCCCCCCTTCAGATTGGGAATCGTGCGCTCCGGCCCCAAATCCACCGGCACCGAGCGGCTCCCCGCGTCCACCAAATCCGCCAGCTTCGCAAACAGGTACGCCTCTTCGCAGGTGAGGAAACCCGAGCCCAAGAACGCAATCTGTCCGTGCCTCTCCTGTCCGTGCTCCTGTCCGTGTACGTCCAGTCCACTCGCCACCGCGTCCAGAGCTTCCTTCCACCCGCTCGGCACCCCGCGCACCCGCGGCGAAGTGGCCCGCGGCAGCTTCTTGTACCGCTCGAAGGTGCCCCGCCCGTAATCGCACATCCAGTAATCATTCACTTCCACATTAAACCGCGGCTTGTAGCGCTTGATGTCGCCCCGCCGCTGCTCCATGGTGATGTTGCAGCCCACCTCGCAGCCGGTGCACAGCGAGGGCTTCTTGTCGAGGTACCAGACGCGCTCGGCGAAGCGGAAGCGAGTCGAGGTCAGGGCGCCCACCGGGCAGATGTCCACCACGCAGCTCGCGATGGGGTTGGAGAGCTCCTTGCCGGGGAAGGTGCCGATCTCCACGCGCGCGCCGCGGTTGAAGAAGCCGATCTCGCCGGTGCCCGCGATCTCCTCGGTGAAGCGGACGCAGCGCGTGCACTGGATGCAGCGGTTCATGTTGAGCACGACGTCCGCGCCCAGCGGAATGCGCTCGCTGCCGGGGTAGGTCCGCTTGTCCTCGTACCCGAAACGCGAGTAGGGCACCCCGTGCTTGAAGGAGTAGTCCTGCAGGCCGCACTCGCCAGCCTGATCGCAGATCGGGCAGTCCAGGGGATGATTGATGAGGAAGAACTCCATCATCCCCTTCTGCGCCTCCTGCACCTCGGGCGTGTCCGTGCGCACCTCCCAGCCGTCCTTGGTGACGTAGGACGAGCACGCCGTCTGCAGCTTCGGCATCTTCTTGCCGCCGTCCGAGATCTCCACCAGGCACATGCGGCACTGGCCGACGACCGAGAGGCGCGGGTGGTAGCAGTAGTGGGGGATCTGCACGCCGACCTTGAGGCCCGCCGCGATCACGTTGGTGCCGGCTTCCACCTCCACGGTGCGGTCGTTGATGGTGACTTTGGGCACGTCTCTAGGCTCCGCTCTGGACGCTGCTGGTGAAATACCGTTGCGGCGGGAAGGGGCAGGCGCGGTCTCGCACGTGCTGCTCGATCTCGTCTGGAAAGCGCTCGACCAGCGACTTGACCGGACCGATCGCCGCGTCGCCCAGGGCGCACAGCGACTGGCCGCCGATGTTCTTGCAGATGGAGAGCAGGAGCTGCGCGTCGCGCTCGCTCCCCTCGCCGTGCTCGAGGCGCTTGAGCACCAGCTCCATCCAGTTCGTCCCCTCCCGGCAGGGCGTGCACTGGCCGCACGACTCGTGGTTGAAGAACTTCGCCAGGCGCGCCACCGACCGTACCATGCAGGTCGTCTCATCCATCACGATGACCGCCGCCGAGCCGAGCATCGAGCCTGCCTTGGCCACCGTGTCGAAATCCATCTTGATGTCGATGTGCTCGGGCATGAGGATGGGCGCCGAGGCGCCGCCCGGGATGAACGCCTTGAGCTGCCGCCGCTTCCACACGCCGCCCGCGCCTTCGAGGATCTCGCGGAAGGTGACGCCGCACGGATACTCGTACGTCCCCGGCCGCTCGACGTGGCCCGAGATGGCGTAGAGCTTGGGGCCGGTGTTGCGCTCGTCCGTGCCGATCGACTTGTACCAGTCGGCGCCGCGGGTGAGGATGTGGGGGACGTTGGCGAGCGTCTCGACGTTGTTGATCACGGTGGGCGCGCCGAAGGCGCCGACGACCGCCGGGAAGGGCGGCTTGACGCGCGGCTGACCGCGCTTGCCCTCCAGCGATTCCAGCATCCCTGTCTCCTCGCCGCAGATGTAGGCGCCGGCGCCGCGGTGCACGTACATGTCGAGCTTGAAGCCCGAGCCCATGACGCTGTCGCCGAGGACACCCCCTTCGTAGGCTTCCTTGAGGGCCCGCTCGAGGATGGCGGCGGACTTCGTGTACTCGCCGCGGATGTAGATGTAGCAGACGGCGGCCTTCACCGCGTAGCAGCAGATGGCGCAGCCCTCGATGAGCTGGTGGGGATCGTGCTCCATCAGCAGCCGGTCCTTGAACGTGCCCGGCTCCGACTCGTCGGCGTTGCAGACCAGATACTTCGGCTTGGGTTGTTCTCCGGGCTTGTCCTTGGGGATGAAGCCCCACTTCATGCCGGCGAAGAAGCCGGCGCCGCCGCGCCCGCGCAGGCCCGACTTCTTCACCTCCTCGGTGACGGCGTCCGGCTCCATGGTGAGCGCCTTGGCGAGCCCCTCGTAGCCGCCGCCCTGGCGGTAGCCGCGCAGCGTGAGCGCGTCGGGCTTGCCGACGTTGCGGGTGAGGACGGGCTCGAACGCCGCCATCTAGTTCAGGCCTTTCAGGATCCGCCGCGCGCGGTCCGGTGTGAGGTTCTCGTGGTAGTCGTCGTCCACCATCATCATCGGCGCCGTGTCGCAGGAGCCGAGGCACTCGAAGTGGATGTAGGAGCAGCGGCCGTCCGGCGTCACCTCGTCCTCGCCGACGCCGAGCTCCTTGTGCAGGACCTCCATGATCTCGTCGGAGCCGCGGAGCTGGCACGAGAGGTTGGTGCACACCCGGATGCGGTGGCGGCCCACGGGGTTCTGGTGGAAGAGGTCGTAGAAGGTGACGACGCCATAGACCCGCGCCTCCGGCAGGTCCAGCTCCGCGGCCACGGCCTGAATGGCCTCGTCCGGCAGCCAGCCGTCCCACTCCCGCTGCGCGATGTGGAGCGCCGGCAACAGGACGGCCTCGGTGGTGGGGTAGCGCTGGCGGAGCGCGTCGATCTCGGCCCGCGCCGCCGCGGAGAGGCCGCCGCCGCGCTTCTGGGGAGCGGCGGGCTGCATCGACGCCGGCTCGTGCACGCTCACAGTTGCAGCCTCAGAGGCCGGCGTTCGCGCGCCGGCCCGAAGTCAAGCCCGCCTTTCAGCCACACGTAGGCGAAGCCCACCAGGATGAGGAAGATGAACACCATGACCGCCCAGAACAGCCGCCAGCCGCCGTCCCGCAGGATGAGCGACCAGGGATAGAGGAAAGCGGCCTCCAGGTCGAAGACGATGAAGTCGATCGCCACCAGAAAGAAGGCGATGGAGATGCGCTTGTGCGACGCGTCGAGCAGCGGCGAGCCCGACTCGACCGTGCTCCCCTTGACGCGGCCGCCGCTCTGGTTGCCCATCATCCAACTGAGCAGATGGGAGAGGCTGAGCATGACGACGCCCAGCGCGATCGCGATCCCCATCGCCAGCAGGACCGGGAAGTACTGCTCCGGCAAGGAGGCTCCTCCAGAGGTCAATGCGCGGCGGAAACAAGGCGGCGGGGCAGGACGGCTGCCCGGCAGGTGCCGCGCTCGTGAAGGATGTCACAAGCTCGGTGGGGGAGGCAAGCGGATCCGTCGAGTTCACCCAGTTGTCGTAGACTTCGCCAGGACCAGCTCGCATTGGGGGATTGACGAGAGGGCGATCCTCCCCTCCAGGCCGGTGACGGCGGTGAACAGCCAGCGGTTGTCGTCATGCCGATGGTCGCCCAAGATGTTCCAGTCGGTCATCCAACTAAGAGGAGGAAAACCAGCCCGTCGCCTCCTGAGGGACCGAGTCCGAGAAACACTGAATCCGTACAGGGGCGCGCTACAGAAGGAGTGGGCTCTTGCAATGCGAGCACGCATTCGCATAGATTCACTTGCCATAGCTAGATAACACGCTCTGGGGGTAAGAGAATGAGTTCAGGCGACCAGGTTGGCAACTGGATATTACAGCTCGAAAAGAAGTATGGCTCCCGAAGAAACGATGAATTTAATAGAGAGAGAGCACCGCTCCAGCGGTACTTGACTTGGCTAGCCAGAACCCTTAACTCCACTTATAAAATCGACGACGCTCTCAGCGTTGGAGGCAATGGGGTTGTATTTCGCGGTAAGCACAAGCGTTTCTCTCAAGACATTGTGCTTAAGTTCAATCGGCCTTCTTCACCTGAAGCCATTGAAACAGAGATAGGCGTCTTGCCCCAGCTAAGGCATCATAATATTATCGGCGTCCTTGATCTCGGCGATGTCGTTCTAAAAGAGGATGCTGGCCCACCGATTCCAAAATTGACATATTTGGTTGAGCCCTACATTGTCGGCTCGAGGCCGCTCTTCACCACCGAGAAGGACAAGCTTGAGGAAACGTGGCTCTGGCAGCGCATTGATAAGACTAGCAGCTTACTGCGGAAGGCCACCTATGACGCCGGCCATACCGCCAAGTACGTGAACACCTTGCTGGCCGACGTAGCCACGGTCTTCGCGCAGTGGACGAGTATGCTTTCTCATCTGCACGAGCAAGGCTACATCTACTTGGACATTAAGCCTGATAACGTCTTGGTTGACAAGGACCTCCACGTAACCGCAATTGACTTCGGTTCAGTACAGCTACTGGACCCCGAGGATCAGCAGCCTCTGCTGGTCCTCTACACGAAGCATTATGGGCATCCACGCTTGCTGGAGAAGCAGAGCCAAAAACCATCCTCAAATCGATTAGTGAGCTCAATAAAGCGAAGCGACCTCACGACTGCGGTCGACTACTTCGCCTTGGGTCAGTCTCTATTGCAGACCCTTAATGAAATCGCGCGGCTGCGGGAGCACTTGATACCACAACTTCCGCTCTATCGCTCGCTCCACTTTTTGGCAACTAGGCTCCTCGATGGTGAGAATACGAACGAAAACCATCGTGACTACTATCCCCATGCACCACAAGTGTTTCCCGGCCTTTCCCCAGACGATTATAGGTTTGGTGGCCTTCGTTATATAAACTTGGCTGATGTCACTCGTGATTTTGATAAAGAGCGCGGCCGGTGGGACGCGGAAGATCAGATACCCGAGCTGGCGACATTTTCCAAGGACATAGTACGGGTGGTTCCAAGGTTCAACACGGTATTGACGCCTCGTCTTCGTAGCATCATTGAGCATCCGCTTGTCGCACGCCTGAAATACGTGACTCAACTGGGTTTGGTTTCGCTGCTCTATCCGACAGCAGATCACTCTCGATATGATCATGCACTAGGTAGCTACACATACACTACAAATTATGTGAAGAGCCTGTTTAACGACCTTGGTAACCCATTATTCAGAAATCTCGTTGGTGCCGACGACCTGGCGGCTGTACTTTTGGCCTCACTCCTTCACGACATCGGTCAATATCCGCTCGCCCACGACTTGGAGGAAGTGCATGACCGGATCTTCAAGCATACCTCATTAGGCGAATTACTCCTCAGGGACCCCCAGCCAGACCTGCAAGGCCGGAGTTTGCGCGATCTCATTGAGGATCCCGACAACGGCTGGGGGATCGCGTTGGACGCGATTGCCGGAATCCTCGTTGCACACTCCCGGAGCGGATTACTAGGTACTCAGCATGCTCCAGCAACTCTAAAGACGGATATTCTCTCGTCCCTCCTAGACGGACCGATTGACGTCGACAAGGCAGATTACATTATCCGTGACTCGGCGCGGTGTGAGCTTCCGTATGGCGGCCAGCTTGACATCGAGAGGCTCCTTCGTGTTCTTACCGTTGCCGTTCTCCCAAGTCGAATCGCCCCTCGCCGCGTGACCTTAGGGGTCTACGACAAGGGAATAGCTAGCGCACACGCTTTCGCGCAAGCAAGGTATCAATTGCTTTCAACGGTGTACTGGCATCATACAGCGCGGATTATAAAGGCGATGCTGCAGTATGCTTCGGTACTCGCACTTCCGCCGCACGTCTTTTCAGGGGTGCCTGACCCTCTGCGCGACAGTCTGGAGCTTCAGATCCGGGAGAAGCTGCTAGACTTCATAAAATCCCTAGTGCCACCCTTCGATGTTCCAGGGGGAAGCACGACCGGCACAATCGCAACGATGCTGCCGCGGCTCGATATTTCTGCTGAACCACCACCGGATGTCTTTACGGCGGCATCACAGGCGGCAGTCGCAACAGATCAAACTGACGCAGCAAAGTGGTATCCTGGTGTCGCCTGGACTGACTGGCTGATGCTTCGATGGTTGTCGCAGCTTGCGACCTGGACCTCGCAACAAGGAGGCGATGGTGAGCCACTCGAAGCGCGGACAAGACGTGATGAGGCCCGCCAACGCAGCCACAATCTTCTTTTGGCTCTTCGAACGCGTCGACTGTATAAGCGCGTTGCAACCTTAGCTCGCGGAGGTAAGTACGATGAGCTTGTGAAGCGCCTAGTAGGGACGAGCTGGGTTGAGCGGATTAGCTTGTGTTCCAAGTTGCATGAGCTTGTGCGGTCACGTATCAAACAGCATATAGACAACCCTCCCACGGCAACATTCCTGGAAGAGACGGACTTCGATCGTCTGTGCGCCTCAAATCTGCTGATTCTAATCGACATTCCGCGTCCATCGCTCAAAATCGGTTATGAACGACCACTCGGAATTGTCCCCGAGCTTAAGGAGAAGTCGTATCATCAGCATTCAAAAGAGGCAACCGAAGACGTCAAGTGGCGCGAGACAACTAAGCAGATGCTTGAATCCATTGCACCGGTTCGTGTCTTATGTCATCCTGATATACTGAATATGCTCAGTGCCTGCTATTCACCACCGGTGGCACCCGGCACGAACGTAGAGGACGGCCTAGCCAACGAAATTCGGAGTTTGCTATCTTGAATAGAGGCGGAACATGGCTTGCGAAGCCTTCGCTGCGGTCGTTCTTGCGAAGCGATCCTGAGGCTATCCTCCAGGTAGGGATCGCTGCGGCCACAAAAGCCACCTTTGCCCGGATTATCGACTGTCCGACATACCCTATAGCTAAGGCGACGCCCGACCTACCAACTGCAGTTGCGCAACTGAGACTTCTGTTGACCAGCGATTCATCACAGTTTCGCGCAGAACGTCTCGCCGAACTCCACTCTTGGACGTACTCAATTGAGACACGGAAGAGATCAGGACAATTCTTTACTCCCAGTGGCATCGCCGAATATGTACTCGCGGCAGTGCCGCCCTTACCCAACGACCACGTCTGCGATGCGGGCTCAGGATTGGCAATCTTTGCCGAGGTCATGCTAAAGAGGGACCTGCATGTTCGAAGCTACCTCGGAGTAGAGAGCGACCCCCTTCTGGCACTGTTTGCGGCCCATGTTCTTGAAGCCAGTGGCGCCCCGCCAACTTTTCGTATTTGGTATGCTAACTTTCTTGCGATTGACAGTGGCCGGCTTGCCAGCCACAAACTTAATTCACCAACCTTGATTATATCAAACCCCCCATTTGTTCGCTTCCATAAGCTGAAGGGTCGCGTTCGCGTACAAACGCATCTCGAGAAAAGTCTTGGGATTTCAGTATCACCCTTTTCCGGATCTAGTACATACTTTTTGGCAAAAGCTGTAGAACTTCTTGGGGAGAGGAACCAAACGCCCCCGCATATTAACGAAACCCAACGTGTGGTATTTCTATTGCCGAGCGAAGCGGCGGGCGCGGCACATTCGCGACTTCTCCGCGAACGTCTTGCATTGCTTGGGTGGAACGCCATAGATTCTACACTTCCCACAACACTCGCGCATACAGGGCTGCCGCGGGCTGGAATGCTCGCACGACTTGCCATTCTCGATAGGCGGCGTGACCCTATGCCGCGGCGCCCGCATCCTGCGCCTTATCGCCTAGGCGACTTACTGCAAATCAGGCGCGGCATTTCGACAGGCAAGAATTCTTTTTTTGTTCTATCTGAAGCTGAGATCGAGCGACGAGGCCTTCCGAAGGAAGTCTTCAAGCCAGTGCTGCCGACAAGAATTCCACTACGGACTTACAGCTTTACCGCCACCGACTGGGAGTGGCTCAGAAACGAGGGACACCCGTGCTGGCTATTGACGCTTCCACCGAGGCCTGTAATTGAATTGCCTGCGGCTGTAGCTAGCTATCTAAAAGAGGGAATAAGGGAAGGACTGCACTTGACTCCTACGGCCTCGCGGCTTCGCGTGTGGTACTCATTGCCGGTACCACCGCATCCGGCAGACCTATTTGTAACCTATGTTTTTCGTCATGCGCCTCGATTCATTTGTAACGAAGCAAGGGTACTACACCTAACCAACATACTTGGTGGTCGATTTCTGGCAAAAGAGAAGCCCGTTTGCGACATAGGGCTCATTGAGGAACTCAATGCGCAGGCAGAAAGATGGATGCAGCAGGGCTCCGTTGGACGACAGTATAGAGATGATCTCTCAAAGATTGAGCCGAAGGAAATGGCGTCTCTACCCTTGGACACATCCATCGCTGAAAAGTTTCGGCTACCGCTGACCGGCCACGTAAGCGATTCCCTTTTCGAAAATATCTGAGTCCGGGAAGTGGGGAAGTGGTGTCATAGTGTCCGCCACATGCCGTAGCCCGCCATCAGAAAAGGGACGCCTTCCGTACGCTGAGGTTTCACGGCTGGCGCCTGCCATGTCAGAGACTTTCCAGAGGATGGCCATGATGTAATTCGATCTGTCTGCCGATGGCAATATAATCGTCTGCAAAATCCTCCTTCATATGCCGCAGGCTTGTTATGAGAGCGAGGCTTGCTCCGGGACGATCCAATAGAAGCGGGAGGTCGTGCCACACGTTGACAGGCCATCGCCGCTCAAGGACTTTCTGTCGCAGGTAGAAACAGGCTCGATCGGTAGCTTGGTGCGGGGCTTCTGTTGAAAGCCACTTGACATCAGCGCGAATTCGCGGACCGAGCGAAAAAGGATGTTGCAATCTTTTCGTAAGTTTCTTGGTAAGAACTATTGCTCTAATCGCTTGAAGTTCCCGATGTAATGCGAAATCGGAGGCGAGTCGCTCGACGACGGACTGTTCGACATCTTCCAGCCATCTTTTATGGATTACAAGAGCTTGATCTTTAAGCGCAAACGCGACAGCATTGATGCCAAAATCAACGTGCTCTAGACGAGAGGTCCAATAACGCTCTTGTAAGTTACTGCCTGTCCAATGCCAAAAATCGAACACAGCGCCACTGGACGCTACAGCTTTCAAGCCGCCGAAGTGATTCTTAGCCACTTGCAGGCAGAACCTTGAGACTGTATTATCTCGAAAGTTATTGAAGTCGTCCTGGTCTCCAAAGGCGACATCAATATCTGGCCAACTCTTAAGTACTTCGGATAGGGGTCTGCTCTCGCCAGTGAATAGACTATCGCGCACCACACCGCCTACGATAGCAGTCCGCATCGAGGTCAGCTTCCGAAGCAGCGGTTCCGACTCAACCAAGTTATTGAGGATCTCCACGGCTGCGGTTCGATCGGGGATTAGCATCATTTCGAAGAGTATCTAGATTGTTCCGGATACCAGTGAACGGCAGTATTCGAAGAAACCTTCGATCTGCAGGCGGGCGGCGGCTGCACTGGGAGAGGCGCTAATTAAGGCACGTTCCGCCTTTAGAAAGTCTAGAAAGCTCTCAGCTATTGCAGCACCCTCTCGTGTGGAGATGAATGCGCGCGAACCGACAAGGAGAAGCTCGCAGGGGAATGTCCAAAGGGCAGTCCACTTCGGGCGAGCTTCGGGACGAAGCAGGAGTCCGTAATAACGAGCCAAAGGTGGTTTCATCAGAATAGCATTCTCAGCGCGCCAAAACCGAAGAAGCGGAAACAGAGCTTTCGGCGTGAGCGAGACAGCCTCGAGACGAGGGTTAAGTTTGAGAAGAGCCGTCATTGCCGCGCGGCTGCTACTCCCGCCAAAATGGTAAACGCGAGCAACATCGCTGACATCTAATCCAGTGATGCCTACAAGCTCGAACATAACATTAGCTATTGGTGCTATTCTTTCGGGCATTGCTGTACCCAACCGAGAGGCGTTTTTCGTAAGCCACTCATATGTGGTTCCATTGAGAAAGCCTAAATCGAAGGGATCGGCACCCAAGTCGCGGAGAAGTTGCGCAGAGTTTGTGAACTCGCGTCGCTCGGCCCTCAGCTTATCGCCTGCTGCTAGTGCAAAGTACCAAGAGGAGGGCGTCCCGCGAGTGTGCGCAAGTCGGAATGGTGCTAGCTCGTTCACGTTTTCCGCTCGCTGTTGGGGATCAGTGAATTGACACTCGCTTCGGAGAGATGCTTCAAGCGCAGGAAGCATTATCTTGTCCGTGAGATAGCTCTTGATAAGATTGCTTTCGGAGATGTCGATATCCCGAGCCTTCGTCGTAAGGAATCCATAGGAGTGGGGGGCCTTAAACGTTTGCTGCAGCTCATGAAGAGATCCAGGAGCGCAAATCTCGCGAAGCTGTTCGCGAAGTAATTCGACCACCTCGATACCTCTGTTATCGATAACGGAGCAAAGTTGGACAGCATCTACTCCGGCCTCAAGAAGGTCTACTATGCCCGGAAGATCACCGATACCGCCAGTGGCCACTAGGGGAATCGTAAGGCCTAGCTGCTCAAGTAAGCTGCGTAGACGGCAGACTAGGTTGTAGGTATCTACGAACAAAAGTTCACCGTAGGCGACGCCGCTGACAAGAGGCTCAGGTGCGTACTTGGGATCTACACGAGACGGGGGGATCGTGGCGCGAAGAGTGTTCGCGACAACGAAGGCGGCTTCGACGCTTGCAGCAGCCTTGACTAGCTGTATGCAGGCGCTACTATCCATGAAGGAAGTAATTTCCCTCGGAAGCTTTACGAATAGGGGATGGTTATCGAAAGCCTTAGAGAACGATTTAAGTTCATCTGTGCAGGCGTTAATGGTGCTCTCAATCTCATGCGTGGGAACTCGGAGACTATATTTTAAGTTGAGTTCGACGTAATCGTAATAGCGCGGATCTAAGGCCTGCGCGATGGTGTCGTAGTTTTCCTTTGCGAGCACACTAAGACCAAGAGCCGCCCCGGGAAGCAACCCGCGCGCGGTTCGAGTCATCTCGGCCGTAGTGGGAATATCCCAAAATTCGAGCGTGGGTGGTCCGTCAGTCCAGTATCCTAGATGTTGGAACTGGGAATCTACCAGTGTCCGTATTTTCCGCCGCCGGCCTTCAGGTTGCTCGGCAGCGGCAAGCTCGCCATCCCCGCCCTTGATTTGGGAAGTTGTTTTCAGGGTGACCGCGGAAGGAGAGACCAAAGCGAGTTGGCGGAGAGCTGGCTCGGTTGAGGTCCTATGTGAAGAGGCTATCATGAAAGGATCTCGCAATGCGAGCTTCCCGATTCTGACAGTCAGCATTGCTGTACCTCCCAAATAAAAACGACATCAACCCCCGTTAGTCACGACAGCGGGGTAGGAGAGCTAGAGCTTATCAGACTTGTGGCATATCGCCCTTATCTGATAGTAATCGTATCTAAGTGGCCCCTGGTCGTCAACCCACTGCCGGGGAGCGGGGAGGGGGAGGGAGCGGTGCCCGGGGAGCCGTGCGGGGAGTGATGGGGAGTGGTGCCCGAAAAGGGCCAGCCTTTTAGAGGAAAGACTTTGGTGGTGAGTTCTCGCGCGGCGGCCCTGCCGACCTTTCCGCAGCGGCGGGGAGCGGCCGGGAGAGTGGCCGGGGGAGTGGTGCCAGGCGCTTCGTTGAAGAGAAGGGTAAAGAGATGCCCTACGAGCGGCCTTCGTAGTCGATCTGGTGGGCGAACTGCCTTCCGACCAAGCCACATCGCGGCTTCGGAGGGGGGCTTGAGCTATTGAAATGCGCCTTCCGGTGTCTCGGCAGCCGCGATTTGACCCGAACGCGAGCTCTCCGGACACACCTCGGCCCCGCGGGGGAGCGGTGCCAGGCGCTTCGTTGAAGGGAAGGGGGTGAGGAGTGCGGGGAGCGGTGCCAGGCGCCTCGTTGAAGGGAGGCTTAGAGGCGGGCCTGCGGGCGCCTTTCGCGGTCGATCTGCGGGTGCGGAGCTTCGGGTCAGAGTCTCCGGGGGAGTGGTGCCAGGCGCTTCGTTGAAGAGAAGGGTAAAGAGATGCCCTACGAGCGGCCTTCGTAGTCGATCTGGTGGGCGAACTGCCTTCCGACCAAGCCATATCGCGGCTTCGGAGGGGCTTTGAGGGTATGGAATTGCGCCTTCAGGTGTCTCGGCCAGCCGCGATTTGACCCGAACGCGAGCTCTCCGGACACACCTCGGCCCTGGGGTTACCGACGAGCTCTGCGAAAAAGTCTATGGGGCGAGGGCGAACGTCTGGCGGCGATCACCCGCCGACAAACGGCAACGCCGGCGGGAAACTCCCGCGCGGGAACGGCGCGGCGCGGTCTCCGGCTCGTAGCTTCTCGGCGGCGGCGCGGAAGGCCGCGACGAACCAGGCATAGGCCTCGTAGAGCGTCCGCCACATGCTTTCGCTCGCCACTAGGAAGAGGGGACACGGCGATCGGTCGAGGTGCTTGGGCCGGTACTGCGGGTCCTGGGCCAGGATCGCCGCAACGCCGAGTACCGGTTTTCCCGTCCGCGCCCTCTCCGCGGCGGCTTCTTCCTCGATCTGCTTGACTAGGCTGGCGACATGCTCCTGGTAGGTTTTGTCCGAGAGATCCTGCCAGCAGGGGAGAGGCGACAGCTCGACGGTTTCCTCCGTGGCGTAGTCGTAACGTTCGAAGGTCTTTCCACGCCGGCGCGCCGCGTATTCCTGGCTGCGGTTGAACCAGTAGCCCTTCAGTGGTTCGCCGTCCAAGAGAGCGCGGACACAATGGACGCCTGGCCAGTCCCTGGTCCGCTCGACAAGATGTTCTTTGCACCCCTGCGCGAGACAGTACTCGAGCCTCGCCACCTGGGCCTTCTCCTCGGGGCTGACGATGATCGCGTAATATCGGCCGGCGAAGACCGGGCTGTCCCAATCGGTGAGGCGGCCGACCTCCCGGGCGATGTTCGAGCAGGCGTACTCCATGAAATCGGAGAGCTGGCGGGCGTTGTCTACGTCCAGCAGGAGGTGCACGTGCGAGGAGAGCACAGCCAGACCGCAGATGCGGATCGGATAGAGCCGCTGTGCCCGTCCGAGAACGCCGAGCACGACCTCGTTCAGCTCGGGACTCGGCCGGAACAGGTGGCGGCCTTGGACGGTCCCCCAGGTGACGTCGACCAGAGACCCCTCCTCGGGTACCCAGCGCAGTCTTCTCCCCATGCCATATAAGTCGGAAAATCGGGGAGGAATCTTGCAACCCGCGCAAGGGGAGCGGTGCCAAACGCCTCGTTGAGGCACTCTGGGGGCGCCTGGAGGCGCCGCACCATCCTGGCGGCGCCACCGAGGCTGCCCCTATCGATCAACGTCGAATCCGCGCCTGTGGCTTACGGCTGGCAGGGATCCGACGGCTCGAATCTCGTGTCGCCACCGACGCGGCGGTCCATCCAGTTCAAGATGACGTCGTAGGCGGCCTGTGCATGGATCTCCAGGTTCAGGTCATGCCCGGAGTCGGGCATGGCGACGGCCTCCGCGCAGGCGTCCGGGGAATAGAAGCTCGGCTCGGCGTCGAGGGTGCCGGACTCCGAGCACGTCGGCGGGTTGCAGAATATCGGGTCATAATCGCCGACGACCACCAGCACCGGCACGTGAATTCCCGTCGACAGAGCTAAGGTGGATAAGCCCGTTGCGATCTCGGCCGTGGTGACGGTCTCCTTGGTCTGCTCGTCGATCGCAATGACCAGGGAGTCGGCGGACGGCGGGTAATAGAAGACTCCACGGAAGCCCGGGAGAGTGGTGAGATAGCCGTCCGGAATATTCTGGCCGACGAAGCGCGGATCGAGGCTCGCCGGATAGAGCACCCCCAGAATCTGGTCCACGACCGGCGTGACGGTATGGGTAAGACCGGTCAGCACCACGCCCTCGACATCGCCGAAGGTAGCGGACTCCTGGATGGTGGCCATGGAGCCGAGCGAGTGGCCGACGAGCGCCACGCGGTCGGCGTGGATACGGCCGAAAGAGGCCACGACCAGATCGCCGCCGCGTAGCGCCTGCACGATCTGATGCACCACGTAGCCGTTGGCTGCAATGGAGACGTCCGCCGCCGGCGGCCGGTCGCTCTGGCCGATGCCGATGCGATCGAGGTTGAGCACCGCATAGCCGGCGGCCGTGGCGCGGCGCACGTAGGAGTAGGTCTCGGGCTGGAAGGGAAAGTCCCAATACAGGTGACTGTAGGTGATGCCGTGCAGCGTGATCTGGATCGCCTTGTTCTCGATGGCGCCGCGCGAGCAGAGGACGCCGAAGACGTTGTAGACGGTGGCGTCGCTCGGCGAGAGGGTCACGGGAAACGAGAGCTCCTCACAGCGAAACCCGCCCTCCTCCGCCAGGGCGCCGGATGGGAGGAGCGCGGCGACGGCGAGCGCGCAGAGCAACGCCGCGGTCGACCTGGAAGTCAGGCGAATTCTCATTGTTCTTCTCCTTGTTTGTCGGACGATTGGGATTGAAGCGGAAGCGGGATGCTTCTCCGCGAGCTAGTTCCTGTCCAGAAAAGAGTTCTCTTCGCCCTCCAATTCTCCGTATTGAAGGGAAAGCTGGTGAATCGGGCGTGCGGCGGGGAAGGCGCGGCGTAAACAAGGCGACACGCATCAGGGGCGGGCCTCTGTGCGAGCAGGCGAAACCCGTTCCGCTGAGTTACCAGCAGGCCAAGACCTTGACGTCTGCCGGATTTAGCTCAGCAAATGGCGAGCGAACACCAAGAGGTTGAAGCTGAGGATCGACCCCCAGACATAACTCTGGAAAGATGACCACGACTTCCAAGTGCAGCGGTCCAGCCCAAAGACCCGCTTGAGAAACGAGATGTTGCCCTCCATCCCTGCTCGGAAGTCACGCAGCCGTTTGTACACCCAACTGCTCTTGACCATGGCGCTGACCTCCAATCCACAGCGTTTCGAGAACGCCACATCCTTGACCCCAAGAGCTTTGATCTCACTCAGGTTCATCTTCGAAGCAAAACCGCCGTCGAAGACGATCTGCCGCGGAGGCCGAGAGAAAACCTCGACTTGACGCTCCACCATGGTCTTCGCCAAAGTGGAGTCCGCAGGGTTGCCTTGCAACACCGTGCAGTCGAGGATCATCGAGGAGGCTCCTCCGCTGAGGCAGATCTTGTGGCCGTAGAAGGTCTCGCGGTGGTCCTTGCGGATGATGTCGGTGTGATCTTCAAAAATCGACACGATCTTCTCCCCGGCCGGCACGCTCTCGCCGGCCAGCACTCGGGCGCCGGCTCTGGTCCATGACCCGCTGGACCCGAGGAAGAAAGTGGTCAAGACTCTCCGCGATTCCTTGCGCGGCGAGAGCTTGACATGAGTCCAGACTCTCCTTCACCTGTCCAGCCCGCAACAGGTCGCGAGCTTTCAGCCCGCACCCGTAGACTTCCTCCGCGACGACGAGCAGATCCCGGTAGGCCCGCTGCCGATCCTCCACTTTCTTGGCATGGGCGATCTCCTGGCGGCGCCGCTTGGCGCGTCGCGTCCGATTGCCGAACTCGACATGCTCAGGACCGAGCAGATCGCGCGCCCGCGCCAGAAGACGGGTGAGCACGCGGACACTGTCCCACAACAACTCGGAGTCCCAGGGTTCATGAATGTTCGACTCCACCACGGTGCAATCGGTGCGGACAGTCCTGCCGGTCTCCACCTTTGCCTCATGGGCGGCACCGACGAACACGCGGTTGATTGCCTCCAGCGTGACCGGCTGAAGCGCCTTCAGATTGGCGTTGAGTGCCGACTTCGACGGCAGCTTGTCGGTGATGCCCAAGCGGCAGAACGTGCGATAGCTGCGCGAGTCGGCGAGATGGAAGGCCAACTCTCGGTAGCTGAAGCCGTTCATCTGCTTGACCACCAGAATCCGCAGCACTTGCTCGGCGCTGAGCCCTCCTGCACCGCGGCTTGCCTGCGGCGAGACGCTGGCCTCACGCAGGTCTTGCAAGACCAACTCCGCGACCTTAGGATGGCTGTCCAGCAGGCGAGACATGACTTGCAGCTCTTTAGCGTGGTCAAGATCGAGCCAGTTCTCGCGCAGGGTGTATTGGATTTTGCGAGCTTCGCGCATTCGGGTTGGCCTCTTTTCCTGGTTAAGTTGCCTAGAATCAAAGGTTTTGGCGAACCAGACTCTACCAACCTAGCCAAGAAAACGCCAGCCCGAATGCGCGTTTAACTCCTTCCTCTTCTATCACTTACACGCCCCAGGACAGGAACGAGCTACTTTTTTAAGGGAAGAGTCCGCCTGTAGCCCATACCCCGAGGGAGGGTATAGGCCCGCGTGCAGGGGTGGTGGAGAAGGCTGCCCGGGGAGGTGGGGGGGGCCCCGAGGTTGACGGGGCGATTCGCAAGGCGACGGCGCGAAGCCGTCACCTGTCGGTACGCATTCTCATCCTTCGAACGCTGCCGTCATCTCAGATGCGGCTCCGTCATCCTTCGGGAGCTCTCGGGTTTACCCGGCGCCGCGTTCTCGTTGGCTGGCTGGCTGCTCGTACCCAGCATAGAGGAGAAAACATGAACCGGAAGACGAGAAGGGCCTGTCGGGGAGCGGGAGAGCGGTGCCAGGCGCCCGGAGAGCGGAGAGCGGAGAGCGGAGAGCGGTGCCAGGCGCTTCGTTGAAGGGAGGGTTGAGGAGTGCCCTACGAGCGCCTTCGTAGTCGATCGGGTGAGTTGAGCTGCTGCCCTGAAACCCTCGATCGCGACCTGGAGGAGCTCTGAGGACGTTCGAATTGCGCCTCAGATGCCTTGCCCAGCCGCGGTTATCCCTGAGTTCGAGGTGACCGGGCACACCTCGGCCTTGGCATCGACGCGCTTTACCAAGTCTGTAAGGTGAAAGACGGGTGACGTCACCCGCCGACGAACGGCAACGCCGGCGGGAAGCTCCCACGAGGGAAAGGTGCGTTGCGGTCCCCGGCCCGTAGCTTCTCGGCGGCCGTGCGGTAGGCCGCGACGAACCAGGCGTAGGCCTCGTAAAGCGCCCGCCCCATGGTCTCGCTCGCCGTCAGGAAGAGAGGACACGGCGACCGATCGAGGAAGGCGGGACGGTACTGCGGATCCTCGGCCAAAATCGCCTTGACGCCGAACACCGGTTTGCCCGTCCCCAGCCTCTCCGCGGCCGCTTCTTCCTCGATCTCTTTGACAAGTCCGGCTACGCGCTCTTGGTAGGTCTTTTCGGGAAGGTGCTCCCAGCAGGGGAGTGGAGAGAGCTTGACGGTTTCTTCCGTCGCATAGCGGTCACGGTCGAAGGTTTCTCCCCGCCGGCGCGCGGCGTACTCCCGGCTGCGGTCAAACCAGTAGCCGACCAGGGGCTCGCCGTCCAAGAGAGCGCGGACGCAATGGACGCCCGGCCAGTCCCGGACGCGCTCGACAAGGTGCTCTTTACAGCCCTGCGCCAAACAGTACGCGAGCCTCGCCACCTGGGCCTTCTCCTCGGAGCTGACGACGATCGCGTGATAGCGGCCGGCGAAGACCGGTCCCGACCAATCGGTCAGGCGGCCGACCTCCCGCGCTATGTTCGAGCAGGCGTACTCCATGAAATCGGCGAGCTGCTGGGCGTTCTCGACGTCCACCAGGAGATGCATGTGCGAGGAGAGCACAGCCAGACCGCAGATCCGGATCGGATAGAGCCGCTGGGCCCGTCCGAGAACCCCGAGCACGATCTCGTTGAGCTCGGGGCTCGGCCTGAACAGGCGGCGGGCCTGGAAGATCCGACCGGTGACGTCGACGAGGGCTCCCTCTTCCGGTACCCAGCGCAGTCTTCTCCCCATGCCATATAAGTCGGAAAACCGGGGAGGAATCTTGCAAATCCGCACCGGGCTTGCGTTTGCGGGCTGGGTACTGGCTCATTTCGGGAATTCTGGAAGCGTCCAGGCAGGGTAGTCCGCGTTGCTACCCTTCCATTCGGCCCACGCGTTCTATAGTCGCTACCGCCAGCGGCGCGGGGGGCATTCGGCTCGACACGAGCTGGACGTGGCAGCCTGCGGTTCGCTTCTATGCCCGCATCGGGATGTGGGTGTGGATGTGGAAGCACAATCTGGTGTTCACCTGGCAGCCGGAGCTCCCGCCGTATCGCGTCGAGATCGGAGAGTCACAGGCACGCTTCCTGATTCCTCAAGGCGGTCGCTGGCATACGGCGGTCACGGCGCGTCACCTCGGGGATTGGCTCGGCTGGGAGCCTGACGATCTGGAAGGCCTACCCGGAGAGGTGTCTCACTGCATCCCTGGCACCTTTGCACTCCATCTCGCTCTGGCCGGCTGGACCGGCTCGCCTCTCCTGACGTACTCTGCGGCCCGCTTCCTACCCAAGCCCGGAGGTTCCCGATGTCTACTGCAACCGTCCGCACTGTCTCCGCTCCCCGCTGGATGCGCTGGACCGGCTGGCTCTTTTCCCTTGCGGTGGTCGCGCAGCTCCTGAGCAGCGCCTGGTTCAGGGCCACCCACCACACCTACGCGGTGGCCGAAATTGTTACGGGCTATGGCTATCCCGAATCGGCCATCGTCCTCATCATCATTGCGGAATGCGTCCTGGTGGTGCTCTACCTTGTGCCGCAGACGTCTGTCCTCGCCGCCATCTTGATGACCGGCTATCTCGGCGGCGCGGTGGCCACGCATTTGCGGATCGGAGACACGGCGCGTGCGGCGATTCCGTTGGTCGTAGGAATTCTCGCCTGGGGCGGTCTGTACTTGCGGGACAGCCGCATCCGCCAACTTCTTCCGTTCCGCCGGTCGGCGTGAGCCTCGCCACCTGGGCCTTCTCCGGTGCTCAGCGGCAGGGCACCTCGTAGCAGAGGAGCCGTGGCCCGGTGGGCAGCGGGTTGGAGTAGCAGGCGTAGCAGGTCAGCGGCGGTGGGTCGAGCTGGGGCTTGGGCCGGGGGAAGGGAACATCCTCCAGTAGTGCCAGTGAAGCGGCGGAGATCGGCTCGGGTGCCTTCAGGAAGCGCGGCCGAAGCACCTTGCCCTGCGCGTCGCGCGCCACCCAGCGGTGGAACGTGCCATCGCGGTACTCGGCCGAGATCACCAGCCCCTCGGGCGTCTTCAGCACCTCGTAGACGCCGTCCTTCCGCTTCGCGTTGCGGGCCTTGCGTAGCGCGGGGTTCCGTTCGTATGAGACAGACATGAGTTTCATCGTGGCATTCCTCCCGTTTTATCCCTCTCTACGCGGCGTGCGAGCTTTTGGATGAGACGCCAGCGGCGCGGTTCGAGTAGCTTTCCGCACCTTTCTTGAAGACAGGAGCCGGCGTGCAGACAGCAGCCGGTCCGCGGGCCAAGGAGGCCAGATGGCCAGGCGAGAGTCGACCGCCCAGTTTCGTCGCGAGCCGCTGCGGTTCCTGGACCAGGAAATCCCCCTAGCCGACGCCTTCCGGTTGCAGGAGGGGCAGCTCTGCCTGGCGGAGGCGTCGTCGTCCCGGGACGTGCTGGCCAACGCCGAGGAGCTGTACGAAGACCACTCCGATTTCTTCTACACCCGGCGCGGTCTGTTCGGCCCGCGCGCGGTGCAAGTGAAGATCGGCCGCTCGGCTCGGGCGCTGCTGCGCACCTACCTCCGCGCGCACGCCTCCGAGCTGCCGGAGACGGTGCGGCGGAGCCTCGTGCCCGCCAGCCAGTGGCCCGACGCCGGCAACTGGCTCGTCTACCGGCACCTGGCGCCCGCCCTGATCACGCCGGACAGCCCGGCGCGGCTACTCCGGACGCTGGACGAGATCGTCGAGCGTGCGGTCTTGGCCGGGGCGAGGGAGCGCTACTCCCGTCTGCGGCGCGCGGCGTTCCGCCTTCGCGTCATGCATGAGCTGGCGCGGGCCGTCAGAGAACGGCGGACGCGGGGCGCCGGCCGGCCCGCCGACGTCCTCGACGTCGTGGTCGGAGCGGTAGGGCCCGACGTGGCGGCGGCGGAGCTGGCCGAGGTGTTTCTATCCTTCCTGTTCGCCGTCGCGGGCTCGGTGGGGTTCGTCCTCGGCTGGTCGCTCTATCTCTTGGGCACGCACCCGCGCACCGATGCCGAGCCCGCCTGGGTGGTGCGCGAAGCGCTGCGGCTGTGGCCGGTGGCGTGGATGCTGGCACGCCGCCCGGCGCGGCCGCACGAGGTGGCCGGCGTCGCGGTCACGCCGCGGGACGAGGTGGTCGTCTGTCCCTACGCGGTCCACCGCAACCCGCGGCACTGGGAGGATCCAAACCACTTCCGGCCCGAGCGCTGGGGTGAGGGCCCGACGAATCTGGAAGCGTTCATCCCCTTTGGGTGGGGCCCGCACCGATGCGTCGCGGGGACCCTTTCCATGCAACTGGCCGAAGACATCCTGCGGGTTCTCGACGACGGCTACCGCCTCACCGTCACTCTCCGGGACACCCGGCCGTGCATCGGCCCCGCGCTCGCTCCACCACGTTTTGCGCTCGGCCTCGAGCCGCACGGCCGGGGTCGACAGATGAAAGAGAAAGGAGGTGAATGACATGGCGAAGTTCGCACGTGCCGTCAAGGCAGCCCTGGCCGTCCGGACCAAGGGGACCAGCAACTGGTGGATCTGGCGTCTCTATCACCAGCTCTGATGGACCGGAGGTGGGGGCAGGCTCTCTGCCCCCACCGTTCTCAGCGAGAGGGCGCATGGCCGTATCACCCGGCGAACAGGACATTCTGCGCGAGCTGCGCGCCAGGAGCTACGCGGAAGGGAGCGTCTTCTGGGTCAGCGGCGACGAGCTGGCCGTGTTCGATCCCGAGGTGGCCCAGCAGATCAACGCGCTCAACTTCCACGACCTGACCCTGCCCGACAAGCTCGGCGATCTGCTGCGCGGCCGCTCCAGCAAACCGTTCCACTGGCAGCGGCTCCGCGCCGCCTGGAGCGCCCAGATGCGGCGGCTGGCGGACGCCGAGGGGCTGGAGCGGCTCGCCGGCCGCATGAGCCGCCTGCTCGACGAACGGCTCGACCGTCCGCTCGACCTGGTGTGGGCGGCGCAGGAGGTGAGCGCCCGGGCGCTCGTGCCCGCCGTGGTGGACGGCCTCGCCGCCGCCGACACGGCGCGCGTCGTGCGCGATCAAACCCTCAAGATCGGCGAGCTGCTGGTCACCGAGCCGAGCCGCGAGACCTGGAGGCAGAAGATCCACGGCATCCTGATCCAGGTCAGCGCCGGGCTGGTGGTGCGCCGCGAGCTGCGCGGCCGCGCCGCCGGCCGCCGGCCCCGCCGGCTCGACCTGGCCGATCCGATCGTCGACCTGCTGCCCGAGCTCGGCATGGGCCGCGCCGTGGACGCCGTCACCGGCGTCCTGACCGCGATCGCCGGGCCGCCCGGGGCGGCCGCGGCATCCCTGCTCTACGAGCTCACCGGCCGGCCTGACTGGTCCGCCCGGTTGGCCCGTGAGCTGGCGCCCATTCCGCCGGCCGAGCTCTACGCCGCCCCTACCCGCGTCGCCCCACTGACTCACCGTTTCGTCCGCGAGACGTTGCGCATGTGGAGCCCGACGCCGCTGGTGAACCGTTCGGTCCGCACGGAGATCCATCACGAACGGGCCTGCCTCAAGACCGGACAGGGCTATCTCCTCAGTCCCGACATCATCCATCACGACCCGCAGCACTGGCAGGACCCCGATACCTTCGACCCCGACCGCTGGCTCCGCGAGGCCGAGATGGATTCAGGGCCCGGCTCCGGCGCCTGCTACGTCCCCTTCGGCTGGTCCCCGAGGGCGTGCATCGGAGCCGGGCTCGGCACCGCGCAACTGATCCTGCTCTGCCATCTCCTCTGCACCCGCTACCGCGTCCAACGGGCGGAGCCGGAAGCGGTCCGCATGGCGCTGGTCTCCGTGCCGTTGCCCCGCAACTTCCGCGGCACGATCACCCGGCGCTGACAAGGAAAGGCCGTCATGAGCGAGCTCGCATGGCGCCAGCTCCAGCCGTTGATGGATCTCACCACGCCGTGGGCGTTGCGCGTCGTCGCCACCCTGCGCATCCCCGACCTCATCGCGAGCGGGGTGACGGAGCTCGCGGCGCTGGCCGAGCGCAGCTCCGCCGACGCGGAGACGCTGGCTCGCGTCCTGCGCTTCCTGGTGGCCCGCGGGGTCTTTGAGGAGCCCGAGGCCGGGAGCTTCACCCTGACACCGACAGGCCGCCTGCTCGAGGAGAAAGAGGGCGTCCGCGCCTGGCTCGACCAGGGCGGCTTCGGCGGACGCATGGACCGGGCGTGGCCGGCCCTGCTGGAGACGGTGCGCACGGGAAAGCCCGGCTACGCCGAGGTCTTCGGCCTTCCCGTGTGGGAGGATCTCGAGGCCAATCCCGCGATGGCCGAGTCTTTCAACGCGCTCATGGCCGCGCAGTCGGAGGACCTCTGGCCGGAGCTCGCCGAGAGCTTTGACTGGAGCGGCGTGCGCGAAGTCGTCGACGTGGGAGGCGGCAGCGGAATGCTCCTCGCGTCGCTCGCCCGCGCGCATCCCCACCTCCGGGGGACGGTCCTCGACCTCCCCTCGGCCGCCCGCGCGGCGGCGGAGCGCTTCGCGCGCGAAGCGCTCGCCGAGCGCTGCCGCGCCGTGAGCGGCAGCATGTTCGAGCCGCTGCCGGAGGGCGCCGACCTGTACATCCTGTCGATCGTCATCGGCGACTGGGATGACGCGCAGGCGACAGCCATCCTGAAGCGGTGCGCCGAGGCTGCAGGCGCCCGCGGCCGTGTCCTCATCGTGGAGGCTCTGCTGGAGGAGAGCCCGGCCGCAAGCTCGGCCACGGATCTCCTCAGGCTCGTCGTCGGCGTTGGCCGTTCGCGCACGCTCGAGGACTTCCGCGCCATCATCAACGCCGCGGGGTTGGAGCTCGTCCGGTGCTGCTCCAGACCTTCCGGCTGCTGTGTGCTCGAATGCGCGGCGCCGGTCCCGGGAGCGCGGTCTTCATCTCCAACGACGCCGCGATCTGACCGACCGACATCGTCCCCCACATGAAGTGATTCAGGGCACGCTTTATCAGGCGGCATTTCCTACCCGGTGAGGGGAAAGCCGCCTCGCCGGCGTTCTCCCCTTGTAGCACTCCACTCACTGAAAAAACAAGAAAGGAAAAGTCGTCATGAGTAAGGCATTACGCGCCGCCCCCCGGAGAACCTGGGGAGGCGGTTGCACGTCCATGCGGAGAAGTTTGCTGGTGTTCGCTCTGCTCCTGATGGCCAGCCTGCCCGGCTGGTCCCAGGATTGGCCGCAGTGGGGCCGCACCCCGCAGCACACGGGCGCGGTGAACGTCCCTGGCCAGCATGCCCAGGAGCTGCTCGACGACGTGATCTACGATCCGTTCGTGGAGGCGGAGAAAGCGGATCCCTTTGGGGCTGGCCACCTGCATATCCACTATCAGGTGCCGCTGACCGACGGTGACGATGTCTACATGGAATTCAAGTCGGGTGTGTACACGAGTCTCCAGACCTGGGAAACCCAGACCTGGAACGAGAAGAAGCTGCGCCGGATGCAGGGCCGCCTGTCGGAGGTGTGGAGCTTCGAGAGCGACTGGAAGCCGGTGCCCTTCCTCAGCTTCGTGACCGGCAACGGCCCCTTCGTGGAGCCCGTCTTCCACGCCGTCCTGGTGGGCGACTCCGTCTACGTCCCGGGCTTCGGCGGCTCGATCTACAAGGTTGCCAAGTCCGACGGTCACCTGGTGGCGCGCATCAATCCCTTCGGCTCCACGCTCGACCCGGACACCTACGTCGCCGGCCCGCTCTCCGCGGACGCCGGCGGCAACGTCTACTACAACGCCCTCAAGCTCGACCACGACAACCCCTGGGACGTGAACCCGCCGGCCTCGTACCTGGTGAAGGTCTCGCCCGACAATACGGCCAAAACCGCCACCATCGCCTCGTTGACGCCCGGCGCGCCCGGAGCCGGCGACCAGTGCCGCGGCATCTTCCGCATCGCCGACTTGCCATGGCCGCCGAGCCCGGACGCCGTGCCGGCCACGACGAGGACCTGCGGCGTCCAGCGAGTACCCGTCAACTCCTCTCCCGCCATCGCGCCGGACGGCACCATCTACATCGTCACCACCGCGCACCTCTGGATCTTCGAGGGGTATCTCGTCGCGGTGAACCCCGACCTGACGCCGAAGTGGAACGCCTCGCTCGCCAACCGGCTCACCGACGGCTGCAACGTCACGTTGCCGCCCAACGGCACGCCCGGCGGCTGCCGCACCGGCGCCCACACCGGCGTCGACCCGTGGCAGAACCGGAAGGGCAGCGGCATGGTGGTCGACGACTCGACCTCGGTGCCGGTGGTGCTGCCGGACGGCAGCATCGTGTACGGCGCCTTCACCATCTACCCCTACATTCAGGGACACCTGATGAAGTTCAGCTCCAGCGGTGAGTTTCTGGCCTCCTACCCCTTCGGCTGGGACGACACGCCGGCGGTCTACCCGCACGACGGCACCTACTCCATCATCACCAAGGACAACCACTACACCGGCTTCGGCGCCTACTGCTCCATCCCCTCGCCGTTCTGCCCCACGGACCGCACAGCCAACAACCCGGCCTCCCCCGAGGCCTACTTCATCACCCGGCTCAACAGCAACCTGGAGCCGGAGTGGAGCTTTCAGAGCACCAACACCCAGAGCTGCTCCCGTGACGCCCAGGGCAACGTGAGCTGCGTGTCGGATCACCCGGCCGGCTTCGAGTGGTGCGTCAACGCCCCGGCGGTCGACCGCAACGGCAACGTCTTCGTCAACAGCGAGGACGGCGGCCTCTACGCCATCCGCCCGAACGGCAAGCTGCGCGATCACCTCTTCCTCGATCTCGCCCTCGGCGCCGCCTACACGCCGCTCTCCATCGCCGGCGACGGCAGGATCCTGACGCAGAACAACGGCCACCTCTTCGTGGTCGGCGACGACGACTAGGCTCTTCCGTAACAGACCTCCAGGGGTGCAGCCCGCTGCATCCCTGGCTTCCTGGCAGTAGACAATCTACAGCCATGGATGTAGGCTGTCTACATGCCAAGCAAGGAACGCTATCAGAACCGCATCGAATTGCTGCAGGGGACGCTGGACCTGCTGATCCTGCAGACGCTCCTGTGGGGCCCCCAGCACGGGTATGGCATCAGCCAGGCGATCCATCTGCATTCCGGCGAGCGCCTGTGCGTGGATACGGGCTCTCTGTATCCAGCCCTGCATCGGCTGGAAAAGCAGAAGTGGATCGCCGCGGACTGGCAGATCTCCGACAACAAGCAGCAGGTCAAGGTGTATCGGCTCACCGCCGCCGGCAAGAAGCAGCTTTCCTCGGAACGTTCCCGCTGGTCGCAACTGGTGCAGGCGATGACGGGAGTGCTGAATCCCAAGCGCAAGGAGAGCAAGGCATGAACCTCAGGTTCTGGAGCCGCGGCAGACAGGAACGGGAGCTGGAAGAAGAGATTCGCTTCCACCTGCAACTGGCGACGGAGAAGTACCTCGCGGCCGGCGAGAGCCCGGCCGATGCACGATCCGCCGCGCGGCGCGAGCTCGGCAACCGGGACCTGGTCAAGGAGGTCACGCGCGACGTCTGGGGGCTCGGCTGGGTCGAGCAGCTATCGCAAGACTGCCGCTACGGCGCCCGGATCCTCTGGAAGAGCCCGATCTACGCCTTCGTCTCGGTGCTCACCCTGGCGTTGGGCATCGGCGCCAGCACCTCCATCTTCAGCGTCGTCTACGGCGTCCTCCTGCGCCCGCTTCCTTACCCCCAGCCCGAGCGGATCGTGAGCCTGTGGGAGGTCAGCTCCGAAGGCCACCGGATGCGCTTCGCGGATCCGAACTTCGTCGACGTGCGGGCCCAGGCCCGCTCGCTGCGAGGCATGGCGCAGATGGCGGCGTATGAGGCCACCGTCTCCATCGGCGGCGAGCCGGAGCGCGTCCGTGTCGGCGTCGTCTCCGCGGACTTCTTTTCCGTCATGGGCATCCAGCCGGTGAAGGGCCGGCTGTTCGCCGCGGAGGAGCAGCGTTTCGGGGCCGCTCCCGCCGCGCTGGCGAGCTATTCCTACTGGCGGAGCCATTTGCACGCGGCCCGGGACCTCGGGGCCGTGAAGCTCACGGTGGCGACGCACCCGATCACGGTCATCGGCGTGCTGCCGCCCGGATTCAACTTCCCGGATGACAGCCAGCTCTGGATGGCGCGCGAGACGGACGCTCTCCTGCCCAGCCGCACGGCCCACAACTGGCGGGTCGTCGCGCGCCTGAAGGACGGCGCCTCTCTCGACCAGGCGCGGGCCGACGTCTCCGCGATCGGGAGGCGGCTGGGGCGGCAATACCGTTCGGACATCGATCTGGCCGACGTCGCCGTCCAGCCGCTGAAAGACGCCCTGACCGCGGACTTCGAGCCGGCCCTGCTCGTGCTGCTGGGGGTCTCCGGTCTGCTGTTGCTGGTGGCCTGCGCCAACGTGATGAGCCTGTCGCTGGCCCAGGCTTCGGCGCGCGCGGGCGAGCTGGCGGTGCGGGCCGCCTTGGGAGCTTCGCGTTGGCGTCTGGTGCGGCAGTTCCTGGCGGAAGCCTTCCTCCTCTGCCTGCTGGGGGGCTGCCTTGGAGTGCTCTCCGCGTACTTCGGCGTCCGCGTCCTGCGGGCCTTGGCGCCCGGCAACATTCCTCGCCTCGACGAGGTTGCGGTCAATCAGCCCGTGCTCTGGTTCACTCTCGGCCTTTCTCTCGCGGTGGCCACCAGCCTCGGCGTGCTGACGGCGCTGCGCGCGACCGCGGGCGACGTTCACGATACGCTGGCGGAGAGCGGCAGGCGCCAGGGAACCGCCGTTCGCAGTCAACGCGCGGGGCGCCTGATCGTGGCCGGCCAGATCGCGACCACATTCACCTTGCTGATCGGCGCCGGCCTGCTGGGCCGCAGCATGCTGCGCGTGCTGTCGGTCCATCCCGGGTTCGAAACCGGGCACATCGCGGCCCTGGATCTGAGATTGCCCGATCTCGAGGCGGGAAGGGAAGGCCGGCGCGTGCAGTTTCTCGACCGGCTCATCTCGCGCCTGCAAGCGCTGCCGGGCGTCCAGGCCGTCGGCGGCACGGCTTCGCTTCCCCTCAAGTCCGATGCCGCGGATGGAACCTTCGCCATGCTGGATCCAGGACAGCTCCTGCCGGCACAGCGGGACCTGATCGAGCGCAGCGCGCGGATAGCCGACGCGGACGCCGATCCGGCTCTTCTGAAGGAGGCCATCGCGTTCCTGGAGGGACTTTTCCGCGATCAGGCCCATACGGGCCACGCCGATTACGTGGTGGCCAGCGAAGGCTTTTTTCACGCGCTGGGCATCCCTCTCCTGAACGGCCGCCTGTTCGACGATTCCGACGGCCCGGATGCGCCCCACGTGGCGGTGATCAGCGAGTCCGTGGCGCGGCAGGCATGGCCGAACCGCAATCCGCTCGGCCAGACGATCGAGTTCGGCAACATGGACGGCGACCTTCGTCTGCTGACGATCGTCGGCGTCGTGGGCGACGTTCGGATGCACGGTCTCGAGGCCGCGCCGCGCCCGACCATCTACACGCATTACCGGCAGAGGCCGCGCACCGCTTCCCAGTTCAACATCGTCCTGCGGACGAATTCCGACCCGACCGCCGTCTTCGCCGCGGCGCGGAGGATCCTGGGGGAGCTCGATCCGACGGTCCCCGCCAGGTTCCAGACCTTCGACGAGATCTTCTCGCAGTCCTTGAACGGCCGCCGTTTCAATCTGCTGCTGGTCGGCGTGTTCGCTCTCGCGGCGTTGGTGCTGGCCATGGCCGGCGTCTTCGGCGTGCTGGCCTATTCGGTGGTTCAGCGCACCCGGGAAATCGGCGTGCGCCTCGCCCTGGGAGCCACCGGCGGCAAGATCCTCGGGATGGTCCTGGGGCAGGGATTGGTCACCGCTGTGATGGGCACGTCCCTGGGCCTCCTGGGCTCCTTCCTGCTCACCCGGACCATGCGTTCGCTGCTCTTCGAGGTGAGCCCCAACGATCCGGCGACGGTCGTGGGCGTGGCTTTCTTCCTCCTGCTCGCGGCCATGGCCGCGTCCTATGTTCCCGCACGCAGGGCGGCCGGCGTCGATCCCGTGGTCGCTCTGCGCTATGAGTAGATGCGAGAGCTATACTACTCTCCGCCATTGTTCCCGATGGAAGAGCGAAAGGAGGCACCGCTTTGGCCGAGAACAAGGAAGGGAATTCGCTGGGCACTTCCTGGCTCCTGGCTTTAGGAGTCCTCCTCTATGCGCTTTTCGGCTGGCTGGGCCTGCGCTTCGCGGAGGTCTTGAGGTTTCCCTCAGATTGGCCCGGCGGCGAGCCGCCCTGGTATTTCATCAGGCGGGACGCGATCGCGGGACTATGCTTCCTCCCTTACCTCTTGTCATGCCTTATCGTCGGCCTCATAGCGGCCAGAAACAAGATTGCCGGTGGGGCGATGCTCATATGGTTCGGCGTCATTTGGTCTGCCGCTCCGGTATGGGGCTTACTCGTCATCTATCTGAGAAGCGATCATATTTTTGATCTTGCGAGAGCCCAGACGGCTTGGTCTACTTTCGATAGCTACCTTGGCGATCCTCTCAGGTGGGGATGGCTGATCCTCCTGTCGGCTGGTGCCATCCTCCAAGGTCTCTCGAAGCTCAGATCGAGAAAGGCCGTCCTTTAACGCCTATAAGATTCGAATCGCTACTCCTGCGTGCGGTCGAACCCATCTGACGCGAGCCCTCATGGCACCGGCAGCGCCGGGATCATCCACGGGAAGACATACGCCTGAAGGAACACGAGGACGCCGACCAGGGAAGCGAGGGCGATGCTGTGCCAGAAGACGTAGCGCAGGATCTCGCCTTCGTTGCCTTGCTGGCCGGTGGCGACGCCTGCCACGACGATGCTCTGGGCGTCGATCATCTTCCCCATGACGCCGCCGCTGCTGTTGGCGGCACAGGCCAGGATGGGATTCAACCCCAGCCGCTCGGCGCTGATCCGCTGGAGCCCGCCGAAAAGGACGTTCGACGAGGTGTCGCTCCCGGTGAGCGCCACCCCGAGCCAGCCGAGGAACGGCGAGAAGAAAGGGAAGAGCACCCCGGTCGACGCGAAGGCGAGACCCATCGTCGCGTCCAGACCGGCATAGCGGGTCGAGAATCCCAGGGCCAGCATGGCGGCGATCGTCAGGAGCGACCACTTCACCCGCCAGAGCGTCTTGCCGAGGATCTTCCCCAACTCGGCGAGCGAAAACCCGAGAAGGAGGCCGCTCACGATTCCGGTCAGCAGGAGGCTCGTCCCCGTGGCGGAGAGCCAGTTGAAGGTGTAGACCGCGGCTTCCGGCGTCGGCTCCTTGACCACCGGCGGCATCCTCACGACCGCCTTGTCGAGCCCGGGGACGGGGATGTGGAGGACCGAGATGCCGTGCAGGAAGTTCTCGCGTCCCTCGGCGCCGCCGTTCAAGAAGCTCTTGGACGCCGGGTAGCCCCAAAGGAAGACGAAGACGCAGAGGAGCAGCCAGGGCGCGAGGGCCCTGAACGCCGTCTTCGGGCTGTGCGCGGGCCGCGCCGCCGCCTCGGCTGCGCGCTCCTCGGCCGACTCGTGCGTGAAGCTCCACGTCGTCTTCGGTTGCCAGAAGCGGAGGAGGACGAGCAGCGAAAGGATCGAGACGATCGAGCCCGCGATGTCGACTAGCGAGGGGCCGAAGTAGTTGCTGACGAAGAACTGGGTGACGCCGAAGGAGACGCCGGCCGTCAGGCAGGCGGGCCACACCTCGCGCGTCGCCTTGCGTCCGGCCATCGCCCAGATCAGCCAGAAGGGGACGAGGACCGAGAAGAAGGGAAGCTGCCGCCCGGCCATGGCGGAGAGCGCTCCTTCCGGCAGCCCGGTGACCTTGGCGAGGGTGATGATCGGGGTGCCGAGCGCACCGTAGGCGACCGGGGCCGTGTTGCCGAGGAGAGCGAGCCCCGCCGCCTGGAGCGGCTTGAAGCCGAGCCCGATGAGCATCGCGCCGCAGATGGCGACCGGAGTGCCGAAGCCGGCGGCGCCCTCGATGAAGGCGCCGAAGCTGAAGCCGATCAGCAGCAATTGGATGCGCCGGTCGCTGGCGAGGCCGGCGATCGTATGCTTCAGCACCTCGAAATCGCCCGACTTGACGGTGACGTCGTAGACGAAGATTGCCCCGAGGATGATCCAGCCGATCGGCAGGAGGCCGAAGGCGGCGCCGTCGGCGGCGGCGGCGAGCGCGAGCTGCGCCGGCATGCCATAGACCAGGACGGCGATGGCGAGCGCCGTGGCGAGCCCCAGGAGCGCGGCCCAGTGCGCCCGCAGGTGGAAGAAAGCGAGGAGCCCCAGGAGAACGACGACGGGAATGGCGGCAACGAGCGCCGACGCGAGGATACTGCCGTCGACGGGGGAGTACACCTGCGTCCAGGTCATTGCCCCTCAGCCATGAACCGCTGGAGAGACTCCGAGGCCGCGCGCCAGATCGGCTTCGAGCTCTCGCCAGTGCTGGAAGCGGGCCGTCAGAGCCTCCGCGGCGGTCTCGCGGCCGGCGAGCTGATAGAAGAGCTGCCAGTGGCGGCGCTCCGCGGGGCCGAGATCGGCGAGAAGACGCGCGACCTCCTGGTCTTCGATGACCTCCAGGAGCCGGGTGAATCGCTCGCAGCTCCGCGCCTCGACCATGGCGCCGAACAGCAGACGGTCGATCTTCGTCCAGGGCTCGCGGCCGAGAACGATCTGCGCCTTCAGGCTCTGAGCCCAGGGGTTCTTCCGCCGCCCCCCGAGCGGCCAGCCCCGCCTTCTCAGGATCGCCACCACCCGCCGGAAATGCTGCACTTCCTCGGCCGCGAGCTCCGCGGCGCGCTCGACGAGCTCGGCATCGTCGGGATAGTGGCCGGCGAGCGACAGGGCATACATGGCGACCTGCTGCTCGCAGACCGCGTGATCGGCCAGGAACTCGGGCAAGTGCGCAGCGGCGAGCTCCGCCCACGAGCGGGGTGTCTGGTGAAGCAGAGGAAGCGCGGCGAACACCGCCGCGAAACCGATCGGCTCGGTCAGGCCACTCGTGTTGCCGGCGGAGCGACGCATGGGCCGGATCATACCCTTCAGGCCGAGCGAGGAGAATCCAGGGTTTCATGGGGAGAAGCCCGGTTCGCGGCGTCAAGGGCAGGCTTGCGGCGCCGTCCCGCAGGATGGGGGCGCCGCATCTGAGATGACGGCGCGACGCCACAGGATGACGGCGTCGCTCCGCCATCTGGGAAATCGTGCCGCCATCTCGTGGCGTCGCACCGTCATCTCAGATGCGGCGCCGCAAGATGGCGGCGTCGCTCCGCAGGATGGGAAGGCGCTCCGCCAGATGGCGGCGTGGCTCCGTCATCTCAGAAATCACGCCGTCATTTCGCGGCGCCGTTCCGTCATCTCAGATATGGCGCCGCAGGATGGCGGCGTCGCTCCGCAGGATGGGAAGGCGTCCCGTCAGATGACGGCGTGGCTCCGTCATCAGGGAAATCGTGCCGTCATCTCGCGGCGCCGCTCCGTCATCTCAGATGCGGCGCCACAGGATGGCGGCGGCGTTCCGCAGGATGGGAAGGCGTCCCGTCAGATGACGGCGTGGCTCCGCCATCTGGGAAATCGCGCCGTCATTTCGCGGCGCCATCCCGTCATCTCAGATGCGGTGCCGCAGGATGGCGGCGTCGCTCCGCAGGATGGGAAGGCGTCCCGTCAGATGACGGCGTGGCTCCGTCATCTGGGAAATCGTACCGTCATCTCGCGGCGTGGCTCCGTCATCTCAGATGCGGCGCCGCAGAATGGCGGCGGCGTTCCGCAGGATGAGATGGCGTCCCGTCAAATGACGGCGTCGCTCCGTCATCTCAGAAATCGCGCCGTCATCTCGCGGCGCCGCTCCGTCATCTGAGATGCGGCTCCGTCAGATGAGATACGGCTCCGTCATCCTGCGGCGAAGCTCCGCGGAATAAGGAGGCGCTTCGCGGACGCAGGAGGCGCAACCCAGCCCTAGTTCATTCCTCCACGCATTGGTTCTTCGGAGACCATGTTCCATCTGAGTTGAGAACGCACGTGCAGGTGCAGACTTCGTGTGCCTTGCAGACCGGACCGCCGCTGGTGGGACAATTGAGGACAGTGCCCCCCGTCGTCGCGCAAGAGCCGCCATTGCAAACGGTGCCGACGGGAACGGGGCGGATGAGGACCTCTCCGCTCTCCGTTTGGACCGCGTCCACGAAGCTCAGACGTCCGGCCGCATCCTGAACGAACATCTTGATAATCTGCTTCTCAAGGTTCGGTTCTTGCGCCGAGGCCAGCGCCGCGAGGAAGATGAACACGAAGGCACAAAGCGCGATTCTCTTCATCAGAACCTCCTTTAGGCAAGATTCTCCTTGAGCGGCCGGCCGCATTGCCGCCGCCTTGAACGTCCTGGATCAGAAAGCTCCTGCTGAAAATGGTGTTGCTTGTCCTCAGAGCGTGACACGGGAGGGCGCGGGCCTTGCAACGTGAGATCCTGCCGGCTAAAAAGCATAACCCGCCGGCCCAAGCGAGGCGGCGGGTCAGACGGTCGGTTCGATGCAAGGGTCAGGCTTCATTGACCATCGCCACCTCCGATGATCAATGTGTAGTTGACACCCGTTACCGACTGGTCGGGATTGGTCATGCGAAAGCTGAGGGTGTGCTCGCCCGGATACAGCGGTTTCAGGAACAGGAAGTATCCATCCGCCATCGCCGGAAAGCGATCTCCCGCCGCCAATCCGAGATCGGTGAGGAAGGACGGATTGGGTACCCGCAAGGTGAAGCCCCCGGGCAGGCTCTGGGCGCGGAACGCGAAGAGGTCGTTCACGGGCTCGCCGTCGAGCACGACTTCGAAAGAGATGCCGGGGGCCACGGGGACGTCATTGTTGACATCGCAGCGCACCTTCTCCGGGTCCGTCGCCATCTGAAGACAGGGATCGCCCGCCGCCGGGAACTCCGGCGAGAAGCTCACGAACACGCCGCCCAGCGACAGGAAGATCGCCTTGCCGGCAGGCACTTCGCAGGTCCGATCGGCGACACCCCCGAAGGTGCTCGCCAGGAACCACACCTTGCCATCCTGATTCCTGTCGCAGAACTGTCCATCGGGATCGAACGCCGGATTGGTCGCGATGGGCTCCGCGACCAGCCAGTTGGTCCACTCGGCGGTCAGCTCGCTGTACGACTTGCCGAGGAATTCGCGGCCGGGCTCGACGACCTTGCCGTGATCGTCGGCGAACGCCGCCGCCGTCATCATCATGAGCATGCTCAACGCGACTACACCTTGCATAAGCTTCTTGTTCATAACCATCCTCCTCATGAGTTTCTGTTAAGGGTTTGCTGGCGAGGTCTTTCTCGCTCAGAGTCCGAGAAACGTTCGGGAGGATGGGTTCCCCTCACTCCGCGCTAAATTTCTTTCAAGAGAGGTGCCGGTGCAGAAAGTCGCCGAGGGTGACGTCGCGCACGTGACGCTCTTCCTCGAGGCCGGCATCGATCCCTCGGTATCCAACTCCATGAAACGCACGGCGCTCTGGATCGCGGTCGAGCGGCGGCAGTCCGAGGTCGTCAAGGCGCTGCTGGCCGGTGGCGTGGCGCCGAACGACAAGAACGCGCCGCGCTGCCCAGCTCAAACAAGTTTCAATGGGATATGGGATGCCGCCGCTGCCAGTGGCGCAGGTGGCGGACCAGGAAGTCGAGAGGGAAGACGTGGGTCGTCCCGTCGTCGCGCCGGAAGACGACCTGAGACCAGCCGCGGACGTTGGCCGGCGTGTACCAGTGCCCGCCGAGGCGCAGCCGGTGGCCGGAGACGGCGCGGATGAGGACCTGCTCGTAGCGCGAGCGGCTGAGCAGGTTTTCCGGGAAGAGATCGTCCCAATCGCACAACCGTCCGACGTCCTCGTAGGCCGCCGGGCGGTCCGCGAGATCGAGCAGCGACGGCGCGCGGCCGCGCATCACGCCGCCGATGAGCCGCAGGCTGAAGGGACCGGCGAGACGGCGGATCGAAGGCCAGAAGCGGCGGGTGATGGTGCCCGCGAGCTCGCGCAAGCTCGCCCGCCGGCCGTCGCGGAGCGGCCACGACGGCTGGTCGACGTCGCAGGTGAAGGGGTTCGCCGGGAAGCAGTCGAAGCGCGCCACCCAACCCCGGCGGCTGGCGTGCTTGACGGGAGCGAAGCCGGCGACGACCGGGATCTCCATCCGCTCGAGCATGCTCAGGTCGTAGGACGGCCAGCGCATCACCGCCCGCACGATGCCGAGGATGAGCGAGCCGGTGGCGATCGAGAGCGCCGGCTCCGGCGTGAAGTCGGCGGTCACCTCCAGCCGGTTGCCGCGCGGCCGCACGCCGACGCCGCTCGACGAGCGGCGGTTGGTGGCCAGCAGCATCACCGGGAACGGCAGGATGTAGGTGAGCAGCAGGGCGAGCTTGCGCACCGTCCGCTGGCGCCCCTGCCGGGCGGCCGGCAGCTCGAAGGAGACGTTGTAATGCATGCTGTAGCCGGCGAGGCGCGCTTGCTCGCCGCCGCGGCGCTCCCAGTCGTCGAGCTCGCGGCGGATGAAGCGGATCGACTCCCACAACTGGCGGCCGGCGCGCGCCGCGGCGCCGCGCTCGATCTCGATCGGCGGCGTCGCCACCTCGATGACGCCGGTGTCGAAGTAGATGGCGGCGCCGGTCGGCAGGTGGTAGGACGTGCCCTTGCGGTGCATCAGCTCGCCGCGGATGAAGGCGGTGGGATCGCCGAACACGTCCTCGGGCCGGCGGCGCTCGCCGTCCATCCACAGCTCGAGCTCGGCCTCCATGCCGGTGGCGGCGAGCGCCAGCGGGACTTCCGGCATCTCGGCGGGCGCCGTGCCGGAGCGCTTCTTGGTCATGGCGGCTGGCTCGCCGGCTCGTCGCCGTCCTCCGAGGCGGCGCCGTGCGGCACCAGGGTGACGAAGCCGAGGTCGAGGTGGATCTGGTCGTCGACGAAGCCGGGAGCGGCGCCGTAGGGCCGCGCCCGGACGCCGCTCATCGTCTCGCCGGCGATGCGGTTGTAGCGCTCGATCGCCGTCTGGTTGTCGAGCCAGTCGTCGCCGATGCGGTAGATGTTGACCGCCGTGGCCCAGCAGTGCGGCGTCGCCAGCCTCGACAGCCGGTGCGCCGGCGAGCGGTAGCCGCCGTTGGCGGCGACGTGCACGTAGGTGCCCACCGCGGCGCGGAAGGGCTCGAGCGCCGCGGCCATCAGCGTCACGGCGCAGGGCACGTAGCGCGGGAAGGTGCGCAGCAACTCGGCCTCGCGCACGTCGACGCCGACCATCTCCCACAGCATGAAGTGCGGCGAGAGCGGCGTGTCGAGCGCCGTCTGCCAGGAGTCGATCTGGTAGAAGAAGCGCGGCAGCCGCCGTCCTTTGCCGTCGGCGTCGCGCAGCATGCCGCCCGGCCACAGCGCATCGCGGTAGGGCCGGGCGAGCCGCAAGCCGTCGACGACCGGCAGCGGCGGCCCGCTCGCAGGCGTGCTCGACGGTGCTTCCGGTTCAGGCAAGCTCTTCCTCCGCGGCGCGCAGATGCTCGAAGACGCTCTGCGAGATGTGAGCGATCGCCTCGCGCCGGCGTCCGGCGTCGGGCGGCCATTGCGTCAAGACCGCCAGCACGTAGGGCTCGCGGTCGGGCAGGAAGACGATGCCGGCGTCGTGGGCGGCGGTCGAGATCTCGCCGGTCTTGTGCGCCACCCGCGCGCCCTCCGGCAGGCCCGCCGGAATGCCGTTCCTGAACTGCTGCCGGTGCAGGATGTCGAGCATCCGCCGGCAGACATCAGGCGAGAAGGCGCGCTCCTCGACGATCAGCCGCAGCGCCTGGAGCAGCCCGTTCGCCGTCACCCGGTTGTTGATGCCGGCCTGCCACGCCAGCTCGTCCTCGACTCCCCGCCGCAGCTCGACGCCGTCGAGGTGCAGGGGCGCCAGGACGCGCTGCATCACCTCGAGGCCGATGACGTCGATCAGCAGATTGGCCGCCAGGTTGCTGCTGGTGGCGATCATGTGGTGCGCCAACTCCTCGACCTTCATCGTGCGGCCGATCGCCCGCTGCACCTCGGAGTTGGCGTCGCGGCTCGCCTCGACGCGGAAGCGCGAGCCGTCCACCGCGCTGAAGAAGCGGTTGCGCACGTGGACCCGGGAGTCCTCTCTCAGCAGGCCCGCGTGGATCGCCCCGAAGACGCCGAGCAGCACCGGCACCTTGATGGTGCTGGCGGCATGGAACCAGACGTCGCCGTGGCAGCTCCAGCCCTGGTGGGTCTCGTAGTCGTGGAAGGCGATCCCCACCTGCTCGGCCCCGGCCTCTTCGGCGATCTTCTCGATCTGCGTCCGCAGGCTGCCGGCCGTCATGGTCTCTCCGGCGCCGGGTTCCGTGTCATGATCCAGCTTCGCCTGCACGTTTGGGGCCGGCATTCCCAAAGGCACGTTGCATGCATGTAACATGGTGGCACCTCACCCCGGAGCAGACCCCGGGTCCGAAGAACATTTTCCTGCTACGGGCGGAACGAGCCGAGATGAGAGAGAGGATGGCGCCGGAAGCTCCGCGGGTCGGCCGACTGAGGGCTCCCTTCGGTTTCGCCCTCACGGTGGACGTCGAGGAGTGGTACCACACCTGCCTGGTGCCGAGTTACGTTCAGCCCGAGGACCGGCCGGCCTTGACGGAGGAGCTGGACTGGCTCCTCCCCGCGCTGCTGGAGAGGCTGGCCGAGGCGGGGTGCACGGCGACGTTCTTCGTGCTCGGCGAGGTGGCGAAGCGGCTGCCGCGGCGCATCCGGGAGATCGCCGAAGCCGGCCACGAAGTGGCGTCCCACGGCTATCTCCACCTGCGCGCCTGCGAGCGTCCGCTCGCGGCGTTCCGCGCCGACGTGGAGCGGTCCAAGGACCTGTTGGAGGATCTGGTCGGCGAGCCGGTGCTCGGCTTCCGGGCGCCGGAGTGGTCGTTGCGCGGCCTCGGCAGCTCGCGGCTGCCGATCGTGGCGGAGCTGGGATTTCTCTACGACAGCTCGCTCTCGCCCTGCCCGGTGGGCGGCCGTCTGGCCAACCCGCGTTTCGCCTCGCGCCTGTCCTGGAACGGCTCGCGGCCGCCGTTGAACCTCCTGGAGTTTCCGCCGCTCACCTTCGGCGGTCCGCTGCGCCTTCCGGCCGGGAGCTGGACGGGCCGCCTCGTCGACCCGGAGCGGCTGATCCGCGCCGCCATCGAGCACGCGGACGACGGCGGTTTCGTGCTCACGGTGGTGCACCCCTGGGAGATCTCGGGCCAGCCCACGCCGGGGCGCTTGCGCGGCATCGCGCGGTTCATCCATGAGACCGGCCGGCTGGGCTTCGCGCCGCGCTTCGAGGAGCTGCTGCGGGCCTTCCCGTGGACTTCCGTGCGCAGCGCCGCCGGCCTGGAGCCGGAGGTTCCATTGCGCGCCCTGGCCTCGCGCCGGGCCGGCTGATCTTTGCGAGCTGATGCGGGGAGGAGGGGGGTTGGTGCGAAAGGGGGGACTCGAACCCCCACGGCCTTGCGACCACAAGATCCTGAATCTTGCGCGTCTACCAATTCCGCCACTTTCGCAGCGCGGCGTGATTCTAGGGAGACAACGACCACCATGTCAATCGCATTCCCCGGAGCCGAGGGGCTCCTGCGGCAGGAGATCGCCGCGCGGCTCGAGGAAGCCGGGCGGGACGGAATGGAGGAGGGGCAGCTCCGGAGGAAGCTGGACGCCGAGGACGCGGAGCTGCCAGAAGCCCTCCGCAAGCTGCAGGCCGAGGGCCGGGCCGTCGAGATCGAAGGCCGCTGGTACGCGCCCCGGCACAGCGGCGGCACGGTAGGCATCGTCGAGCTGCTGGAGGAAGGGGACGCCCTGATCCGGCCCGGTTTCCGGGAGGAGCCGGCCTTCTTCGTCCGCCGGCGGAATCTCAAGCG
This sequence comes from Acidobacteriota bacterium, assembly GCA_046765915.1. GTDB lineage: Bacteria > Acidobacteriota > Thermoanaerobaculia > Multivoradales > UBA5704 > DATARR01. Next base: position 31,218 of record JBKPTH010000073.1, on the reverse strand, counting down.
GGCGCTGGACGGCGACACGGTGCTGGTGCGGCGGCTCTCCCGCAAGGCGCAGCCGTGGAGCGGCCGCCTGCCGGAAGCCGCCGTGGTCAAGATCCTCTCCCAGCGCCACGAGACCCTCGTCGGCACGCTGGAGGACGGCCGGTGGCTCGTGCCGTTCGACCCGAAGGTCTCCCTGGAGCTGCCGGTGGAGGGCGCGAAGGACGTCCCGGAAAACCACTACGTGGTCGTCGCCGTGGAGCGTCCGCCGGGCGGCCGCCCGCCGCGCGGCCGGGTCCTCGAAGTCCTGGGCGATCCCGAGGAGCCGGGCGTCGACGTGCTGGTCGTGCTGCGCCACTATGGCATTCCGGAGGATTTCCCGGACGCCGTTCTCGACGCCGCGTCCCGTTTCCCCGCCGATCCGCGGCCGGCGGACTGGGCGGGGCGGGAGGACCTGCGCGAGCGCACCGTCATCACCATCGACGGCGAGAGCGCCCGCGACTTCGACGACGCGGTGTCGATCGAGCGCCTGCCGGACGGCGTCTTCCGCCTGGGGGTCCACATCGCGGACGTCTCCCACTACGTAAAAGAGGGAGATCCGCTGGACCTCGAGGCTTACCGCCGGGGCACCAGCGTCTACTATCCCGAGCGGGCCATTCCCATGCTCCCCGAGGGGCTCTCGAACGGCCTCTGCTCGCTGCGGCCGCAGGTGCCGCGCCTCACCGTCTCGGCCTTCCTGGAGATCAACCGCGACGGCGAGATCCTCGCCCGCCGCTTCGCCGAGACGGTGATCCGCAGCGCCCGGCGGATGACCTACAACGAGGTGCGCCGCATCCTGGAGGAGCCGCGCGCGGAGGACGCCGCCGAGTACGGCCCGGTGCTCCCGGTTCTGCGCGAGATGCACCACCTGATGCAGATCCTCCATCACGCGCGGACGGTGCGGGGCTCGATCGACTTCGACCTGCCGGAAGGGGACGTCGTGCTCAACACCGACGGCGTCATGGTGGGCGTCTTTCCGGAGGAGCGGAACGTCGCCCACCGGCTGATCGAGGAGTTCATGATCGCGGCGAACGAAGCGGTGGCGCTGGAGCTGGTGAGCCGCAAAGTCCCGGCCCTGTTCCGCGTTCACGCCGCTCCCACTGCCGCGCGCGTCGAGGAGCTCCGCGAGCTGCTGGCTACCTTCGGTCTCTCGCTGCGCGGCGGCGCCGAGGACCTCCATCCAAGCGCGCTGCAGGAGGTCCTCAAGGCGGTCCACGGCCGGCCGGAGGAGCACTTCGTCTCCTCGGTGGTGCTGCGCACCATGCAGCGCGCCCTCTACGATCCCGAGTGCCTGGGCCACTACGCTCTCGCCTCTCCCTTCTACTGCCATTTCACCTCGCCGATCCGGCGGTACCCGGACCTGGTGGTGCACCGCCGCCTCAGGGCCCTGCTCCACGGCCGCGCCGAGCGCGAGGCCGAGCGCTCGCGCCTCCCCGAGCGTCTGCCGGTGATGGCCGAGCACACCAGCCAGACCGAGCGGCGGGCGGAGCAGTCCGAGCGCGACCTGCTGCAATGGAAGAAGGTCCGCTTTCTGGCGGATCGCGCCGGCGAGGTCTTCCCGGGGCGGATCACCGGCGTCCAGCCCTTCGGCCTCTTCGTGCAGCTCGACGGCTACTACGTGGATGGCCTGGTGCCGATCCGCACGATGGGCGACGACTACTATCGGTACGAGCCCGAGGCCCATCGATTGGTGGGGGAGAACAAAGGACGGATCTTCCGTCTGGCCGATCCCGTCGAGGTCGTGCTGGTAGGTGCCTCGCAACGCCACCGCGGGCTGGATTTCACGCTGGTGGGGATGCCGGAGCCGGTGAGCAGAGAGGAGAAGCCGCAGCGCTCGAAGCCTTCACCTCCCCGGCCCTCCTCGTCCCGCTCGCCTAAAAAAACCCGATCCCGATAGAATGCGGCCTGAGAGGAGGCGTCCCAATGAACACGGTGAAAGAGGAGGTCCGGGATCTCGCCGAAAGACTGCCGGAGGATGCGACCTGGGATGACGCCATGTACGAGCTTTACGTCCGTCAAAAGATCGCTGCGGGTCTCCGAGCCGCCGATGAGGGCCGGGTCGTGCCTCACGAGGAAGTCAAGCGGCGATTCTTGTCTACATGAGAATCGAATGGACGGAACCCGCCCTTGACGATCTCGCCGCGATCCGCGAGTACATTGCGCGAGACTCCGAGCAGTACGCCGTACAGTTCGTGGGTCGCATCATCGATGCCGTAGAGAAACTCTCCTCCTTTCCAGAGATGGGACGCAGGGTTCCCGAGTCCCGGAGGAGGGATCGAGTTCGAGAGCTCCTCTTCCAGAACTACCGGATCATCTACCGTCTTGCTTCGGAGAGGATTCAGATCATCACCGTGCTCCATGGCGCACGGGATCTTCGTCGGATGAAGCCCAAGCCGTGGGAAGTGGTCTGAAGGGTCTTCTTCGCGGACTCCAATGTCCTTAACCCCGAACGTCGCCATCGTCGGCCGGCCCAACGTCGGCAAATCGACGCTCTTCAACCGTCTCGTGGGCCGGCGGCAGGCCATCGTCCATGACCTGCCGGGGATCACCCGCGACCGCATCACCGGCCTCGCCCGTCTCACGGACGATCGGCCTATCCAGGTCGTCGACACCGGCGGCCTGGTGCCGGGAGACGACCCGCTGGGCCTCAACCAGCAGGTCTTCCTGGCGGTGGAGGAGAGCGATCTCCTCGTCTTCCTCGTGGACGGCAAACTGGGGCTCGTCTCCGCCGACGAGGAGGTGTGGTCGCACTTTCGCCGCTATGGCAAGCCCACGATCCTGGTGGTCAACAAGGGGGATACACGCCAGGCGCGCGAGCGCTTCCCCGAGTTCTACAGCCTGGGAATCGATCAGCAGATCCTGGTCTCGGCCGAGCATGGGAGCGGCATCGAGGATCTGCGGGAGGCGCTCGCCCATGCGCTTCCCGAGATCCCCGACGTGCAGGTGCCGGACGCGCCGCCGGTGGCCATCGTCGGCCGGCCGAACGTCGGCAAGTCGTCGCTGCTCAACAAGATCTCGGGGCTGAACCGCGCCCTCGTCTCCCCCGTGGCCGGCACGACCCGCGATCCGGTCGATACGCTGATCCAGCGCGACGGCAGGTCCTATCTGTTGATCGACACCGCGGGCATCCGCCGCCGCAGCCAGGTCTCCGGCGCTCCCGAGGAGCTGGCGGTGATGATGGCCCGCCGGCAGATCGAGCGCGCCCAGGTGGCCGTGCTGGTGATCGACGCCGCCGCCGGGGTGACCTCCGGCGACCTGGCGATCTCCGGCAGCATCTGGGAGCTGGGCCGGGCCGCGGTGGTGGCGATCAACAAGTGGGATCTCCTGGACGACGAAGGCCGCCGGAAGCTGGAGCTCTCCTTCGAGCGGCTCGACGAGCTGCTGGCCTCGCCGGGTCGGGTCAACGTCTCGGCCCTCTCCGGACGCGGGGTGGACAAGCTGTGGGGACCGATCGATCGGGCCCTCGCCGCCTACAACCTGAAGCTCAGCACCGGACAGCTCAATCGCCTGTTCGAAGGCTTCGTGAAGAAGGTGGCCCCTCCCTCGTTCGGCGGCGCACCCTGGAAGCTCTACTACGTGACGCAGGTCTCGACGGCGCCGCCGACTTTCATGCTCTTCGCCAACCGGCCGCTGCCGCGCACCAGCCACTACCGCCGCTACCTGGAGAACCGCCTGCGCGAGGAGCTCGATCTGCCCGGCGTGCCGGTGCGGCTGGTGGTGCGCAAGCGGACGGAGTGACGCTCAGGGCTGGGGAGACGGAGACTTCTCAAACGAGATGTCGAAGATGAGGTCAAGGGTAGCACAGCGATTCCCGCTCCGGGCGGTGTCTCTCTGCCTCCTCCTCGCAGCTCCTGCCTGTAAGGGAGGATCCGAAGCGGACCAGACCGCGATCGAGGAGCGCCTGCATGAAAAGGGTACCGCCGAGCTCATGCATGAGGTCTCCAAAGCTCCCGAGTACCGTCCGCCGGCCGACGGGCGCCTCAGCGAGCGGCAGGTGCGGATCTACCTCGACGTGTGGCGGCGCGAACGGAAGATCCGTGAAATAGCCGCCAAGGACGTCGCCAGCGCCGCCACCGCCGGCCTGCGCGCGGCCGTGGAGCTGGGATATAACCCCAAGGAGTACTCGTGGATCGAAGAGCGGGTGCTCGAGGCCCGGATGCTGCAGACCACCCGCTCTTTGCATCGACAGATAGCCCAGGGCCGGAGGGCGCTCCTCGCGTCGTTGGAGAAGCAGAAGCAGGCGGCGGCGGACGAGATTTCGCGCTCCAAGCTCGACCGGCAGATCGAGGAGCTCGAGAGGAGCGCCGCGGGTGCCACGGCGGACGGCGATCCGGCCAGGGAGTACAACGCCAGGTTGATCGCCAGGTACGGAGCGGAGCTCGACAAGCTTGCAGAAGGGCGGACACGATGATTCATGAAGAAGGCCCGGGGGAGCGCTGGGCTCGCGGGCTGGTCTGCTCGCGGACCGGCGTGCGGGCGCCGCTCGACGAGCCGGCGTTCCTCTCGCCCGCCGGCGCTCCCTGGCTGGTGGACTACGAGCTCGACGCGGAGAAGGGAGCGGCGCTGCTGCGCTCTCTTCCCGGCCGTCCCTGGACGCTCTGGCGCTACCGCGAGCTGCTGCCCGTCGCCGATTTCGCGGGCCGGGTGGATCTCGGCGAAGGCGCGACTCCCCTCGTGTGCTGCCGGCATCTCGCGCCGCCGGAGATCGAGCTGTGGATCAAGGACGAGTCCGGCAACCCGACCGGCTCCTTCAAGGCCCGCGGCCTTTCCCTGGCCGTCAACCGGGCGCGCGAGCTGGGCGCTCCGGGTTTGCAGCTCGCGAGCGCCGGCAACGCCGCGCTGGCGCTCACCGCCTACGCCGCCGCGGCCGGCCTGCCGGCGCGGGTGGCCCTGCCCGCGGACACGCCGCGGACGGTCTTCACGCGCTGCCGCGAATATGGCGCGGAGGTGCTCTCCGGCCCGGGGACGCTGGTCGAGGCGGCGAAGCTGCTGGAGCCGGGCGCGGAACGCTACTGGACGGTCTCGACCCTGCGGGAGCCCTATCGCGTGGAGGGGAAGAAGACGATGGGCCTGGAGCTGGCGGAGCAGTTCGGCTGGGAGCTGCCGGATTGGATCGTCTACCCGCTCGGCGGCGGCACCGGCATCGTGGGCATGCACAAGGCGTTCGCGGAGCTGGAGCGGCTGGGACTGATCGGCCCGAAGCGGCCGCGTTTCGTCGTCGTCCAGGCGGCGGGCTGCGCTCCCATCGTGCGCGCCTGGGAGAACGGCGAGGAGTCGGCGGCGCCGTGGCCGGATCCCCAAACCCAGGTCTGGGGCTTGCGGGTGCCGCGGGCCCTCGCCGATTTCCTGGTGTTGCGAGCGGTCCGCGAAACTGGAGGAAAGGCCATCGCCGTCGACGAATCGCGGCTGGAGGAGATCGCCGCCCGCTGTGCCGCTCGCGAAGGTCTGCGCATCGGGCCCGAGGGAGCCGCGGCGCTGGCCGCCGTGGAGGACCTCCAGGCGGCCGGCGCCTTCTCGCCGGGCGAGCGGGTGGTGGTCTTCCAGACGGGCGATCCGGCCAACTATGTCTGAGGGCCTGCCGCGACGGGTGAAAACCTTCCTGGACGACGCTGTGGCCGCGGGCATCGTGTCGGCCGCGGCGGCCCTGAGCGGCACGGCGGATGAGACTCACTGGGAGGGAGCATCCGGCTGGGCGCACCCGGGGACGCCGGCGGAGATGGCGACCCGCTTCGATCTCGCCTCGCTCAGTAAACCCTTCGTGGCGAGCCTCGCCCTGGTCCTGGACGGCGAGGGCACCCTGCCGCTGGCCGCGCGGATCGGCGAGATCTGGCCCGAGGCGCACCGCGAATTGGCGCGGCGGCCGCTTTCCGACCTCCTGCGCCACCGCTCGGGCCTGGCGGCCTGGACGCCGCTCTACCACCGCTGCCGGTCCGCCGGGGAGGCATTCGATCTCATCGTCCGCGGCGGCCGCGACGGCGAGCTGCTGGGAGCGCGGGCGGGCACCTACAGCGACCTCGGCTATATGCTGTGGGGAGCCGCCGCCGAGCGGGGAACCGGCGAATCTTTGGCCGAGCTGCTGCGCTCGCGTCTCCTCGATCCGCTCGGTCTATCCTCGGCCGAGCCCTCGCCGGGGGAGCGGCCGGATGTCGCCGCGTCTCTCATGGGCACCGGCAAGGAAGTGGAGCTGGCGGCGAGGCAGGGCTTCGCGGTTCCGGATCTCGGGCCTCCGCCGTGGGGTCTGCCCCAGGACGGCAACGCCCGTTTTCTCGGCTCGCTCGCAACCGGGGGGGTCTGGGGGCATGCCGGCCTGTTCGCCGCGGCCCACGACGTGTGGCGGCTCGGCGCGGAATGGCTGGCGCCCGGCCGCGTGTTGAATCCGGGGGGCGTGGCCGAAGCCTTGAGAGGCGACGGCCCGTTCGCCCTCGGCTGGTGGCGGAGGACCCTCTACGGCAGCGCCGGGCGGGCGCTTCCGCCCACCGCCTTCGGTCACACTGGTTTTGCTGGTACCAGTCTCTGGATCGACCCGGAACGACGCCGGGTGTTCGTGCTGCTCGGTTCCCGTCTCGATCCCGCGACGGATGTGGATCGCTGGCGCAGGCGCTTCCATGCTCTTGCCGCGCCGGCTCGACAACTCTGAGAAAAGGGAGGCTTCCGCTGATGGAACTTCGTGATCTGGTCCTGGTCGACGGGGTACGCACCCCGATGGCCGAATACAACGGCTCGTTCGCCGACATCTCCGCGATCGATCTGGGGGCGCACGCGGCGCGCGCCCTCTTCGAGCGCACGGGTATCGATCCCGCCGAGATCGACCACACGGTGGTGGGCAATGCCCTGCAGACCTCGCCCGACGCCATCTACGGCGCCCGCCACGTAGCGCTGAAGGCCGAGGTGCCGAAGGAAGTCCCCGCGCTCACCGTCAACCGGCTCTGCGGCTCGGGCATCCAGTCGGTGATCTCGGGCGCCCATCTCCTCCTCGCCGGCGAGGCCAAGACCTGTCTCGTGGGCGGCATGGAGAACATGTCGCAGGCGCCGCACGTCATCTGGGGCGCCCGGCGCGGCTTCAAGCTGGGGCAAGGCCAGCTCCAGGATCTCCTGATGGTGGCGCTGCTCGACAGCTACTGCGGCTGTTACATGGCGCAGACGAGCAACAATCTCGCCCGCGACTACGGCATCAGCCGCGAGGAGCAGGACCAGTTCGCCATCCGCTCGCAGCAGCGCGCGGGCGAGGCCTGGAAGTCCTGCAGGATGAGCGAAGAGGTGGTGCCCGTCGAGGTGGGGAAAGGCAGGAAGGCGAAGCTCGTCGACAAGGACGACCACATGCGTCCCGCGACCACGCTGGAGGATCTGGCCGGCCTGCCCACGGCGTTCGACAAGGACGGCTTCGTCACCGCCGGCAACGCCTCCGGTATCGTGGACGGCGCCGCGATGATGATCCTCACCACGGCGCAGCGCGCGCAGCAGCGCGGCTGGAAGCCCCTCGGCCGCATCCTTTCCTGGTCCACGGTGGGCGTTGATCCGTCGCGCATGGGCATCGGCCCGGCGCCGGCCATCCGCAAGGCCCTCGAGCGGGCGGGACTGAAGCTCGCCGATCTCGACCTGATCGAGATCAACGAGGCCTTCGCCGGCCAGATCCTGGCGGTGATCAAGGAGCTGGACCTCGACGTCGACAAGCTCAACGTCAACGGCGGCGCCATCGCTCTCGGCCACCCGCTGGGAGCCAGCGGCACGCGCCTGCTCATCACCCTGCTCAAGGAGCTGCGGCGGCGCGGCGGCGGCAGGGGAGTGGCTTCGGCCTGCATCGGCGGCGGGCAGGGTATCGCCATGGTGGTCGAGGCCGCCGCGTGATCGATCTCCGCGGCCGCCGGGTGGTCGTCACCGGCGGCAGCCGCGGCATCGGCGCCGCGTGCTGCCGCCTGTTCGCCAAGGCCGGCGCCGCGGTGCTCCTCCAATACCTGGCCAGCGATGAGAAGGCCGGCGCGGTCCTCAGGGAGCTGCGCGGGCTTTCCGACGCTCCGCACGGAACGTTCCGCTGCGACGTGACGGATGGGGACCAGGTCGGCCGGCTCTTCGGCTTCGTCGAGGAGCGGTGGGGCGGGCTCGACGGATTGATCAACAACGCCGGCGTCTGGGTCCACGATCCGCTGGCGGAGCTGCAACCGGAGCGGCTGCAGGCCACGCTCGCCGTCAACGTCGTGGGCCCTTTCCTCTGCGCCCGCTATGCCGTGCCGCTGCTGATGGGGTCCAGGGGCGCCTTCATCGTCAACGTCAGCTCGACCGCCGGCCAGCGCGGCGAGCCCTTCTACAGCGCCTATGCGGCGAGCAAGGGGGCGCTCATCTCGGCCACCAAGTCGTGGTCGTGTGAGCTGGCGCCGGAGATCCGCGTCAACGCCGTGGCGCCGGGCTGGGTGGACACCGACATGACGGCGGAGGCGCTGGCCGGCGATCGCCGCGAGCAGGTTCTCTCGTCCATCCCCCTCCGGCGCGTCGCCACTCCGGAGGACATCGCGGGCCCGGTCCTCTTCCTCGCCTCGCCGCTGGCCCGGCACATCACGGGCGAGATCCTCAACGTCAATGGGGGGAGCGTGCTGATCGGGTGACGGCTGATTTGACCCACTTGGATTCCTGGCATACATTACTGATATACATCGTCGAGGAACCATGGTAAGGACTCAGATCTATCTGACGGAGAACGAGAAGGAGACGCTTCAGTCTCTTTCCAAAGAGACAGGGAAGACGCAGAGCGAATTGATCCGAACCGCGATCGAGCGCTTCATCGTGGAGTTTGAGCCTAGAGACCGCCTATCTCTCTTGCGTCAAGCACGTGGTCTCTGGCGTGATCGGAAGGATTTGCCAGATCTCCGCGAGCTTCGACGAGAGTTGGACCGGCAGTTCACCGGAGATTGATCTTGGCTGAGCCGATCCTGCTCGATACGGATGTGCTCATCGATTATTTGAGGGGATTACCCGCAGCGGTTGAGTTCCTTGAAAGTCTTGAGGATCCGCTGATGATCTCCACTATGACGGTGGCTGAGCTCTATGCAGGAGTCCGCGAGGGGGATGAAAGACAGGTCCTGGACATGTTCAGCCAGGCCTTCGTGATCATTCCCATCGACGAAGAGATTGCCCGTCGAGGAGGGCTGCATCGACGAGACTACCAAGCGTCCCACAATACCGGTCTCGCCGATGCAATCATCGCCGCGACCGCCGAGCGGGAGAAGGTGAAGTTTGTCACCCTTAACCGCAACCACTATCCGATGCTGACCGATGTGAGAGTTCCCTACCGGAAACAAAAGCCGAAGCACTGAGGCTTGCGGCAGGATCATTCTCGTCCACTGAGCTCAGGGGCTGCTCTCTCCTTCTCCCACAGATACCCGAGACACTTGTAGATCAGCTTCGCCGCCAGAAAATCGCTCGCGGGATGGCCGCCCACAGGCGCCAGCTCGATCAGGTCCATCGCCACGACGGTCTTCGTCTGGAACAAGTGGCGGAGGAGCCGCAAGGTCGGATACCAATGACCGCCGCCCGGCTCCGGAGTGCCGGTCGCGGGGACCAAGGCCGGGTCGAAGTAGTCGATGTCGAAGGTGAGGTAGATCTTCTCCGGCAGCCTCGACAGCATGTCTGGGAACAGCTCCTCGGCACGGTCGAGCTGGTGACCCCAGATCACCGGCAGGCCGCGCTCCCGAATGAGCCGAGCCTCGGGCGCGGAGAGGGAACGGATGCCGACCGCCAGCGTCGGGATGCCGTCGTCGACGATCCGCTTCATGACGCTCGCGTGGCTGTATGGCGTGCCCTCGAACTCCTCCCGCAGGTCGCTGTGGGCGTCGAACTGCACGACGCCGATCTCGCCGTGCACCTCCCGCGCCGCGCGGACCGGTGCTTGGGTCAGGCTGTGCTCGCCCCCGAGCGTCACCAGGAACTTGCCGCGTTCCAGATGGGCCCTGGCCTCGGCCCGCAGCTCGACGAAGCCTTCCCCCATGTCGAAGGCTTCAGGCACGAAGGGCGGCAGCGTCGCGATGCCCTGGACGCAGGGCTCGCCGTCGAGCTCCTCGTCGTAGAGTTCCATGGCCTGGGAGGCGCGCAGGATCGCCGCCGGTCCGGCCATCGTCCCCTTGCCGTAGGAGGTCGTGCGCTCGAAAGGCACGGGGAGGACCGCCGCGCGGCTCGTCTCGTAATCGCTCGCCTCGGCTTCCAGGAGCCCGAAGTTGTTGGGCAGATAGGGCATAGGGGCAGGGTTGTAGCAGGATGCCGCGCGCGGAGTCAACGCGCAAGGAGGAGCGAATGGAGAAGATCGAGCTTTCCGGATCGGTCCGCGAGCGGGTGCGCTCGGCCGAGCGGGTCGTCGTGTTCTCTGGCGCCGGAGTCTCGCGCGAGAGCGGGCTCGATACGTTCCGCGGCGCCGGCGGCTTGTGGGAACGCATGCGTCCGGAGGAGCTGGCCACGCCGGAGGCGTTCCGGGCCGATCCGGCGAAGGTCTGGCAGTGGTACGCCTGGCGGTATCGCAAGGTCTCCGCGGCTTCGCCGAACCCCGCCCATGAATCCATTGCAAGATTGGAGGCGGTTTTTCCGACTATTAGTGTTGTGAGCCAAAATGTCGACGGACTCCACGAGCGCGCCGGCAGCCGGGATCTCCTCGAGCTGCACGGCACGATCACGCGCGCCTTCTGCAACCGCTGCGGGCTGAGGCGCGACATGGGCGAGGCGATCGCCGAGTCGGCATCGGCGCCGCCCGTCTGCTCCTGCGGCGGCAGGTTCCGCCCCGCGGTGGTCTGGTTCGGCGAAGCCCTGCCCGAAGACGTGTTCCGCCAGGCCTACGAGGCCACGGAATCCTGCGATCTCTTCCTCTCGGTAGGAACGTCGGGGACCGTCTACCCGGCGGCCGGCCTGATCGAGCTGGCGCACCGCGCCGGGGCCTGTCTGATCGAGATCAACCCGGAGCCCACTCCCTTCTCGGGATGGATGGACCTGCGCCTTGCCGCGCCAGCCGGAGAGGCATTGCCGGCGCTGGTGGAGGCCATGGAAAGGTGCCGATGCCCGACTACCTGATTCGCGAGCTGCCGGAAGGCGAACGTCCCCGCGAGCGGCTGCTCGAGAACGGCGGCCGCTCCCTCTCCGACTCGGAGCTGCTGGCGGTGCTGCTGCGCACCGGCCGCAGGGGCGTCTCCGCTCTGCAGATGGCTCTCGAGCTGCTGCGGGAGAACGGCGGCATCGCCGGCTTGCTCACCGCGACGCCCCACTCGCTGCGGCGCCGCGGCATCGGACCCGCCAAGGCCGCGGCGCTGCTCGCCGCCGTGGAGGTCGGCCGGCGGCTGGCGCGCGAGCAGTTTCTCGACCACGAGCCGCTCTCGCGTCCCGTGGACGTGGCGCGCTATCTCGCCCTGCGCTATCACACCTGTGACCAGGAGGTGCTGGGAGCGCTCTTCCTCGACGTGCGCAACCACCTCCTGGGCGAGCGGGAGATCTTCCGCGGCACGATGAGCCGCATCTCCGTCGAGCCGCGGGAGATCCTGCGCGAGTGCCTGCAGCGGGGAGCCGCCGCCGTCTATCTCTTCCATACCCACCCGAGCGGCGATCCCTCGCCGAGCGCCGAGGACCTCCTCTTTACCCGCCGCATGGCCGAGGCGGCCGAGATCGTGGGCCTGCGGCTGGCCGATCACGTCGTCCTCGGCAGCCGGGGACGCTGGGCCTCCCTCAAGGAGCGGATGAAGGATGCATGGTAGCCTAAACCGGATGAGAAGACGTGAGGCTCCCGTCGCGACCGTGATCGACACCGCCCTGGCCCGCTTTGCCGACGAGCTTCGGCACCGCTTCGGGGAGGCCGTCGTCGACGTGCGTCTCTTCGGGTCGTTCGCGCGATCCGAAGCCGACGAGGAGTCGGACGTGGACGTGGCCGTCGTGCTGGAAGGCGCCGACTGGAGCACCCGGCGGGAGGTGATCGACCTCGCCACGGACGTGGGTTTCCCTTTCGACCTCCTGATCTCTCCCACCATCTTCGACCGTGAAACCTATCAGCGCTGGCGCGAGCAGGAGCGCCCGCTGGTGATGGACATCGAGCGCGACGGGGTGCCCTTGTGACCGCCGAAGGCAAACGTGAGTCAGCAGCGGGCGAGCTGCGACTCGCCGACGAGGAGCTTCGGGCTGCCGAGCACCTTCTCCAGGCAGGCTTGGCTCGTATCGCTCTTGCGCGTGCCTACTTCGCTGTCTTTCACGCTGTGCGCGCCCGCCTCTACGCCGAGGGGCTGGAGCCGCATACCCACGCCGGCGTGCAGCACTTATGGAACGTTCATGTCGTAAGGACCGGGCTCTATGACGCCGCCACCACTCGCTTGCTGGCACGGCTGCAGAAGTTCCGGCAAGAGGCCGACTACGCTCAGGCCTTCATCGTCGATAAGGCAGGTGCCAGCGAGGAGATCGAAGCGGCGCGCGGACTTGTGGAGCGCATCAGTCGAGAGCTGGCGTAGAGATGCCGACGTATCACCTGGATTGCAGCAGCGGCATCGCCGGCGACATGTTCCTGGGGGCCTGCCTGGACCTGGGGCTGCCGCTCGAGCTGCTCTCGGACGTGGTGGCCTACCTCGGACTTCCGGGAGTCTCCGTCGAAAGCCGCAAGGCTTCGCGCGGCGGTTTCGTGGGCACCCGCTTCCGCGTCCTCGTGGACGGCCAACCCCTTGAAGGACCGGACCCGGAGGAGCAGCACAGCCATTCTCACCACCACGACGAACACGGACATCATCACGGACATTCAAGGGGGCTCGCCGAGATCCACGCGCTGATCGAGGGCAGCGCTCTGGGCGGTCCGGTAAAGGAAAGGGCGCTGCGCCTGTTTCAACGGCTGGGCGAGGCGGAGGCGAAGGCGCACGGCATGCCGATCGAGCGGGTTCATTTTCACGAGGTGGGTGCGGTCGACTCGATCGTCGATCTCGTCGGGGCCGCGGCGGCGGTGGAGCACCTGGGGCCGGAGCGTCTCACCTGCGGCCCGGTGAACGTGGGCGGCGGCCGGGTGAAGATGGCGCACGGCGAGGTGCCGATCCCGGCGCCCGCCACGGCGGAGCTGTTGCGGGGCGTTCCCATCCACAGCGGAGCGGGAGGAGAGCTGACCACGCCGACCGGCGCGGTGATCCTGGCCGAGCTGGTGGACGAGTTCGTGGAGCTCCCGGCCATGGTGCTGGAGGGAGTGGGCTACGGTCTGGGGAAGCGAGAATTGCCGCACCAGCCGAATGCGCTGCGCCTGCTGCGGGGCCGCGCCGGCGAGGCGCAAGCCGAGGTGATGGTCGTCGAATGCGAGGTGGACAATCTGCCGGGCGAAGGCTTCGGCTTCCTCATGGAGCGGCTGCTCGAGGCCGGGGCCCTGGACGTCTACTTCACTCCGGTGCAGATGAAGAAGAGCCGGCCGGGCACGCTGGTGACCCTGCTCTGCCGGCGGCGGCAGCTCGACGAGCTTTCCGGCATCCTGCTCGCCGAGTCCGGATCGCTCGGCTGCCGGTATCACGCCGCGGCGCGCCTGGAGGCGGAGCGGGAAATTCTGGAGGTCCAAACCGCGTTCGGAAGCGTGCGGATCAAGCGTGCCCGCCTCGACGGCCGGCCGCTCGCAGCCGCGCCCGAATTCGAGGATTGCCGGCGGCTGGCGCTCGCCAGCGGCGTTCCCTGGCGGGATGTCTACCGCGCCGCCCTGGCCGCTGCTGGTCAGGAAGAACAGTAACTTCCGCGAGGAGTTTTTCGTGGGCGGGGCTTGTCCCCGCCCGCGACGTTTCAGGGCGGGGACAAGCCCCGCCCCTACAAAATCCTGTCATCAAGAATGGATATGAACGAAACACCTTTGACCGCAGAGGGGACGCTCGAGCTGGGTATGGCCGGGAACGGCTCGTTCCGCTGGGCGGTCGCCGACATCACGGACGTCATGGAAGAGTTGCGGGACCGGTTCGACCTCTGGCCGGTGCCGGCGGCGGCGCTGGGGCGTTGTCTCGCCGGGGCGGCGTTGCTGCAGCGGCTGTCGGCCAAGACGCCCAGCCGCCTGATGCTGGAGGTGCGGGGAGATGGTCCGCTGCTCCGCATCCTCGCCGAGGCGGATGACGAGGGCAACCTGCGCGGCATCGTCGGGGACGGCCGCGTGCAGGTTCCGGATTGGCCGAACGGCAAGCTCGGCGTCGGCCGCGCCGTGGGCAAAGGCTACCTGCGGGTGCTCCGCGAGTACGAGAAGGGCAACAGCTACCAGAGCCAGGTCGAGCTGGTGAGCGGCGAGATCGGCGAGGACGTGGCCCACTACCTCTCGCAGAGCGAGCAGACGCAGTCCGCCGTGCTCCTGGGCGTGCTCGGCAAGCCGAGCGGCGTCGCCGCGGCCGGCGGCATGGTGGTGGAGGTGCTGCCGGGAGCCGCGGAGGAGTCGGTGGCGCGCCTCGAGCGCAACGTCGCCGGCATCCGCGGCGTCAGCCATCTGCTGGAAGAGGGCGGGGCGGCGCACGTCGTCGAGCAGGTGCTCGCCGGCCTCGACCGCGAGACCAAGGAGGTGCGTCCCCTGCGCTACCGCTGCCGCTGCAACCGCGAGCGTATCCTGCAAAAGCTCGTTCTGCTGCCGGCAGAGGACCGGCACTACTTGCGGGAGGAACCGCTGATCAAGGTCGACTGCCACTTCTGCGGCGCTCATTACGAGTTCACGCCGGAAGAGCTGGAACCCCCTTTGCTACAATCCCCCTCCCCATGAGCACGTTCTATCTCACCACCCCCATCTATTACGTGAACGCGCTGCCCCACATCGGGCACATCTTCACGACCACGGCGGCCGATACGCTGGCGCGGTATCAGCGGATGGCGGGACGGGAGGCCTGCTTCATCACCGGCACGGACGAGCACGGGCAGAACATCGAGCGCGCGGCGCGCGCGGAAGGCATCGCGCCCATCGAGCTCGCCGACCGCGTGGTGGCCAAGTACAGCGAGCTGCGCGACCGCCTGGAGTTCTCGTACGACGACTTCATCCGCACCACGGAGAAGCGGCATGAGCGCAGCGTCGAGGAGATGGTCCGCCGCCTCGAGGCGGCGGGCGACCTCTACACGGCTCGCCACGAGGGGTGGTACTGCTCGCCCTGCGAGACCTTCTACACCGAGAAAGAGCTGGGGCCGGGAAAGACCTGCCCGGTCCACGGCACCGCGGTCGAGTGGAAGTCCGAGGAGAACGTCTTCTTCCGGCTCTCCAGGTACCAGCAGCCGCTGCTCGACTGGTACTCCAGCCATCCCGAGTTCGTCCGTCCCGAGACGCGCCGCAACGAGGTGCGCTCCTTCGTCGAGGCCGGCTTGCGCGACCTCTCGGTCTCCAGGGCCAACCTGGAATGGGGGATTCCCTTCCCCGGCCACCCCGGCCAGACCGTCTACGTCTGGCTCGACGCCCTGACCAACTACATCAGCGCCCTGGGCTTCGGCTCCCAGGACGGCGATCTCTACCGGCGGTTCTGGGAGAACGGCGATACCCGTTTTCACCTTATCGGCAAGGACATCCTGCGCCACCACGCCATCTATTGGCCGGCCTTCCTGATGTCGGCCGGCCTGCCGCTGCCGACCACGGTATTCGCCCACGGCTGGTGGAACCGCGACGGCCGCAAGATCTCGAAATCCTCCGGCAACATCGTGCAGCCGGACGAGCTGATCGACCGCTTCGGCAGCGACAACGTGCGCTACTTCCTGCTGCGCGAGATGGTGTTCGGTCAGGACGCCAGCTTTTCGGACGAGGCCTTCGTCGATCGTTACAACAGCGATCTGGCGAACGATCTCGGCAACACCGTGAGCCGCGTCGTCACCCTGGCCCGCCGCGCCTTCGACGGCAAGACGCCGCCGGAAACCTGTGACGACAACCCGCTGATCCCGGTCGCGCGGCAGGTGGCGGAGGACTATCGGAAGGCCATGGAGGACCTCGCCTTCAGCCGTGCGCTCGAGAGCCTCTGGCGGCTGCTGGCGGAAGCGAACCAGTATCTGGTCGCCCGCGAGCCGTGGAAGCTGATCAAGAGCGAGGGGGCGACGCCGAAGCTCTCCCGCGTCCTCTGGAACGGCCTCGAGGCGGTGCGCATCGTGGCCACCGGTCTCCTGCCGTTCATGCCGAGGATCGCGCCGCAGGTGCTCGCGGCCGTGGGCACGGCGCCGCCGCCGCGCAGCCTCGACGCCATGGCCTGGGGCGGCACGCCCACGGGAGCCGAGTTGCCCGAGGCGGTGCCGCTGTTTCCGCGCATCGACAAGGAGGCTTACCTCGCCGAGGGCAAGAAGGAGGAGGGGATGGAGACCGCTGCCGAGGAGAAGGCCCGCATCTCGATCGATCAGTTCTTCCAGGCCGAGCTCAAAGTGGGGACGATCACCGCCGCCGAGCCGGTGCCGAAGTCGAACAAGCTGCTCAAGCTCGCCGTGGACATCGGCGAGAGCTCGCCGCGCCAGCTCGTCGCCGGCATCGCGCTCGCCTACAAGCCCGAGGAGCTGGTCGGCAAGCAGGTGGTGGTGGTGGCGAACCTCCAGCCCGCCAAGCTGATGGGCGTCGAGTCCCAGGGCATGGTGCTCGCCGCCTCGCTCGACGGCAAGCCGGTGCTGCTGCATCCGGACGCTCCGGTCCCCAACGGCACCCGCGTCAAGTGAGCGCGCCCGACCTCTCCGGTCCGATCGACTCGCATTGCCACCTCCAGAACCTCTCCCCGGAGGAGCGCGAGCGCGCCCTCGACGCGGCGCGGGAGCGGGGCGTGCGCGGCTTCCTCGTCCCCGCGATCAGGTTGGATCAGGCGGAGGACATCCTCGACTTCTGCCATCGCCATCCGGACGTCTGGTGCGCTCTGGGGGTCCATCCCCATGACGCTTCGTCCTGGCAGGAAGGCGACGCGGAAAGGCTCCGCGCTCTGCTGACGGATCCCAAGGCGGTGGCGGTGGGGGAGTGCGGCCTCGACTTCTACTACGACCACTCGCCGCGCGAGGTGCAATTCCGGGTGCTGCGCGAGCAGTGGGCCTTGGCGATCGATCTCGGACTGCCTGTCGTCGTCCACAACCGCGACAGCAACGACGAGATGCTGAGGGTGGTCCGCGAAGCGGCTTTCCGCGATCTGACCGCCGATTTCCATTCCTTCGCCGGCGGCCTCGCCATGGCCCGCGAGCTGATCGGCCGCGGCTTCTATCTCGGCCTCTCGGGCATGATCACGTTTCCCAAGGCCGACAACGTGCGCGAGGTGATTCCGGTTCTGCCGCCCGACCGTTGCCTGGTCGAGACGGACACTCCCTACCTTGCTCCGATTCCCTATCGCGGCAAGCCGAACCGGCCCGCGTACGTAGTCGAGATCGCGCAGCGGCTGGCTGAGGAGACGCGGGAAACCTACGAGCAGGTCTGCCGCAGGACGGGGGAGAGCTTCTTCAGTTTGTTCGGGAAAGCCTCTTCTCTTGTTTCCTGAACCGTAGTAGAATTTCAAGAGACGCTGTGGTTTTTGCCGTACTGATCGCGAGGGACTCGTTCTCCGCGCCGGGAGGAGGTGTTCCATGCCGAGCCCGCAAGCCCGAGACGATGCCGCCGCTCTTGGAGCCCCTCCCGGAGTGGCCACGGAAGCCCTGAAGTCCTTGCGCCTGCTGTCCAACGTCCTCTACTTCCGCCTCAGGCGCGGCCACCCGGGTAAAGTCGACCGTCATTGGGAGACTTACTGGAGGAGCGT
Source organism: Acidobacteriota bacterium (assembly GCA_046765915.1). GTDB lineage: Bacteria > Acidobacteriota > Thermoanaerobaculia > Multivoradales > UBA5704 > DATARR01. Next base: position 13,549 of record JBKPTH010000073.1, on the reverse strand, counting down.
CGAACGGACGGGGCAGGGCGGCGAGGTCTTGTGGGACAGCGAGCCGGAATGCGCCTCGGCCGAGGATCTGCCACGCTTTCGGGACCATATGGACCCCTCTCTGCCGCTGATCGATTTCGGCTGCGGCACCGGCCGGCAGACGCGATTTCTCGCCCGGCATTTCCGGCGGGTCCTCGGCACCGACGTCTCGCCCTCGGCGCTCTTCAAGGCCCGCGTGGAGACGCCGCCCCGGCGGCGCCGGATCGAATACCGCTGGCTCGACGCGTTGAGGCCGGAGGCCGCCGAGGCGCTTCATGACGAGATCGGCGACGCCAACGTCTACATGCGCGGCGTACTGCACGTCGTCCAGCGGAAGGACCGCACGAGGTTCGCCGAGAGCCTGGCGATCCTGCTGGGCGAGAAGGGGACGCTGTACCAGATCGAGATCTCGCTCTGCGCTCTGGACTATTTTCGCGCCCTGCCGGGAGACAGTCCGTCGGGCCTGCCGCGGCACGTCCACAAAGTCATCCGTACCGGTGCCATGTCCGTGGGCTTCGACCCCGAGGACCGCCCCCTGGTCTATCCGGACTCGCACTGGGAGGTCCTCGCTCACGGCGAGGACGTGACCATCAAAACCATCGTCCTCCCGTACGGCGAAGCGGGACGGGTACCGGCCAACTATCTGGTGCTGCGCCCGCGCCGGCGGTAACCCGTCCCTGTTCCCTTGACCCGGTTCCTGCCAAGGAGTCGTCGCCATGCCTACTACCGCCACGGTCCTCAAGAGCCATCAATGCGGCCGCCAGCTCACCGGTCTGGAGCTGCCGGACATCGTGTACTTGAAGCTGCAAGGGAGCGTCACGCTGGAGGAGGCCCGGCTCATCAACCAGGCGCACCTCGAGTACGCGCAGGACGTCAGCTACTACATCTTCCTGATCGACCTCTCGGAGCTGGAGGACCTGCCCGCCGCCGTGCGCAAGGAGGCTTCCGGGACCGTCAAGATCCTGCCGCTCCGGGGCACCGTGGTCTGCAACGCCCCCCTGCGCGCCAGGGTCCTCGCCAAGCTGCTGCTCACCGCCGCCAATCTCTTCCGGCGGGGTCCGGACAGCAATCCGGTCGTCTTCGCGGACAACGAAGAGGAGGGCCGGGCCTGGATCGAGAAGCGGCGGCGGTTGATCACCGAAGCAGCGGCGTAGCGTCATCGCGGTCTCAGTGGCTCAGGTCGTAGGCGTGCAGGGCGCTGGCGCGGAAGCGGGCGGTCTCCGCCGCGCTCAGCAGGCCGGCCCCCTGGATCTCCGCGAGGGCCTTGTCGACGCACGAGGTGTACGCCGCGCGGCTGGACCACTGGATGCCGAAGTCGCAAGGGATCTCGGGGAAGCGCACCCATTCTCCCGCCGTCACCGCGTAGAGGCGGTTGCGGATGCCACCCTGCCACACCACCTCGACCATCCCGCGCCGCGCCTTGCCGACCCCGAAATGGGCCAGCAGGCTGTCCTGTGAGGCGTGGCTCGAGCCGCCCAGGATCGGCTGGCTGGCCGTACCGCCGCCGATGCGGGTGAAGCGGACTACCGCGCCGATACCGTCGCGGTTGGTGCGGCCGCCGGAGGCGATCCCCACCGTGCCGAGGGTCTGCACGTCGACCCCGCGGTTGCCGTTGCCGCCGCTGTTGATCTCGACCGCCAGGGTACCGGGCAGCAGCGGCACGCCGCTCCACTGGAAGGTGCGGTCCGGCTGGATGATCCACGAGGGGATCAGGCTGGCCTTGCCCTGATAAGGCCCGCCGGGGCCGAACGGATAGGGGACCACCGGGAAGAACGGCGCGCCTTCGACGTCGGAGACGGAGACGATGTCCTCGAAGCCGTCGCCGTTGAGGTCGCCCGCGGCCACGCCGTGGTCGTTGCGCCGCAGGGCGTCGATCGAGCCGTCGTAGGCGTTGAGATCGAGCCGGAAATAGGCGTGGCCGTTGTTGTTGAGCAGCGAGCGGGGATTCGAGCGTTCGACGATCGGACCCGTGTCGAAGCCGCCGTAGGCGACGATGTCGAAGTCGCCGTCGTTGTCGTAGTCGAGCGCCGAGGCGCCCCACCCCCAGCCGGAGGCGAGCAGCTCGCTGTTGACCCCCGGGTCGCTGAAGCGGCCCTTGCCGTCGTTGAGGAACCAGCGCGACGTCATGTCGCCCGTGGCGTACGGCAGCCCGAACAGCACCTCGATCCAGTCGCCGATGTTCGTCACGTAGAAGTCGAGCGCGCCGTTGCCGTCGAAGTCGGCCACCGCGAATCCCATGTAGTCGCCGGGCCAGGTCAGGCCCGACCTGGCGGTGACGTCGGTGAAGTGGGCCTTGCCATCGTTCTGATAGAGGCGGACGAAACCGCGGTTGACGCCGCCGTTGCGGAAGAAGGGGATCGTCCCCTGGTCGTTGGCCACCAGGATGTCGATGTCGCCGTCGGCGTCGTAGTCGAACATGGCGACGCCCCAACTGATGTCGCGGAAGTTCTGGATTCCCGCGGCGGCGCTGACGTCCTTGAAGCGGTTGCCGCCCTGGTTGAGGAAGAGCTGGTTGTACTCGTTGAGCGCCCAGGGCTCGGCGACGATGGCCGCCTTGGACACCCAGTCGAACGTGTCGCTCACGAAGATGTCGAGCAGGCCGTCGCCGTTGAGGTCGGCCATGGCGCAGGAGGCCGGATCGAGGTTGTCGCTCCCGGCGATGTCGCTCTCCGCCCGCTGGCTGATGTCGACGAACTGCCCGCCCTGGTTCTCGAAGAGCTGTTTGGGCCCCTTGCGGCCGAGCACCAGCAGGTCGGGATCGCCGTCGTTGTCGATGTCGCCGAAGCAGGTGCCGGTCGAGTCCTGCGTGGTGGCCGCCGCGCCGGCGGCGCCGGAGACCAGCTCGAGGGCGAAGCTCCCGTCCTCGGCGAGCCGGTTGCGGTAGAGGCTGTTGTCCCTGCCGGGGCCGTCCGTGACGTAGAGGTCGAGGTCGCCGTCGCCGTCGTAGTCGAGGAGGGCGACGCCCGGGGCGCCGTTGCTCTTCACCGGGTACTGGAAGAGCAGGGTGGCGAGATTGGCGTGGCCGACCTGCTGCAGCTTCTCGGCCAGCGCCTTGGTGGTCGACGGTCCGCGCTGGTAGGTGACGCCGTTCTCGGCGGTGGCGAAATTGTGAAAGGTGACCCCGCCCAGAGGCTGCGCCGGGACGGGAAGCGCCGTAGCGGCCAGAGCGAGGCCGAGGGCGCTCGCAACGAGCATTCGGTTCATGGTCCTGGTCTCCTCAGACGGTGATCTTCGTGCCGTCGAATCGGGTGAATGTAGAGCCGGCGTACGGCTCGGGGTAGAGCGCCCGCTGATCGCGCAGGATGCTGATGGCGATCTCCTCGCCCAGGCGCAGCGAAGCCATGGCGTCCGAGCGCCAGTGGACGCCGGCGATGTTGCGGCCGGTGGCCACGTTCGAGGCGAGCTTGTTGAGCTCGCCGCCGACGGTCAGCGGCGGCCCGAAGTACGGCTGCAGGCTCAGGCCGTCCGGCGTGGGGATCACCGGCTCGTTGATGATGAACCGCTCGTCGTAGAACCACTTGAGGATGGTGACGCAGGCGCCGGCCACGGTGGCGTGGCCCGCGGTGTAGGACGGATGCGTCGGGCAACCCTCGGGGAAGGCCTCGGGCAGCAGGGCCGTGCCGTTCTCGCTGAGCACCCGGCCGACCGCCTGCGACTCCAGGACGTCGCGGTGCAGGGCGCCGGGATAGCGGTTGGCCGTCGCCTGGTGGTGGACCAGGCCGCCGAATTCCTCCGGCCGCAGGCGCCGGTGGACCTGCCACTTCTGGTGCCACGTGGCCTTGAGCGCCCGCGTCGCCACCTCGCACAGCAGGGTCTTGATGTGCGGCCCGCCCCAGCAGGCGAATCCCGCCTGGTTGCGGATGGAGAGGTAGGGGTTGCCGGGGTTGAGGGTCGCCCCGATACCGCCGTCGGTCTCCGCGTCGAAGACGTTCGGCGGCGAGCCGAGGATCAGACAGGCGGTGAAATACGCCTGGAACAGGACGTCGATGTGTACCCACTCGGCCAGGTCGCGGCCGTTGCGGATGTGCCGCCGCTCCGGGTCCGGGCGCGAGAAGTTGGGGCCGAAGCCGTTCTGGCTGTCCAGCCAATCGGAGTACCGCGTCAGATGGTCGCTGCCCGGAAGCTGGGTCTGGATCCGGCGGTCGATGTACTCCGCGCCGAACGGGGTCGGCAGCCAGAGGAACTGCGAGATGTAGGGGCCTGCGAGACAGCCGGGGAGCGGATCGCGGAAGAGGCTCTGGGCGGTCACCTTGCCGTTGACCTTGGCGCCCCGGAAATCCGACAGCTTGTTGAGGTCCGTCACCGCCGCCGCCGCGTCCGGGTGGCCGCCGGCGTAGTCGAGGAAGTTGACGTCGCGCAGCAGGGCCATCCAGTAGAGCTCGACGCCCTCCCCCGCCTCCTCGGCGCTGGCGAGCGCCGGCGCCGGCGGCGCCGTGATGTCCCAGGCGTCCATCCCCTCCAGGTCGAACGCCAGGCCGGCCATCGGGTTGGTGAGCCGCCGGCCGCCGCTGGTGCGGATGGCCGCGTAACCCTCCGGCTCGCCACTCTCGACGGCCGCGAGCAAGCTGTCGTAGGCGTCCGGGGCCACCTCGCCGAACGAGTTGTGCGGCAGCCCCTTGGAGTAGTTGCCGATGCGGTTGGGGTAGCGGGCCTCGTCGCCGTTCCCGGTATGCACGACCAGCGGCTTCCTGCGATGCGCCTTCGCGGCCTGCCAGCGGATCTGGTACGCCGCCTCCCGGCGGGACGCCGCCTTGGCCATCTCCGGGGATACCCTCTCCGGCTCCGCGGCGGCGCTCGCCGCGGCTTCGGCGCCCGCGCTACCGACCGTCAGCGCGACCGCCGCCGCGCCGCCGATCCCGCCGAGGAACCGGCGGCGGCTCAACGTCTCGAGATGGCCTTTCTCGCCAGCCCAGTTTTCCTCACCAGACATACGTAACTCCCTCCCTGAAATGAGCTGCGCCGGACCCGCGGAGAGTCCGCGGAGGCGCACCTCGGATTCGAATTCACCCAATTTCGGGTGTTCCGCCTTGATAGCTACCTTAGATTCTGGGTTTAAGGTGTCGGCAACTGCGGAAAGGGAGACACTTCCGGCGAAGGACTCTCTACACCGGATTCGGCACGTCGATGAATTCGACCTCGATACCGAACCTCTCCCGCAGGTGCCCGCCCAACGCACGGACTCCGAGGCGCTCGGTCGCGTAGTGGCCGGCGGCGAGGTAATGGATCCTCGCCTCGCGCGCCACGTTCATCACCCATTCGCTCACCTCTCCCGTGATGTAGGCGTCCAAGCCCTCGGTGATGGCGGTATAGACATCGCTCTGGGCGCCTCCGCTGATGATCCCGAGCGTGGAGACCGGGTCCGGACCCTCGAGGAAGGTGAAGGGCTCCTGGCTGTAAACCTTCCGGCAGCGCTCCACCAACCCCGCGGCTGAGATCGGTTCAGCGAAGCGTCCCTTGAAGCCGACCGGCAACCCGTCGTGGTCACCGAACGGCTCGAGATCGATCAGTCCAACCTCGCGGCAGGCGACGGCGTTGTTGCCCACCTCGGCGTGGCGATCCAGCGGCAGGTGATAGGCGATGAGGCTCATCTCGCCGCGGATGAGCTCGGCCACGCGGCGGTACTGAAACCCCGTGAGCGTGCGCGGCATGCCTTCCCAGAACAGTCCATGGTGGACAAGGACCGCGTCCGCCTTGGCTTCCCGGGCACGGACGAACAGCTCCTGGCAGGAGGACACCCCGGTGACGATCTTGCGGATCTCCTCCCTGCCCTCGACTTGAAGACCGTTCGGACCGTAGTCCCTCCCTCGGGAATCCAGATATCGATCCAGATAGGAGACGAGATCATGCAGGCGAGCGGACATAGCGGGGGAGTCTAGCGCATGGAAATGAAAAGGGCGGCCACATGGGGCCGCCCTACTGCATACCGATCAGGTTCGTGTCAGCGTCCGCCGCCCCGCCCGCCGCCCCGCCCGCCACGGTCGCCGCCGCGTCCGCCACGGAAACCACCCCGGTCTCCGCCACGGCCACCGCGCCCGCCACGCTCGCCGTCGCCGCTGCGCTCGCGCTCGCCACCGCCTCCGGCCATCGCCATCTCCATCCCTTCGTACTGCGCGGGATCGTAGTCGGGCGACTCCATGATCACCGCCTTGCGCGACAGCCGGATCTTCCCCTGGTCGTCGACACTGATCACCTTGACGGTGACCTCGTCGCCCTCCTTGAGCACATCCGTGACCTCGCGCACGCGGTAGGGAGCGATCTCGCTGATGTGCAGCAGCCCGTCCGTGCCCGGCATGATCTCGACGAAGGCGCCGTAGGCTTCGACCCGCCGCACCTGGCCGGTGTAGGTCTTGCCGACCTCGGGCACCTCGGTCAGATGCTCGATCATCTGGATGGCGAGCCGCGCCGCCCGCTCGTCCGGCGAGGCGATGACGACCTTGCCGTCGTCCTCGATCTCGATGTCGCAGCCGGTCTCCTCGATGATCGAGCGGATCGTCTTGCCACCGGGTCCGATGACGTCGCGGATCTTCTCCTTGGGGATCTGCACGGTGTAGAGCCGCGGCGCGAACTTCGACATCTCGACGCGCGGCGTGGGCATGGCCTGCTGCATGACGTCGAGGATGTGCATGCGCCCGGCCCGCGCCTGCTCCAGGGCCACCTTCATGATCTCGCGGGTGACACCGGTGATCTTGATGTCCATCTGCAGCGCGGTCACGCCCTCGCGGGTGCCGGCCACCTTGAAGTCCATGTCGCCGTAGTGGTCTTCCTGGCCGGCGATGTCGGACAGCACGGCGAAGTTGTCGTCGCCCTTGATGAGGCCCATGGCGACGCCCGCCACCGGCGAGAGCAGCGGCACGCCGGCGTCGAACATGGCGAGCGAGCCGCCGCAGATCGAGGCCATGGACGAGGAGCCGTTCGACTCCAGGATGTCGGAGACGACGCGGATCGTGTACGGGAACTCGTCCTCGGCCGGCAACACCGGCAGGAGGGCCCGGCGGGCCAGCACGCCATGGCCGATCTCACGCCGGCCGGGGCTGCGCAGGAACTTCACCTCGCCGACGGAGAACGGCGGGAAGTTGTAGTGCAGCATGAACTTCTGGACGCTCTCGCCCTCGTACTCCTCGATCACCTGGGCGTCGCGCTTGGTGCCCAGCGTCGCCGAGACCAGGGCCTGCGTCTCGCCGCGGGTGAACAGCGCCGAGCCGTGGGTGCGGGGCAGCAGGCTCACCTGCACGTCGATGGACCGCACCTCGTCGAGCCGCCGGTTGTCGAAACGGGTGCGCTCGTCGAGCACCACCTCGCGGAGGATCTCCTCCTCGAGCCGGCTGACGATCTTCTTGACCTGCGCCTTCTTCGGCGCCTCTTCCTCGGGGATCTGCTCGAGGTAGGGCTTGACGACGGCGTTGACCGCGGCCTTGCGCTCGAACTTCTTCTTGGTGAAGAGGGCGGCCTTCAACGGCGCGTAGAGGTCCCCTTTGACCTGCTCGTAGAGCGACTCCGGGTAGAGCTCGGGCGCCGTCCATACGGGCTTTTCGCGGTTGCCCTCGCGGAACATCTCGTGCTGCGCCCGGATGATCTTCTGGATCTCCTGGTGGCCGCGGAAGATGCACTCCAGGAGGAGCTCCTCGGACACCTGGTTCGCCCCCGCCTCCACCATCACCACCGCCTCTTCGGTGCCCACCACGACGAGGTCGAGGTCCGACACGTCGCGCAGGCTGTTGGCGGGGTTCATCACCACCTGGCCGTCGACGAGACCCACACGCACCGCGCCCACCGGGTGGTAGAACGGGATGTCGGAGAGCACCAGCGCCACCGAGGCGCCGTTGATGGCCAGGATGTCGGGATCGTTCTCGCCGTCGGCCGAGAGGACGAAGGCGATGATCTGGGTGTCGGCCCGATAGCCGTCGGGGAACAGCGGACGCATGGGACGATCGATCAGGCGGGAGGTGATGATCTCTTTCTCGGTCGGCCGGCCTTCGCGCTTGAAGAAGCCGCCCGGAATGCGGCCGGCGGCGTAGGTGTACTCGCGGTAGTCGACCGTCAGCGGCAGGAAGTCCCGCTCCATGCCGCTCTTGACTTCCATGCAAGCGGTGGCGAGGACGACCGTGTCGCCGAAGCGGATGGTGCAGGAGCCGTTGGCCTGCTTGGCCAGGTGACCCGATTCGATGATCATGGTCCCCGAGCCGATGGCGATTTCTTTGCGTTGCCTCATGGGTTTTCTTTTCTCTTTCTTGTTTTCTCTTGTCTCTCGTCTGCCTACGTATCGGACCGGCCCGCGCGTCTGGGCGTCGCCCAAGTCCCGGGGGAGCGGGGGAGGCGAAGGGTCCGAAGGATCTGCGAGCCCCGAGGCCGGTGAATGGAGCCTCGGGACGGCTGCCTGCCGAATCGGTCGGTGGGGGAGTTACTTGCGGAGCCCGAGGCGCTCGATGGTCGTGCGGTAACGCTCGAGGTCCTTCCCCTTGAGATAATCGAGCAGGCGGCGGCGGCGGCCCACCAGCTTCAAGAGGCCACGGCGGCTGTGATGATCCTTGGTGTGGGTCTTGAAGTGCTCCGTCAGCTCGGTGATACGCGACGTCAGGAGTGCGACCTGCACCTCCGGAGACCCGGTGTCGTTCTCATGCACCCGGTAGTCGTTGATGATCTTTTCTTTCACGTCACTGGTTTGCGCCAAAGCAAACTCCTCCTTACCTTTCATTCCGGTTGTGCATTGTAGCACAAGCGGCCCTGGCCCCCACCCCTCACCCCCTTTTACCGAAACACCACCCGGGGCTGGATGACGCCCACCCCGGCGCTGCCGATCCGCTCGATGACGGTGCCGACGGCGATGAGCTCCCGCCGGCGGTTGACCAGCTTGACCCAGTCCCCCTCCTCGCCCGCCAGCTCCCGCACCAGCACGGTCTGCCCATGGCTGATGCGGTGCTCCTGCTGCGGATCGGCCGTGACCTCGCCGAAGGGAAGCGGGATCTGATCGAAGGGAATCCATGCCGGACCCGCCGCTTCGTCGGCCTGGACACGCTCTTCCAGCGTCGAGATCGGCAGGGCGTCTTCCACCTTGAAAGTGCCGATGCGCGTCCGCCGCAGCTCGGCCAGATGCGCGCCGACGCCCAGGGCGGCCCCCAGGTCGTGGGCCAGGCCGCGGGCGTAGGTCCCTGACGAGCAGGAGAGCCGGAAGCGCAGCCGATCCTCCTCGATCTCCCCGACGGGAACGAATTCGTAGACCGTGACGTCCTTGGGCTCGTCCGGAACCTCCTCGCCGCGGCGCGCCAGCTCGTAGAACTTGACCCCCTGGACCTTCTTGGCGGAGTAGGGGGGCGGCTGCTGCCGGATCTCGCCTTCGAAGACGCGCATCGCCGCGGCCACGGCAGCCGGGCCGAGAGCCGCCACGGCGCCGGCCGGCGCTTCCGCGACGACGCGCCCGGAGGCGTCGTAGGTGTCCGTCGCGACGCCGAAGCGGATGACCCCTTCGTACACCTTGGGAGCGCGGATGAGAAACCGGGTCAGCCGGGTCGCCGTCCCCAGGGTGAGCAGCAGCAGGCCCGTGGCATCCGGATCGAGGGTGCCGCAATGGCCGATCTTCTTCTGCTTCAGGGCCCGGCGCACCCGCTGCACGGCGTCGTGCGAGGTGAAGCCCGGAGCCTTGTCGATCAACAGCAGGCCGTCCTTCATCTTGATCCCGATCGGCCGCCCTCAGCCGAGCGCCTCTCCCAGCGCCGCCGCCACCCGCGCGCGGATCTCCTCGCCGTCACCCTCCAGGGTGAAGCCGGCGGCGTTGCGGTGGCCGCCGCCGCCGTGGTGGCGGGCGATCTTCTCCACGTCCACCTCGCCGCGGCTGCGCAGCGAAATCTTGTGGGGGCCGTCCTCGCGCTCGCGGATGAGCGCCACGGCGTCCACTCCGGCGATCGAGCGCAGGTGATCGATCAGCCCTTCGGAATCTCCCGGGGAAGCGTCCACGCGCGCGAACATCTCCCGCGTCAGCCGGCCGGTGGCGACCCGCCCGCCCTCGTGGATCTGCAGGGTCTGGAGCATCTCGCCGAGCAGGCGCACCACGGCGAGCGGCTGGCTCTCGTAGAGCCATTGCGAGACCTGCTCCGGATGGGCACCGTCGCGCACCAGGGAGGCGGCGGCCTCGAAGGCGGCGGGGGTGGCGTTGGAGAAGCGGAAGCCCCCGGTGTCGGTCACCAGGGTCAGGTAGAGGCAGCTCGCGACCTCCGGCTCGAGCGCGACCTTGAGCCCCTGGGCCAGACGGTAGACCATCTCGCCCACGGCCGGCGCCGCGGAATCGACCCAGTTCACCGCGCCGTAGCACTGGTTGCCGAGGTGGTGGTCGATGTTGATCACCGGCCGCTCGGGCAGGTACTTCTCGATGCCGGTGCGATCGGGGCTCGGGCACTCGAGCACGATGGTGGCGTCGAACACGTCGGGAAAGCCGGCCGGCGGCTCCTCGCCGACGTGAATCCGCTCGCTGCCCGGCAGCGGCCGGTAGATCGTCGGCGTGGCGTCGCGGTTCCACACCACCGCGCCCTTGCCGAGCCGGCGCAGCAGGCGCGCCAGCCCCAGCTCGGAGCCGATGGCGTCGCCGTCCGGATTGACGTGGCTGGTCAGCAGGAAGCGGTTGCCCTGGCGGATCTTCCGCAGCAGGTCTTCAGGAGCTTTCATCCCGCCCATGGAGGCTCTCCAGTAAGTCAGACATCTGTTGACTGAGCTCGGCGCCCCGGTCGAGCTCGAAGACGAGCTCCGGGGTGGACCGCAGCCGGAGCCGGCGAGCCAGCTCGGTGCGCAGGAACCCCCGCGCATGGCGGAGGCCTTCGATGGTCTCCTGCCGCTGCTGGTCGTTCCCCAGGACCGACACTTTCACCACCGCCCGGCGGAGGTCCGGCGTCACCGCGATCTCGGTGACCGAGGCCAGCTTCACCCGCGGATCGTGCACCTCCCGCAGCAGCAGGTCGGAAAGCTCGGCCCGCAGCAGGTCGCTCACGCGATCGGTACGGCGGCTCATGACGCTCCTTCCAGCATCTGCGGCTCCCAGCGGGTGAGGAAGACCTCGGGATCGCTCTCCACCAGGTTTCGCACTTCGTCCAGCATCCTCTCCATCTCCGTCTCGCCGCCGGCCGTCACCGCCGCCACCGCGATCTCCGCCCGCTGGTGCAGGTCGTGGAAGCCCGTCTCGGCGACGGAGATCCGATACCGCTGGTGCACCCGGTCGATCAACGACTTCACCACCCGCCGCTTGTCCTTCAGGCTGCGGCTGGCGGGCAGGTGCAGCTCGAAGACGGAGATGCCGACGATCATCGGATTGAGCGCGGTCCGTGAGCGGGTAGGGTGCGCTGTGCGCACCGGGGAAATCCCCCGAGGTGCGCACGGCGCACCCTACGCCGCCGGCCTTTTACAGGACCGGCGCCACCTCTTCGCGGGTGTAGGCCTCGATGAAGTCGCCCGGCTTGAAGTCCTGGAAACGGTCGAGGCCGATGCCGCAGTCGAAGCCGGTCCGCACCTCGGAGACGTCGTCCTTGAAGCGCCGCAGCGAGGCGATCTTCCCTTCGTAGATGACCCGGTTGTCGCGCAGCAGGCGCACCGCCGCGGTGCGGGGGATGACCCCCTCGACGACGTGGCAGCCGGCGACCGTCCCCACCTTCGGCACCTTGAACGTGTCCCGCACCTCGGCCCGCCCGGCGGCGACCTCGCGGAAGGTGGGCTCGAGCAGTCCCGTCATCGCCTTGCGCAGCTCGTCGATCAGCTCGTAGATGACGGTGTGCAGGCGGATCTCCACGCCCTCCTTGTCGGCGAGGTCGACGGCGGCGCGCTCGGGCCGCACGTTGAAGCCGATCACCACCGCCTTCGACGCCGAGGCGAGCAGCACGTCGTTGGTGGAGATGGCGCCGACGCCGGTGTGCAGCACCGACACCTTCACCTTCTCCGTGCTGGCCTTGGCGAGAGCGTCCCGCAGCACCTCGACCGATCCCTGGACGTCCGCCTTGAGGATGACGGACAGGTCCTTGACCTCCCCCTCCTGGATGCGGTTGAAGAGCTGGTCGAGCGACAGCCGGGCCTGGGTGGGCGCGAGACCGCGATGGCGCTCCTCCTGAGCCCGGAAATCGGCGATGCCGCGCGCCTTCGACTCGTCCTCCACCACCTGCATGAGATCGCCGGCGTCCGGCAGCTCGTTGAAGCCGGTGACCTCGACGGGCGTCGACGGCCCGGCCGCCTGCGCCCGCTGGCCCACGTCGTCGCTCATCGAGCGCACGCGGCCCCAGGTGGCGCCGGAGACGAACACGTCGCCGACGCGCAGGGTGCCGTTCTGCACCAGCACGCTCGCCACGATGCCGCGGCCGACCTCCTTGCGGGCCTCGAGGACGGCTCCTTGGGCGGCGATGTCCGGGTTGGCCCTGAGCTCCAGGATGTCCGCCGTCAGCAGGATCATCTCGAGCAGCTCCGAGATGCCCTGGCGCTTCAAGGCGGAGATCGGCACCATGACCGTTTCGCCGCCCCAGTCCTCGGGCGTCAGGCCGCGGTCGGCGAGCTCCTTCTTCACCCGGTCGAGGTTGGCGTTGGGCTTGTCGACCTTGTTGATCGCCACCACGATCGGCACCTTGGCGGCGCGGGCGTGATCGATCGCCTCGATCGTCTGCGGCATGACGCCGTCGTCGGCCGCCACCACCAGGACGACGATGTCGGTGATCCTGGCGCCGCGGGCGCGCATCATGGTGAAGGCCTCGTGGCCGGGAGTGTCGACGAAGACGATCTGCCGCCCGTTGGCCTCGACGTGATAGGCGCCGATGTGCTGGGTGATGCCGCCGAACTCGGCCTCGGTCAGCTTGGAGGAGCGGATGGCGTCGAGCAGCGACGTCTTGCCGTGGTCGACGTGGCCCATGATGGTCACCACCGGCGCCCGCGGCGCCTTCGCCTCCGGCTGGTCGGTGCCCACCGAGAGCTCCTGCCGGAGCTGGACCTCCTCCTCGAAAGAGACGACCATGGCGTCCACGCCGAGATCCTTGGCCACTTCCTGCGCCAGCTCGGAATCCAGCACCTGGTTGATGTTGGCCATGATGCCGCGCTTGAACAGGGCGTTGATCAGGTCGCGCACCCGCACGCCCAGCTTCTCGGCGAACTCGCGCAGGGTCATGCCCTCGCTGATCATCACCGGACCCTGCGGCTTGTCCTTCTTGAAGCTGAGGATCTTGCCTCCCTCGTCCTCCTTGCGCTGGGCGCGGCGCCGGCGGCGGCCGCTGGCCGGGCTGGCGGTGACCTCGTCCTCGCCCTCCAGGTCTTCGAGCGTACCCTTGAAGCCGGTCAGATCCTCCTCCTCGCGCGGACCGGACTTCTTGGCGCCCTTGCCCTTCTTCTTCTTGTCGCGCTCGATCTGCTCCTGCAGCCGTTCGACGGCGCGCCGCTTCTGTTCCTCCGTCGCGAGGCCGGTGGGCGCCGCGGCGGGCTGGGCCTGGCGCGCAGGCGCGGGTCGGCCCGCCGGGGGTGAGGGAGCGGTGCGGCCGGCGGGCGGCGCCGGCTGGCGAGAGGGGACGACGGGACGAGACACGGG
>JBKPTH010000072.1:0-52038 GCA_046765915.1 Acidobacteriota bacterium | reverse complement strand
GCTCTCCGCGCCATCCTCTGCTCGGTCTTACCGCCCCGCGCCCAATGCTCGAGGGTCGCTCGTTCCTCTGGACTCAACACGATTCTCGCTGCCGGTCGCATACTGGCTATTATAGCGCCAATTAGCGCCGCTAAGCACTAGCGCCGATTCGAGCCCGGAAGAAGCGTGATGGGCGGCTACCCGACGCAACTATCGGCGCCCCTTCTTATGGCAGACCCCAGAATCCAAGGCGTCAAGCATCTTGACTGCATAAACTGGAAGCAATCATGATGTCTCCATGCGGACGCCGCTCACCTTGGATGAAGATATCGCCCGCCAGCTCAAGGAGAGGGCTGGGCGGTCCGGAGAGAGCTTCAAGGAGGTCGTCAACTCGACTTTGCGGCAGGGGCTCGCCCAGGGGAAAAAGCCGGCCTCCAAGCTCCCAAGGTTCGAGGTGACGCCCAAGGCGTGCGGTTTTCGCAGCGGCGTGGACGTGCTCCGACTCAACCAGCTCGTCGACGAGTTGGAGACGGAGGACTTCGAGCGCAAGCTACGGGGGACCGCCGCCGGTCGATGATCCTGCCGGACATCAACCTCCTCGTGTACGCATACAACTCGGACGTTTACATCTCAGGAGGCGATCGGCCACATCCGATCGTGGCTGGAAAGACCCCAGGTCCAGATTCTCCAACCAGGACCTCGCCATCTCGACTTGCTCGACAGCCTGACGCGGGAGGCTGGAGTATCGGGAAGGCTAACCACCGATGTTCATTTGGCAGCGCTGGCGATTGAACACCAAGCCGAGCTCCATACCAACGACGGCAACTTCTTGCTGAGCCGCACATAGAGAAGTCGGAATAGCAAGCCAAGCAGCCAGTACAAACAGGAATAGAAAGTTTTTGAGATTCAAGGTTCTCTCTTGTGCGTTGGCGATTACTCACTTTCGAGGAAAGCTGCGGACACAGCGAAAGCCGAAGCTTTCGAGCCGAGTTGGGGGCCATTCCCAGTTCCGCCTCGCAGAGCGCACGAGCGGGGCCTTGGCGAAGTAGGAGCCCCCACGCAGCACGCGGAAACCGCGACCTGTCTTAGGGCCGACAGGGTCCGTCTGCGCGGCAGCGGGGTAGGTGCCATACCAGTCGGCCACCCACTCCTGGACGTTGCCGTGCATGTCGTGGAGGCCCCAGGCGTTGGGCTTCTTCGTGCCGACGGTATGTGGTGCGCTGATCAAGCTCCCGTCATACCATGCGTACTCGCCAAGCAGCTTCTTGTCGTCACCCATGGACCAAGCGGTCTGGCTGCCGGCGCGTGCGGCATACTCCCACTCCGCCTCGGTAGGAAGGCGGCCGCCCAAACGCTCACAGGTCTCCTTCGCTTCTAGCCAATTAACCCAGGTCGCCGGCAGCATTGCGTCGCTAAAGTGGTGGACCATGGGGTTGAAAGGGCGAACATCGCCTCGGTAATCGGGGTGAAAACGGCGGTGCTGTTCCCTGGTGATCTCGGTCTTGCCGATCCAGAACTCGCTCACCGTGACTTGATGAGCCGGCCGCTCGTCGGGCGCGGCTAGCCAGCCGTTGACCGAGTGGTCGTTGGCCGAACCCACAGTGAACGTCCCTGAGCAGATGCGGACGAAGACGACACCGTTCTCGGTACGCTCTTCTCCGGGAACGCATCCCGACGATGCAGCCACCGGCTTGGTTTGTGTGTCAGTGGGCGCTGGCGCGATGGCGTCGGCTGGAGGAGGCAGCGGGCCGGCCGGCTGGAAGTCTGAAGTTTCATAGGGCTCCGGCCGGACCTTCAGCGCCATGAACGCGACGATGCACGCGATCACTGCCACAAGCAAGATTGCTATCTTGAAGCTTCGCGACCAGTTGCCCATGAAGCGCGCCCTGCCTTACCTGACTCGGTTCAAGCAGATTCTACACTCCCCCGCACGCGGAAGCGAAGCTCGGCCAACTCCGTGTCGCGTTGCCACAGGAGACCCAACCTCTCCAGCCACGGGCGTCTCCTCGTCCCCTCGCCCACTGCCCTTGACCCTGGTCGAGCAGCTCGTCTTCCTACTCCCTGCGCTCGCCTACCGCCTGGCCCCCCAGGGCAGTCTTCTCGGCCGCAGAGCACCCTGACGCTGGCCCAACCCCTTCTCTAGGATCGGGACCTCCTCGCCGCCCTCTGGTACTATCTCGACTGAGGGCGTAGAGGACCAGCCATGGACCCCCTCGGAGAGCGCGCGTCCCGCTGGTCTCATGCACGAGTTGGGGGGTGCCATCTTGGACGAAATAACGTCTTTCGACGATGTGAGGTCGTGGCTCGCCGCACACAAGATCCTATGGCAGCTTGATGAATTTCGCACGCTAGGCCGCTTCCATGCCTGTATCGATGCGGCAGATGTCAAGATCGAGAGCAAAACTTGGATGAAAGAACCTGTCGAGCCGGATGGATTGATAGACTTTAAACGATTGGAGCTAACATCATTTGGCCGTGAGGTTGGGGCCGATGTCCCCCGCTGGTGGGTTTTCGCTCGCGAACCGAATGTCCCAGAATTCTGGAACGAGACGAAGCTAATATTTCCCGCAGCACAAAAGCTGGTGCGCTCAGCAGAAAAACTCTCTCGCAAGCCAGCACCTACCTACGATCATATCATCCAAGAGTTAGGTGATTTCCTTCGGCGTCACAGGAGTGAGATCGAAGCTTTCCTAACATATGCTAATTACCTCTCCACAAAGCATGAGCTTGCGCCAGCAATTCTATTCAGCTATGCGGTATGGGGGAGTACTAAACGTGGTGACCGGACACTAGACAGATCCAACGCAAAGGGAATCACAAGACTTCGCCTTGCCGGAGAGTTGGCACTTGGCATTCAGCATCGGATCGGCCCTACACTATTCAGGGTATGGATGGACCTGACTGACGAAGCGGCAGGGGAAGAAGAGTATCCCTGGGTTTCGGCATCTACACTATTCCACATGGTTCAGATACGTATCCGCGAAAATGTAATCACCTATTTCACTGAGCTCCGTGATTCGCTCCGGCATATTGATACCCTTTGTCAAGAGTTCTTGCAGCGCGAACACCTTTATGCTGACGACCGTTTCGTAAGACGCCTCCTGAAAAAGATATCCTGTCAGAAATCAACAGTTGAGACTGACCTGTGGGATATCACAGAGACGCTCGAGATGTGGTCTGCGCCATCAGATCAAAAAAAGGCAGCTACAATCAAGTTCGCTGAGGAGGTCGCTGCATTCGCGAACAACCGAGGCGGTGTTTTGATCATCGGTGTAACTAACCATACGCATTCGATCGTTGGCGTAGCCAAGCCAGAAGACCGCATCAAGAATATTGAGGCAGCGTTACGGAAGTACACTGATGCACAGGTGGATTTTGTGCGCATCCGGGCCGTACCTTTCGATGGCGTGGCAAGACCCTGCATCATCATAGTAGTAGGGAAGACCAAGACGCCTGTTGGTGTTCGTCAGCTAAACAATAGCTACTCTTACCCGCTTCGCGTGGGCCCGGGGATCGAGCGTGTTTCTCAAAAGCAGATATGGGCGACGAAAGACTTCATGAAGGGAACAGAATTCAAGTTCGCATCGGAACTTGAGGCGTGGGTGTCTGATGTCACCTGATCGCCTCTTCGTCCTCTGGCGTATCCTAACTGTGTGGAGGACCAGTGGGATTTCCGGCTGGGAGCAGGGGAAGCCGCGGCTCTGGCGCTCGCCCTGGAGAAAGGGGAATCGGCCGTCGTCGCCACGGATGACCGGAGCGCCATTCGGGCTTGCAAGGTCCTGCGAATCCGGTTCGTCACGTCCTTGGGCATCCTGAGCCGGGCCGTCGAAAAGGGTCTTTTGACGCGTGACGTTGGGGGATGCGCTACCTGGAGAAGCTGAGAGCGTACGGACGCTTCAGGGACGAGCTCATCGAAGAGGTCTCGCGTCAGGCAGGAGATAACTGAACATGGCAAAAGCCCAGAAAACGATTAGCATCCGCCTGGAAGCCGACGACTATCAATTCCTCAGCAGCCTGGCGGAAGCGGAGAAAGAGGACCTGTCCACCGCTGTCCGCGACCTCATCGGTCGTGGCCGCGTCTTTCTCGGTCTGGAGCAATATCGACAAGGAAAGGCCTCGCTGAGCAAAGCGGCCGAGTTGGCAGGCGTCTCCGTGAGCGAGATGATGGACCTGCTCGCCGCGCAGGGGATCCCGGCGGATCTCGCCGTCGAGGACTACCGGGAGAGCCTTCTCACACTGTGCGAAATCTGGTAGCTCTCTGTGGCGCCCAGCAAGGCAACTGTAGAGCGGCCCTACGTGGCCGCCCTAGGTGGCAGGGCGCCCACACAGGGCGCCCCTACAGGCTAAGTCAGCGCCTATGCCCTTTTTTACCCAATGCCTTCAACCTGGACTTTCTCCGTCGCTTCAGAGCGCGCGATGTGCTCGCTCCCTTGGCCGGCGAGGCTAACGCCGTCGGACCTTGGGTCATTGAGGAGCTTGCACCTGAAGTCTTTGGAGTTAGCCGGGTCGGCATGAGCTATGCCCGTGGGTATGCTCCAACGGCGGTTTTCGTTGATCGCTGGCTCGCCCTGGTCGCCGCTGCCGTCCTCCCCGGCCTTGGGCAGACCCCCTCTACTCGTCCGTCGTGAGATGGAAGATGGTCGGCCATGTCTACCTCAGAGCGCCAAGTCTTCAGGTGTCTCAGCGTTGAGTACCTGACCGGCAAGCTCGAGCAATCTCTCGGTGGAAGAGATTCTGCTGACGCGGTGACGTAGCTGAGGAGAGACAGAACCGAAACGGTGCCTTATCGATTCAAGGAGAATCTTACGCATTCCGGAGAGCCGTGCTTTTTGACGGCTTTGACGGGTATACCGGGCGCCGTCGTACCATCCTTCTCGATAAACTATGTTGAAGGTGACCTTCAATACATCCTCGCGTAATGCATCTATCTCCTCTTGAGTGGGCACATAGCTTCGATTGGCAATCAATTGTTGATCCGTACCTGTCATTTCGATAGAGCTCTCCCTCAGTTCCGGCGGTCTTGACTCCGGACCTCCTTGGGCAGCCGTCCAAGCGCTTGACATCGAGCTGAAGAGAACCCACGGAAGACCTAAGTAGACCTTTCTGCAGACCTCCTTAGGGATCCTCACGCGGGCCGCCTCGCGCCACCTGATAGGTATCTCTTCGAGCATGGAAGGTACCCTCATGTTCACTCCCTCGGCAAATTATAGCCTCTGGAGCCATCCTCTGGACCAAGAAAACACGAGATTCCCGCCGTTTGGCGCGGCTGCTGGAAGCGCTGGCGCGGCCTGGAACGGACCGGGCGATTCTCGACGAGCAGATCTCTGGCGAGGGTGAGTGGGAGGAGTAAGCTGGGGCCTGGAGGATCGCCGCCGGCGTGGAGTTCGCCGGCGGCGCCTTCATCGCGCGAAGCTAGCCCTGGCCGAGCCTCATTTCCTCAAGAGACTTCGCCGACAGCACCCTCTGCGTTAGCCTCTCCAGTTCCTTGGCAGAGTCGATCTGATCCACTCGGCTCCGGATTCTCTTGGGCAACCGACCAAAGCGCTTGGCCATCAGCTTGAGGAGGGCCCTCCGTAGGGCCAAAACCTCACCTTCCCGCCGGCCCTCCTGCCTGGTCTGTTTGAACATCCTGATCAAGTTTTCTTCCAGCATCGAAGGCTCCTCAAAGCTCACCCCCTCGGGAATTATAGCCTCTGAGACAGTCCTGCGGACCACCCCCACGAACCACGCATTGATGATCCTCAGGAGCTCCGATTCTTCGGGCGGAATGCAGCCCTTAAGTTGCCGGTAGAGATCGAGAAGAGCCTCCGGTATCTCGTTGACTTCGACCTTGAAGAGGGCGGCGGTCGGGTTGTGCTCCAGCTCAGGGCGGTCGAGGTCCAGGCGGCGCTGGTCGAGGAGGAGGTAGGTCAGCCGGGGGAGATATCGCCTGAGATCCTTGGGGACCGGAGCGAAGTGCGTCTCCAGGCGCAGCGGCGCGCGCCAGCGGCTTTTGCCGTTGTGGAGCACCAGGGGGAGAACCGCGGGGAGGCGGTCCCCCGGCTTCAGAGACTCCTTGCGGATGATGTCTTCGAGCAGCAGGCCGACGTAGGTCAGGAGCCGCACGGCCATGAAGGAGTCGGAGGTGGATTGGAACTCCAGCAGGAGGTAGAGGTAGATCCAGCGGTCATCGTCTCCGCGGAGCCGCAGGCGCCAGATGAGATCGCTGTGGCGCTCCCGGAGGTCGTCGGAGACGAAGCTCTTGCCGACTTGCTCGAGGGTGGAGAGGTCGAGGCGCTCGGTCCAGGCTCCGTCGAGGAATCCGTGGATCAGCTTCTCGACCATGGTGCGCTGGGAGAAGATCGCCTTGTAGCTGGGATCGTGCCTCGGCGGCGCCTTTTTGCCGGCGGGATAGGAGGTCGTCACAGCCATATAGAGTCGGAAAAAGCACCGCTCTTCTGACAACTTTCTTGTAAAGGACTGCCGAATAAGGGTTTGCGGAGGGCCGCCCTGGGTGGGTTGGGCGGCCCACCCACCCAGGTAGCCTTCCTTACCACCCCCGCGCGCCGCCTCCACCCCTCCGGAAAGGTATAGCGGCCGCTATGGAGCTCCCGTAGAAGAGAGGCACGTATCCGAGAGGAGGTCCCCCATGTGTCTGGGTGTTCCGGGGAAGGTGGTGGAAGTGGACGGCTTGGTGGCCACCGTCGACTTCTGGGGAGTCCGCCGGCAGATCCGGCTCGAGCTCGCCGACGAGCCCGTCGCTCCAGGGGACTACGTTCTGAATCACGTGGGCTACGCGATCCGCCGCATTCCGCCCGAGGAGATCGGCGAGACGCTGGAGCTCTACGAGAGCTTGATGGCCGCGGCCGAGGAGGATGGGGTGGAGGATCTCATGGCGGCGGACGTGCGTGGCGAGATCGCCGCCGCCGTGGCGCGGGAGGAGGGGGAGGGGGACCGTGAGTAGCGCCGGCGCCGGTTTCGCGCAGCTCAAGTTTCGCGATCCGGCGCGCGGCAAGGCGCTCGCCGCCGAGGCCGGGCGCCTGGCGCGCGAGATCGGCCGCGAGCCGATCACCCTCATGCACGTCTGCGGCAGCCACGAGCAGGCCATCGCCCGCTTCGGCTTGCGCGCCAACTTCCCGCGCCAGGTGGATCTCATCATGGGGCCGGGGTGTCCCGTGTGCGTCACCGATCTGCCGGAGGTGGACGAGGCCGTGGCGCTGGCGAAAAGCGGCGTGCGCGTCGCCACCTACGGCGACATGCTGCGGGTGCCGGGAACCGTGCAGTCGCTCGGCGACGCGCAGTCCGAGGGCGCCAAGGTGGACGTGGTCTACAGCCTCTCGCAAGCCATGGACCTGGCGCGCGCGAGCGGCGACGAGGTGGTCTTCTTCGCCACCGGCTTCGAGACCACGGCGGTGGCCACGGCGGCGGCGATCCTCGACCCGCGGCGGCCGGCGAATTTCTCGATCCTCTCCGCTCACAAGTACATCCTGCCGGCCATGGAGATCGTGGCCGAGGTGCCGGGCACCCGCGTCGAAGGCTTCCTCGGCGCCGGCCACGCGGCCACCATCACCGGCTGGGGCCTCTTCGAGCCGTTCGCCGCGAAGTACGGCCGCCCGGTCGTCGTCGCGGGCTTCGAGCCGCTCGACATCCTGGCCGCGCTGGTCAAGCTGCTCGAGCTGGTGCGCGACGGCCGCGCCGAGGTGGCCAACATGTATCCGCGGTGCGTGACGAAGGAGGGGAACCGGCGCGCGCAGGAGCAGCTCTGGCGTGTCTTCGAGACCGCCGGCGGCGAATGGCGGGGGATCGCCTACGTGCCGGACGGCAACCTGCGCATCCGCGAGGAGTTCGCCGCCGCCGACGCGCGCCGCCGCTTCGCGATCGACGTCTCGTCGCTGTGGAGCTACGCGCCGCCGACGCTGGTGAAGGACTGCATCTGCGGCGCCATCCTCTCCGGCCTCGCCTCGCCGAACGACTGCAGCCTGTTCGGCAAGGAATGCGTGCCCGAGCGGCCGGTGGGCGCCTGCATGGTGTCGAGCGAAGGGACGTGCAAGATCTGGCACCAGTACGGCGGCCGGCCGGATCTCACCCTCCAGGAGGTGGCGTCATGATCGCTCTCACCCCGCGTCCCGCGGTCCTCGACGAGCGGATCACCTTGAAGTACGGCGCCGGCGGCCGGGCCATGCGGGCCTTGATCGAAGGGATCTTCGTCGCCGGAGCGGCCGAGGAGCCGGAGAGCGGCATCGCCGTCGGCCTCGCGGCCATGGACGACGGCGCGGCGATCCGCGTCGGCGACAGGTGGCTGGTGGTGACGACGGACTCGCACGTCATCCATCCTGTCTTCTTTCCCGGCGGCGACATCGGCCGCCTGTCGGTCTCCGGCACGGTGAACGATCTGGCGATGATGGGCGCCACCGAGGTGCTGGCTCTAACCTGCGGCGTCATCCTGGAGGAGGGCTTCGCGCTGGCGGACCTGCGGCGCATCCAGGCGTCGATCGCCGCCGCCTGCCGCGAAGCCGGAGCCACGGTGGTCACCGGCGACACCAAGGTGATGGGCCGCGGCGAGTTGGACGGCATCGTTCTCAACACCACCGGTATCGCGCTTACCGACCGCGTGGTGCCGGACTCGGGCCTGCGCCCGGACGACCGGCTGCTGGTGACCGGTACGGTGGGCGATCACGGCATGGCGGTGATGGCGGCGCGCAACGGCCTGGACTTCGGCGGCGAGCTGCGTTCGGACGTGGCGCCGCTCAACGGCCTGATCCGCCGGGCTCTCGCGGCCGGCGGCGAGGACGTGGTGGCGATGAAGGATCCCACGCGCGGCGGCCTCGCCAGCGCCCTGCACGAGATGGCGGGGAAGAGCGGCGTCGGCGTCCTGCTCGACGAGGCGGCGGTGCCGGTCACGCCCGAGGTGCGGGCGGCCTCCGAGCTGCTGGGCATCGAGCCGTTGCACGTCGCCAACGAAGGCAAGGCGGTGATCGGCGTGCGTCCGGGAGCGGCCGCGCGCGTGCTTGCGGCGCTCCGCGATCATCCACTGGGCCGCAACGCCGCCGTGATCGGCGCCTGCCTCGCCGAGCCGGCGGGCTCGGTGCTCCTCGACACCGGCTTCGGCCGCCGGCTGCTCGCCGAGCCCGAGGGCGAGCCGCTGCCGCGGATCTGCTGAGGCCGCCCCTTCACCATGCGAACGGCGAGCTCTCCGCCGTCTCCCGTTCCCACCACGCCGCCTCCACCGGCGCCGCCGGCCGGCGCCGCACCACGTAGCCCAGGCGCGCCAGCTCTCCCACCACCGCCGCGACCGCCTGCGGCAGCGCGTCGCGGACTCGCGGTGTCAGGCCGATGCCGAGGCTCGTCACGGCGGGCACGATTCCCACGAGGAGAACCTCCTGCGGCGAGCGGCCGAGGAGATCCGCCGCGAGGAGGGCGCCGCGCAGGCTGGGATCGTGCGGCGAGAGGCGCTGCGGCTGCGGGCCCTGGAGGATCTCCTCGCGGCGGAGGAGCCGGACCTCGCCCGGCGAGGCGCCGGGCGTCCGCAGGGTATCGGCCACGATGAGGAGGTCGAGGCCTTCGACGAGATGCGCGAGCTCCGGTCCCGGAGTCCCCAGGTCCAGGAGCTCGATGCCGGGCGGCAGCTCGTACTCGGCTTCGAGCCGCTTGAGGACGTGCGGGCCGGCCGCGTCGTCGCCCATGAGGACGCTGCCGAGGCCGATGACCGCCGCTCTCATAAGGCATTGATCCTCATAGGGCCTTGACCCTCGCGATCTCGTGACCCCCGGTGTCGTGGGTGTGGACGGCGCAGGCGAGGCAGGGATCGAAGGAGTGGACCGTCCGCACCACCTCCAACGGGTGCTCCGCATCGGCGACGGGATTGCCGATGAGGGAAGCCTCGTACGGCCCCATCTGGCCCTTGGCGTCGCGCGGGCCGGCGTTCCAGGTCGAAGGCACGACGCACTGGTAGTTGGCGATCTTGCCGTCGCGGATGACGACCCAGTGCGAGAGCGCGCCGCGCGGCGCCTCGTGGAAGCCGAAGCCGCGCTGCTCGCCCTTGGGGAACTCCGGCTTGACGTACGTCGCGAAATCCCCCTTGCCGATGTTGGCGGCCAGGCGGTCCCAGTGCTTCAAGGCGAGGTCGGCGAGCAGACGGGCGCGCACGGCGCGGGCGAGGTGGCGGCCGAGCGTCGAGTGCAGCACCTGCGGCGTCAGCTTGGCGCCGGCGATCGAGGAGGCCGTGGCGAGCGAGTCGTCCACCAGCTTGCGGATCTCTTCGTGGCCGCTGGCGTAGCCGATCAGCACCTGGGCGAGCGGCCCCACCTGCATCGGCCGGTCCTGGAAGCGCGGCGACTTCACCCACGAGTACTTGCCCTGGTCCTGGAAGTCGGTGTACTTCGGGACGGTCTCCTCCTCCCAGGGATGGCGGGTCCAGTCGCCGTCGTACCAGGAGTGGGCGATCGACTCGGCGACGTTGTCGCGGAAGTATGGATCGTTGAAGCCCTTGAACACCTGCACGCTGTCGAGCTTGCCGTCGAAGATCGTGCCTCCGGGCAGGTCGAACCGCGATCCCTTGGCGTTGAGCGGCAGATCGGGCACCGCGAGGTAGTTGGTGACGCCGGCGCCGTAGCCGAGCCACTCGGGGTACATGGCGCCGATGGCGATCACGTCCGGCAGATAGACCTGGTCGACGAACGTCCTCACCTCTTCGAAGAGGTCCTTGATGCCGTAGAGGACCTCCATGTTGATCGTCGTCATGTTGTCGAGATTGATGGCGTTGGCGACGCCGCCGACGGCGAGGTTCTGGATGTTGGGCGTCTTGCCGCCGAGGATGGCGACGATCTGGTTGGCCTTGCGCTGCACCTCCAGGGCCTGCAGGTAGTGGGCGACGCCGAGCAGGTTGACCTCCGGCGAGAGCTTCATCGCCGGGTGGCCCCAGTAGCCGTTGGTGAAGATGCCGAGCTGGCCGTTGGCGACGAAGCCACCCAGCTTGGCCTGCACCGACTCGAATTCGCGGCGGCTGTTCTTCGGCCAGGGCGAGAGGCTCTCGGCGAGCTGCGCCGTCTTCGCCGGATTGCCCTTGAGGGCCGCGGTCACGTCCACCCAGTCGAGCGCGGAGAGGTGGTAGAAGTGGACGATGTGGTCGTGCAGGGCGTGCGCGGCGAGGATGAGGTTGCGGATGTACTGGGCGTTGAGCGGGATCTCGAGGCCGATGGCGTTCTCGACCGCGCGCACCGAGGTGATGGCGTGGACGGTGGTGCAGACGCCGCAGATGCGCTGCGTGAACAGCCACGCCTCCCGCGGATCGCGGCCTTGCAGGATGGTCTCGATGCCGCGCCACATCTGGCCCGACGACCAGGACTTCCGCACCTCTCCACCGTCGACTTCCACGTCGATGCGAAGGTGGCCTTCGATGCGGGTGACAGGATCGACGACGATGCGCTGGGCCATGGCGGATTCCTCCTAGTGCGCGGCGGCGGCCGCGGGCTGCGCGCCGCCGAGGATGGGGAGCTTCTTGACGAGGGCGATGTAGACGGCCACCTCGGCGGCGACCAGGCCGAGGGTGACGAGGAGCTCCTGGACGGACGGGAAGTAGCTCCAGCCCGGGCCGGGATCGAAGGCGACGAGATAGCCGTCGAAGCGGTAGAGGGCGCCGCCGAGGATGAGCAGCATGCCGCCGCGGAACAGCCGTCCCGGGTCATAGGCCGGCTTGCGGCCGAAGACCATCAGGAACGGCGAGAGCAACAGCAGGTTCTCCATCCAGAACAGCAGGGCGTAATGGTTGAGCTGCAGCGCCAGGGCGAAATGCCCCCGCGCCGCCAGGTCCACCAGCCGCAGGGCGACGAAGGCCAGCGTCACCCCGGCGGCGAGGCGCTCGAGATGGGCCAGCATCTTCGTCTCCGGCTGCCGGCGGAACACCGCCGTGGACAGCGTCGACTCCAGCACCACCACGGCGTAGCCCATGGCGATGCAGGAGAGGAGGAAGAGCAGCGGCAGGAACGGCGTGAACCACAGCGGGTGGAGCCGCGGCCCGGTGAGCATGAGCAGCGAGCCGAGCGAGGACTGGTGCATGGTGGGCAGCAGGATGCCCAGCGCCAGGACCCAGATCAGCGCCCGGTCCATCCAGGGGAGCGTGCGCGCCGCGAGCCGCCGCAGCTTCTCGTGGCGGACGTCGCGCAGGCGCTCGAGGAAGATGGGCGCCAGCTCGATCCAGGAGACGAAGACGTAGGCCATGATGCAGAGGGCGACCTCGAGCAGCGCCGAGTTGAGATTCCAATGCCAGGCGTAGAGCGGCACCTTCCAGATGAACCACGGGCGGCCGACGTCGATCACCACCGAGAGGCCGGCGATGGTGTAGCCGAGGGCGCTGGTCAGCACCGCCGGCCGCACCATCGGGTGATAGCGGCCCTTGTTGAAGACGTAGACGAGGATCGCCATGGCGTAGCCGCCGCAGGCGAGAGCCGTGCCGGTGACCACGTCGAAGGCGATCCACAGGCCCCACGGGTAGCCGTCGGAGAGCGCCGTGGTGGCGCCGAGGCCGGCGATGAAGCGCCAGGCGATGAGCGCGAAGGCGAGGCCGGCGAAGGCAACGAGGATCTTGTAGGAGCGGGTCAGCAGCGTGCCACCCACGGGCTGTGCTTGTGCGTGCATGTCCGGCGTCTCCTCAGCTCGCCTCGGGTTTGGTCCCGGCCTCGCCGGGCTCACCCTGCCTGCGGTTGCGGAACATCACCGCGCCGAGCAGCGCGTAGAGCGCCAGCGGAGCGGCGAAGCCCTGGTAGATGCCGTGCTGTACCGTCTGCTGCACCTCGGGGACCGGCTGATCGTGCTGGAAGCGGAAGCCCAGCTTCTCGAACGGCACGTGCGAGAGGTAGAGCACCTGGGTGCCGCCGAGGTCGTGCTCGCCGTAGATCTTGGGCACGTAGCGGTCCGGATGGTCCTCGAGGCGCCGGCGCGCGTCCTTCAGCAGGTCGGTGTATTTGCCGAAGATGACGGCCTGGCGCGGGCAGACCTCGGAGCACGCCGGCTCTTTGCCCTCGGCGAGGCGGTGGCGGCAGAGCTCGCACTTGACGATCTTCGGCGCCCTCTTCGACCACTGGAACTTCGGCACGTTGAACGGACAGGCCATCTGGCAGTAGCGGCAGCCGATGCACAGGCTGGGATCCCAGCTCACCAGGCCGTACTCGCGCTTGTTGAGTGCGCCGAGCATGCAGGCGCCGACGCAGGCCGGGTCGATGCAGTGCATGCATTGCTTCTTGACGAAGGAGCGCTCGCCGCCTTCCTCGTAGAGCTGGATGACGTTCTTCGTGTACTCGTTGAGGGACTCGGGCGCGTCGTAGAGGCCGTCGCCATAGCCGTCGGTGTCGGCCGGCATCCCGTTCGCCTCCTTGCAGGCGACGACGCAGGCCTTGCAGCCGATGCAGCGGGTCGTGTCGTAGAGCAGGCCGACGGCGTCGGCCGGCGCGGTCCGCCGCTCGCGCGCCTCGGCAGCGGCCGGCAGCACCGTCAACGCCGTCGTGGCGGCGATGCCCTTGAGCAGAGAGCGCCGATCGGTTTCCATGGCCTACTCCTTTCTCTCCGCCGCCGGCTCGCTCGTGGCGTCCTGCCGTCCGAGCTTGCGCGATGCCATGAAGCCGGCGCCGAGGAGCGCGCCGCCGACGAGGCCGGCGACGCCGGTCGCGATCGGGGTCACCTTGTCGTGCTCGGCGACGATGCCCGGATAGGTGTCCGGCGGCACCGGCCGCTCGATCTCCACCGTGGTGTGGAGGGGTACGCGGAAGGCGAGCTTCTGCTCGGTGCAGCCGACGCAGGGGTGGCCGATGCCGATCGGCCAGGCGTTGACGACGTCGCCGAAGTGCAGCACCGAGCAGCTCGCGTGGGTCTGCGGCCCCTTGCAGCCGAGCTTGTAGAGGCACCAGCCCTGGCGGTGCCCCTCGTCGCCGAACTGCACGGCGAAGCGGCCGGCGTCGAAGTGGGCGCGGCGCGGGCAGTGCTCGTGGATGGTGCGGTCGTAGGCGAACTTGGGACGGCCGAGATCGTCGAGCGCCGGCAGCGTGCCGTAGGTGGCGAACTGCAACGCCGTGCCGAGGAAGATGTAGGGGTTCGCCGGGCAGCCGGGGAGGGTGACGACCGTCCTGCCGGCGAGCACCTGCGGCGCGCCCTGGGCGCCGGTGGGGTTGGGATCGGCCGCCGGAATGCCGCCGAAGGAGGCGCAGGAGCCGATGGCGATGATCGCTCCGGCGTGCTCCGCCGCCTCCCGCACGAGATCGAGCGCGGTGCGGCCGCCGATCTTGCAGTAGATGCCGTCGTCCTTGGTCGGGATGGCGCCCTCGACGACGAGGATGTACTTGCCGTCGTTCTCCTTCATCGCCTGCTGGCGCGCCGCTTCCGCCAGGTGGCCGGAGGGAGCGAGGAGCGCCTCGTGGTAGTCGAGGGAGACGAGGTCCAGGATCAGCTCGTCGAGCGCCGGATGGCTGGCGCGCAGCAGCGACTCGGTGCAGCCGGTGCACTCCTGGAAGGAGAGCCAGATGACGGAAGGTTTGCGCCCATTGAGGGCGGCTTCCGCCATCCGCACGGCGCTCGTGGCGGGGAGCCCCACGGCCGCCGCCGCCAGACTGCAGATGCGGATGAAATCCCGGCGGCTCCACCGGCCGGGAGACGTTGTGGAGCGCATCGCGAGGGAAGTGAGAGGCATGCGGTCCTCCTCATGAGAGGTGGCGGGGGAGCCGCGGAACCGCCGCGCGGGATGAGGATCGCCTGCCGGAGGCAGGTGAGGGGGACGGAAGCGTGCGGTTCGGCGCGGCTCCTGGGCCGTTTCTACGCCCGCGCCGTCGCGGCTCCCACACTCGGCGAGGTGGGAACGGCGCGCGAAAGGATGGAGTCCCGGCCGCCCGCGGGGGCGGGAGCTGATCCGGGGAGCGGTGAAGGGGAAGTAGGCGGCGGGCGCCGTCCGAACCAGGGCGGCCACATAGGGCCGCCCCTACAGATCGTTTTGTGGCCGATCTGGGTTCGGTGCGTCATGGGCAGGAGGTCGATTGATCTCGACAGAATCTGTAGGGGCGGCCCTATGTGGCCGCCCTGGGTGGGGGGTGGGTTGGGTCCCGACCGGGACGCCTTCGCCCGGCGCCTCCGCACCGGGCGAACGAGGTGCCGGCCTACTCCGGCGACCAGGTCGGCAGCCGGCCGGGCGTCCAGGGGGCGCCCAGGGCTTCGAGCTGATCCTCCAGGTTCTTCATGTCGACGCCGACGATCTGGCGGAGCTCCGCCAGCACCGGCGCGAATTCGGCCGCCGCGATGGCGTAGTCGTCCTGGAAGGTCCGCGTCGCCTCCGAGGAGGAGGCCCAGTGGTTTTCGACGATGCTCTGCACGCGGTCGAGGATGGCCGGCGGCGTGGGCTCGTTGTGCTCGATCAGCACCGGATCGCCGGAGAGCTTCTCCTCGAGGTCCTCCAGGCGGAGGTCCAGCGCCCGCGCCTGCTCGGCCAGCTTGAGGTCGGCCTTCGGCGTGTCGAGGATGGCCTTCTGCACGAACTTGAGCCGCTCGCGGGCCTCGTCCACGGCGCGGGCGGCGCCCATCACGGCGCGTTGCAGCCGCGCGGTCTTGCGCTGGAAGTCGAGCTGCGCCGCCTGATCCTGCGCCGGCAGGGTCGCCAGGTTGAGGGGCACGGCGGCGATGGTCTGCGCCTCGCCGAGCGGCGTCACCACGCCGTCCACCTGCTTGGCCATGGCGACCTTGTACCGGCCCGGGGCCACCAGCGGACCGCGCGGCGGCGTGCCGAAGGAGCCGCGCTCCGGCTCCTGCAGCCGCACCGGCGTCGAGGGCGGGAAGCGCAGGTCCCAGGTGACGCGATGGAAGCCGGCCTTGGCGGGAGCGCTCAGCCGGCGCACGACGTTGCCTTCCTCGTCGGTGACCGTGAGGAGGATGCCCGGCTCCTGCTCGCGCTCCTCGGCGCGCAGTGTCTCCCAGCTCGGGTAGACGAGCTCGCCGCCTTCCTTCTGGGCCTTCTTCTCCTGCTCACGGCGCTGCTCCTGGCGGCTCTTGAGGTCCTCCTTCAGGTAATAGGTGAGCGCGGCGCCGAACGGCGGATTGGGCGCGACGTAGAAGGAAGAGCCCTGGAAGCCGCGGTCGCGGCCGCCCATCGGCGAGGCCTCGACGTACATCGCGGCCTGCTTGACGGGGTAGAGGGCCGCGTCCTGCTCCAGCATCTCCGGCTTGACGATGCGCAGCGGCGTGTAATCGTCCAGGATGTAGAAGCCGCGGCCGAAGGTCGCCACCGCGAGATCGTTCTCCCGCCGGTGGAGGGCGATGTCGCGCACGGCGATCACCGGCAGGCTGGAGAGCTGGATCCACTTCCTGCCGCCGTCGATCGTGAAGTAGAGGCCGAACTCCGTGCCGGCGAACAGCAGGTTGGGATTGACGAAGTCCTGCGCCACCGCCAGCACGGAGCCGCGCGCCGGCAGGTCGCCGGTGATGGAGGTCCAGGTCTTGCCGCGGTCGGCGCTCTTCAACAGGTAAGGCTTGAAGTCGCCCATCTTGTGATTGTCGAACGCCAGGAAAATGGTGCTCTCGTCGAGCGGCGAGGGCTCGACGTCGGAGACGTAGGTGCTGTCCGGGACGCCGGGGAACTTGTCGGTCTTGCGCCAGTTGGCGCCGCCGTCCTCGGTGATCTGCAGCAGCCCGTCGTCCGTGCCGGCGTAGAGCAGCCCCTCCTTCAGCGGCGATTCGCCGAGCGCCACGATGTTGCCGTAGAACGAGGTCGAGGCGTTGTAGGCTACCGTGTCGGCGCTCCACACCTTGCCCATCACCTTGAGCTTGCGGCGGTCGATCTGCCGCGTGAGGTCGGGGCTGACGGCGCGCCAGGAGTTGCCGCGGTCGTCGCTGCGGAACAGCTTGTTGGCGGCGAAGTAGAGGCGGGTGTGCGAGTGCGGGCTGATGATCAGCGGCGCGTCCCAGTTCCAGCGCAGCGCCGGCTCGCCGCGGCCCGGCTGCGGCTGGATGAAGATCTGCTCGCCGCTCTTGCGGTCGTAGCGGCCGAGGCCGCCGTATTGCGATTCGGCGTAGACGATGTTCGGGTCCTCGGGATCGACCTGCGTCTGGAAGCCGTCGCCGCCCTGGGTGACGAACCAGTCCGAGTTGCGGATGCCGTGCTCGTTGTTGGTGCGCGAAGGGCCGCCGAGGCTGAAGTTGTCCTGCGTGCCGCCATAGACGTTGTAGAACGGCTTGTCGTTGTCGAGGCTGACGCGATAGAACTGCGCGATCGGCAGGTTGCTCTTGAAGTCCCAACTGGCGCCGCGGTCCCACGTCTCGTAGAGGCCGCCGTCGCAGCCGACCAGCAGGTGGTCGGTGTTGGCGGAGTCGATCCACACCACGTGGTTGTCGACGTGCTTGTCCTTCTCGCCGAGCGGCCGGAAGGTCTTGCCGCCGTCCTCGGTGACCTGCAGCAACGTATCCACCAGGTAGACGCGGTCGGCGTTCGCCGGGTCGGCGAACAGCTCCTGGTAGTACTGCGGGCTGCTGGAGACGAAGTCGCTGCGCTTCTCCCAACTGCCGCCGGCGTTGGTCGAGCGGAAGAAGCCGCCGGCCTTGCCGACGGACTCGATGGTGGCGTAGACCGTGTCCGGCTTCGACGGCGCGATGGCGAGGCCGATGCGGCCCATGTCCTCCTTGGGCAGGCCGGAGGCGAGCTTCTTCCAGGTGGCGCCGCCGTCGGTGGATCTGTGGATGCCGCTCTCGGGGCCGCCGTCGATCAGGGTCCAGACGTGGCGGCGCCGCTGGTAGGCGGCGGCGTAGAGCACGTCGGAGTCGCGCGGGTCCATCACCACGTCGGAGACGCCGGTGTTCTCGCTGATCGCCAGCACCTGCTTCCAGGTCTTGCCGCCGTCGGTGGTCTTGTAGAGGCCGCGGTCGCCGCCCGGCGACCACAGCGGGCCCTGGGCCGCCACGTAGACGGTGTCCGAGTCGCGGGGATCGATGAGGATCTTGCCGATGTGCTCGGAGTTCTTGAGCCCGACGTTCTCCCAGCTCTTGCCGCCGTCGACGGACTTGTAGACGCCGTCGCCGTAGGAGACGCTGCGCTGGCTGTTGTTCTCGCCGCTGCCCACCCAGACGACCAGCGGGTTCTTGGGATCGACGGCCAGGCAGCCGATCGAGAAGGAGCCCTGGCCCTCGAAGATGGGCGACCAGGTGGTGCCGGCGTTGGTGGTCTTCCACACCCCACCGGAGGCCGCGGCCACGTACCAGGTGTTCGGCGACCTGGGATCGACGGCCACGTCGACGACGCGGCCGCCCACCACGGCCGGGCCGATGCCGCGCAGCTCCAGGCCGGCGAACGTCGGCGCGGAGAGCGGACCCTTCTTCTCCTCCTCCTTGGCCTTGCCTTTGCCGGCCTTGGCGGCCTTCTCCGCCTTGGCCTGTTCCTCCTTGCTCTTTTCCGCCGCCTTCTCCGCCTGCTGGGCCGGCGTCTGACCTTTGTACGCCGCGGGCGGCGCCGCGAGGACGCCGGCCGCCAGGAGCGCGCAGAGCGCGAGCGTTAGCGAAATCTGTTTCACAGGTAAACCTCCATTCGATTGGGATCGGTACGGCCTTGCGATGGCCGTTCCCCTCGGAACGCGATGGATTCTAGCCTCAGACGGCGGCCAGTTATGCCGCCTCGTCGATCAGTCTTATCGAGAGACCCTTGCCGAGGACCGCCAGCGCCTTCTGGATCCGTGGCAGCTTGGAGGGGTGACGCGGATCCAGAAGCCTGCGGACCTCCTTCTCGTCACATTCCAGTCTCGCGGCCAGCTCGGACTTGCTGATCCCCGTCTCCTTCAGCGCCAGATACAAGGCCGCCTTGGCGGCGGTCTGCGCC
Organism: Acidobacteriota bacterium; assembly: GCA_046765915.1. GTDB lineage: Bacteria > Acidobacteriota > Thermoanaerobaculia > Multivoradales > UBA5704 > DATARR01. The sequence continues at coordinate 33,251 of JBKPTH010000072.1, read as the reverse complement.
GGAACGGGAATCCTGGGACGATCCGCTGCGGGTGAGGGCTCAGGAATCGCGTCTCCTCTGCGGATGCGTCCGGCGATCGCCTCTTCCAAGGCATCGGCCGCCTCCGTGAGGGCATCCGGAACAGCTTCACCCTGGGTAACGGCTTCCGGGATATCTTCAAAGGTAACGGTGAAGCCCCCATCGGTCTCATCCGGAGTCAGTGTTACGGGGTAGGCGAAGTCGTGGGCCATGATCCGTCTCCTACTCTTTGAGATCCTGTAGCGTGAGGCCCAGTTGCTTGAGCATCGCATGGAGGGTTCCGGTCTTGATCTCGTCCTTGAGATCGCGAACGACCGTAAATCGCGCTCCGAAGTACAGCGTGCCATGACTGCCTTTGCCGCGTTCGGGAATGAACTCCGCGGTAACGCCGCGCTTCCGAGCCAGCCTCCGAATCGTACGGACGAGCTCGGAGCCTCTCACGGGAGCAGTATCGGACAAATATGTCCGAACTTCAAGGGGCAGAACGGGAAGCGCTCCGCCGGAACAGCCAATACGCCGGCAGGCCCAGCGCCACGAGGACCAAGCCGATGACGGACTCGCGCGGGCTCGCCTGTAGCGTGTTCCAGATCAGCAGCAGGCAGGCGAGGATGAAGAGGGCCGGCACCACGGGATAGCCCCAGGTGCGGTACGGTCGCGGCGCCTCCGGCCGGCGGCGCCGGAAGACGAAGACGGCGGCGGCGGTCATGGCGTGGAAGACGACCGAGGCGAAGACGACGTAGGTGTAGAGCTGCGAGTAGGTGCCGGAGACGGTGAGCACCACCGCCCACGCCGTCTGCGCCCACAGGCTCGGCACCGGCGTCCGGTACTTGGGATGGATGCGGGCGAGAGAGCGGAAGAACACGCCGTCCTCGGCCATCGGCAGGTAGATCCGCGACGTGTAGAGGATCGTCGACGAGATGCAGCCGAAGGTGGAGATGAGCACGGCGAGCGAGATCAGCCGCGCCGCGCCCGGCCCGAAGAGCACCGCCGCCGCCGTCTCGGCGATGCGCGGCGTCGCGGCCATGGCGGGGACGTCGAGCGCCCGCTCGTAGACGACGTTGAGCAGCAGGTAGAGCAGCATCACCGCCGCCGTGCCGAGGATCAGCCCGCGCGGCAGGCCGCGGCCGGGATCGCGCATCTCGCCGGCCGAGCAGGTGAGGCCGTACCAGCCGTCATAGGTCCACAGGGCGGCGATCATCGCGATGCCGAAGGCGGCGAGCAGGCCGCCGGGCACGGCGCCCACCGGCCCGGTCAGATGGGGCTCGACGTGCGCCCGGGCGAACAGCCCCAGGGCCACGAAGGCCACGATCGAGCCGATCTTGAGCACGGTGAGGGCGTTCTGCACCCAGGCCCCTTCCTTGAGGCCGAAGTGGTTGATGGCGGTGAGCAGGAGGATGGCGAGGACGGCCGCGACCTGGCCGCCGGAGAGCGTCCAGGTCCACGCGCCGATGGGCACCGAGAGCAGGACGTGGCGGGTGGAGAAGAACGGCAGGAAGCTGCCCAGGTATTCGCCGAACGCCACGCCGAGGGCGGCGATGCCGCCGGACATGATGACCAGGAACGCCGTCCAGCCGTAGAGGAATCCCCACAGCGGGCCGTACGCCTCCTTGACGTAGTGATAGAGCCCGCCGGCGCGCGGGAACATCGTTCCCAGCTCGCCGTAGGTGAGCGCGCCGGCGAGCGTCAGCAGCCCGCCTGCGAGCCACACCAGGAGGATGAGGCCGGGGTGGGGCAGCACCTTCGCCATGTCGGCGGTGGTGATGAAGATGCCGGTCCCCACCACCGAGCCGATGGTGAGCAGCGCGCCGTCCCAGGTGGTGAGACCGCGGACGAGGGTGGGCTTGGAGGGCGGGGAGGCGGACTCCTCGGATCGGCTCAGGGGCGTGGTCATGAGGCGTATCTTGGCGGTTTTCGGCGTGCGGCGCCAGTATAGAAAGTTAACCAGAAGTGAGAATAGAAACAATATGATAAGACTATCCGCAAAAAATTCTTCAAGAATTTGTCCCGCTCAGTAGAGTCTCGCGCACTCTCCAACCGGAAGTACTTGACGTCATTTCGCGGCCGCCCGGCCGCATCGAATGGGAGCGCTCGTCGCTCCAGGGGGAACAGCTTGAAACCGGAAACATACGATGTTGCTGTGCTCGGCTCGGGCCTTGGCGGCGCCCGGGACGATCCCGCGCGCCGTCTCGACCCGTCGGTGCTCGGCGGTCCGGCTCCTCCGGTGCCGGAACCCGCCGCCGTGCCGGCGTTGGTGTAACTCGATCCCGGCAGGGGATCTCGGCCACCCTTACGCGGGGGTGGCCTTTCTTTTTCGGTAGGGGGTCAGGGCCTGAAATGAAAGAGCCGCTCCGGTTTCCCGGAGCGGCTCGACGGATTAGCGAGTGAAGTTGGTTCAGCCGCTGATCTTGACGACGTTCTCGGCGGCCGGGCCCTTCTTGCCCTGGACGATGTCGAACTCCACGCGGTCACCCTCGGCCAGCGACTTGAAGCCGTTGCCCTGGATCGCGGAGTGATGGACGAAGCAATCCTTCTGTCCGTCCTCCGGCGTGATGAAACCAAAACCCTTGCTGTCGTTGAACCACTTCACTCTTCCGGTCGTGCTCATTCCTTAAACTCTCTTTCTTTTGGGATCTCCCCAGAAACACGAAAGGGACCCACTCGTAAACCAGGTCCCTTTTTACTGTTCGCTGGGTACTGAGACAGGCTTGTTCTGTGCCTGCCGAGAGGGAAGAGTACCCGTTTCCCCGTGTTTCGTCAACCCCTCCTCGTAAACAGCGTAAACAGGGCGGCCACATAGGGCCGCCCCTACAGATCGTTCTGTGGCCTTCCAGATTCCGGTGCGCCATGCGTACGGGGTTGATTTCAATCCATGTGGCCTGTAGGGGCGGCCCTATGTGGCCGCCCTGGCATCGGCTACCATCCGCGTATGGACCTCGCCGGCGCGGCGGCCCGCGGAGCCGAGACGATCCATCAGGCCTTCGAGGAGCATCACCAGTACCTGCGCGCCATCACGCGCCAGGTGGCGCGCCGCTTCGAGGAGCGCGATTGGGAAGGCATCCGGCGGGACACGGTACGCAAGCTCGACCTGCCGGCGCGGAGCGTCGGCGAGACGGTGGCGGCGCTGCGCGGCCGGCTCGGCGACCGCCTCGGCGACCGGGCCCTGTGGACGGCGATGAAGGAGGCCTACGCCGCGGCCATCCTGGGGCGCGACGACTGCGAGATCGCGCAGACCTACTTCAACTCGATCACCCGCAAGGTGTTCCCCCGCGGCGGCGTGGATCCGGCGATTGATTTCACCGCCGACGAGCTCCCTCTCCCCTACCGGGGCTCGGAGATGGCGAGCGCCCGCCGGTACGCCGTGCGCCGGGTGGATGCCGGCGTGGTGCGCAGGATCGTCGAGGACGCCGGCTTCCGCATGCCTTTCCGCGACCTCGCGGCGGACTCCGCACTCGCCGCCGAGCGGCTCGAGCGCGGCATCGCCGAGGCGCTGGGGACGGCGGAGATCGAGGCGCTCGACGTGCTGCGCCCGGTCTTCTACCGCAACAAGGGGGCCTATCTCGTCGGCCGCGTGAAGCAGGGAGACGCGATGGTGCCCCTGGCGCTGGCCCTCCTCCATCACCGCGAGGGGCTGGAGATCGACGCCGTGCTCTGCAACGAGGACGAGATCAGCGTCGTCTTCAGCTTTGCGCGCTGGGACTTTCACGTCGACGTGGCGAGCCCGCGCGAGGTCATCGGCTTCCTCAAGTCGATCCTGCCCCGCAAGCGCATCGCCGAGCTGTACATCTCGCTCGGCTATACGAAGCACGGCAAGACGGAGCTCTACCGCGATCTGATGGCCCGCATCGCGGAGACGGAGGACCGCTTCGTCCCCGCTCCCGGGCAGCGGGGCCTGGTGATGGCCGTCTTCACCCTGCCCTCGTATGAGTTCGTCTTCAAGGTGATCAACGACGCCTTTCCGGCGCAGAAGAACACGACGCCGCAGCGGGTGATGGAGAAGTACCGCGCCGTGGAGCTGCACGACCGCGTCGGCCGCCTGGTGGGCTTTCAGGAGTTCGAGCACCTCACGATTCCACGCGCGCGCTTCGAGCCCGAGCTGCTGGAGACGCTGCTGGCCGGCACCTCGCGCAACGTCGCGGTCAGCGAGTCCGGGGTCACCGTCCATCACTGCTACGTCGAGCGGCGCATCACGCCTCTCGATCTCTACCTCGAGCAGAGCGACGAACCGGACGCCGAGGCGGCGGCGCTGGACTGGGGCCGCTGTCTGAAAGAGCTGGCCGCCGCCAACATCTTCCCCGGCGACGTGCTGCTCAAGAACTTCGGCGTCACCCGCCACGGCCGCGTGCTCTCCTACGACTACGACGAGCTCAGTGCGCTTACCGACTGCGTCTTCCGCGAGATCCCGCCACCGCGCGACGAAGAGGAGGAGCTGGCGGCCGAGCCGTGGTTCACGGTGGGGGAGAATGACATCTTCCCCGAGGAGCTGCGCGCCTTCCTCGGCCTCCAGGGCCGCGTCCGCGAATCCTTCCTGCGCGAGCACGGCGATCTCTTCGGCGTCGACTTCTGGCGGCAGCTCCAGGAGCGCCACCGGCGCGGCGAGGTGGTCTCCTTCTATCCGTATAACCCGGCGCGGCGACTGCGGACCGATACGCCCGTTCAGGTCTCTGCGAGCTGATCCGTGGATTCCCTGCCGTCCCGCCCTTTCCTGACCGCCCGCTGGCGGTATCTCGCGATGTTGAGCTACGCCGTGCCGCCGGAGGTCCTGCGGCCGTTGGTGCCGCCGGGCACGGAGCTCGATTCCTGGAACGGCAGGACCTTCGCCAGCATCGTGGGCTTCCTCTTTCTCGACACGCGGGTCTGGGGGATCGGCGTGCCGTTCCATCGCGACTTCGAGGAGGTGAACCTGCGGTTCTACGTCCGGCGCCAAGCGGAGGACGGCTGGCGCCGCGGCGTGGTGTTCGTCAAGGAGATCGTGCCCCGGCTCGCCGTGGCGGGTCTGGCGCGGCTGCTCTACGGCGAGAGATACGTGGCGCTGCCGATGCGCCATGCGATCGTCGGCGATCCTCTGCAAGGCGAGATGCCGGTGGCGTACGGCTGGCGTTGGCGGGGGCGGTGGAACGGCATCGGCGCCACGGTCTCCGGTAGGCCGCAGGAGGCAGCACCGGGCTCCGAGGAGGAATTCATCACCGAGCACTACTGGGGATACGCGGCGAGCCGCGGCGGCTGCGTCGAGTATCGCGTGGAACATCCGCGCTGGCGGGTCTGGACCCTGCGGAGGCCGGAGCTCGACTGCGACGTGGCGGGCCTCTATGGCGAGCCCTTCGCGGTGCCTCTCGCGGCGCCGCCCAGCTCGGCGTTTCTGGCGGACGGCTCGGAGGTGGCGGTGTATCCGGGAAAGCGGCTCGCCTGATCAATCCGCCGCCAGCACCTCCAGCAGCGGCCGGTCCCGCCCGTAGACGTCCTTGCGGAATTGGAGCACCCCCGCCTCATCCACCCAGGCCGTCCAATAAACCAGGTGAACCGGCAGCGGACGCGGCACGACGATCCAGCGCTCGCGGCCGTCGCCGAGGACGGACTCGATCTTCTCCCGCGTCCAGGCGGGATCGTCGCGCAGCAGGTACTCCGCGAGATCGACGGGCTTCTCGACGCGGATGCAGCCGTGGCTGAAGGTGCGCACGGAGCGGCTGAACAGCGAGCGTGACGGCGTGTCGTGCAGGTAGACGTTGAAGCGGTTGGGGAACAGGAACTTGATCTTTCCCAGCGCGTTGTTGGGACCGGGCCGCTGCCGGACCTTGCCGCCCGGCAGGACCTCGAGGTTCTCCCGCGCCGCGTAGCCGGGATCGCGCCGGATCTTCGGCAGGATCTCGTCCTTGAGGATTCCCGGCGGCACGTTCCAGTAGGGATTGAGGACGATATGGCTCAGGGTGCCGGTGAACATTGGCGTGCGGCTGGTGGGCTTGCCGGCGACGATCCGCATGGAGAGGACGGATTGGTCGGACTCCATCACGTCGAGGGCGAAGCCGGCGATGTTCACCATCACGTAGCGCTCGCCGAGATCGCGCGGCAGCCAGCGCCAGCGGTCGAGATTGATCTCGATCTGCCGCACGAGGTCGGCGACGGACACGTTGAGCGCATCGACGGTGGCCGGACCGACCGCGCCGTCGGCGTCGAGCCCATGCCTCTCCTGGAAGATGCGGACGGCCGCTTCGAGAGCCGCGTCGAAGAGGTCTCTTTCGACAGGCGGAGCGGCGGAGTCCGGCGGCGCCAGGTCGCCGGAGGCCTCGAGGCGGCTGCGCAGCGCCGCGACACGCTCGTTCCTGTCTCCCGGCCGCAGCGGCGGGCCCGCGGGCACGGCCGGCCAGTCGCTCTTCGCGCGGTACGCGGCGAGGGCCTGCTTCAGGGCGCGATACCCAGCATGGGCGGGCGTCAGATCCTCGAGGGCCTTGCGCACGCCGCCGGCGGCGAGGGCGCTCTCCAGGCTTCCCGGCAGGTCGACTTCGGGAACGTCGATGGCGCAGTCGGAGTAGATCAGCTCCGGATTGACCTTGCCGTGGGCCAGGTCGGCGGCGAGGCGCAGGAAGGCGTCGGTCAAAGCCAGATCGAGCTCGGCCAGGTCGGCCGGCGCCGCCTGGGTTCGCGCCTGGAGGAGCCGGCGTTGGAGATCCGCCAGGTGGTAATCCTCTGGGCGCAGGCCGTCGGCGGCGGCGTCCGCGATCGCCGCGAGCAGCTCGTCGGCCTGCCGGCGGAGGCCCGTGTCCGCGATCCAGGCCGGCACGAAGCTCCGCCGGTCGTAGAAGCAGGGCAGGTCCGGGCTGGCGCGGTAGGCGGCGCCGTCCGCCTGCAGCTCGGGCGGCTTTCCGGACGCGGGCGTGCGGAGACGGAGGAGGAGCTGGAGCTGCTGGGTCAGCGCCGGTTGCGGCGGCTGTGCCGGCGGGGCCTGCGCCGGCAGGGGAGCGGCGGTGCAGAGGAGCCACGAAAGGCCGGCGGCGGCGAGGGACCCGCGGTGAAGCAGCATGCGGTCGTCCCGGCTCAGTCGCCGGCGGCCAGGAAGCGCACGAAATCGGACTCGGTGAGGATGCCCACCAGGCGGGTGTCCTCGACGACGGGCAGGCAGCCGAACTTGCCCTCCAGCATCAGGCGGGCGGCCTCGCGGATGTCCTGGTCCGGCGCCGCGGTCACCACGTCGCGGGTCATCACCTCGCCCGCCGTGACGGTGAGCTGCACGCCGCGCTCGACCTCCGGCGGCACTCCCACCTGGCCCTTGAGGGCGTGGCGGAGCAGGTCGCGGTGGGAGATGAGGCCCACCAGCCGCCCCTCTTCCACGACCGGGGCATGGCGGATGCTGCGTTCGTCCATGAGGTCGCTGACCGTGGCCAGGTGGTCGTTGGCGTCCACGGCGAAAACTCCCTCGGTCATCAGATCGCGCACGCGGAGTCGGATCATCGGAACTCTCCTCGGAGCCGTACCATCTCACAGCCGCCGCACGCCGGCACCACCCTTTGGCGCAGGATGGGGTGGGTAAGGTAAGATAGCCCTTTCGCCGGCGACCGGCGATCGGTGCCGGTCTCCCATGCAGGAATCACCAACGTTGGAGAACTCTATGAGAAAGCTCGTGACTCTCGCCGTCGTGCTGCTCGTCGGGGCGGCGGTGACCGCCGGTGCCCAGCAGACCGGCCAACCCGCCCAGCAGCCCGCGGCCGCCCAGGCCCAGCCGGCCGCGCCGCCGGCCGCCGGCAAACCGGAGTCCCTGCAGGACCGTGCCAGCTACATCATCGGCTTCAATCTCGGCCGCTCGCTCACCACCAACGACGTCAAGGTCAACGCGGACCTCATCATCAAGGGGCTCCGCGACGCCCTCGGCAACACGCCCTCGGTGCTCAGCGAGGCCGAGATGAACGAGACGATGCAGACCTTCCAGCAGCAGATCCAGCAACAGCAGACGGAGAAGCGGAATGCGGTAGCCGCGAAGAACAAGACCGAAGGCGAGGCCTTCCTGGCCAAGAACAAGGAGCGCAAGGAGGTCAAGACCACCGCGAGCGGCCTGCAGTACGAGGTCCTCACGGAGGGCAGCGGCCCGTCGCCCAAGCCCACCGACACGGTGACGGTGAACTACAAGGGCACGCTGATGGACGGCACCGTGTTCGACAGCTCCTACAGCCGCAACCAGCCGGCCACCTTCGTGCTCAACCAGGTCATTCCGGGCTGGACCGAAGGCGTGCAGCTCATGAAGGTCGGCTCGAAGTACAAGTTCTACATCCCCGCCGCGCTCGGCTACGGCGACCGGGGAGCCGGCGGCGTCATCGGTCCCAACGCGCCGCTGATCTTCGAGGTCGAGCTGCTGTCGATCGGCCAGCCGGAGCCGCCCAAGCCGGCCGAGGGCCAAAAGCCGGCCGAGAAGCCGCCGGCGGAGCAGAAACCGCCCGGCCGGTAGGACAGCCTCAACGCAGGTCGTAGCGGCGGGCCTACGTGCCCGCCGTTTTTCGTTCCAGCACCTCCCGCCGCGCCGCTTCGATGTCCTCCAGCGCCTGCTCCATGCGGTCGCGGTGGGTGCGGAACGAGAGGACGCAGATGCGCAGGGCGAAACGGCCGCGGAGGCGGGTGCCGGTGAGGAACACCCGCTGGCGGGCGTTGACCCGTTCGATGAAGCGGCGGTTGAGCCCGTCCAGCTCCTCTTCGGGCACGCCGGCCGGAGCGAGCCGGAAGGCGAGGAGGGAAAGCATCGGCTCGGCGAGCATCTCGATCCCCTCCATGCCGCGCAGGCGGTCCGCCGCCAGGCGCGCGAGGGCTAGCTTCTCCTCCAGCTCGGCGCGGAAGACCCCGGCGCCGTACAGCTTGAACGGCAGCCACACCCGCAGGCCGCGGAACGGCCGCGACAGCTCGGGCGAGTACTGCGAGAAGTCCACCCGGTCCGGATCGTCCTGCAGCCTGGGCATGTAGTCCGCCGTCAGGCTGTGGGCGCGCCGTAGGTCCTCGCCGTCGCGCACCAGGACGGCGCCGGTGCCGTAAGGCAGGAAGAGCCCCTTGTGCGGATCGAGCACGATCGAGTCCGCGCGCTCGATGCCGCGCATCGTCCGCCGGCCCTCCTCGGTCATCAGGAAGAAGCCGCCGTAGGCCGCATCCACGTGCAGCCAGAGGCCGTGGCTCGCGGCGAGGTCCGCCAGCTCCGGTAGCGGATCGACGGCGCCGGTGTTCGTGGTGCCGGCGCTGGCGGCGATGAGGAACGGCGTGAAGCCGCGGTGGCGGTCCTCCTCGATCAGCGCCGCGAGGGCGTCCGGGCGCAGGCGGAAGCGCTCGTCCGTCGGCACCTCGCGCACGTTCGCCTCCGGAAAGCCGGCGAGGATGGCGCCCTTGGCCATCGAGTAATGGACCTGATCGGAGGCGTAGATCGTGCCCTTGAGGAAGTCCTCGGGGAGCCGCGCGCGCCGCGCCGTCACCAGGGCGGTCCAGTTGGCGAGCGAGCCGCCGCTGGTGAGCGTGCCGCGCGCCGCGGCGGGATAGCCGGCGATGCGGCAGAACCAGGCGACGACGTTGGCCTCGAGCTGCGCCAGGGCGGGAGCGGTGTTGAAGATGGAAGTGTAGCGGTTGATCGAGTCGGCGATCAGGTCCGCCACCGCGCTTTGAAACAGGCCGCCGCCGGGGATGTAGGCGAGGTAGCCGGGGCTCGCCGTGTTGTACGTCGGCCGCACCGCGCGGTCGAAGATGAGATCGAGGAGATCGGCGAGCGGCGCGCCCGCCTCGGGCATCGGCTCGACGAGCGAGCGGGCCAGCTCGAAGCCGCCGCGGGTGTCGGAGACGGTCTGCCCGGGGAGCGATTCGATGTGCGCGACGATGCGCTCCAGCGCCGCTCCGGCCAGGGAGCGCATCTCGTCCGCGTTCAGCTCGAGGGGGTGGTCGGTCATCGGGGGAAGAGTATCCGATCCCTACGCCCGCCCGAACCCAGGGCGGCCCCCCACCCAGGGTGGCCACGCAGGGCCGCCCCTACAGGTCGCTTGGAGGTAATTTCACCTTCGTACCCATAACGCACCGGACCCACGGCGGCCACAGGACGATCTGTAGGGGCGGCCCTGCGTGGCCGCCCTGGGTGGGGGTGGCCGCTCTGAGGGTTCGGGCGCGGCGGCCTCAGTCGTTCAACACCTTGTCCAGGTACCGCAGCGCCGCGGGATCGTCCGACTGGGCGAGCCAGAAGAGGGCTTCCTTGCGGATCTCCCGCTGCTTCGCCTCGCGGCCGAGCCGGATCAGGAAGGGAACGCCGTGATCCTTGGGGAGCTGGGTGAGCGCGAAGACGCCCTTCTTCCTGACCTCCAGCTCCGGATCGCGATCGATGGCCTGGAGGATCGTGTCGGCGGCCCGGGAATCGTCCATCTGCGCCAGCCAGAAGAGCGCCTCGCCGCGCACGTCGGCGCTGCGGTCCTCCCGCGACACGTGGATGATGGAGTCGGCCGCGCCGGGAGCGTCGCTCTGGCTCAGCGAAAAGATGGCCTTCTCGCGGATGTCCTCGTCGGGATCGGAATTCAGCACCTGGGTGAGGAACCGGGCGCCGCGCTCGCCGCGGTTCTGGCCGATCCAGAACAGCGCGTCCTCGCGCATCTTCTCCGCGTGCGGAGCCGAGGCCAGGTCCTCCAGCGCGTCGTCCGCGCGCGCGTTGCGGTGATAGGAGAGGGCCATCAGGGCCTCTTGCGGCAGATCTCCTGGCCGCGCGTGGCCTTCTCCCTCGCGGATGACCTTGGCGACCAGGGAGACGCTCTCCTCCGGCTTGGCGTCTCCGAGCCAGACGAAGCGGCGGCCGCCGGCGTCGAGCGGACAGCTCGCGGAAAGGGCGGTGAGCTTCTCGATCTCTCCGCTCCGCAGGCGGGCGAGCACCATCAGGTCCTGATCCTGGACGACCGCGTCCCGATCGGTGCTGCCCCAACTCTGGTTTTTGTCCTCGAGGTGGCAGGCGGTCCGCGTGATGTTCTTGAAACGGCCGTCGTGGTTGAAGCAGCAGAGAGAGCGCTGGCCGGCGATCATCGGCACCGACCAGGCGACCCAGACGGGCTCCTTGTCGCGGGCACCGGCCTGGTTCACGGCGGCTGCGAGACCGGCGGCCGACGAAGCGGTCTCGAGCTTGGCGTTGGCGACCTGCGGCATGCCCGCGGCGGGCGGCTGTGCCGTCAGAGCGGAAGCGGCGAGGCCGAGGAGCAGGGCGAGGGACGGAATCTGTGGTCTCATGGCATATACCTCCGGTTCAGAAGATCGCATCGCTCAAGCGCCGAACAGCTTCTGCAGGAAGTCCATGGCCTCGTCGGAGTCCATGAGTCCGAGCTTCTGCACGATCTCGCGCTTCAGCGCCGGGTCCTTCTCGGTGCGGAACAGCTCGATCAGCGCCTTGGCGTTGTCCTGGACGAACAGTCCCTCGATCACCGCCCTGCGGGTGCCGGCGTCGGCGTTGCCGGTGTAGAGCGACTTGAGCGCCGCGGCCGCCTGCGGCGAGTCGTTGATGCCGAGGCTCGAGATGGCCTTGCGGCGGAGCCCGGGATCCCTCTCCTCACGGGCGATCTCGATCAGCGCTCCGGCGTCTTCGGCAACGGCGAGGCCGTCGAGGATCGCCATCTTGTTGGCCGGCGAGCTCTCGCTGTGGTAGAGCTGGCGCAGCTCCTTCGTGGCGTCCATGGGACCGAGCTGTCGGATGGCCTTGAGCCGCACCTGAGGATCTTTTTCCTCGCGCGCGGCGGCGAAGACGCGGGCGGTCTGATCGGCGACGAGATAGGCGTCGAGGATCGCCATCTTGACTCCCGGCTTGTCCGTCGCGGCATAGAGGTCCGCCAGCGCCTGGACGTCCGCCGGTTCTCCTGAGACGCCGAGCGACTCGATCGCCTTGCGCTGCAGCTCGGGATAGCGATTGCCGCGAGCCACGTCCACCAGCACCTTCCGCGCCTCGGGCGAGTCGCTCTGCGAGAGCACGAAGAGAGCCTGCTCCTTGAGCTGCGGCGAGTGGCGCCCGTCGAGGAACTTGAGCAGCATGGGCACGGCTCGCTTGGAGTCGGAGGCCATGAGGCCGTTGAGGGCGTAGAGCTTCAGCTCCTCGTCGTCCTCGGCGGCGGGATTGGGGGGCTTCCCGGACTCGCCGCGGATCTCCTGCTCCAACGCCTTGGCGTCGTCCATCCAGGAGCTCTTGGGATAGGCGCCGCCGAGCTTCCGCAAGGTGGCGAGCGCGTCCGCCGGCTTGCCCGCCTTGTTCTGGGCATAGGCCTTCCAGTAGAGAGCGGCGTCCGCGTTCGGACCGCCGCGCTGGGCCACCTGGCCGAACTTCTCGGCGGCGGCGTTGAAGCGTCCGGCGTCGAGGTCCTTACGCGCTTGGCTATAGAGCTCGTCCTTCGGCGCCTCGGCGGCGGCGAGAGCCGTCCAGGGCGCGAGGCTCAAGCCGGTCAGCATGGGCAAGGCGCCCAGGCAGAGGTAGAGGATGGTGTGTCGCATCTCGGTCATCTCCTAGAGAGTCTGTTTCCTGGGGTCGAGGCGGTTGCCGGCGACCCGCACTTTGAACAGCAGGCTTTGCTCGGCGATGCGCTGCCGCATCGCCGCGATCTCCTCGGCTGGCGGCTCGTCGGCGGCGTGGGCGAGGTCCAGCAGGAAAGGCTCGAGCTCGTCGAGCAGGACGGCCAGCCGCTGCCGGCCGGCGTGGCGCACCGACTGGCGGTAGAGGCGGTTGGCGGCGAGGAGATCGCGCGCCCAGGCGCGCTCCGCCGAGATACCGGCGGCGCCGGGACCGTTGGCGACCTCCACCAGCAGCCTCTCGGAGCGGTCGAGGTGAGCCGCGACGGAAGCGAGCAGGATGCGGTCCCGCGCTTCCCGCGGCAGCGCCGCCGGCCGCGGCCACAGGCGGCCGAGGCCGAAGCCGACGGCGACCAGGAGCAGAGCGGCGACAGCCCAGCCGAGAGGCCGCCAATGCCGCAGGGGGATCTGCCGGAAGGCGATCAGCCGGCCCATCGTCCGCCCGCCGGCGAGGCGGGGCTCCAGCCGCGCCCACACCTCGGCGCCGTAGGCTTCGCCGCGCTCGGGAATGGTGGCGGTATCGACGGCGGCCAGCACCAGCCGCAGCGTCTCGCAGCGGGCGCGCAGCTCGGCGGAGGATTCGATCTGCCGCCGGACGGCTTCCGGGTCTTCGGCCTCGCCGTAGAGATAGAGGATGAGATCGTCTTCTTCGAGGGTCTTCATAGTCTCACTTCCTGTCTCTGCACCAGGGGCTCGAGCACCCGGCGCAGCTTTTTGACGGCGCGGAAGATGGCCTGCTTGCCGGCGCTCGCGCCCAGCCCGAGCTGCTCGCAGATCTCGGCGATGGAGCGGCCTTCGAAGTGCCGCAGGACGAACGCCGTCCTCTCCATCGCCGAGAGCTCGGCCAGCCCCGCGCGCACGGCCCGCTCCACCTCCAGGCTGAGGGCGATGCGGTCCGGTCCGGGATCCGGGGAGGGCAGCGGCTCGTCGCCGGCTGTCTCCGCGGGCCAGTCCTCGCGGCGGTCGCGGTGCCGCTGCTGCTTGCGCGCCAGGTCCAGCGCCGCGTTGACCGCGATGCGGTGGAGCCAGGTGCCGAACTGGGAACGGGCGTCGAAGCGGTCGAGCGACCGATAGGCGCGCAGGAAGGTCTCCTGCACCGCGTCCTCGGCGCTCTGCTCGTCGCCGGTGATGCGCCAGGCGAGCCGGAAGAGCTTCGCGCTGTAGCTCTCCACCAGCTCGCGAAAAGCGTCGGCGTCGCCCTCTCGGGCGCGTTCCACCACGATGGTCTCGATGTGTTCCATTCGCCTCCTTAGACGGCGGCCTCTCTGAGAGGTTAGCTCCGATGAGCCGCAAAAAGGACGAAAAGGATGCCAAGGACAGCAAGGACGAAGAAATGGTCCCCTGTCCTTTTGGTCCTTGGAATCCTTGGCGTCCTTTGTGGTTTCGGAGCGGCAAACCGATTCCACTCCTCGCGCGTCTAAGGAGGAGAAACCGGTCTGAAACCAACGGGCCGGACCTTCGTACTACCCAAGTAGTAACGGCTCAGGAGGGATGATGAACGGGAGCTGGAAAGTCGTCTTGTGCGGTTTCTTCGCGCTCGCCTCGCCGCTCGCGGCGCGCCCGGTGCACAAAGTCGGACGCGCGGCCTCGCCGATCGTCGTCGACGGCGTGCTCGACGAAGCGGCCTGGCAGCAGGCCGCCGTCGTCGAGCTGAAGTACGAGACCCGGCCGAAGGAGAACCTGCCGCCCGACGTCCAGACGGAGACGCTCCTCACCTACGACGGCGACAATCTCTACGTCGGCTTCCGCGCCCACGACCCGGAGCCGGCGGCCATCCGCGCCCACCTGCTCGACCGCGACAAGGCCTACAGCGACGACTTCGTCGGCATCGTGCTCGACACCTTCAACGACGAGCGGCGAGCCTTCGAGTTCTTCGTCAATCCGCTGGGCGTGCAGATGGACATGTTCATGGACGACGTGGCCGGCAACGAGGACGATACCTGGGACGCCATCTGGACCTCGGCCGGCAAGATCAATGCGGATGGCTACGCCGTCGAGATCGCCATCCCCTGGAGCTCGCTGCGCTTCCCGCGCACCGAAGGGGACCAGACGTGGGGTTTCGACGCCCTGCGCTTCTACCCGCGCAGCCAGCGCGCCCGCATCTCCAGCCATCCTCTCGACCGCAACGTCAGTTGCTATCTCTGCCAGGAATCGAAGATGAGCGGCTTCTCGGGCGTGACGCCGGGGAAGAACCTCGAGGTGGCGCCCACCGCCACCGCCAGCCGCACCGATCGCCGGGAGGATTTCCCGCAAGGCTCCCTGGAGGAAGGCAACGTCGAGTCCGATCTCGGCCTCACCGCCAAGTGGGGGATCACCCCCAACCTGACCTTGAACGCCGCGCTCAACCCCGACTTCTCGCAGGTCGAAGCCGACGCCGCGCAGCTCGAGGTCAATAACCAGTTCGCCCTTTTCTTCCCGGAGAAGCGGCCGTTCTTCCTCGAGGGAGCCGACTTCTTCAGCACGCCTTTCCAGGCGGTCTTCAGCCGCAACGTGGCCGATCCCGCCTGGGGCGTCAAGCTGACCGGCAAGGAAGGGAAGAACGCGCTCGGCGTCTTCGCCGCGCGGGACGACCGGACGAACCTCCTCTTCCCGGGGAGCAACGGCTCGGCGGCGACATCGCTTGACATGGAGACGACCGACGCGGTGCTACGCTATCGGCGGGATCTTGGAAAGTCTTCGGCCGTCGGCGTCCTCTTCACTGGCCGCGACGGCGACGGCTACCGGAATCACGTGGCGGGGATCGACGGCCGCTACCGGCTGAGCGACGCCGGCTTCTTCCGCGGCCAGTTCCTGCGTTCCCGCACCGAGTACCCCGGAAGCGTCATCGCCGATTTCGGCCAGCTCTCGGGCAGGCGGCAGGATGACGCCTACTGGCTCTCCTACGACCACAACGCCCGCAACTGGTACGGCTACCTGCGGTACGAGGACGTCGGCCGCGATTTCCGGGCCGACATGGGCTTCATGCCGCGCGTCGATTACAAGTTTTCGCTCGCCGGCCTGGGCCGTATCTGGCAGGGCGACTGGCGCGGCTTCACGCGCGCCAACCTCGGCGCCGACTGGGACCACCGCGAAGACCAGGCGGGGCAGCTCCTGGAGGAGGAGTGGGAGAGCTGGTTCGAGGTCAATGGTCCCCGGCAGTCGTTCCTCAACCTCGACGCGGGGGTGCGCCAACGCTTCTTCAATGGCGTCACCTTCGACGAGAAGTTCTCGAACACCTTTTTCGAGGTGCAGCCGACGGGCGACCTCTACCTGAGCCTGCAAACGCGCTTCTCCGACGAGATCGACTTCGTCAATACGCAGGCCGGGGATCTCGTCGAAATCGATCCGACGGTGCGCTACAACCTGGGTCTCCACCTGCGCACCACGCTCTCCCACATCTACCAGAAGCTGGACGTGAAAGGCGGCAACCTCTACACGGCCAACCTTTCCCAGCTCACCACCGTCTACCAGTTCAACGTCCGCACCTTCCTGCGCGCCATCCTCCAGTACACCGACATCGACCGCACGCCGGCCCTCTATCACATCGAGGTGGACGATCACACGGAGACGCTCTTCAGTCAGCTCCTCTTCTCCTACAAGCTGAACCCGCAGACCGTGCTCTTCGTCGGCTATTCGGACAACTCCTTCGGCGACCAGAGGATCGACCTGACGCGGGCGGACCGCACGTTGTTCCTGAAGCTCGGGTATGCGTGGGTGCCGTGAGGGGGACCTGATTCTTTACTGGTTTTCCCCCGCACGCGTCTCCGCCGGGCAGGCATCCGGCACGTTCGGCAAGGCCTTGACGGCCAGCGCGCGGCGTCCGAGGTCGGTGTCGCCGCAACAGGCGAGCAGGGCCTCGTAGAACGGCCTCGCCGCCTCGGGATCGCGGCCTTCGAGCCAGTTGCCGGCGGTGATCAGCATGGCGGCTTTCTCCGGCGAGCCGTCCGGCAGGAGCGCCGCGGCTTCGCGGGCGAGATCGGCTCCCCGGTAACGGTAGTGAAACCGCTTCATCGGCACCGCCGTTCTGTGTCGGGCCCGCTGGCGTTCGTCCGGCGTCGGTCCGAGACGCTGGAACGCTCCGGAGGTCCGCGCCTTCGCGAAAGGATCGTTCTCGTGGGCCCCTTCATAAAGGAACCAGTCCGGCTCCAGCTCCGTGCCCAGGATTTCGAGGCCCTGGTGGCGGGTGATGCAGGCGGCGCGGAACAGGGCCCGCGCGCGTTCCGGGGCGGGATTCTTGACGTCGCGGCCCTGCTCGACGGAGCTCGCTAGCGTCCGGACCGGCAGGCCCAGCGAGGTGGGCAGAAACTTCCGGGCTTCCTCGTAGCGTTCCTCGCGAACCAGCCGCCGGCCGAGGAGATAGCGCAGCTTGTACGTCGTCCGCTCGTTGCTCGGCGACACGAGGCCGGCGTAGATGAGCTCCCAGCCGTCGCCATAGTCGTCTGGCCGGTGCGCCGCGAGCGCTGCCGACCAGTCCGTGTCCAGGTACTTCTTCAGCTCGTCGGTGGTGAGCACCCGCTCGGCGATGTAGGCGGCGTCGGTCCAGTAACCTCCGGTGAGGAGCGGCCACAGGGCTTCGATGTATTTTCCCGACGCGAGCTGCACCGCTCCCCACTCGCCAAACACCCGGGGTTGCAACGCGAACGGGACTCCAGCTTCGTAGGCTTCCCAGGGCTCGTGATCCGGCCCCGGTTTCTCGGGCAGGCGAAGACGTCCGCGAATCCCGAGGAGCCTCTCCGCCTCGACCAGCTTGCCGGCCCGCATCAGGAGCTTGGCCCTGATCCAGAGCGCCATCGGCTCGTTTTCAGTCTTCTTCAGCCACTCCTCGGCGGCGGCGAAGTCTCCTGCCCGATACGCCACCCAGGCCAGGCGGTCGGCATCGGCGACGTTTCGCGGCTCGGCCTTGCGGATGGCCTCCAGCCACTTGCGAGCCGGCGCGGGATCGAGCCCGCCGGCCTCGTTCTGGCCCCAGCGTGAGACCACGTAGGCGGTCATGATGGCGCGGGCCTCGTCCGAGCGGGCCACAGCCTCCAGGGTCCTTGGATCGTTGAGCGTCCTCGCCGCGGTGAAGCGCAGGGAGCTGAGGGCGGTCGGATCGCCCGTCCTCATCTGCAGGAAGTAGAGCCTCAAGGCCTCGGCGTTGCGCTTGCGGCTCATCTCGGCCCGCGCCTGCCAGCCGTAGCTCTCGGAAGCGAGCCCGAGAGGATCGGGAAATCCTGCTTCGGCCAGCTCGCGGGTGCGCTCGAACCAGCGGACGGCCGCCGCGAGATCCTGCCGGAGGTACGCCTTGCCGAGCATGAAGGCGGCCCAGGTGGAACGGTGGCGCCGCTCGCCGGCCGGCCGCTCGAGCAGCTTGCCCCAGACGGCGCGGGCGCGGGCGAGCGCTCCGCGGTGGTAGGCGATGGCGCCGTCGAGATACTCCGCGATCTCGCCGGGCAACCCCGGCGGGACCTCCAGCTCCGGCGCTTCGGGAGGCGGCGGAGGCTGGGCCGACCCGGCATTTTCCTCGCGCCACGCGGCCACCGCTTCGCTGTACTGCAGGAGGGCGTTGCGCACCTCCCCGTAGCGCGCGGTGAGATTGCGGTCCGAGGTCGCGGTCTCGACCTCCCACAGGTCGACGTCCGCGGTATGTCGGTAGGGGCCGCGCTCCGCCTCCACGACGGCTTTGAAACGCGGCCTCTCGGTGGGTATCACGATCAGATGTTCGCCGGGAGGCCGGACGTGCACGACGACGGATTCCAGAGCGTCCTTGAACCAGGTCGTGGGCGCTTCGAGGATGCGGGCCTCGTCGGTGATCAGCCACTGGGGAAAGAAGGGACCGCAGGCCCACACCGCCGCGGTGCCGAGAAGGACCGCGGAGGCGATCAGGGTTGCGATCAGACCGGCCCGCACCAGCTTGTCACGGCACGTCAACCTCGACCTCCGTTCGCGCGGCGAAGCGCAGCCAGGCGATGGGCCGGCGCTCGCCCGGCCGCAGGAGACCGGAGCCGGATCCTTCCAGATGGATCTCGCCGTCCCGTACCGGCACCACCCTGTATACGGCCAGGCCGTCCGCGGCGATGGGGCCTCTGCCGCTCCAGCGGATGCGGACCGTGGCGGGCCAGGAGGTGGCGGCCTCGCCGGCGTTCAGCAGATCGATCTCCACCAGGCCCGCCTCGGGCTCGCGCTTGAGGAGGCGGACCGCCGGCTGCGGAGCCCGCCCCGCCATGACGGCCCGCAGAGTAGGCCACGACCAGTTGAGGCGCTCGCCCGCCACCGGCAGGCGAAACCAGATCACGCCGGCGAGCTCGGCGGGCCGGTCCCGCGTCCAGCCGCGGATCAGTCCGGCCATGGCCGCCGGATCGCTGCGCACCGTGCGCACCGTGACCCCCGGCGCCCAGGAGAACAGGGGCCCCTCCGCGAGAAGCCCGACGAGCTCGCCCTTTTCGTCGATCGCCGCCGTGTAGCCGTGCGTGGGAAGCGCCACGCGGAAAGGACGGCCGAAGCGGGAGGCCTCCTCCACCCAGCCCTTGGCGGAGGCGGGCTCGATCATGGTGATCTGCTCGTCGGGACTCCGCGGCAATATCAGGGAATGGAGCTGCAGGACGTAGCCGTCCGCCTGCTCGATCAAGGTGCGGAACGCCCGCCGATGCCGCATCCAGCTCGGCAGCACCGTGATGGTCAGGGGCAGAGGAGAAGCGGCGCGCCGCAAGCGAGGCAGGACGTCGCGATAGTCCCCGAGCTTCGACTCCGGGCAGTCGTAGTCGAGCTGGATCTCGGAGAGGCGGACGCCCTTGGTCCGCGCCTCCGCCTTCACCTCGCGGATCAACCCTTCGAGCAGCCGGACGACGTCGGGTTTCCGCGCGAAGAGACCGGGAAATTCGCTCCCCCGCAGCGCCGCTCCGACCGGCTTGCCGAGGGTCTTCAACGCGGCGTCGAGAGGAACGCGAGCCACGCGAGGACTCGCATTCTTCAGATCCACCTCGACGGCGAGGACGGCAAGCCCCGCGAACCCCCGGGCCTGCCGCACCGAGTCCTGGACGGCGGGAGTCCAGGCCCGCTGCCAGACGTAAGCCTCCTGGCGAAGGGGGCCGACGGCGCGTTCAGCGCGGCAGGCCAGCGAGAGGAGACCGAGGGAGAGCAGGAAAACGCTGCGTCTCAGCATGGGAGGAAGCATATCCGGCGAGTGGACGGTGTATCCGAGGAAGCATCTCCCTTCTTCCCAATGTAGAGACGCCCCCCGTGAAAGTCGCTAAGATCCCGTCGAAGAGTGTTTATTCCGTTTTAGAGCCGGCCGCGCCAGAAGCGTCAGGGGGCGGCGAGATAGAATCCGCTGCAGGGATGACTGCCGCGACGGAGAGCTTCGAGTGGATTCTGCCTATCGGGACGCATGTCGTGATCCGCGTCGAGGTTCGCGACTCCCAGGGCCATCTCGTGTGCCCGGCGGGTGCGGTCGGCACCATCGCCAAGGCGCCGATCGACGGCACGCACGCCTATCGCGTGCTCCTGCCCGACGGGAGAGAGGTTTCTCTGCGGCGGCAAAATCTCAGCCTGCGGAAGCATGTGCAGCGGGAGGACCTGGCACAGGTCAGCTCGCCGATCGATCCCGACCTCTATAGCCGCATCATCTACCGCTGCGTGGTCGGCTCGACGGCGTACGGCCTCGCGGACGAGGCCTCCGACGTCGATCGGCGCGGGATCTATCTGCCTCCCGCGGAACTGCACTGGTCGCTCTACGATCTTCCCGAGCAGCTCGAGAATCCGGAGACGGAAGAGTGCTATTGGGAGATTCGCAAGTTCATCACCATGGCGCTCAAGGCCAATCCGAACGTCCTGGAATGTCTGTATACGCCGATCGTCGAGCTCAGCACGCCGTTGGCGGACGAGCTGATCGCCGGGCGAGCAGCGTTTCTTTCGAAGCTGATCTATCAGACCTACAACGGCTATGTGATGTCGCAGTTCAAACGCCTGGAGCAGGATGTCCGGACTACGGGAGCGCCGCGGTGGAAACACGCCATGCATCTGATCCGCTTGCTATTGGCAGGTATCAAGGCGTTGCGGGAGGGCGTCGTTCCGGTCCGCGTGGAAGAGCATCGCGAGCAGCTCCTGGCGATCAAGAGAGGTGAGGTGCCATGGCGGGAAGTGGACGCCTGGCGCCTCAGCCTGCACGGAGAGTTCGATCAGGCGTTCGCGGGCACGGCTCTGCCGGACCGGCCGGACTACCAATGGGCCAACGACTTCCTGGTGCGGGCGAGGAGGAGCGCGTTGTGATGGTTGTCGCCAACCGCGTCGTAGTATGCCCGAAGATTCCCGATGCGGAGCTCCCAGGGGCTCGGCGGTGGCCGCGGAGCTGGCAACTGCCAGGGATGGGGAGAGGTAGAATCCCACGGATGACGAAGACACGAGGCACTGTTCTCCACCGTACGCTCTGCTTCCTCGCCCTCGCTTTCGCTGCTTGGGGCGCCGACGCGGCGGTTTCCTCACCTGCCACGGCCAGCGACCACCTCCTGAAGCTCTTCGAGTACGATCCTTCGGCACCCTTGGACGCGCAGGTCGGCTCCTCGGAGAAGAGGCAGGGATACACCCTCCAGCAGCTCACCTATGCCAGCCCCAAGGGAGGCCGCGTGCCGGCGTTCCTGTTGATCCCGGACGGCCGCGGCCCGTTTCCGGGCGTGCTGCTCCTGCACGGCATGCGGGGCTCGGCGCAGAACATGCTGCCCGAGGCGGAGAGGCTGGCCAGGCTGGGCGCGATCGCGCTGTCGATCAGCGCCCCCTTCGCCCGGAGCCACCGGATCGGCGTTCAGCGGGGCCTCAACTTCGATGAGCGCGACCGGGACGAGCAGATCCAGCTCATCATCGATCTGCGACGCGGCGTGGACCTCCTCCTCTCCCGTCCGGACGTCGCCAAGGACCGGCTCGGCTATGTGGGGATCAGCTATGGCGGCGCCCATGGAGGCCTGCTCGCCGGAGTCGAGACGCGGATCAAGGCCTATGCCCTGGTCGTAGGAAACGGCGGTATGGTGAGCCACTTCACCGGCTCGAACGACAGGAACGGCGGATACCTGAAATCCCTGCCGCCGGAGCGGGTAAAGCGCTGGCTGGCGGCCATGAAACCGATCGAGCCCATCCGTTGGGTCGGCCGCGCCGCGCCGGCCCATCTCCTCTTCCAGAACGGCCGGTCCGACACGATGGTGCCGCCGGCGGACGGCCGTGCCTATCAGCAGGCGGGGAGCGAGCCGAAGAAGCTGCTCTGGTACGACGCAGACCATGGCTTGAACCGCGAAGCCGTTCGCGATCGCCACACCTGGCTCGCCGAGCAGATCGGGATCCGGAAGGAGGGGGCCAGGGGGTGAGGTCTCGAAGGGTACGCCCACCCGCAGTGCAAGACACCCCTGGATACGCTACGCTGTCCTCCGCGCATTAATCCAGGGAGGGTCCGCCGTGAAGAAGGGTTGCCTGCTGTGGCTGCTGCAGTTGGCGGTGCTGGTCGGCCTCTACTATTACTTCTTCCACGGCCGGTTCACGCCGCCGGCGGACCGCATCGGCGCTTTCGCGGGCGGGTTCTTCCTGCTGCTGGCGATCGGCGCCTTCCAGAACGCCTGGCGGGCGCGGAAGAACCGCGGCCGCCTGGAGCGGGCCTTCGCCGGCGCTCCCTTCGAGGACGGCCAACAGGTGGTCGCCGTCGGTCCCATCACGGCCCTGGGCGCGCCGATCGAATCCCCCTTCACCCGCCAGCCGTGCGTCATCTGCTCCTGGGACATCTCCCACGTGAGCACGACGCGGAGCTCGAACGGCGGCAGCTCGACGCAGGACACCAAGGATTTCACCGGCTTCCACCTGACGCCGTGCGCCGTGAGCGCTCCGGGAGGTACCGCGCGCATCCTCGGCTTCGCCACTCTGGAAGGCTTCGACGAATCGCCGGAGGAGACCACGGAGGCTTTCGCCAACGCGGAGAGTTACATCGAGTCCACTCCCTTCGAGCGCGTCGGCTTGATGCAGATCTTCTCCCAGATCAAGGACCTGATCACCGACGACGACGGCTACATCCGCAAGGACTTGCGCATGGCCGGCGACGGCTTCGCGCTCGACCCGCAGGTGCACACGTTGAAGGAGCAGATCGTCAGGGACGGCGAGACGGTCTGCGCTCTCGGCACCTGGTCGGCGGAGAAGGGCGGCCTCGTCCAGGGGCTCGGCAAGGGCGGCGAGGGGCTGACGCTGATCCGCGGCGGCACGGAGGCGGCCGAGAAGCGGCTCAAGGGCAACGTCTGGCAGAACATCGGCGCCGGCATCGCCGTCCTGCTGGCGTCGCACTTCTTCCTCTTCATGATCCTCTTCCTGCGCGAGCCCTCGGCGGGGGCCGAGAAGCTGGAGGCCCGCGAGACGGCGTTCCTCGAGGCCGCCCGCAACGGCGAGGTGGCGGCGGTGCAGGCGCAGCTCGACGACGGCATGGAGGTGGACGCCCGCGACACGGTGAGCAACACGCCGCTCATGCTGACGCGCGACGCCGAGGTGGCCCGGCGCTTGATCGAGGCCGGCGCGGACGTCAACGCCCGCAACCGCGAGGCCTCGACGCCGCTCATCGTGGCGGCGAAGAACGGCGCCGCCGGCGTGGCCCGCCTGCTCGCCGAGCACGGCGCCGACCTGGAGGCGCGCGACAACGGGCAGCGTACGGCGCTCGACTGGGCCATCCAGAGCGAGCAGACGGACGTGGCGCGGGTGCTGCGCCAGGCGGGAGCGAAGGAGCCGGCCGGCACGGCGGACGCTACAGCAGGCCGCGCAGGAGATGGATCAGACGGTCGGTGACGAAACCGGCCTCGATGCTGTCGAGAGGATAGAGCTCGTGCTCGATACTGCCGGTGCTCCAGCCGTAGTCCACCTTGAGCTTGGCCTCCGAGGGATGGAGCGACAGCTCGATGGCGCCGCGCTTGGGAGCGCGGGTCTGGAGCTGCACGTCGAAGCGGATCTTCTCCGGCGTTTTCTCCCACAGGCGGGTGAGATGGCCCTTGCGGTCGAGATCGCTCATCAGCGCCCGCAGGGTGGGGAGGATGACGTCCTTCTTGATCTCCAGGAACCGGTAGACCTGCCGGTTTCGCTGCAGCAGGCGCTCCCGTTCGCTCAACTGGCTGCGTTCGTCGTCGGTCTCGAGCAGGGCCAGCAGCCTGCGGAACTCTTTGCGCTTTCCGTCGTCCAAATCACTTCTCCATGCCGGGCGGGACGGATTTATTTTACCATCCCGCCGGGGAGGAACCATCCGACATGATCCAGACTCTCGACCACGGAGACGTCCGTGAGCTGCGGCTCGACCGCCCGCCGGCCAACGCCCTTTCGCCCGAGCTGATCGCCGCCCTGCGCGCGGCGGTCGAAGGGGCGCCCGCCGAGGGAGCGCGGGCGCTGGTCCTCTCGGGCGCTCCCGGGCGGTTCTCGGGCGGCCTCGACGTGCCGTATCTGATCACCCTCGACCGGCCGGCGATCCTCGACGCCTGGCGCGGCTTCTACGAGCTCCTGCGCGCTCTCGCCGCCTCGCGCATCCCGATCGCCGCCGCCATCACCGGCCACGCTCCTGCCGGCGGCGCCGTGCTGGCGATCTTCTGCGACGCCCGCATCATGGCGGAGGGCGACTTCAAGATCGGCCTCAACGAGGTGCAGGTGGGCATCCCCATGCCGCCGGTGATCTACCAGGGGCTGCGGCGCTTGGTGGGCCTGCGGCAGGCGGAGCGGCTATGCGTCAGCGGCCAGCTCGTTGCGCCGGCGGAAGCCCTCCGCCTCGGCCTCGTCGACGAGCTGACGACGCCGGAGCGCGTGGTGGGCCGGGCCGTCGAGTGGTGCCGCTCGCTCCTCGCTCTGCCGCCGGAGGCCATGGCCTCCACCCGCCGGCTCGTCCGCTCCGGCCTCGCCTCGCTCTTCGCGGAAGGCAACGAGGCGGAGCTGGCCGGCCTGGTGGATCAGTGGTTCAGCGCGGAGACGCAGGGGGCGTTGCGGGCGCTGGTTTCAAGGTTGAAGAACAAGTAGATCTCGCCGAGAAAGGTCTTTCGTAGGGGCGGGGCTTGTCCCCGTCCGCAACGTTTCCGGGCGGGGACAAGCCCCTCCCCTACGCCCTTCGGCGTCTCGTTCCCCTACGCCCGCATCGCCCGTCTCTCCGCCGAAGCTTCCGCCAGTGTCGCCGCCCCGATCGGCTTGAAGAACGCCTTTTTCACCCCGGCGAGCAGCAGCATCGCCAGACCGAAGGTGGCCACGATGGTGGCGCCTGTCGGCAGGTCGAGGACGAACGATAGGGCGACGCCGCCGGCGGAGACCAGCGCGCCCATCGTCCAGCCTATGGCGAGGCGCGGCCCCAGGCGGGCGGCGAAGAGCATCGCCGTCACCGAAGGCACGATGAGGAAGCAGAAGACGAGGAGCACGCCGGCGACGGCGACCGAGGAGGTCACCACGAAGCCGAACGAGACGTAGAACAGGAAGTCCCAGAAGCGGACGTTCCAGCCCCGCCGCTCGGCTTCCGGCTCGTCCATCGAGATCAGCAGGAAGCGGTCGCGGAAGACGTAGTGGAAGGCGCCGACCAGCGCGTAGAGCACCGCCGTCTTCGTCAACTCGGGCCAGGTCACCGAGAGGATGTTGCCGACCAGCATCTCCTTCAGGTGCTCGGTCTCCTGGGTAGCCTTCGACATCACCAGAATCGCGATCGCCGCCGACACCGCGTAGACGATGCCGATCACCGCCTCCTGCGGGATGCGCGTCTGCCGGTGGACGCGCGAGAAGGCGAAGATGGCGGCCCCCAGAAAGGTGAAGCCGAGCGAGAAGAGGTAGGCCGTCCCGGAGTGGAGATCGTAGCCGGCGAGGTAGGCGACGGTCGTCCCCAGGGCGGCGATCTGGGCTAGCGAGAGGTCGACGAAGATCACCCCGCGCTCGACCACGTGAACGCCGAGATAAGCATGGATGCCGGTGAGGATCAGGCTCGCCACGAAGGCGGGCAGCAGCAATTGGAAGATGCTCATTTCGCTCCCTTGACCGCCGCGACGAAGGCGTCGATGTCCGTGTCGAAAAGTGAGAAATAGTCCTTGATCGCCGGCGTGCCGCCGACCGAAGGATAGAGGGTCACCACCTTCGCTCCGGTCTTGTCGGCGATGTAGTTGGGCGTTTTCTTGTCGAAGTAGGGCTCGACGAGGATCACCGGCACCTTCTGCGCCTGGATCAGGTTGATGATCTCCAGCGTGTGAGTAGGCGACGGCGGGATGCCTGGCTTGGGCTCGATGTGGCCGACGACGTTGAGCTTGAAGTGCTTCGCGAAGTTGGGCCAGGAGTTGTGGAAGGTGACGACCTTGGCGCCCGCGTAAGGCGCCATCTTCGCCGCCCACTCCGCCTCCTTCTGCGTCAGGCGCTGCTCGAAGGCGGCGAGGTTCTTCTGATAGACGGCGCTGCCGGCCGGATCGAGCTCGGACAGCTTGGCGGCGATCGAGCGCGCGATCACCCGGCCGTTGTTGGGGTCGGTCCAGTAGTGCGGGTTGCCGAAGGGGTGGACGTCGCCCATGGCGCGGGTGACCTGCGCCGTCGGCCGCTGCAGGATCTCGCAGCCGGCCGAAGCGTCGAGATAGCCGGGATTGCCGGGATGGATCTTGGCGTTGCGGCTCTGATCGAGCAGCGGCGGCAGATAGCCGATCTCGAGCTCCAGGCCGGCGACGATCAGCAGATCGGCGCGCGAGAGCTGGAGCACGAAGGAGGGTTTGGCGTCGACGAAGTGCGGATCCTGATAACCCTTGGCGAGAGAGAAGGTCTCGATCCGGTCGCCGCCGATCGACTGGGCGATCGAGGCGAAGTCCTGGAGCGAGGAGACGACGCGCAGCTTGGCCTCGGCCGCGGAGCCGAAGCTCGCGAGGGCCGCGAAGGCGAAGAGGACAGGAAGGATTCGTTTCATGGTTGACCTCATATTCAGAACGGATGGGCGCCGTGCGCGCCGATCGCGAATTGGAGTTGGAGAAGAAGCTCGTTGGCGGCCTCGTCGGTCAGGCTGTAATGGCGGTGCCGGAGCTCGGCGCGGAGCTGCGAGAACTCGCTTGGCCAGAAGGTCAGGAGGCCGGCCGTGCCGGTGTCGCGCAGCGAGTCGTCGTCGGCGTGCTCGGCCGATTCATAGCGGGCGCCGATGAACCAGCGCTTGGCGAGCTGGTATTCGCCGGAGGCGTACCAGCCGAGCGCGTTCTGGTCGCCCTCCGGTTGCTCGCGCCGGCTGCGGAACACCTCGCCGCGCAGGCTCGCTGACCGATAGAGGCCGGTCTGCAACGGCTTCCAGCGATAGGTCAGGTCGAGGCCTTCGAGCCGGGTATCGGCGTTCTCGGCCGTGCCGTTGGGGCCGAAGCCGTAGGAGAGGCCGACGTCGAGGTTCGAAGCCTCGGTGAGGTCCGCGAAGACGCGGTAGTGGCCGTTGTAGGAGAGATCGCTGCGCCGCTCGCTTTCGAAAAGCCCCTCGGCGTCGCCGCGGAAGACTTGCAGCGTGCCCTCGGTGAAGAGGTTGCCGATCGGCAAGAGCTTGGCCACCGAGACGCCGGTGCCAATCCATCCCTCGTCGCCGCCGAGCAGGTTGACGATCGGCAGCGGCTCGTCGGGCCACGGCAGGACGTGCAGGTGGAGCGGATTGGCCTTGCCGAAGGCGGTGCGCATGCGGCCGGCCTTGACCAGCAGGCCCGCGGGCAGCGCGGTGAAGGTGGCGAAACCCTCCTCCACGTCGACTCCCTCCTCGCCGAAGGAGAGGAAGAAGTCGGCCCGCGCGTAAGGATCGACGATCGCCTGCAGCCCCACCTCCGACTCCCGCAGGTCGGCGGCCGGCAGGTTCTCGGTCTGGTTGTGGCCGCCGACGGCGAGGAAGTTGCCGATGACCGAGACCGCCGGGTTGAAGTAGTTCGAGGTCTGCGCCGGCCCGGAGCTCACCGGTTCGGTCGGCGAGGCGGCCACGGCGCCGGGCTCGGAGGGCAGGGCTTCCGGCGCCGCCGGGGGCGCTGGCGGCGGAGCCGCCTCGGCCGTCGTGGGGGGCGCGGGAGCCTGACCCTGAGCCGCTTCGAGATCGGCCAGGCGCTTCTCCAGGGCGGAGATGCGCTCCTCATAGGCCTGCTTCAGCGCTTCCATCTCCTGGCGCAGCGCGGTCACGGAGTCGGCGGGCTGCTCCTGCGCGCCCGCCGCCGCGGGTATGAATAGACAGAGAGCCCCGCAGGCTCCCAAAAGCCAACGGCGGGCATCGCGGGCCCGCGGATCGGTCGACATGGTGTCTTCTCCTCGGAGCGTCTCCAGCGCCGGGGCGCCGGAGGGATTTACCATCCAGCTCGGACGGTCCGCACCCCACGCGGGGCGGGCCGTCTACGCGAAGAGAGAGGCGATCGGAGGGGCCCGGGCGGGACCGGGGAGAGAGGGCTTGGCGGACGAGACCCGCGCCACCGGCGCCGCGACGTGGCCGCCCTGCGGCAGCGGCGACTGTGAAGCCGGCGGACAGGCGAGGATGGTGCTGCTCCCGAGCTGCAGCAGGCAGGCCGCGCAGGCGGGATGGAGCTTGAATTCCGCTTCCTCCACGTGCGCCGGCGCGCCGGGGTGGACCGCGGTCTCGGCGATCTCCACGCGGGAGATCCTTCCCGCCTGCTCCACCGCCACGTCGTGCGGCGCGACCATGCCGAACGCCAGGGCGAAGCCGGCCAGCAAAGCCGGCAGCGGCCGTTTCCAGGCGGTCGAGGAAAAAGGCGGGCGGGGGTTCGTCATCGACATGTCCTTCGACACGGGGCCGATCGTATCAGGAGATTCGGCCTCGGAGGAGGGAACAAGGGAAGGATAGGTAGGATTCCGGCGAAAAACCCGAGCCGCAGGAGAGGGGACCGTCCCCTCCGATGGAGGTGAGCGGACCCGGCCGGCGTTCGACCGGGCCAGCCCGCGGCGGAGATGGACCCCTCTCTTACGGCTCGAGGGAGCCGTGCGGAAGATCAGGAGAGCGAAGGAGGGGCGCGGGCGCCGCTGGGGCGATGGGAGCCACCGGCGGTCGCGCAGGAGAGATCCGAAGCTGGGGCGAGGCTCGGCGCCGGCGGTGGGATGACCGGCCCTGGACGCAGGCACGCGCCGTTCGTCCGCAGCTTGTGCATGCAGAACAGGCGGACCGACAGCCGGATTTTCTGGCTGGTCTCGAAGTGAGCCGGCTGACCGGGGTGTTGGGCGCTGAGAGAGTAGGAATCCTCGACGGAGGCCGCCGACGCCTGGCGCGTCTCTCCACGGGGATACAGCTCCAGAGTCCCGAGGAGGACGATCGCGAGGAGGAGAGCCCATGGGCTCCGCCTGGCCATGTTCTCGATGTTAGCAGATCGGCCAGAGCCTACGCGGGCCACAGCTGAAATGGGGATCCAATCAAGGGTCGAGTTTCTTCAGGCGCGCGATCTCCGCGCGCAGCCGCCTCACTTCCTCTTCGGCGGCTTCCTGGGCGGCCTGTGCCGCCTTCCTTCCCTCCTCCTCTTCAAGCGCGCTGCGCAGGCGGTCGCCGGTTCTGGCGTCGAAGATATCGATCCGATCACCGGCGGCCGAGACTCCGAATCGGAGCCCTGTAGTTTCGGAGAGGAGGCAGCCTTGATCGTCCTGCTCGATCAGCGTATATCGCCGATTCGAGCCCAACCGGTACGCCTTGAGCCGGAACCGGTGACCCGTGCGGCGGCGGGGCATGTCCACCAACAGGTACTCGGGGATTCCGACCCGTTCGTACAGCCTCACCTTATCCACTTCATCTGTGCGGCGGATGCGGACATCAGAGGGTGAGACAATCTCAATCACCAAACATGGGACCACACCTTGTTTCACCACGTCGAAGCTCTCGAGCTCGGGATCTGGGTCCCGGGCTCCGCGGACCACGGAAACGTCGGGCGCCGGTCCCGGGAGCCCGGGACCAAGCAGATGCTTGACGTCGTCCAGGATCATCACGTCCGGCTGATCATGGAAATGGCGCTCCAGGAGATCGACGAGATAGTGACGAACACGGCCATGAGGTCGGCCTTGGACCATGGTGTCCTCGAGTTGCGGATCGAGAAAATCCGCCGGAGTCAGAGGGATCTCCAGGAGCTCCATACGGCCGTCGGAGCGCTCGATCCAGCGCTGGAGCAGGACGGTTCCGGAAGACTCGTCGTCCTCGGTTTCAGGGCTGCGGCTTCTCTTGGCGGGTTCGGCCATGGCTCAGAGTATAGGTTAAGCGCCCGTGATTAGCCGTTCCAGGAGAGAAAGATCTCCTGCGCTTCGTGAAGCCGCCAGATCTGCACTCCCGCACTCGAGGCTCGAATCACGGCTCCGAGCCTTTGGGCTCGCGTTTTGAGATGAGGATGGCGCAAACAGCGGCCCACGAACAAGGCTGATTCATTGGGCCTCACCGCGTCGCCAGTTGTACAGCTTCGGCGATAGCCTCTTTTGAGATGCTCCCGTGCCACTCCTGGATTACGGTCTCCCAGGCCATACCGTCGGCGATCTGCTCCAGCACGTCCGAGACAAGAATACGTGTGGAGCGGAAGGTAGGTTTGCCGTGGCAGATTTTCGGGTCGGCGACGATGTACCGACCGATCTGTAGTAGAGGCATTCGCGGGCCCTGTTCTTAATGGGCTCAGTCCAACGACCCGTAGCTGTAACTCAGTCTAGCACGGCCTCGCGGCCACTCGTGTTATGTCCGGGCCGCCGCCCGCACGACGTACCGCAGCCGCCCACCGGGCACGATGGCGTCAAAGGGATAGCAGGTGATTAGAGTCAAAGTTGGTTCCAGCGAAGCTTGGAGCGGCCGGCGATCGTGGAAATCGACCACCGCCGTTTCCGTCACGCGATAGCGGCGCGGCGGTCCCGACGCGGCTTCGAGCAGGATCTCGTCCCCTGGCCGGAGATCGCGGAGGAAACGGAAGTGCGTGTCGCGATGGCCGGTCAGGACTACATTGCCGGTGCTTCCAGGCCGCGCGGTGCGGCTTAGGTGACCGGGTCCGAACGCCATCGCCTGGCCGTTGCCGCCGGCGAGCACGATCTCGTCGACGCCGAGACGCGGCACCGTGAGGCGCGCCACCGGCCAGGTGTCCGCCCAGGGCCAGGGCTTGACGGCGCGGCCGCCGGCGCGCGTCTCGTCCCAGGCATGGGCCAGGAGGACCTGGGCCACCTGCGCCTTGGCGAAGATCCAGGTCCCCTTGCCCAGGAAGATGGCGCTCGCCGTCAGGAGCGCGAGCGCCAGGACGAGCCGTTTCACGACCACGGCTCCAGACGGACCGGCAGCAGCCGGCGGCCGAAGAGCAGAACGGAGCCGGCGAGGAGAAGGATACCGATCATCAGGTCGAGCCGCGCCGAGGTGCCGCCCTGGGGCAGCGTGCCGACCTCGCCGCCGCTCTCCCATCCGTCCGGCACGTTGACCGGGATGAGCGCCGTTTTCGGCTGCGCGCTCTTCGGCGCCGCCGGTGTGGTATCCACCGCGACGAGGCTGGTGAACTGCGTCACCAGGTGATGGGCAAGGCCGAGCTCGACGATGGCCGGGCGGATCTTGACGGCGTCGCCGCCGAGGGCGAGCTGGTTGCCGAGCTCGTCGATCTTGCGGCGCGCCCAGAGCTTGTCCAGGCCCGAGCTCTCCGCCGTCGGCAACGACTTGACGCTCACCTTCCACGGCGCTCCCGTGGCGCTGCCGGCGAGCGTCACCTCGCCGGGAAAGGCCGAGAGCAGCCTGGCGACGGCGACGATGGGCTCCCCTATATAAAGGTCGGGGATGCGCTGCGGATAGGTCTCAACCCCGGGATCGCTCCACGCCACCTCGACGTCGGTGAGGGCTGGCCGCTCGAGCTTGGCGAAGAGCGCGCCCATCTTCCCGGCCACCTCCTCGGGCGTGCCGATGTAGGTGAAGGTGCCGCGGCCGAGCTCGGCGGCCTTGGTCATGAAATAGGAGCTCGGCGCCGAGCCGATGCCGACGGTGAACAGCCGGCTGTCGCCCAGATGGGTCCGGATGTAGGCGAAGAGCTCGTCCTCGTTGCCCACGGCGCCGTCAGTCATGAAGATGACCTGCCGCACCACGCCGGCCGCGCCGGTCTGATCGCCGAGGGCCGCCCGCAGCGCGCCCATCATCTCGGTGCCGCCGGTGGACTCCAGGGCCCCGACCCATTCGCGCGCCGTATCGACGTTGCCCGCCGTGGCCGGCCGGCTCGCCGGGAACAGCACGCGGGTGTAGGAGTTGAACTCGATGACGTTGAAGGAGTCGCCGGGGTCGAGCCGGGTGAGCGCCAGGTCGAGCGCCGCCTTGGCCTCGCGGATGGAGGCACCGCCCATCGAGCCCGAGGTGTCGATGATGAAAACGGTCTCGCGCGGCAGGTCGAACCGCCTGTCTGACGCCGCCCGCGGCGGCATCACCATGAGCAGCGCGTAGGTCTCGCCGCCGATCTCCTGCGTCAGCAGGGTGCCCTGCGGCGCGGCGCCGGCGGCGGGAGTCCATTCGAGCACGAAGTCGCGATCGGCCGGCACGACGCCGGCGGCGAGCTCCACCTTGTAATGCCCGCGCTCGATCTCCCGGCTGTGGATGGCATGCGAGGCGCTCGCCAGCTTGGCGAGCGGAAAGCCGGATTCGAGATCGACGGTGAGGTGGACGGGGTTGATCTTGTCCATGCTGCGCGGGGAGTCCGGCACGGGCGGGGCGTGCGGCGCCCCTCCGTCAACGGCCGGGTTCTCCCCGTTTTCCGGCGTATACCGTGGCGTATCCACCATCGGAAAGCGCAGCGAGAAGCGGCCGTCCGCCCAGTGCAGCTCCTGCTGGTACTCGATCCTTACCTCGGCGACCTCTCCCGGACCGAGGTTGGCGAGCGAGGTGGTGAAGAGGTTAGGCCTTTGCTGCTCGAGGAGCGAGGCCCTCCTGCCTTCGGCCTTGGCCTGCTCGTAGATCTGCTGCGCCTCCTCGCGCTCCTTGATCTGGCCTTCGATCACGCGGTCGCCGACGATCAGGTTCAGGGTATCGACGGCGGCGTTCTCCGGCAGCGGGAAAGCGTAAATCCCTTCCACCCAGAGCTGCGTGGGGTTGCAGAAGCGCTGGCTGACCGTGGTGCGGGCCACCAGGCCGGCGACGCGGATGGCCACGTCGGTCTCGAGCACCGGCGCCGGCACGTAGACGCCGACGTGGACGGTCTTGAGCAGCAGCCGGCCCTGCTGGCCGTCCGCCAGGCGCACGGGCGCCGGCAGCGTCGAAGCGCAGGGCCTGCCGACCTCGGCGTTCAGCGCATCGGGCTCCGGCAGGCCGATGGCGCCGGGAGAGGCGTCGGCGTCGGGGGCGGCGACGATTGCCGGGTCTTCAGGAGCCTCCTGGGAGAGGGTGATGGAAGGGACGAAAAGGACAACAAGGACGAAAAGGATAGGGAAGAAGGTTGTTTTTCTCATAGGCGGCATCCCAACAGCGAGGCATGCCGGCGGCGAGGCGTGGTTGAGGAAGGGCGAAGGCGGAATGTGGCAGAAGTTGGGCATTTCGCGGCGCCCTCTATTCAGGCCTCCGCGCCTGAAGTAGATTGGTTTTCGTGAAATCCGCGACCGTGGCTCTCGTCGACGACGAGCCGAACATCCTGGAGACCGTCGGCTTCGCGCTGCGGCGCGAGGGCTATCGGGTGGACGCCTATCCGGACGGCCTCTCGGCCTGGCAGGCGTTCGAGGAGCGGCTGCCGGACCTCGCCGTGCTCGACATCCTGATGCCGCGCATGGACGGCCTCGAGCTCTGCCGCCGCTTGCGCGCGGAGTCCGAGACGCTGCCCATCCTCTTCCTCACCTCG
>JBKPTH010000071.1:0-46575 GCA_046765915.1 Acidobacteriota bacterium | reverse complement strand
GTACTCCTGCGTCTGGTCGAACCAGGTACCCACCGCGGGCTCGCCCGTCAGCAAGGAATGCGCGCAGTGCACTCCCGGCCACTGATCCACCCTCTCCACCAAATTCTCTTTGACTCCGTGGCTGAGGATGTACCGGAGCCTTCCGACCTGGGCGGCTTCTTCCGAGCTGATCACGATGGCCTGGTATCGCCGCGACCAGATCTTGTCACGCCAGCCGACAAGACGGCCGACCTTGCGAGCCAGGTTCGAGTTGACGTAGCGCATGAAGCAGCAGAGCTGGTGAGCGTTGTCGACGTCCAGGACCAGGTGGAGGTGGTTGCTAGCCAAAACATAACCACAAACCCGAATCGGGTACATCCGTTGGGCTCGGCCGAGAACGCCGATGACGATCTCGTTGAGTACCGGGCCAGGGCGCAGGAGGAAACGGCTGTGGATGATGCGGCAGGTGACCTCGATGAGGGCACCGCCTTCGGGGACAAAACGTAGTTTTCTCATGCCCCCATAAGACGGAAAAGCCACGGCTATCTTGCAAACCCGCGCCAGGCTTGAGTTTCAGAGGGGTGGGGTCGGTCCATTTCGAGATTTTTGGAAGAGTAGCGGCGGGCTCCTGCGGGCGGACTCCTCGCGGATCCACTGGCACCTCGTCTCGGGGATCCACTGGCACCTCGTCTCGGCAGTCCCGCGGAGGCCGCCTTTCGCGAGGTCCAGCAGGAGTTCCTTGAGCGCCGCATGGGCTATGACGCGGCGCTCGTCTCCCTCGATCTCGCCCGGCTCTACGCGCAGGAGGGTTGTGTGGAGGAGCTGAAGCGGCTGGCCACCGAGATCATGCCGGTCTTCGAGTCGCGCGACGTGCACCGCGAGGCCCTCGTCGCCCTCCTCATGTTCCAGAAGGCCTGCGAAGAGGAGCGCCTGACGGTGGACCTCGTGCGCGAGCTCGCCCTCTACCTGCGCCGGGAGCGGCGGGGGAACGGAGGCTGAGGGAAATTTCATGTAGGGGCGGCCCTGCGTGGCCGCCCTCTCTCCCAGGGCTGTCCGACGTCGTCAGATCGCCGCCGCGAACGTTTCGCCAGTGGGTCGCGGATCATGCCGACGCGTTTTTGTAGCGTCCTATCGTCTATGATTGCCCGAAATCAGTTTCCCCCAGATCGGCCAGGAGGAGAGAACATGGCGACCAACCTGTTCGAGGCAGCCTCGCAGAATCCAGCGATCAAGTCGCAGGTCAGTGCGGCCGTCGAGCAAGCGGCAGGCAGCAGCGTCGAGACCCCCGAACAGGCGCAGGCGCTTGTCGAGCGCGCGGCTTCGGATCCGGCGTTCAAGAGCAGTCTGGAGACCAATCTGCAATCCGTCGCCAGCGCGAACGGCTTATCGCCCAACCTGGCCGGCGTGATCACCGCGGGGTCCTACGCGGCGGGTATGGGGTTCGCCTTGGGAAGCACGCTGAAATTCAAGGCCCATAAAGACAACCCGGACGAGCTGAAGCTCGCCGCGGCGGCGGCTGTCTTCACCAAGTGAGGGAAAGCCCTTTCCGGGTCGCCGCCGCCATCCTCCAAGGCTTGCTCGGTCTGTGCGTCGGGGGTCTGGGTGTCCTAGGACTTCTCGATATCTCCGGGGCCGCGGTTCCCCAGTGGGACTTCGACGGATTCTGGTTCGCTCTCTACGCAGCCGTCGGCATCGCCGAAGCCCTTCTCGCCCTGTCCTTGGCGCGTGGAATTCCGTGGGCATACCGGCCGTCGAAGCTCCTGCTCCTGCTGAACCCGGTCCTGCCACTGCTCTACATCGGCAGGGCATACTCCCAAGGCAACTTGCACGGATCGGAATCGTCGTTGTTGCTGCTTCTCATCACGCTGCCTGGTAGTCTCGCGGCCCTTTTCCTTCTTCGGGGCCGGCGGGGTCCTGACGCTCGGCCATAAGGCTCATAAGGGGCCGTCGCGGTGGCGCCTCACCCGCCCCATGCCGGCCGAACCCCGTGAGCACGGCTTCCAGCATCGGGCGCAGCCTGGCGATGTGCCGGGCGCGAATCGCCAGGTCCCAGAACGGCTCCAGCTTCTTCCATCCACCCGCGTAGGCGACGTGGCGAGCTGCTCCTGCGGACTCCTCGCGGATCCACTGGCACCTCGTCTCCTGGAACCCTCCAAAATCGGCACCGGAGGGGTGGTGGTTTCTACCTACGTCGCGGTCTAGCTCCCGGGTAGTAAGTGCGCTTCCCGGTTGGGCATCAGCAGACTAGATTGGAGGCGCGTTCGAAGAAAGAACGGTACCTCCATGCATCGAAGAATCGTCGTAGCGGTAGGCCCTCGGGTGGAAATGGAGCCGGCGAGGCTCCCCGGCACCATCCGTGAACGGCAGCGGGCTCTCCTGGCGCGTTTGCGCGCCGCCCGGCGCCTGGCCGCACGGGTGACAACCACGCGACGGCGCCTTGCCGTGATCCTCGCCTTTGCGCTCTTTGCCGAGGCGCTGCTCCTATCCCCAGCGGCGTGGCTGGTCTACCACGTGTACCTCGACCACGCCGGCGTGCCCGACCTCGAGCCGTTCATCCGGTTCGAGCCCCCCACGACCGGCGTCGTCCGCGACGCTCACGGCAAGGTGCTGATCGAGCTGGCGCGCGAGTACCGCCGGGTCGTGACTTACGGCCAGGTGCCGCTCATCCTGCGCCAGGCGATCCTGGCCGCCGAGGACAAGAGCTTCTTCACCCATTCCGGCGTGGATTACCGTGCCTTGCCGCGGGTGGTCCGGAAGACGACGGTGCGCTCGCTGGCTGAATGGCGGAACGGCCCTCACGGGTTGCGGCTGCTCCTGCCGCAAGGAGGCTCGACGCTCACGCAGCAGCTCGTCCGCGGTTACTTCCTGCAGGACCTGACGAGCCGTGCCGACGGGGATGCGCTCTTTCACGCCGGCCTGGCCCCGCCCCGGCTCCTCTCCATGGTCCTGGGAGCCTCCGCCCTGAACAAGCTCCTGCGGAAAATGGAGGAGGTGCGCCTGACGCTCTGGCTCGAGCGAGAGCTGCGCAGACGGTATGGATCGCAGGAGCGGGCCAAGCGCGAGATCTTCGCGCGCTACGCCAGCTTCATCTACCTGGGCAATGGGCGCTACGGCTTTGCCGCCGCATCCGAGTACTACCTTGGCAAGACCTTGGCGAGCTATACGCCGGACGACGCAGGCGACGCGGCGCTCCTGGCTGCGATCGCCAAGTCGCCGCGAGCCTACGCCCCCGAGCCCGGCAACCAGCGGCTGCTGAGCCGCCGCAACCAGATTCTCGCCCTGATGGCGCGCAACGGGTACATCCCGGCGAGCCTCGCGAAGCGCTGCCAGGGCGAGCCGATCCGCGTCGTCCTGCGCAGCCCGATCAAGACCGACGCTCCCGCCGCGATCGAGCATGTCCTCGACGAGCTGACTCAGCATGGCGGGAGTCGCTACGGCGTCGAAGACCTGTTCCAGGGGCGGATCTCGGTCCACTCGACGATCGACGCACGCGTGCAGACGATCGTCAACGAGGCCCTGGAGCACGGCTTGGCCCTGTATGAGAAACGGCATCCCAAAGGGAAGGGGTTGATCCAGGGCTCGGTGGTCGTGCTCGGCAACGCGGACGCGGCGATCCTGGCCGAGGCCGGCGGCCGGCGGGTCTACCGGGACCGCGATACGCGCTACTCTGACTTCAACCGCGTCACGGGCTCGCTGCGCCAGCCGGGCTCCGCGATGAAGCCGCTGGTGTACCTGGCCGCCTTCGAGTCGGGTATGGGCCTCGACACCCAGGTGCCCGACGAACCGATCGGCGTGCCGTTCGGCGGCGGCGTCAAGTGGATCGCCAATTACGACAACCGGTTCAAGGGCCCAATGCCGCTGCGCCAGGCCCTGGCCGAGTCGCGCAACGCCGCGGCGGTGTGGGTCACGCGGAAGATCGGCGTGAGCACCGTGATCCAGACCGCCAACGTGATGGGGATCCGTACCCCGCTGCAACCCTACCTGACCACTGCGCTCGGGGCGTCCGAGGTGCTGCTGCTGGAATTAGCGGACGCCTATCGCGCCATCGCCTCGGGCGTCCTGGCGGAACCGCACGTCATCGCTCGCGTGACCGACGTCTCCGGCGACGGGCTGTACGAGGCGCCGCGGGGCGCGCGGGCGATCCGCTCCGCGGCCCTGCGCTCCATCCAGGAGGGGCTCCGCGGCGTGGTCCGTCTCCGCCACGGCACCGCCCAAAGCCTCAATGCCCGCGATTTTCCGATCCCGGTGATGGGCAAGACCGGAACGACGAGCGATTTCCGCGATGCGCTGTTCGTGGGATCCACCTACGGCACACGGGGGATCACCGTGGCGGTCCGGATCGGCTTCGACGACAACCACCCCCTGGGGAAGAGGGAGACCGGCGGGCGCACGGCGCTGCCGATCTTCCGCGAGATCATGCTCCACGTCTACCAGGACCAACTCGTCGGGAAGGCGCCGCGCTTCCCCCGCGAGATCGAGCACGGAATCGACCGGTACCTGGCGAGGCAGGCGGAGGCGAGACGCGCCGAGCGGCCGGAGCCGGGCCCCGGCGCGCCGCTCCTGGAATCACCGAACGGCGAGATCGTGATTCGTCCAAGCGCGAGCTCCGGACGGCCAACGAATTTGCCGACGAAGGACGGTCGAAGCCTATGGCAACGGTGAACAGGCAGATCACGCTCGCTTCACGGCCGGTGGGTTTTCCCAAGGTGTCGGACTTCCACCTGGTCTACTCTCCGTTGCCTTCACCCGCCGCGGGCGAAGTGCTGGTTCGGTCGCTCTACTTGTCGCTCGATCCCTGCATGCGAGGACGGATGAGCGATGCCGACTCCTACGCCCGGCCGGTTGCCATCGGCGAAGTCATGACCGGCGGAGCGGTCGCCTTCGTGGTGGAGTCCGAAGATCCGAAGTTCCGAGCTGGTGATGCGGTCGAAGGGATGTTGGGATGGCAGGAGTACGCCGTCGCCCAGGGACGCGAGTTGAGGAGAATCGACCCCAGCCTCGCACCGATCTCGACGGCTCTCGGCGTGCTGGGCATGCCGGGGCTCACGGCGTACTTCGGTCTCCTCGATATCTGTGACCCGCAACGAGGGGAGACCGTCGTGGTGTCCGGAGCGGCAGGAGCGGTCGGGATGCTCGCCGGCCAGATTGCGAAGATCAAGGGATGCCGCGTCGTGGGAGCGGCGGGCTCCGACGCCAAGATCTCGTGGTTGATCGACGAGCTCGGCTTCGACGCGGCCTTCAACTACAAGACCGCCGCGGATTGCGACGCCGAGCTCGAGGAGCTCTGCCTCGACGGCATCGACGTCTACTTCGACAATGTGGGCGGGGTCATTACCGATGCGGCTTTGCGGCGGATCAACGCCAGGGCGCGGATCTCCGTCTGCGGACAGATTTCGCAGTGCAACCTGGAGAAGCCCGAGGTGGGGCCGCGCTGGCTGGGTCAGTTGATCGTCAAGCAGGCGAAGGTGCAGGGCTTCCTGGTCTCCAGCTACGCCGAGCGGTTCCCCGAAGGGCTCGAGCAACTGGCCAGGTGGCTGAGGCAGGGCAAGCTGAAGTACCGGGAAGACGTCGCACAAGGCATCGAGGCCGCGCCGCAGGCCTTCATCGGCATGCTGCAGGGGAATAACCAAGGGAAACAACTGGTGCAGCTCTCAGCGTCGTAACCAACGGCGCGCGAGAGCTCACGGAGGAATCGCATGATCAAGAACATCGAACGGACCAAGGACGGCATGGACTCCCTGATCGACCGCACTCACGACGCCGTCGTCGGGGTTGCCGATCGCGCCGAGAGCGGCGTCGAGTCGGCGGCGGAGCGCGTAGTGGAGAGGGCCCACGAGGCGGGCGAGTACGTCCGTGACGGAGCCAAGACGGTGTCGCGCGGTGCGCACCGGCGTCTGAAAGGCGCCACGAAGGCGATCGATCGTGGCTACACCCGGGCGCGGGGCGATCTGTCACGAGCGGCGACGGCGGCCACCGACTACGTCACCGAGAATCCCGGCAAGGCCCTGCTGCTCGCGATCTCGACCGGCTTCGTGCTCGGCATGCTGATGCGTCGGCGTCGGGTTGGGGCACCAACAGGCTCACAATGATTTCAGGAATCGCAAGCTGGTAAAAGTGCAGCGGCGCGAGCTTCGCCGTGATCATGTCGGGTGTCGTCCGCGTATTCCCGGCACCGCTCTTGGCAGCGACGGGATACTGCGCCTCGTCGTTGAACCGAGCGTCGAAGAAGGTGCCCTTGCCGTGCATCTCGGTGGCGCCGACATACGCATTCCAGTAGGGGACCGAGCCGAAGCCCGTCCAGGTGTGCAGGTTCACTCCGGCGAGACCGAACGCCGGTGGGATGAGCGTGCCTGCCTGTCCGCCGTCGGGCCGGAAGGCCTTGCCGTCCTTGTTGAGCTCGGCGTCGAAGCGGCCTGGGCCCCAGAAAGGAAGCTATTCAGCGCCGTCTGCGCCAGTAGTAGCCGCCACCGCCGCCAAAGAGAAGGACCAATACGACGACCACGATGATCAGGGTGGTAGTGCTCATGATTTTCCCCTCCTTTCAGAACCTTCTCGAGGCTAGCCCTCCGGCACCCCATCCGAGAAGCGCACTTTCTACCCGGGAGCGAAACCGCGAGCTAGGTAGGAACTACCTAAGCGGTACGACCAAGGTCACGGCTTCTGGCGGCCCGCCGGCGAACCGGTACGGCAGCGGCGCCGCCAGCGGCAGGCCGGTGCCGGGCACCCACAACCAGCCGGCCTGGAAGTTCCAGGCCCAGCGACCGTAGTGGTAGGTCGCCCAGCCGAACGGCTCATCGGAAACCAACGTCCAGCCGTAGAAGAAGCCGACATCGATGTCTGGAGCCCCGTCGCGGTCGTAAACATGGTCCGGCTGACGATCGTAGGAGGCGTCCGGCTGGGGCCAGTAGGCGTCGTTCGGGTCCCGGCCGCCGGGCGGACCGCCGGAGGGTTCAGCCTGGCCATAAGCCGTGCCGGCGACGATCCCCGCCAACAGTGCCAACATTGCAATTCGACTCATAGTGAGTGCTCGTCTCATGAGGTACCGTCCTTTCACCAACGTCCTCAACCTAGTCCTTTGATCCCCCAGCGGGAAGAGCACTTACTACCTTGGAGCATCGGATGCCGGCGGCGTAGTTTCTACCCGAGTTGCGGCGGTGAGCCCGGGTAGAAAGTGCGCTTCACGGCGGGGCGCCAGGGGACTAGATTGCAAGACGGTCACGCACGGAGCGCACGGCCACGACACGGGATCCTCGAGATCCACAAGGAGACGCCATGAGACAGCGAGAATCGAGCGCCAAGGTGAAGCAATTGAAGGGGCGGGTGAAGCAAGCCGCCGGCATCATCACGGGCAACAGCGCGCTGGAGCGGGAGGGCTCCCGGCAGCGAACCGGCGGCGCGGTCGATGAGAGCCTTGGCAAAACGCGCCGGAAGGTTGGCGACTTCGTCGGCGGGGTTGCCAAGGCGATCAAGAAGTAGTGCACGAGGGGCAGGGGGTGGCTTTCTACCTACACCACGGGCCCTACTCCCGGGTAGTAAGTGCTCTTACCGTTCGGAGATCAAAGGGCTAAGTTGGAGGCCGTTCCTGAAAGGACGGTAGCTCATGAAAATGAAGACGCTCGTAAAGACAGTCCTGATCGGCGCGGTGCTGATCGGCGGCACCGCGGCGAACGCCGCGGACAACCAGGCGGATTGGACCACTACGCTGAACGTCAAGCTCGCTCTGCTCAACAAACTGGGCACCGACAGCCTGCACGTGGACGTCGATTCCAACGCCGGAGCCCTGATGCTCAAGGGTACGGTCGACAAGCGCGAGACCCGCGAGCTCGCCGGGACGATCGCCAAGTCGGTCGGCGGCGTGACCAGCGTGCAGAACGACATCCTCCTCGAAGCCAGCGTGGAGAATTCCGACAAGGCGGGTGTTGCAGCCGGTGAAGCCGAGGCCGAGGTGAAGGATGCCGTCCTCGTGACACGGGTCCGTCTTGCGTTGGTCAGGAAGATGGGCGCGGATGGCTTCAAGATCGGTACCGAGGCCGCCGACGGCGTAGTGACGCTCAGGTTCGGCCCGGATTTCACCGCCGCGCGACGCGCCAAGGCGGCCGAGGCCATCAAATACGTCACGGGCGTGACCAAGGTTCTCGCCGTCCACAAGGCGTAAGTCTGCCTGCGAGGGCGTGCAGCACATAAGGCCCGCTCGGGGCAACCCGGGCGGGTCACGTCGTTTCCACAGAGTGGCCTTCAGAGCAGGTTGTGCTCCTCGGCGTAGTTCACCAGCTCGACCCGGCTGACCAGCCCGAGCTTGCCCATCAGGTTGGCGCGGTGGTTCTCGACGGTGCGTACCGAGAGGCCGAGCAGGCCGGCGATCTGCCGGTTGGTGTTGCCCTTGGCGAGCAGGCGCAGGACGTCGAGCTCGCGGGGGGTCAGCGCATCCACCGGCGATCCGCGCCGGTGCTCCGTCGTGACGGGCTGGTGAAGGAGCGCGCGGGTCATCGCGGGGTGCACGTAGATGTCGCCGCGGCTCGCCGCGTGGATCGCCTGGATGATCTCGGACTCCTCGGCCCGCTTGATCACGTAGCCGGCGGCGCCCGCGCGCAACGCTTCGTGCAGCAGGCTTTCGTCCTCGTGCATGGTGAGGAACAGCACGATGAGTTCCGGATGCTTTTCCTTCAGCCGCTTCGCCGTCTCGATGCCGTTCTCGGGGGGCATGGTGATGTCGAGCAGGACCGTGTCGGGGTGCAGCGTCTCGGCGAGGCGCAACGTCTCCACACCATCTTCCGCTTCGCCGACGACCTCGAGATCGGGGTCGGCGCGGAGCAGGGCCCGGAGGCCGGACCGGACGACGGCGTGGTCGTCAGCGATCAGGATGCGGATCGGCACTCGGCACCTCCACTACGACCGTGGTCCCTGCCCCGGGCGCGCTTTCCAACGTCAGGGTCCCGCCCAGGGCCTCGGCGCGCTCCCTCAAGCCCAGGAGACCGAAGTGATCCCCGCCCTGGACCTGGTCCGGTGCGAAACCGACGCCGTCGTCCTCGACCATTACCATGACCCGGTCGCCGCGACGCTCCACCAACACGTCGACCCGGGTGGCGCGGGCGTGGCGCGCGACGTTGGTCATCGCCTCCTGGACCACGCGGTACAGATCCGTCTCCACCACCGCCGGGAGACGCTCGCTGGTGAACCCGCGCGCCTTGAAGCGGACCGCGAGGCCGAGCTCGGACCCCGCCGACCGCGAGTACTGGCGGAGGGCCGCATCGAGCCCCAGATGATCGAGGCTCACCGGCCGCAGGTCCGCGGCCAGACGGCGCAGGCTGTCGATGACGGCATCGATCCTCTGCACGAGCTCCGCCACCCGTTCGGTAACGTTGCCGCCCTCGCCGATCTCCCTCTCCAGCAAGCGGAGTCCGTAGCGCAGCGATACCAAAGCCTGGCCCGCCTCGTCGTGAAGCTCGCGGGCAATGTGGCGCCGCTCGCTTTCCTGCACTTCGACGAGGCGGCGCGAGAGCGCCTGCATCCGCACGGTCGAGGCCTGCATCTGCTCGAAGAGAACCGCGTTCTCCACGGCCACCGAAGCCTGGGACGACATCGCCTCGGCCAGGCTTACGTGCTCGTCGTTGAAGTAGCCGGGCTCGCGCTTGGACAGCGAGAACAAACCGGCCACTTCGCCGCGCGCGAACAGCGGAACCCCCATCCAGCTCGCTTCGGACGAGCAATCCGTCGGCAGGCTCCACTCGGGATGGGCGCGGACGTCGGGAATCCGAACCGCCGTGCCGGTCGTCAAGATACCGTGGACGATCGGATGATCGGTCGGATCGAACTCCGGCCGAACTTCGGGCGTCAGGGGAACGACGCGGTCGCCGTCGAAGACGGCGCGGACGGAGACTCGCGACGCCTCCTCGACGAGCATGACGCTGGCGCGATCGAAAGGGACCATCCGCCGCAGCCGGTCGAGCAGGGTCGTCAACACGGTCTCGCGGTCGAGGCTGCGGGTGAGCGCCACGGTCGCTTCGCGCAGGGTGTCGGCGACCGTCTGGGCGCGCTGCTCGGCCTCGTACCTGAGCATCGCCACCGCGATCATTTCGGCAAAGACCTCGGCGAGCTCGCGGTCGGCCGCGGAGAAGCCCCCGGGTTTGTCGATCAGGCCGAGGAGCCCTGCCACGTCGCCGGCGATGATGATCGGTGCGAGCAGTGCGTTTTCCGGGACTGCGCGACGGCCGGGAGAAGGCTTTTTCGCCGTGCTATTCAAAAGGCCGTTGGCGAAGACGGTGCGGCCCTCGGCGGCACGGGCGCTCAGGCGGCGGAGCGGCGCGGGCAAGCCGGAAGCAGAGCTGAGCTCGAGGCTGCCGGAATCAAGGAGGGAGACGTTGAAGCCCTTGCCGTCCGCCGCGCACACGGCGACGAGGCCGGCGTCGGCGCCGAGGATCGTCTTGCACGCCCCCAAGACCGCTCTCGCCGCGTCGGCGAAGGCGCGATTCTCCAGCACCGCGCGCGCCGCCGCCAGCAGCGCGGCAACCTCACCGTCGCGGTCGTTCGTCTTGCCTCGTGGTCTCGGCGACTTCCTCACCAGACCCTTCCTCACGGTTGTTATCGACTCGGACTCTATCAACTGAAAACCCCGGCCGGCTGGCAGGTTCGCCCTCCGGTCCGGGGACTTCGAGATCTAATCACGACCGCCGCACGTGCAGGCGCGGCGGCCGCGGGGGATCACCGCCTGGTGATGGTGAACTTGCCGAAGCTCACGCCGAGCTCCACACCCGTCCCGTTACCGGCCAGGGCCAGGGAGACATCTCCCTTGGAGAGGGCCTGCGCCTCGGAAGACTTGACGGCGCCCGCGGTGGCGGTGGCGCTGGCGTAGCTGCCGAACAGCTCCTTGATGTCGGCGACCTCGGAGAACTGCCCGTGGCCGTCGCGGACCTGGGACTTGCCGACCGTCAGGCCGCCGGCCTTGGCGGAGATCTTCGCTCTCGCCGTCTGGCCGTTGTCGCAGGTGATCGTTCCCGATCCGCGCGACGTCTTGTAAAAAGCCGACCAACCCTTGAGCGTGTAGTCCATCCGGCAGACTGTCGTCTTGGCCACGTCGCCGGCGGCCGGAGCCACCGCGATCAGGGAGAGCAAGAGAGCGGAGAAACCCAGAATCATGTGTCGTTTCATGAGCGATCCTTCCAGTAGGTGGTAGTTCTCGGAGAGCTCTGGCGTGCAACGCCTGCCACGAGAGAGGGCCGGAACTCTAATGTGAAGCCGGATGAAGTCACTGCACGAAGCGAGCCACGTCAAGCGCCGCCGCACGGCGTGTTATAAACCTCGCCGATCATGGACTGGGCCAAGCCCAAGGCGGCGGCGGCGAGGTTGGTGCTGGCGGACAGCGGCGCCGCTGAGATGGCCTTCTTCCTTGCGCTGTCGCTGGTGCCCTTCGTCGGCATCTCCATCGCGCTGGTCAGCCGCTGGATTCCTCTCGACTTGAGCACGTCGATCGAGGAGGTGCTGCGCGGCGTGATGCCGACGGAGTCGCACGCCGA
Organism: Acidobacteriota bacterium; assembly: GCA_046765915.1. Classification (GTDB taxonomy): domain Bacteria; phylum Acidobacteriota; class Thermoanaerobaculia; order Multivoradales; family UBA5704; genus DATARR01. The sequence goes on along the minus strand of JBKPTH010000071.1, from coordinate 35,086 downwards.
CGTGGGCGAGATGGTGCGCTGGGCGCGCTCGTCGGCCAGCCAGGGGTGGCTGACGGCCGGATTCCTGTTCGCGCTGTGGACCTCATTTCGCTTCATGTCGCTGTGCGTACGCACTCTGGGCACCACGATCGCCGGCGACGCCGTCCCTCCGGCGCAGGGCTGGCGCGGGGCGGCTCGCTCGCTGCTGCTGCTGCTGGTCTGGAGCGTGGCGCTGGTGGCGACGGCGTGCTTCCTCCTCGTGGCGCCGGCCATCGAGAGGGGGCTGTTACGTCTTCCCGCGCTGTCGGCCCTGTCCCTGTCGGCCTTCGTGGCGCTGCGTGCATGCCTTTCCGCCGGCGTGCTGTTCTGCGCCATCTGCCTGACCTACCGTGTGGTGGCGGGCCGGCGGGTGGGCGCGTTCCGGCTGGCTCTCGCCGCACTGCTGGCCGCGCTGGGCTGGATCGGCGCCGGCCTGGGTTTCTCCCGAGTCGTCGCGGTCTTGTGGAGCGCCACGCAGCTCTACGGCGCGCTGGGCAGCATGGTACTGTTCCTGATCTGGGCCTACCTGAACTCCTGGATCCTCCTGCTGGGAGGGTTCCTGTTGGTACGAGGCGGCCCGGGTGGCTCGGCCTCCGGAGCGCCTTCCAGTGTGCCAACCATCGAGGGTAGAATGAATCTTCGTGACCGGCACAAGGAAAGCTGACCGACCGTCCCCCCCCCCCCGGAAATCCAGGACCGGACCGGCGCCGCCAGCCGCGGCTGAGGCTTCTGTGGAGAAAACCGGCGCGCAGGCTGCAAGCGCCCCTTTCCCGATCGTCGGCGTCGGCGCCTCGGCCGGCGGGCTCGAGGCCTTCACCCAGATGCTCGGCGCGCTGCCGCTCGACACCGGCATGGCCTTCGTCCTGGTGCAGCACCTGGCCCCCAAACACCCCAGCCTGTTGGCGGAGATCCTGGCCCGGACCACCGCGATGCCGGTCATGGAGGTCCAGAATGAGCCGCGGGTGAAGCCGAACCGCGTCTACGTCATCCCTCCCGACCGCAACATGGTCATCTCGCGTGGGGTCCTGAAACTGCTTCCGCGGGAGGAAGCCCGGGGCCGGTACCGGCCCATCGATTTCTTCTTCCGCTCCCTGGCGGAGGAGCAGGGGCACAGAGCGATCGGCGTGATCCTCTCCGGCACCGCCACCGACGGCACCCTGGGGCTGGAGGCGATCAAGGCCGAGGGCGGGATCACCTTCGCTCAGGACAACACGGCCCAACAGAGCAGCATGCCGCAGAGCGCGGTCGCCAGCGGCTGCGTGGACTTCGTGCTCCCCCCGGACGAGATCGCCAGGGAGATCGGGCGCATCGCCCGGCACCCGTTCGTGGCGCCAGACCGGCGCAAGGCGCCCGCGGGCGAGCCGGACCTCAGCCAGATCCTGGAGATCCTCCGCAAGGTCAAGGGAGTCGATTTCAGCCTCTACAAGACGAGCACCCTCTACCGCCGCATCACCCGCCGCATGGTCCTGCACAAGATGCAGGAGCTGCAGGACTACGCGCGCTTCCTGCGGAAAAACGCCGGCGAGGTGGAGGCCCTCTACCAGGACACCCTGATCAGAGTGACGAGGTTCTTCCGCAACCCGGAGACCTTCGAAGCACTCAAGGCGAAGGTCTTGCCCAAGCTGTTGAAGAACCGTTCAGGACAAGAACCGTTGCGCGTCTGGGTGCCGGGGTGCTCGACCGGCGAGGAGGCCTACTCCATCGCCATCGCCTTCGCCGAGCTCGCCGCGGCCAGGGGCAGCAGCCAGCTCCCGGTCCAGGTCTTCGCCACCGACCTCAACGAAGGGTGCATCGACAAGGCTCGCGCGGGCGTGTACTCGCGGAACATCGCGCACGACGTCTCGCCGGAGCGCCTGCGGCGCTTCTTTGCGGAGGTGGAGGGCAGCTACCGCATCAGCAAGCCGATCCGCGACATGTGCGTGTTCGCCCGGCACAACCTGCTGACCGACCCGCCCTTCTCCCAGATCGACCTCATCAGTTGCCGCAACCTGCTCATCTACCTGGAGCCGGCGCTGCAACAGAAGCTCGTGGAGCGCCTGCACTATGCCTTGAAGCCGGCCGGCTTTCTCTTGCTGGGGAGCTCGGAGACGATCGGCTCCTACCGTGCTTTGTTCGAGGCCGAAGACACCAGGCACAAGATCTACGCCAAGAAGCCAGGCACGCACCGGATGGTCCTCGGCCAGCCTGCCGGCCGCTATCAGGGCCGAGCGGAGCCCGGCCACGGCCCGGGCCGCTCGCAGCCAGCCGGGGCCGACGTGCAGACAGAGGCCAACCGCATCCTCTTGGCGAGATATGCACCGCCCGGCGTGCTGGTCAACGCAGGTCTGGAGATCCTGCAGTTCCGCGGCGACACCGGACCCTATCTGGCGCCGGCGCCGGGCAAGGCCAGCCTGAACCTGCTCAGGATGACGCGGGAAGGCTTGCTGGTCACCCTGCGGGCCGCGATCAACAAGGCCGGGAAGGACAACGTCCCGGTGCGCGAGGAGGGGGTGCGGGTCAAGGCCGACGGCGGCACCCGGGAGGTCAACCTGGAGGTGGTTCCCGTCAAGGGAAGCTCGGCGGGGGAAGGCGGCTTCCTGGTCCTCTTCGAAGAGCCCGCTCCACCACCACCGGGCTCTCTGCCGCGAGGGAAGAAGAGCAGGGGCATGGCCTCGCAGCCACAGGCCAAGGCTGCCGCGGGGGAGGAGGCCGTCGAACGGGAGAACGCCCGTCTGGCGCGGGAGCTGGCCGCCACGGGCGAATACCTGCAATCGGTGATCGAGCAGCAGGAGGCCGCCAACGAAGAGCTGCAGTCGGCCAATGAGGAGGTGCAGTCGGCCAACGAGGAGCTGCAGAGCATCAACGAAGAGTTGGAGACCTCCAAGGAGGAGATCCAGTCAAGCAACGAAGAGCTGGCCACGGTCAACGACGAGCTGCAGAACCGCAACCTGGAGCTGAACCAGCTCAGCAACGATCTGATCAATCTCCTCGGCAGCGTCGAGATGGCCATCGTCATGCTCGGGCAGGACCTGCGCGTCCGGCGCTTCACGCCGATGGCGGGAGAGATCTTCAACCTGCTCCCCACCGACGTCGGCCGGCCGATCGGCGACATCAAGCTCAAGCTCAGCGTTCCCGATCTGGAGCCCTTCCTGGCGGAGGTGATCGACACGGCGAGCCCCCGGGAACGCGAGGTCCAGGACAGCCAGGGGCGCTGGTATTCGCTGCGCGTCCGGCCGTACCGGACCCTGGAAAACAAGATCGAAGGCGTGGTGATCCTGCTCGTGGACGTGGACAAGCTCAAGCAACTGGAAGAGGTTCTACACCAGCGCGTCGAGGAGCTGGCCGCGGCCGACCGCAGCAAGAACGAGTTCCTGGCCCTGCTGGCCCATGAGTTGCGCAACCCCTTGGCACCCCTGCTCAATGCCGCGCACGTGCTGGAGGCCGACGGGGCCGACAGCGCCGCGGTCGAGCAGGCGCGGAAGATGATGACCCGGCAGATTCAGAACATGACGCGGTTGATCGAAGACCTGCTCGAGGTGTCCCGCATCAACCGGGGCCAGATCAGCCTGCGCAGAGAGCGGTTGGAGCTGGCGGTCGTCCTCGAGCAGGCGGTGGAGCTGACCCGGCACCTTATCGAGGCGCGCGGCCAGGAGCTGTCGATGTCGCTGCCGCGCGAGCCGGTCTACCTCGACGCGGACCCCGTCCGGCTGGAACAGGTCTTCGGCAACCTCCTGAACAACGCCTCCAAGTTCACCCTCAAGGGCGGCCATCTCTGGGTGACGGCGGAGCTGACGACTGACGGGCCCGAGCCTCCCGGCGCCGTCGTTGTGCGGGTGCGCGACGACGGCATCGGCATCGCTCCGGAAACGCTGCCGCGCGTCTTCGACCTGTTCGTACAGGCGGACCGCTCGTTCGAGCGGGCGCGTGGAGGGTTGGGGATCGGCCTGACGGTGGTGCATCGCCTCGTCGAGCTGCACGGCGGCAGCGTCGAAGCCCACAGCGCGGGGCCGGGACAGGGTAGCGAGCTCGTCGTGCGCCTGCCCGTTTCGCCACCTGCGAGCACGGTGCCGGAGCGCCACGGCGATGCAGGGGACAGGATCGTCGTAGGTCCGGTGCTCTCCCCTGCCGCGGTCCCGCTGCGCCGCGTCCTGGTGGTGGATGACAACGTGGATTCGGCCGAGAGCCTCGCCCTCCTCCTGCGCTTGAAAGGGCACGAGGTCGAGACCGCTCACGATGGACCGGCGGCGTTGGAAAAGGCCGGCTCGTTCCATCCCCAGGTCGTCCTGCTCGACATCGGCTTGCCCGGGCTGGACGGTTACCAGGTCGCCAGCCAGCTGCGCCAACGGCGTCGGACCGCAAGTGCCCTGCTCGTGGCCTTGACCGGCTATGGACAGGAGGAGGACCAGCGCCTCGCGCGGGAGGCAGGATTCGACCATCACCTGACCAAGCCGGTCGATCTTCTGGTCATCCACGAGCTGCTCGCCCGTTCCCTCTCGGTCGCCGGTGAGCCAGAGGTCGATGCATCATCCCGCCGCCTCGCCGCCCGGAAGCGCTCGAGCGGACGAGTTGCAGACTGAAACGCGGGCCAGGCGGAACACGATCGGCATTTCCTACATGTAATTTGTCCCGATCGTCCGGTCGCCGCGGCCTCGCCCAAAACAAAGAGGGCGGCCGTACGGCCGCCCTCCGTCCTGCTAGATACTGTCCCGATCTTACTGCCAGTAGGGCTTGATACCGTAGAACTTGTAGACCTCGGCGCCCCAGGTGCGGTCCGAAGCCTGCGGGGGGTGATTCTTGTCGAAGCCGGGGGCGTTCTTCAGCTTGTTCTGGTCGATGTCGAGCGTGAAGTGCTCACGGCTGGCGTCGAGCTTCAGGGCCTCGAACGGGGTAGCGAACAGCTTCTCGCCCATCCCCAGGGAGCTGCGGAAGGAGAGGACGGCATAGGCGACGCGCCCCTTTTCCAGGTCGAGCATGAGCTCCTCGATCTTGCCCAGGGTTTCCCCGGCACGGTTGACGACGCTGTCGCCGATGACGGCCGCAGTCGATAGGACGTTGGGGTGGATCTCTACGGTGGTGGTGACGGACATGATGGAACTCCTAGTCGTGGTCACTCGAGCAAACTCCGATCCGTCAACCCAGTATAGGCGAAAGAGTTTCGGAGTTGGCGATAACCGATTCGAAATCGTTGCAAAATCCGCGCCGTTGGTGGCGCTCCCGGCGGCCCTGTGCCTGCCGAATCCCGTCAGCACGGCTTCCAGCATGGGGCGGAGCCTCGCGATGTGCCGGGCGCGGATCACCAGGTCCCAGAGGGGCTCCAGCTTCTTCCATCCACCCGCGTAGGCGACGTGGCGAGCGGCCTCCATGAGGGAGGGCTTACCCGCCGCCCCGCGCCAGATCGAGCTCCAGCGGTAGAACTCGCGGTACGCCCACCAGTAACCCGCCTCCAATTGCTCCGCGCTGAGCCGGGCCGGGCGGTAGACCACGTGCCGCGTGTCGTAGAGGTCCCAGTTGGAGTGGAGCAGCCGGCCGGCCTGCCGCATACGGTCGTGGAGCGCCGTCCCGGGATAGGGTGTCAGGATGTGGAAGGTGGCCGTCTCGATGCCCTGCTGGATCGCCCACTCCACCGTCCGCTCGAAGACCGTGGGATCGTCGTCGTCCATCCCGAAGACGAAGCTGCCGTTGACCATGATGCCCAGGTCGTGCAGCCGCCGGATCGCCGCGCCGTAGTCCCGCTTCAGGTTCTGCGGCTTGTGCTGTTCCCGGAGGTTCTCCGCGCTGAGCGTCTCGAAGCCGACGAAGAGGCTGCGCAGGCCGCATTCCCTCGCCTTCTCCAGCAGCCCCGGACGGAGCACGGAGGCCACCGTGCCGGCGGCCTGCCAGAGCCGGTTCATGCCGCGCATGCCGTCGAACAGCGCCGCGGCGAACGGCACGTTGCCGAACAGGTGATCGTCGAGGAAGTAGAGGTGGCGGCCGGGCAGGCGTTCGATCTCGGCCAGCGCGGCGTCCACCGTCTGGGTGTAGAACCCCTTGCCGCCTTGAAAGAAGGCCTCCTTGTAGCAGAAGTCGCAGACGTGCGGGCAGCCGCGCGAAACCACGATGGAGTTCGGCACCAGGTAGAGATGGCGCTTGATGAGATCGCGGCGGATCGGCGGTAGCTGCGCCAGGGTGCGGACGCTCGAGCGGTAGACGGGAGCGGGACGGCCGGCGCGGTAATCGGCGAGGAAGGCGGGCCAGATGTCCTCCCCGGGGCCCAGGCAGACGGTATCCGCGTGTTGCGCCGCCTCCTCGGGAAGGGAGGTCGCGTGCAGCCCGCCCAACACGACGTAGGCACCCTGCCGGCGGTACCGGTCCGCGATCTGGTAGGCGCGGTACGCCGAGGTGATGTACACCTGGATCACCACGAGCTCCGGCTCGTCGTCGAGATCGAGCCTCTCCACGTGCTCGTCCTGGAGGCTGACCTCATCCGCTTCGTCCAGGTAGCCCGCCAGAGTCGCCAGTCCCAAGGGAGGAAAGAGCGAGTATTTGATAGGGCGGAAGAAGGGACTCTTCGCCTCGGTCAGCGCGGGGAGGATCATCTTGACTCGCATCGTGCCTCCGTAAGGGCCTGGGAATCCGCCGCCAACGTCACGGAGGACTTTAAATTGCAAAGCACTTGGAGTCAAGCGGGCTCTTCTTGACCGGCGCGGCACGGACACGGTATCCTCCCGCCCTCGCGGTTGATCCCTCGGGTGATCCTCGTTAGCATTCGACCGCAGATTCTCTCGGGGCGTAGCTCAGCTTGGTAGAGCGCACGGTTCGGGACCGTGAGGCCGGAGGTTCAAATCCTCTCGCCCCGACCATCTCAACTCCCTTTCACGCATCCATGAAGACCCTGATTCCCGGTGGCTCGCGCCGCCCGGAAGGGGGTGCACTTCCGAGGAGGACGCTGATGACCGGACGAAGATCGGCCGCCGTGGGGCTCGTCCTGCTGGCTACGGCCGCGATGGCGGCCAGGGCGCAAGAGCCCCGCCTGCGCGACCAGGTGCGCGCCTGGCGTGCGGCGCACGAGAAGGAGATCGTGCGCGAGCTTTCCGACCTGCTCGCGCTGCCCAACGTCGCCAGCAAGGTGGCGGACATCGAGCGCAACGCCGACCGCCTGACCGGGATGCTCGGCCGCCGCGGCTTCGCGGTGCAGCGCCTCTCGGCGGGCGAAGGGACGCCGCCGGCGCTCTATGGCGAGCTGAAGGTGCCCGGGGCGAAGCGCACCGTGGTCTTCTACGCCCACTACGACGGCCAGCCGGTGAGCCAGAAGGGGTGGGTTTCCGATCCCTTCAAGCCCGTGCTGCGCTCGGGCCCGCTGGGCGAGGGCGCCAAGGAGGTGGATCTCGCGGCGGTCGAGGGGCCGCTCGATCCGGAGTGGCGCATGTACGCCCGCTCGGCGAGCGACGACAAGGCGCCGATCGTCGCCCTGCTGGCGGCCCTCGACGCGCTGCGCGCCTCCGGCCGGCAGCCCTCGGCCAACGTCAAGCTCTTCCTCGAGGGCGAGGAGGAGGCCGGATCGCCGCACCTGACGGAGATCCTGCGGCGGTACTCCTCCCTGCTCGCCGCCGATGCCTGGATCCTCTGCGACGGCCCCGTCCATCCGACGCGGCGGATGCAGATCTACTACGGCGCGCGCGGCGTGAGCGGCGTGGAGATCACCGTCTACGGCCCGGTCCGCCCCCTCCACAGCGGGCATTACGGCAACTGGGCGCCGAATCCGGCGATGACGCTGGTCCACCTGCTGGCGAGCCTGCGCGACGAGGAGGGCCGCATCCTCATCCCCGGCTTCTACGACGACGTGCGGCCGTTGAACGAGGCGGAGAAGCGGGCGGTGGCCGCCATGCCGGCCGTCGAGGAGGGGCTCGCCGGCGAGCTTGGCCTGGGACGGACGGAGGGCAACGGCGCCCGCCTGCAGGACCGGCTGATGGATCCCGCCCTCAACGTGCGCGGCCTGCGCTCGGCCGAGGTCGGGGAGTCGGCCGCGAACGCCATTCCCACCGAGGCGCAGGCGTCGATCGACTTCCGCCTGGTGCCGGACCAGACGCCGCAGAAGGTGCGTGAGAGGGTCGAGGCTTTCCTGCGCGGCAAGGGCTGGTTCCTGGTCGACGAGGCGCCCGACCGCGAGACGCGGCGGGCCCATCCGAGGATCGCGCGGCTCCTATGGTCGCTCGACTATCCGGCGGCGCGCACGGACATGAGCCTGCCGGCGTCGCGCGCCGTCGCGTCCGTCATCGGGCGGGCGGTGGGCGGGCCGGTCGTGCAAGTCCCCATGCTCGGCGGCAGCGTGCCGATGTATCTGTTCACCGAGAGCCTCAAAGTACCGGTGATCGGCGTGCCGATCGTCAACCATGACAACAACCAGCACGGCATCAACGAGAACCTGCGGCTGCAGAACCTGTGGGACGGCATCGAGGTCTTCGCGGCTTTGATGGCGGAGCTGGGAAGGGAGTGGTAGGGATTCCGATTCCCCTGTTCTTGGGTGATCGGAGCGTTGCCGCGCCGGCGGGCCCCTCACTCCCCCCTGCCCCCTCTCTCCCGCCGCACACCCGCCCCCCGGGAGAGAGGGGGTTGGAAAAAGCAGTTTCTTTTGCAGTCTCCCTCCTCTCCCCGGGTGGGCGGGTGTGAGGTGGGAGAGGAGGGCTGGGGAGGTGAGGGGCCAGGCGGCACGCAGGCGTTACGAAGATCGCAACCGATTGGATCGGAGATGAAGATCATGGACCATCGCAGTCTTCTAAGCCGCACCGCCGATCTGGCGATCGAGTTCCTGGAGAGCCTGCCGGAGCGGCGGGTGGGTGCCGCGGCTTCGATCGAGGAGCTTCGGACGGCTCTCGGCGGATCTCTGCCGGAGCGCGGGGAGGAGGCGCGCGAGGTTGTCGAGCGGCTGGCGCGGGCGGCGGATCCCGGGCTGGTGGGCATGGCGGGGCCGCGCTACTTCGGTTTCGTCATCGGCGGCCACGTGCCGGCGTCGCTCGCCGCCGACTGGCTGACCTCGACGTGGGATCAGAACGCCACCCTCTACGCCACCTCGCCGGCGAACGCCGTGGCCGAGGAGGTGGCGGCCGGCTGGCTGCTGGAGGCCCTGGATCTGCCGCGCGCGGCGAGCGTCGGCTTCACCACGGGCTGCGCGATGGCGAATTTCACCGCCCTGGCGGCGGCGCGGCATGCGGTGCTGCGGCGCGCGGGCTGGGACGTCGAGGCGGACGGCCTCTTCGGCGCGCCGGTGATCGACGTCGTGGTCGGCGAGGAGGTCCACGTCACCATCCTCGCCGCGCTGCAGTATCTCGGGCTCGGGCGCGAGCGGGTGAAGCGGGCGGCGACCGACGGGCAGGGAAGGATGGATCCGGCGTCGCTGCGCCAGGTCCTCGCCGGCTGCCGCGGCCCGCTGATCGTCTGCGCGCAGGCGGGCAACGTGAACACCGGCGCTTTCGATCCGTTGGCGGAGATCGCGGCGCTCGTCCGCGAGCGCGGCGGCTGGCTGCACGTGGACGGCGCCTTCGGTCTGTGGGCGGCGGCGAGCCCGACGCTGGCGCATCTCGCGCGCGGCGCGGCGGAGGCCGACTCGTGGGCCACGGACGGCCACAAGTGGCTCAACGTGCCGTACGACTCCGGCATCGTCATCGTGAACGATCCGGAGTCCCACCGGGCGGCGATGACCATCGCCGCCGCCTATCTCGTGCAGACGGCGGGGCGCGAGCGCGATCCTTTCGACTGGGTTCCCGAGTTCTCCCGCCGCGCCCGCGGCTTCACGGTGTGGGCCGCCCTGCGCTCGCTCGGCCGCGCGGGGATCGCGGAGCTCGTCGAGCGCTGCTGCGCCCTGGCGCGGCGGTTCGCGGAGCGGCTCGGCGCCGAGCCCGGCGTCGAGATCCTCAACGACGTGGTGCTCAATCAGGTCCTGGTGCGCTTCCATCCCGCCGGCGGCGGCGGCGCCGACGCGTTCACCCGCGAGGTGATCGCCCGCGTGCAGGCGGACGGCACCTGCTGGCTCGGCGGCACCACCTGGCACGGCATGGCCGCGATGCGGATCTCGGTCTCCAACTGGTCCACCACGGAAGCGGACGTGGACCTCTCGGCGGCGGCGATCCTGCGCGCCTTCAGGGAATCGAGCGAGGCTACGCCGCTTTCTTCTCGCTCGCCTTCAACCGCTCCAGCACCTTGACCGCGATCTGGCGCGCCTTGGGGAGCTGGTCCGTGCCGTCGGGGCTCTGCACGGTGATGACGAGCTGCCGGCTGCCCGCGAGCACGTGAAGCTGCTGGATGCGGCCGCCCACCCAGAGGGCGCCGTCGCCGAGGCCGGGGACCTCCCGCGTCTGGCCGCCGGACATGGTGTTGAAGGTGGAACGGCTGGAAGTCTGGATCCGTTGCGCGGCTTCGGGGCTGCGGTGGTAGCGGATCAGCAGGCTCAGGATGCGCGGCCGGGTCTCCGTGCCGCTGTTGTAGAGGCATTCGGAAGGATCGCGCCCCAACGCGTCGTCGAGGGCGCTGGACATGGTGGCGAGGGATTCGCCGGCGGCGGCTTCGGCGTCCTGATAAGTGAAGAGCGTGCAGGCATCCAGCTTGGCCGCGGGGGCGTTGCCGGATGGCTGGGAAGAGCCGCCGCAGCCGGCGAGCGCGGCGGCGAGCAGAAACGACGGGGCGAGGAGCCGTCGGCGGGCGGATGCGTTCACGGGGTTCCCTCCCTGGATCAGGGAAGGATTCTATCGCCAACGGCTCCCGTTCCGAGACGCCTTAGGGCCCGATGATCTCGACGGGCTCCCGGCGATGACCCCTGCGGATGCGATAGGTAGAGAAATCTTTGCGATCTATCGTAAAGATCTTACGCGTCTCCAGGACTTCCGCCGCCACGATGAGGGATGCGTCAGCGAGGTCCATGGGATGATCAGCGTACTGCTCCATCAGCTCGAAGGCTCTCTGTATTGCGGGTTGGTCCATGAACCAGACGGCGACTCCTTTCCGCAGCACGAGATCGCGGAGACGCTTGGCGCCTTGGCTGGCGGGATCCAGCAGATGGAAGGCTTCCGTCAGCACCGGCACCGTCGTCGTCAGGCCCTCCTGAAGGGATTTTAGAGTGGACCGGCAACGGAGATGAAGACTGTCTTGAGGATCGAAGAGGGCGACGAACGGACCGGCGTCGACCAGAATCACCGTCCGTGCTTCCTTCGCAGCGCTTCACGGACGCCGCGCCGGGTTTCTGTGGACGGCGCTATGGCGTACCCCCCCGGGCCGAGATCGAGCTCCTCGTAGATCTCATAGGCCGTGCGATGCGGCTGCTCTGCAACCCGCTCTCGCAAGGCCAGAAGCCCCTGTTTGAAAACGGCCGAGATCGAGAGGCCGGTGTCCTGGACCAATTCCTCCAGGATCTCCTCGCTGTCTTCGTCGAGCCTTACCGTCCGCGTGGCCATGGCAAGCCCTCCTCGTAATACAAATTGTATTACAGTGAGCCTTGGGAGTCCAGCAGCCCGTTACGATATCGCCTCCATCCGCGCACCCTTGACGACCCATTTGCCGTTCTGGTTCACGACGCGGAACATCTCGACGGAGGAGTTGAGGTTCCCCTCCCAGTAGCCGCCGCGCACCCAGACCTCGTTGTCGCCGTGCCAGTCCAGTTTCTGCACACGGAAGAAGAGGTTTTTCACCCCTTTGCGCTCGCACTGGTTGGCGGCGGCGACGGGCGGATGGTTGCCCGCGAACCGGCGGAGGAGCTCGGCGCTCGGCATCGTCTCCCCGGGCAGCGACAGGCAGTACGTCTCGGCCTTCTTCTGGAGGGCGGAAGCGTTGTGGTCGAACTGGTAGCGGAAGACGGCCTCGGCGATGTCTTCCACGGCGGCGGTGCGGGAAGGGGAGGCCGAACTGTTCTCCGCGGGTGGGGCGGTATTGGCGGCGCAGCCGGCCGTGGTGAAAAGGACGGCAAGGATGACGAGGACGAAAAGGACAAAGAAATGACTGGATCGCCTCATAGACTCCTCGCTGGCGCTAATGCACCCGCCGCCGGCGGTTCCTGATGTAATCCGCCAGGATGAACTCGCCCAGGTTGTACGGCGAGGCGAAGTAGGCCCGGCCGCGGTTGATCTGCGTCAGTTTTTCCACGAATTGGGTGAGCATGGTGTCGGTGGCCAGCATGAAGGTGGTGATGACCACCCGCTGGCGGCGGCAGAGGTCCGCTTCCTCCAGGGTGAGGTTGACGATCCGCATGTCGAGCCCGAAGGGGTTCTTGTAGATCCTGCCGGCCTCGGTGATCGCCGAGGGCTTGCCGTCAGTGATCAGGAAGATCTGCTTGTTCGGCTGCTTCTGGCGGGCGAGGATGCTGCGCGAGAGCTGCAGCGCATCGCGGGTGTTGGTGTGGTAGGGGCCGGCCTGGATATAGGGAATCTCGGAGAGGAAGACCTGCTCGGCGCGATCGCCGAAGAGCACCACCGAGAGGTCGTCCTTCGGGTACTTGGTGGTGATCAGCTCGGTGAGCGCCAGCGCCACGGTCTTGGCGGGGGTGATGCGGTCCTCGCCGTAGAGGATCATCGAGTGGCTGATGTCGATCGCCACCACCGTGGCGCAGGAGGTCAGGTGCTCGGTCTCGTAGACCTCCAGGTCCTCTTCCTTGAGGTTGAACTCGTCGCCGGAGTCGCGGCGGAAGGCGTTCTGCAGCGAGCGCGCCGAGTCGAGGAGATGGACGTCGTCGCCGAAGTTGTAGGGGCGCGTCTCGGGCAGGCGCTCGATGCCTTCGCCGGCGCCGCGGATGGCGTGGTAGCCCGGGCCGGCGCGATCGAGGGTGGAGAAGATCTCCTCGAAGGCGCTGCGGCGGATGCGGCGCTCGCCGCCGGAGGTGAGCTGCAGGCCGCCTTCGCTGTCGCGGCCGACGAGGTTCTGGTCCTGCAGGCTGGCGAAGAAGGCCTCGAGATCGATCTCCTCCGGGATGTGCCCCTCGGCCTGGAGATAGCGCATCCAGTCCATCGCCTCCTCGACGTCGCCGCCGCTCGCCAGCACGAGCTGGTTGAACAGCCGCAGCAGGTCCAGCCCGGCGAGGATCGCCTGGATGAGAGCGGGATCGAGGTAGAGGTACTGGTGGCGCGCCATTCTTAATTTACATCCCCTCTATCCCGATCCCTTCCCCCTCCCCCCGGCGTCCGGCGCGGCTTGAGGAGCTGGAACTTGACCATCTCCTTGTAGCTGATCTGGCTGTCGAGGTCCTGGCGCGCCAGCTTGAGGTGCTGGTGGAGGCCTTCGAGCGCCATCTCGGCGGCGAAGGCGCGCTCTTCGCGGCTCTTGCCCTGCCGGCCGGCGAGGTCCTGCAGGCCGGGAACGCGGAAGAGCTCGGCTTCGTAATCGGCGAACGGCTGCTCGTCGGAGATCGTCACCGCGTTGCCGTCCGCGAACCAGCGGATGATGCGGGCGTAGGGGCCGCGGTCCTCCTCGCCGCCGCCGGTCTCCTTGCCGACTTCGGGGAAGCGGGCGTCGAAGGCTTTCCTGACCGCCTGACCGATCAGCCGCCGCGCCACCACCTCGGCGCCCTGCTGCTCGCCCTCGTAGACCATCTCGACCTTGCCGGTGATCGCCGGCAGCAGCATGTGGAGGTCGCAGAGGCGCGGATAGACCGGGTTGTCCCGCGTCGCCAGCGCCCGGCGCTCCAGGTTGGAGGCGAGCAGCTCGACGGCGGAGATGGCCACGCGGGCGGAGACGCCGGAGGACTGGTCGATGAGGTCGCTGTCGCGCGCCGCGAAGCTGATCTCCTCGATCAGCAGGCGGACGTCGTCCGGGATGACGACGTTCGGCACGTCGCGCTCGATCCAGGCCTCCTGGCGGGTGATGTCCGCCGCCACGTTCACGTCGGGCGGGTAGTGGGTGAGGATCTGCGACGAGATGCGGTCCTTGAGCGGCGTGATGATGCTGCCGCGGTTGGTGTAGTCCTCGGGATTGGCCGAGAAGACCATCAGCACGTCGAGCGGGATGCGCACGGGGAAGCCGCGGATCTGCAGGTCCCGCTCCTCGAGGATGTTGAACAGACCCACCTGGATGCGGGGGGCGAGGTCGGGCAGCTCGTTGATGGCGAAGATGCCGCGGTTGGTGCGCGGGATGATGCCGAAGTGGATCACCTCGGGGTCCGCGAAGGTGAGCTTGCGGGTGGCCGCCTTGATCGGATCGATGTCGCCCAGCAGGTCGGCGATCGAGACGTCCGGCGTCGCCAGCTTCTCGTTGTAGCGCTGCTCGCGGCCGAGCCACTCGACGGCGGCGTCGTCGCCGGCCTCCTCCACCAGGCGCTGGCCCTGGGTGGAGATGGGGGCGAGCGGATCGTCGTTCAGCTCGGTGCCGGCGAGCACCGGCACTTCCGCGTCGAGCAGGGTGACGAGCGAACGCAGGATGCGGGTCTTCGCCTGGCCGCGCAGGCCGAGGAGGATGAAGTCGTGCCCGGCCAGCAGGGCGTTGATCACCGACGGGATCACCGTGCGGTCGTAGCCCAGGATGCCGGGAAAGAGGGGGCCGCCGTTCTTCAGGCTGGCCCGCAGGTTGTCGCGGATCTCCTGCTTGACGGAGCGCGGACGATAGCCCGCCTCGCGGAGGGCGCCGAGATTCTTGATCTGGGACGTGGGTCTCGAAAGCATCAGTCGTGGAGCTCCTGGAGCCACCGTTCGGCGTCGATCGCCGCCTGGCAGCCGGTGCCGGCGGAGGTGACCGCCTGGCGGTAGACCGGGTCCATGGCATCGCCGGCGGCGAAGACGCCGGGCACGCTAGTCTTGGTGCTGGGCTCCTGCACCTTGATGTAGCCGACATCGTTCATCTCCAGCTTGCCGCGGAAAATGCCCGTGTTGGGTTCGTGACCGATGGCGTAGAACACCCCCTGGGTGGGGTAGACGCTGTCGAGCCCGGTCATCTTGTTGTGCAGCTTGACGGCCGTCACGCCGCCCTCGCGAGTGCCGACGATCTCGGTCACCACGGTCTCCCAGATCCAGGCGATCTTCGGGTTGGCGAAGGCGCGGTCCTGCATGATCTTCGAGGCGCGCAGCTCGCGCCGGCGGTGGATGAGGGTGACCTTGCTGGCGAACTTGGTGAGGTAGGTCGCCTCCTCCATGGCCGAGTCGCCGCCGCCGATGACGACGATCTCCTTGTTGCGGAAGAAGAAGCCGTCGCAGGTGGCGCAGGCGGAGACGCCGTAGCCCATGAGCTCCTGCTCGCCGGGGATGCCGCCGAGCTTGGCCGAGGCGCCGGTGGAGACGATGAGGGCGTCGCAGCGGTAGGTGGTGTCGTCCGTGCGCACGGTGAACGGCCGCCGCTCGAAGTCCACCTCGACGGCCTGCTCGAACTTCACCTTGGTGCCGAAGCGCCGGGCCTGCTCGCGCATGCGGTCCATCAGCTCGGGGCCGAGGATGCCCTCCGGAAAGCCGGGATAGTTCTCGACGTCCGTGGTGATGGTGAGCTGGCCGCCGGGCTGGTTGCCTTCGAGGACGAGCGGCGCGAGATCCGCCCGCGAGGCGTAGAGCGCCGCCGTCAGCCCGGCCGGACCGGAGCCGAGAATGATGACCCGGTGGTAGTTGTCGGCGTTGGGATGCACCGGCTCGGGACTGGACATCGGGGCTGATCCCCTCCTGGTGGCTGCCGCCTAAAAGGAATCACCTCGCGACCGCGAGGCGATGAGGTTGGAGTATACCAGCGGCATCGAAACGACCGGCGCCGGCTGAGGCGGAGGTCCGGAAGCTACAACAGGGCAAGCCGGAGGGGGCATTCCGGGCGTAAACGATGCTACGCTTTGGAAATGGCGATTCCAATGGCCCGTCCGCCGGTGGACGACCTGGACCCCGACGCCATCTTCCTGGTGGTCGAGGGACCGGAGGACCGACGGATCGTGAGGCATCTCCTGGAGGCTGCCCGGTATCCCTTGGAGCGGCTCCATCTGATCGTGGGCCAGGGGAAAGCCGGAGCAGCTCGCGAAGTGTCCGAGCTGGCGGAGCGGGCTCCGGGAAGATGCGCGGTCCTGGTGGATCTCGATGAGAGCAGCATCCCCGATGCGCGTGAACGGGCGCGGCAGCAACTTGGCGATCTTCCGGCGGAGGTCTTCTGTGCGGTTCCGGAGATCGAGGCGTGGCTCTTCGCCGATGACGGCGCCCTGCTCGCCAATGCCAACCCCGACGAAGAGGTTCAGCGGATCGTTCGTCGTCTTCCTCTTCCAGAAGAGATCCCGAGCCCCGGACAGCTCGCTCGTTTCGTCTTCGGTCCGGCGTCGAGATGGGAGTTCGTGCGGCGGATCGATATCGGCCGGGCCGCTGCTCGGTCGCCGTCGCTGCGAGTCTTTCTGGAAGGTATCGGGCGTCTCCTGGGCGTCCCACAGGCACCTCTGCTCGAACAGGTAGGGCGTCACCTCAGCCGTGACATCATCGCCGGTCTAATCCGCGAGGTCAGCCCATCCGACGCGGTCGTCTGGCGTACGTCAAGCGGCGATGAATATACCGCCGACGAGCTTCAGCGCCACATCGAAGCAGGTGATGAGATCGGCCGGCAGTACGCCTCGGATCTCTTGCGGATCTCGCGTGATTTTCTTCGCCGGACGGCCAACCCGACAAGAAAGCAGTGATCTTCTTCGTGCCCGGCTACGATCCGGCGACCGAGGCTAACCTGGCCGTCGCGGAAAGGGTCTCTTCTCCTGCTTCCTACTCCTTATTCGGGGCTCGTGCGACCCGTGAGGCTCTGCTTTCGGTGTTGTCTCGCGAAACCGTTCCGCTGTTCGCCATGTCCCACGGCCGTCATAACGTGCTGCTGGGACAGCAAGACGAAGTTGCATTGACCGGCGACGACGTGCCTGCCCTCGGGACCCGTCCCGTCTTCGCCTATGCCTGCCATACCGCCGGTGCTCTTGGAGAGACGGCAGCGAAGGCCGGATCTGCTTGGTGGGGCTATACGGGAGCCGTGACCGCTCCAGAGGCGTCGGAGGAGTTCCTGCCGGTCTTCGTAGCGATTTTCTCCTACATTCGAGACGCCTTCCCCGAGGTTCTTTTTCCGGGGGAGCTGGAAGCGGTTCTCCTACGGATCGCGGATCTCTGTCATGAGGCGGAGCATCAAGTCGATGGCCTGGCAGAGAAGGATCCGGATCTCGACGCGGGCTCGGCGCATCTCTGCCTCCTGCACATCTGGCAACGGCTGCGTGTCTGGATGCCGAGCCTGGACTCACCCAGGTCGCATCCGCTAGCGCCTTCGCCGGATCTTTTCCCTTAAAAGGACAGACGGTCCTCTATTGGCAGGCCGGCCACGCCAGCGGGTGCATCTTGGGGGAGACCTCGAGATAGAGGATGGCGTTGAACTGCTCGGCCGGCACCATGCGGGCGGAGGCCAGGGTGTAGACCGCGCCGCGGCTGAAGAACCGTGGACGCGCGGCCAGGTCGGCCAGCAACCCGGCGCCGGGCCCGAGGTCGTGAAACTTCTGCTCGACCGAGCCCTCGTCGATCTGGATGCTGGCGGGGCCGCAGGCCCGGAAGGCCGCCCAGTCGAGCGAGGTCTCGTAGGCGACCAGGCCGATCGAGACGTAGCCGCCGCCGAGGCTGCCGGCGAGCAAGGTGCCCATCTGCACGGCGGCGTAGCTCGTCGCGTCGGCCCGCTTCGCGAGGTGGCTGTTGTGGGCCCACAGCGCCACCCGGGCCTGGGGGAAGCGCAGGGCGCGGATGGCCTGGGCCGCGTAGGCCATCCCACGGTCGCGCGCGCGGCCGCGGCGGCCGGGGTCGGGATCGAAGATCTGCTCCTGCCACGCCTGCTGGCCCACCAGATGGACGCGCGCCCAGCCGAGGTCCTGCTTCGAGGTCCGCCGCTGGATCTTCGGCTCCTCGCGATCGAAGTAGTTGGCGACCTCGGCGAGGGCGTCCTGGCACTGGCGGTAGAGCTCCGGCGGAAACGGGCGTCCGGCCAGCCGGTAGTCGGTCTCGACGCCGTCGCAGACCCGGATGCCGGCGATGCGCGGATCGCCGTCGCGGATACCGATGCGATGGAGGAACTCGATCAGGGCCCGGCCGTCTTCACGCGCTTGCGTCTGGACGTCGAAGCCGTAGAAGTGGACGCGGTCCTTTGGATGCGCCCGGTTCCATTCGCACATCCACCGCGCGAGCACCACCACCTCGGTGCTCTGCCAGATGTCGAGGAGGCCGCGGACGGCGGCGCGGGCGGTCCCCTGGCAGGACTGCACGTAGGTCTCCACCTGGTCGGCGCGGATCCAGGGGGTCTCCATGCCGAGCGCCCGGAACCCCATCTTTTCGACCAGGAAGCGGAAGACGCGGTCCTTCGCCTGGTAGAAGCCGCCGGAGGTATGGACCGACTCGCCCAGGCCGACGAACTCGGCGTCGCCGACGATGCGGCGCAACGGCTCGAGATCGCCCTGGGGCAGGTTGGGATCGGTGCCCTGCAGGCGCCAGATGCCCGGCGGCAGCGGTGCCGGGGACTGAGCCCGGGCTGGCGAGAACCAGAACAGAGCGAAGGCGACCGCGAAGCCGAACCTGCGGCCGTGGGAAAGCGGCATCACGGGCTACGTCTCCTGCTTCAGCCGCGCCGTTTCTCGAAGTCCCGCATGAAGGCGACCAGCGCGTCGATGCCCTCTTCCGGGAAGGCGTTGTAGATCGAGGCGCGGAGGCCGCCGACCGAGCGGTGGCCCTTGAGGCCGTCGAAACCAGCCGCGGTCGCCTCCTTGACGAATTCCTTTTCGAGATCCTCGGACGGCAGCCGGAAGGTGACGTTCATCCACGACCGGCTGTCCCTGGCGGCGTGGCCGCGGTAGAAGCCGGTGCGGTCGATCTCGGCGTAGAGCTTCTTCCCCTTGCGCTCGTTCTGGGCCGCCATCGCCTCCAGCCCACCGTTGGCGACGAGCCAGCGCAGCACCAGGCGCAGGATGTAGATGCCGAACACCGGCGGCGTGTTGTAGAGGGAGCCGTTCTCGACGTGCGTGGCGTAGCGCAGCATCGTCGGCAGCGATTCGGCGCCCTGCTTCGCCAGGTCGTCGCGGATCACCACGACGGTGAGGCCGGAGGGCCCGAGGTTCTTCTGCGCGCCGGCGTAGATGAGGCCGTAGCGGCCGACGTCGAGCGGGCGGGAGAAGATGTCGGAGGAGGCGTCGCAGACCAGCGGCGCGTCGCCGACCGCGGGCTCGGACCGCCACTCGGTGCCGAAGATGGTGTTGTTCGAGGTGTAGTGGACGTAGGCCGCGCCGGGCGTCAGCTTGAGCTCGTCCTGGCGCGGGATGCGGGCGAAATTCTCCGCCTCGGTGGTGGCGGCGACGTTGACCGCGCCCACCTTCTTCGCCTCCTTGACCGCCTTCTTCGACCACGAGCCGGTGACGATGTAATCCGCCGTCGCGCCGGCGGCGAGCAGGTTCATCGGCACCATCGAGAACTGGGTGCTGGCGCCGCCCTGCAGGAACAGCACGTGATAGCCCTCGGGGATGCGCGCGAGAGCGCGGAAGTCGGCCTCGGCGCCCTGGATGATGGCGTCGAAGGGCTTCGAACGGTGGCTGATCTCGAGCACCGACATGCCGACGCCCGGCAGGGCGACGAGGTCGCGCTGAGCCTCTTCGAGCACCGGCAGCGGCAACACCGCCGGCCCCGCCGAGAAGTTGTAGATGCGATCGGTGGTGGTAAGGGTGGACATGGTTGATCTCCTCTGAATGGCCGCCGGAGTTGCCCGCTCGACCTCATCCCCTGACCCCTTCTCCTAAAGGAGAAGGGGAAGACAATTTCAAAGCCCCTCTCCTTTAGGAGAGGGGTTGGGGTGAGGTCGCAAGGGCACGACGGTTCCACTTCGATATTCTCTTATAACGCGATCAGGTGCAGGTCGAGCACGTCGGCGTTTCCCTGGCGGATCTCGTCGAGCAGGGCCGGCGCGGGCGCGGCGTCGAGGTTGATGCGCGCCACGGCGGCTTCGGCGCCCTCGAAGACCACGTTCTCGGTCTCCTGGACGTTGAGGTTCCCCTGGCGCAGGTGCGCGAAGACGTGCGCCAGGACGCCCGGGCGGTCGCGGTGCCGCACCACCAGCATGTGCGAGGCGGGCGTCTTGCGGCACAGGTTGACGACGTTGGGGACCTCGCCCGTCTGCATATAGGTGCGCACGATGCGCACCGTCTCGGCGGCGATCGCCTCCTGCGCCTGCTCGGTCGAGGCGCCGATGTGGTGGGTGCCGTAGACGCCGGGCAGGCCGACGAGCGGATCGCTCATCTCGCCGGTGGCGGCGGCCGGCTCGGCGCCGAAGACGTCGAGGCCCACGCGCAGCTCTTTTTCCTGCACGGCGGCGGCGAGCGCCGCGTGATCGATCACCTCGCCGCGCGAGGTGTTGATCACCATGGCGCCCGGCCTCAGCCTGGCGAGCAGGGCGGCGTCGACGAGGCCCCGCGTCTCCGGCTTGAGCGCCAGGTGCACGCTGAGGATGTCGCTGCGCGCCGCCACCTCGGCGGGCGATGGCGCCAGAGCGATCGCGGCGACCGAATCGAGCCCGAGCACCTGCGCCTCGTCCTTGGTGAGCGGCCGGTCCTCGCCGTCGAAGCGCCGGCTCCACAGGACCACGTCGAGGCCGAACGCCACGGCGCGGCGGATCACCTCGCGGGCGATGTTGCCGACGCCGAGCAGGCCGAGGGTGCGGCCGTAGAGCCCGCGCGCCTGCGAGTACTCCTTCTTGTTCCAGCGGCCGGCGCGCAGCTCGGCCACGTTGTCCGGCACCCGGCGGTCGAGCGCCAGGATGAGCGCCATGGTCAGCTCGGCGACGGCGATCGAGTTCTTGCCCGGGCAGTTCGACACGTAGATGCCGCGGCGCGAGGCCGCCGCCACGTCGATCGTGTTGTAGCCGGCGCCGGCGCGCACGACGAGCGACAGCCGGCCGGCCTCCAGCATCGCCTCGGTGACCTTGGTGCTGCGCACGACGAGGACGTCGGCCTGCGTCGCGGCGATCGCCTCCGTCAACGCCTCGTCCTTGAGATCGGATTCGTGGACCACCTCGCAGCCGGCGGCCTTCAGCCCGGCGACCCCGCTGGATTCGAACTTGTCGGCGATCAGGACCTTCATCGCGTTCCCCCTAGATCAAATGCACCAGCAGGCCGTCGCGGAGCTTGGGCTCGAACCACGTCGACTTCGGCGGCATGATACCGCCGGCATCGGCGATCGCCATGAGGTCGTCCACGGTCACCGGGTACATCGAGAACGCCACCGCGGCGCCCCCGCTGTCGACGGCCTGCGCGAGCGCCGCGGCGCCGCGGGCGCCGCCGACGAAGTCGATGCGCGGATCGGAGCGCACGTCGCCGATGCCGAGCAGATCCGCCAGCACGGCCCGCTGCAGGATCGACACGTCGAGCCCTTCGATGCGGTCGGTGTGATCTCCGCCGGGCGGCCGCGCCGGGCCGAGGTCGAGCGTGTACCAGCGGCCGCCGAGATACATCGCGGCCTCGCCCTGGCGCGCCGGCTCCGGACCGCCCGGCCGCACCGGCAGCTTCTCCTCCAGCGCCGCGAGGAAGGCCTCCGGCGAGCGGCCGGCCAGGTCCTTCACGATGCGGTTGTAGGGCAGGATCTTCACCTGGTCGTCGGGGAAGGCGACGGCGAGCATGGTGTCGAATTCCCCCTCGCCGCCTTCTCCCAGGACGGCCCGCGCCCGCGCCGCGCTCGCCGCCCGGTGGTGGCCGTCGGCGATGTAGAGGGCGGGGAGGCGGCCGAAGGCGGCGGCGAGGGCCGCTCCATCCGCCGGGCCGACACGCCAGACGGTGTGCGTCACGCCGTCCGCGGCCGCGAAGTCGTAGAGCGGGGGCTCGGCGCAGACGCGTTGCGCGATGGCGTCCACCTCGGCCGAGGCGCGATAGGTGAGGAACACGACACCGGTCTGCGCCCGCAGCTCGAGCATGTGCCGCGTGCGGTCGTCCTCCTTGTCGCGCCGGGTGTGCTCGTGCTTCTTGATCAAGCCCCGGTCGTACTCGTCGAGCGAGTAGCAGGCCGCGAGGCCGGTCTGGGCGTGCGCGCCGGCGCTCAGGCGGTAGAAGTAGAGGCTCGCCGCGGGCTCGAGGACCAGCGGCGCCGCGCGCTTGAGCTGCTCGAAATTGCGCACCCCCTGGGCGTAGACCTCGTCGGCGTAGGGATCCATGCCGGGGGGCAGGTCGATCTCGGGCCGGGTGACGTGGAGGAAGCTCAGCGGGTTGCCCGCCGCCTGCGCCCGGGCTTCCTCGGTGCTGACGACGTCGTAAGGGACGGAAGAGACGCGGGCCGCCGCCTCGGGTACCGGGCGCAGCGCCCGGAAGGATCGTATCGATGCCATGCGCCTATCTTATAGGAGGCAACGCGCCGTGCTAGGCTGTGGGCGCGGTATCTAACGAGGAGACAATCCGCATGCTCGCCAGCGACAAGCTCATCGAAGCGTTCAATCAGCAGATCGGCAACGAGATGGGCGCTTCCCTGCAGTACATCGCCATCGCCAGCTATTTCGATTCGGAGACTCTGCCGCAGCTCGCCCGCTTCTTCTACCGCCAGTCGGCGGAGGAGCGGGAGCACGCCATGCGGTTCGTCAAGTTCATCAACGACGTCGGCGGCCGGGTGAAGATCCCGGCGCTGCCGGCGCCGGAGGACGCTTTCGCCTCGGCCGAGGAGGCGGTAGGGAAGGCCCTCTCAGGGGAAGAGGACGTGACGCGCCAGATCTACGACCTGGTGGAGATCGCCAAGGCGGACAAGAACTACGTCGGGGTCCGCTTCCTCGACTGGTTCGTCGAGGAGCAGCTCGAGGAGGTCACCACGATGAACGACCTCCTCGCCGTCATCCGCCGGGCGGGCCCGGACCGTCTGCTCTTCGTCGAGGAGTACCTGGTGCGCCAGGGCGCCGGCGGCCTGGAGAGCCCCGCGGGGCCGGGCGGAGGGGCGGCGTAGGGCGGCCACATAGGGCCGCCCCTACAGACCACGTCGAGGTAAAATCGACCTCCTGCCCATAACGCACCGAACCCAGATCCGTCACAGAACGATCTGTAGGGGCGGCCCTATGTGGCCGCCCCCTGCTTCCTACAGGCACTTCATCAGCCGGGGCGTGGCGCCGCGGACCAGAGTGAAGGTGCCGATCTCTTCGTTCGAGCCCGTCAGCGTGACCGTCAGGGTGAGGGTGTCGCCGGAGACCTTGCCGCGATAGCGGGCCGGCTGGCCCTCCCGCCGCTCGTCTTCTTCACGCACGGGTCCGGGGTGCTCGGCGGAGTGGGTGCCCGCCGCCTCGAAGCGCCCTTCGCGATCCGGGACGACGGGGCCGGCGATCGTGCCGTGGGCGCAGTCGTACTCGACGCGGCCGCCATCCGCGGTCAATTCCAGGACGACGTGGGCGCCGCCCCAGCTCCCGGTGAGCGCCTCCTGCCTGGCCGGCGCAGCCGCGGCGCAGCCGATCCCGATCGCCAGCAGAAGGCCGCACGCGAGACCGTTTCGCATCGTGATTCCACCTCCGGCGATAGGGTATGCAGAAACGGGGCCGGCCCCCGGGATCACTCCCGGGAGCCGGCGGGTGGGAAATCGACTACTGGCTCAGAGGCACGGTGACGTTCACCGTCTGGCTGCTGGAACGGCCCTGCTGGTCGGTGCAGGTGATCTTGATGGTGTAGATGCGGCCCGTGCCGGTGCCCGACCGCTCGTTGCGCAGCTTGACCAGGTGGGAATTCACCACCTGCCAGTCGGGGGCCGTGTCGCCGTCGCCGAGACCGTTGATCGGCTCGTTGCTGGTCACCGACAGGGCGCAGGAGATGGCCCCTGAAGTCGAGCAGTTGTCGGCCGCGGTGTAGGACACCGTCACGTTGGCGTACTTGTGATCCGGCGACCACAGCGTGTTCGGGGACGCCGACACGCCGGAGATGACCGGGCCCTGGACGTCCTGGACGGTGATGGGGAAGCTGCACGCCGTGGTGGCGCCGCTCTGCCGGGTAGCCGTGCAGACGTCGGTCGTCGTGCCCAGCGGGAAGACCGAGCTGGACGGCGGGACGCAGGCGAGGGTGCCGCACGATCCGGTGACGCCGGGGAACGGGAAGGTGACCGCCGCCGAGCACATGTTCGGCTCGGTGCCCACCGTGATCGGCGCCGGGCAGGCGAGCGAGCAGGCCTGGTCGCAGCAGACCGGGTCCGCCGTCTGGAAGTTGAGGCGCCAGCCGCCGGCGATCGAGCCGGAATCGACGCCCGCGTCGTCGAAGGCGTACAGGCTCCAGGTGCCATTCGGGTTGGTGCCGTTGAAGGCGGCGAGGAGCGAGCCGTAGGGGCCGGCCGGGGCCGGTGCCGGGAAGGTGTCGGAGGTGTCGAAGTTGGTGGGCCGGAAGGTGCCGGAGCCGATCACCGCCGAATCCGGCAGGGCCGGGCCAGCGTCGTCGAAGGTCAGCGTGTTGTTGACCAGGTCGTTGGAGCCGCCGGCGTCCGACATCAGGATGATCTTCTGCCCCGCCGGTCCGACCAGCAGGATGTCGACGTCGTCCGGGAAGGTGTGGCTCATGCTGGTGAGGGTCACCGTCACCTTGCTGACGGTGCCGGCGATGCCGGAGACGGAGATGTTGGACGGATAGGGCGACGCCGCTCCTGAGGTGGCCGCCGGGGCGCCCGCCGGAATGCTGATCGACGCCGGGTTGGCGAACGGACCGTAGGAGGCCGAAGCCGTCGCGCCCAGACGCAGGGTGAAGGTGAGGTTGCCGAGATCCGTCAGGCCGTCCTGCAGGTGCAGCGTCGCCGTGACGGTGCCGCCGCAGGTGCCCGCCGGCACGAAGCTGAAGGAGCGCGAGACCGCAGGACCGCCGGCCTGGATGACGCCGTAGCTCTGCGGCCCGCTCGGCTGTTGCACGCCGCCGGTGGGCAGCAGGGACGCCACCAGGTTGGTGGTGTCGCCGCTGCCGGCGTTGACCAGGGAGAAGGCCACCGTCACCAGCTCATCGGGATCGATGGCGCCGTTGTTCGGCGAGCAGCTCTCGGCGGTGACGGCGGAGCTCAGGCCCTGCGGCACCGGCGTGCCGCTGCCGCCGCAGCAGGCGAAGACGCGGCGGGCGATCTCGAGCTGGAAGCAGAACAGCGTGCCGACATCGAGGCTCGCGGTGTCGGTGATGCGCAGCTTCCAGACACCCGCGGTGGGCTTGCCGTTGAAGGCCGAGAGGGCCTGCTCAGGCTTGAAGGTGCCGGCGAACGGCGCCGTGCCGCCGGTGATGGAGGCCGCCGCCGAGTCGTCGAAGACGGTCGGCTGGCCGGAGCAGTCGTTGGCGCCGGAGCCGTAATTGTCGCCGCTGCTGCCGTTGCCGGACGACAGGTCGATGGTGGTGCCGTCGGGCCCGACCAGGCTGATGTTGAGGTCGCCGTCGAAGGTGTGGTTGAGGCGGATGCGGACGTTGACGTCGGAGACGACGCCCGTATCGGACACCGTGAGCGGCACCTCGACCGTGGCGACGTCGGGCAGAGGCACGCTCAGGTTGCCGCTGCTGTAGCTGACCGGCGGCAGCGGGAACGGGTTGGTCTGTCCCAGTTGGAAGGTGTAGGTGACGGTGCCGAGATTGGTGGCGCCATCCTGGAGCTGCAGGCTGGCCGTGATGGTGCCGCCGCAGGTGCCGGCCGCCGTGAAGGTGAAGTTCCGCGACGCGGTGCCGCCGATCGGCACGACGCCGTAGGTCTGCGGCGCTCCGGGCGAGGTGACGCCGCCGCTCGCCAGCAGCGTGCCCACCAGGTTGACCGTGGCCGCCGTGCCGGTGTTGGTGACCGGCAGGGAGACGGTCACCGACTCGCCGGGATCGACGGCGCCGTTGCCGGTGCCGCAGCTCTCGGCCACGAGCGTGCCGGTGCCGCCGCTCTTGAGGATCGGCATCGGGGAGAGGGCGAAGTTCTGCACCGTCGTGCCGCCGGTGGACACCGTCACGCCGGAGGCCACGGCGGTGGAATAGCCGGGAGCCGAAGCCATCATGTCGTACGTGCCGGCGGGCACCTTCATGGAGTAGGAGCCGGCGAGGTCGGTTGAGCGGAAGAAGCCGCTGGTGGTCACCACCGTGGCTCCCGGGATGGGAGCCAGGGTGGCCGAGTTGACCACGGTGCCGGTGATCGTGCCCGTCGCCGCCGGCGTGCAGCTCGGGAAGGTGAAGCGGCCGATGCCGGTCACCCAGCCGAAGCTGTTGGTGGCGCTGGCGGCCGTGTAGTACTCGCTGGTGTACCAGAAGGTGCAATCGTCGTCCGGATCCACGGTCAGGGCGGAGTAGTCGCCCCAGCGCGATTGGGTGGCGGTCTGGGCGCCGGTGCCGGCGATCAGCACCGTCTCGCCCTGGAACAGCCCGCCCGGCGGATCGGTGGCCAGCCGGCCGGCATAACGGATCGACGGGAACGAGGTCAGGCTCGAGGCGCTGTAGCCCACCGCCAGGTCGCCGCTGCCGTCCATGGCGGCGCTGCCCATCCAGCGCTCGAGGCCGTCGGCGGGCGCGAAGGTCGCCTGCTCGTTGACGGTGAAGGAGCCGCCCGGCAGGCCGCGCCGCAGCTCGTAGTAGCGCACGCCGGCCCGCATGTTGGCGGGAGTCGTGGGGTTGACGCCGCTGACGTTCACCGTGTGGGTGACCACCAGCGACTCATGGGTGCCGAAGTTGCGGTACGCCAGCCGGAACATCAGCCGGTCCATGATGGCGTCGAGGAAAGCGCCGCTGCCGGCCGGCGGCGGCTGCTCGATGTCGTCGCGGCCGGTGGGCGAGCGCGGATCGAAGGGGGCCACGGCGACCGGGCTGTCCGCCCGCTCGGTGAAGGTCGACGAAGCCGGGGTGGCGAAGTTGGGCCGGAACTCGTAGATGCGCAGCGAGTCGAAGGGGTGCGCGGGATCGCCGAACTCGTCGGCGGTGAAGTAGGCGAAGTAGTTGGGGGTACCCGGCGGCGGCGGCGTCAAGCCGTCGAGGTCCGACGGCAGCACGCCGCCGACGTTGACGTTGCCGTTCTCGATGTCGAAGTAGATATAGCTCGCCGTGGGATCGCCGGCCAGCATCTTGGCGCGGTCGAAGGCGAAGGCGCCGGCGCCCAGGAAGGCGGTGCCGGCCTGGTTGAACTGGTTGTCCGTCATGTAATACGCGTCGGTCCAGACGCCGAACTTGGGATAGTCGTTGAACTTGTTGTTCGGCATCATGAAGTCGTAGAGGAAATACGCTCCGGCCGGATCCGATGTCTTCGAGATGGCGATGAGCTGGTGGTTGAAGGGGTTCGCCACCGTGCAGAACTGGCTCAGCAGCCAGCGGTCGGCGAGCGGATCGTAGAGCACCACCGGATCGCCGGCGTTGGTGTTGGCGCAGGCGGCGCTGACGCCGGCGCCGACGAACAGGCTGCCGATGGTGAACTTGGCGGTCAGCGGATTGCCGTTCTTGTCGAACACCCGGAACAGGTTGTTGACCATCTGCACGTAGTGATTGGGGCCGACGTCGCCGTCCGTGTCGGGCGGCATGACGCGGAAGCCGAACGCCGCCGCGTTGTCGTCGCTGGTGAGGCCGCCGAAGAAGAGCGAGGGCGTCGGCGTCAGGGCTTCCGGCGCCAACGACTGGAGCACGGGATCTTCGGTCGGCGCCGCGTCGGCGATCTCGGTGCGGAAGGGTGGCATGGGGATGACCTTCCCCTCCTCGGGCGGCTCCTCGGTCGGTTTCTCCTCGGTGGGCTCGAGATTCCTCAGCTCGTCCGACTCGCCGAAGCCGACGGCCTTCGAGACGATCGGAGCCGAGCTCTGGGCCGCGGCCGCCAGCGGCATCACCGCCAGCCACAGGCCGAGCACGACCCACAGGCTGCATGCCAAGGGTGAACGCAGACGAATCGGCATCGTGTACCTCCTCCTGATTGTGGAGTTCAGCGGACGAGACAAAGACCGCGCGCATGCCATGGGTGATCCCTCCCCCCAAGGCAGCCGGGCCGTCTCCGCGGCGGGAGATCCCTGGCTTTGCGCCGCCACCTCGCGGTGACTTTGCTCTTTTCTTGGGAACGCCGAAAAGCTATCGAAACGTCGAAGGCTACCCGCAGAGCTTGAGAGAATCCGAGGGATCTGTCAATAGCTCTATGGAGGACCGTTTGGGGTTCACGCGGCGCAGCCGGCCGGTCGCGGCAGGCCGCAACACCGTCATGCCCCGGCTGGCCTACGCCGCGGAGCGAAGTAGGTAGCGCTTACTCCGCCTCGCCCTTCTCTTCCGTCACCCGCAGGCGCAGGATGCGGCCGGCCCGCTCGAGGGCGATGGGGCCGGCGGCCTCCATCAGCGCGGCCAGCGCCCGCGGGCTGCGCGTGAACCGCTCCAGGACGTTGACGCCGAAGGCCCAGTCCTCGTCGAAGAGATCGATCCAGCCCACCGCCTCCCCCTGGCGCAGCAGAGGGAAGCCGCCGTTCCAGCGCTCGCGGCCCAGCTCGTAGAACGGATCCCGGCCGAGGAACGGGCGGACCGCCGCCGCCAGCAGCGCGGTCGAGCGCTCGCGGAAGAGGCCGGTGGGGACGTCGCCCCACTCCGGCCGCTCGCCCAGCCGCCACAGCCCGAAGGCCTCGCGGCCCTCCGCCGTCGACGACCGCTGCACTTCCCAGGGGCCGGCGACGTCCGCCTCGGCGGCGGAGGCGGGCTCGTCCTCCTGCTCGAAGAGCCGCAGGAACTCCTCGGCGAAGGCGTTGCGGGGAGGGGTGGTAGGATCCTCGTGATCACGCATGGGGGCTCTCCTGTGCGGGGTTGAGGGCCCGGACGCGAGTGACGGCTCGCTCCGGGCCGCAGTTTTTCTGAGATTACGCCTTTTTTACGCCCTCGTCAAGCGTCTTCTTCCCGGATCTCGGAAAGAGAGGCGGCGAGGCCTAGCCGAGGAGCACCGCCTCGGCGATCTCGATCGCGTTGAGGGCGCCGCCGCGGGTCAGGTTATCCATCACCGCCCACAGCCAGAGACCGCCCGCGGCCTCGTCCTTGCGCACGGTGGCGAGGAGGATCTTGCCGCTGGCGGCGGCGTCGATCGGCCCCAGGTGGCGCGGCTTGTCGGCGAGCTCGATGACGGGATGCGCGGCGAGGGCCTTGCGGACCGCCTGCGGGCTGAGCGGCTCCGCACCGCGCACGTAGAAGCTGGCGGCGATGGAATGGAAGACGGCGCCCTGGAGGATCTGCAGCGCCACGGCAGGCGCGCCGGCGAGCACCGAACGGAGCAGCGCCGCGACGGGATCGGCGGGCAGCGGCGCCGGCAGCACGTTGAAGGCGAGCTGGGCGCCGAAGACCGGCGACGCTCCGCGGCGGGTCATGGCGACGATCTGCCGCGTCTGCTCGAAGAGCTCCTCCAGACCGGCGTCGTCGCGCATCGAAGCCGGCTGGATCAGCGTCGCGACCGCCTCCGCGAGGGCGAGCTGGCGCAGCGGATGGAGGAGGTGGGCGAGCAGCACCGCTCCGGGATGCGGCGAGAGCAGCACGCGCCGGCCGTGGGCGTCGGCGGTGTTCACTCCGGCGACGACCGGCAGCCCGTCCTCCACCGTGGCGTCGTAGGAGAGCACGACGGCGGTGGTCTCGGGCGGCAGCGCGGCGAGCAACGGCCGGTTGGCCGCCATCTCGCCGCAGAAGAAGGCGATGTCGACGCCCGCGAGGCTCTCCGGCTCGAAGCGGCCCACCAGGGCGGCGGCGCCGGCGATCTCGGTCAAGGTGCCGATCTCGTCCTCGCGGCTGCTCAGCAGGCGGAGGTCCCACTCGGGATGGCGGGCCTCCAGCGTCTCGCGCAGCTCTTTGCCGAGGAGCCCCGAGGGATGCAGGATGGCGACCGCGCTCAAGGCGTCTCCAGCGGCGGTGGCGGAGGGGGCTCCTCCGGCCGCGCGCCGCGCGAGGGCCGCAGGCGCGCGATGCCGGCGGCGAGCGGCCCCGACATGGTGTAGAGGATGGCGATCGCCAGGAAGGTCGCCCGCGTCTGGTAGAAGATCACCAGCAGGACCGCCGCGATGGGCACGAAGGCGCGGTAGCTCCACCGCTTGCGCAGGTCGACGTTCTTCAGGCTCTTGTAGCGGAAGGTCGAGACCATGAGCACGCCGATCAGCAGCAGCGCCATGCCCATCACCACCTGCATCACCAGCCGCAGGTCGCCCGTGTACTCGGGAGCGAAGACCAGGATGGAGCAGATGGCGCCGGCGGCGGCGGGCATCGGCAGGCCGACGAACCAGCGGCTGTCCACCACGTGGGCCTGCACGTTGAAGCGGGCGAGCCGGGTGGCGGCGCAGACCATGTAGAAGACGCAGAGCAGCCAGGCGTCGGCGTTGAATTCGCGCAGGCCCCAGAGATAGGCCAGCAGCGCCGGCGTGGCGCCGAAGGTGATGACGTCGGCGAGCGAGTCGTACTCCTTGCCGAAATCGCTCTCGGTGCCGGTCATTCTGGCGATCTTGCCGTCGAGCATATCGATGATGGCGGCGAGGAAGACCAGGAGCGCCGCCCTGAGGAACTGGCCGCCCAGCCCGCAGACGATGGCGTAGAAGCCGAGCGTCATGTTGAGGATGGTGAACAGGCTCGGCAACAGGTAGGCGCCCCGCCGCATACCGCCCCGCATCCGCGTGCGCACCGAGGCGCGCTCGCGGATCAAGAGGCCTCCCCCGCGGGCCCGGCCACCGGCGTCGCACCGTTCTTCACGCGGTCTCCCTTCTTCACCAGCAGTTGGTAGCTCTCCGGCACCAGCAGGTCCACCCGCGACGAGAACTTGATCAGCCCCATCGACTGGCCCCGATGGACGCGGTCCCCTTCCTTCAAGTAGCAGACCACCCGCCGCGCCAGCAGGCCGGCGATCTGCCGCACGCCGATGAAGTCGCCATTGGGCCGGCGGATCACCGTCAGGTGCTTCTCGTTGACCTCGCCGGCGTCCTCGCGGAAGGCGGCCACCTTGCGGCCGCGGCTGTAGCGGGAGGCGACGACCTCGCCGGCCGCCGGCACGCGCTGGACGTGGATGTCGAACACCGAGAGGAAGGTGACGACGCGGTGGAAGCGCCCGGGGCCGATCTCGGGGTCCTCGATCGTATCGACGCGGGTGATGAGGCCGTCGGCGGGCGCCAGGACGAAGCCGGCGTCGCCCTCATAGACGCGTTTCGGATCGCGGAAGAAGAGCAGCACGAGCAGGCCGACGACGAGCGCGGCGGCGCCCCATCCGGGCCGCCCGAAGACGAAGAGCAGCCCGGCCAGGAACACGAACGGGAGGACGAACGGCCAGCCTTCCTTGGCGAACTTCATCGTCGTCGGGGCTCCGGTTGGATCGCGGGTCCTGTCTCAGTAGGAACGCGCAGAGCGCCCCCTTGGAGGACGCTCTACGCAGGAAGGGTGCCAGGGGGCGGCGCTCAGGCCGTGACCCGCGCCTCGCGGTGCAGCCGCAGGATCTGCTCCATGCGGTCTTTCAGCACCAGCTTGTGCAGCTTGATCTTCTTCTCCTCCATCTCGTCGTCCTGGGAGAGGAGGGTCTTCTGGTTGATCTCCTGGAGCCGCCTCTCGGATTCCTGGTGCTCTTCGAAGAGGCGGCGAAAGTCGTCATCGGTCTTGATCAGCTCCGCTTTCAAGTCGTCGTGGGACATGGTTGAACCTCCTGTGGTTTCCGACAGGACTCCATGGTTGAATGGGGATCGGCCCTGTGTGGACCGGCATTCGTGATGTGGAGGAAGAGAACGGGCGGGCGGCGGCGCGCGGGCTCACCGTGCGACCGGCTCCGGGACACGGGCACGCCGCAGCCTCTCGGGAGAGGGGACGGCCGTGATGGAAAGAGATGTCCGCATGCCTGACGACGGCAGGATAGCACCGGCCCGCCAGGGGATCAAGGCGGCGTGCGACGCAACCGGCCCGCTGTACGATGCAACGGCTCCGCTGCACCGTGCAACGGGCTCGTTGTACAGTGCAGCGGCCTCGCTGTACGTTGCAGCGGGCTGCCTGCACAAGGCAGCGGGCCGGCTGTACAGCGCATCGGGCTGCCTGCACCGCACAACGAGCCCGCTGTACGGTGCACCGGCCCCGTTGCACGGTGCAGCGGGCCGGCTGTGTCGTGCACCGGCCCCGGTGGGTGGTACACCGCTTCGCGGCCCCTACTCGGCCTCGGCCCTGCACACCCACTGGTCGAGGATGGCACCGCACCGCTCCAGGGCAACCGCGCCCGCCGCCTCCAGCAGGTGTGCAAGGGACTGCGGCGAGCGTGCAAGCCCCACGGCGACGTTCATGGCGTCGAGCAGCGGCTCGTCGAACAGCTCGAAGTGGCCGACGAGCTCGCCGTCGTCCAGCGCCACCCCGTAACCTTCCGCGTCGGCAACCTTGTTCAGGTGGAGCAGCGCGTCGCGGCCGGTGCCGGGCAGCACCGCGGCGGCGAGGAGCGCCAGCCAGCGGTCCGGGAACACCGCCGCCGGCCGGAAGCCGCGCGCGAGAGTCTCGCCGGCCCGGAAGAGGCCGAAGCCCAGCCCCGGGAGCGGCTCGACGCGCCACGGCCCGGCCACGTCCGCCTCGCCCGCCGTGGGCGGCTCGTCCTGCTCGTTGCAGCGCTCGAGGAAGGAGGGAGAGAAGGCGTTGCTAGAATCGGGATAGCTGCGCATAGGACTTTGTCTCCTTTGCGTGGTCAGGCTCGGACGTGAGGTCACGCTCACTCCGGGCCGTTTTTGTGTGGGTTGATCCTATGGAAGAGGTGGGTGAAAGTCAAGCGTAGAGTAGTCCAAGGGCGCCTTGGTTTTTGGGCGGGCGTGCCCTTCGAGACCTCACCCCCTGGCCCCCTCTCCATCGGAGATGGAGAGGGGGGATGACTCCGAATCTGTCTTGCTTTTCCAATTCCCCCTCTCCACTTTGTGGAGAGGGGGCCAGGGGGTGAGGTTTCGAAGGGCAGGCCGCCTCAACCTGCAAGGGCCCTTGTAACGAGCCCTACAACCCCAACGCGAACACCAGCGCATCCGCGCCGTCCCGGTAATAGGAGCGGCGCCGGCCGATGCGCGCGAAGCCCAGGGCCTCGTAGAGCTTGACGGCGGGCTCGTTGTCCGTGCGGACCTCCAGGAAGCAGACCTGGATGCCCTCGCGGTCGAGGCGCTCGAGACCCTCGGCGACGAGCGCGCGGGCGATGCCGTGACGGCGCTCTCCGGGGAGGACGGCGAGGCGCAGCAGCTCGGCCTCGCCGACGGCGTGGCGGAAGGCGGCGTAGCCGAGCGGCGGCTGCGCCCCGCCCCGCGTGGCCACCAGCAGCAGGGCCCGCGGATGGACGAGCTCGAAGGCGAGCATGTCGGGCGGCCAGGAGTCCTGGAAGGAAACCTCCTCCAAACGGGCGATGGCGTCGAGGTCCGCGGGGCCGGCGAGCCGCACCGCGACGTCGAGGGCCGGCTCGCGCACCTCAGGCCTCCCGCGCGACCAGGGGCCGCGGCCGCGGGGGGGAGATCGCCGGCGGGCGCGAGTAGAGAGGCGAGACGAGGAGCCGTGCATCCCACTCCGTCCCCGGCGCCACGGCCAGGCGCGCGGCGGCCGGCGCCAGCGAGCCCGGCTCGACGAGCCGCGGTCCAAGACCGGCGAGGCGGGAGACGCCGAATCCCACGATGACGGCCGGCCGGCCGCCGGAGAGGAATGGCAACTCGGATCCGGGCGCGAGCGTCATCTCCCCGAGCGGCCGCGGCACGGCGCCGGCCGCGAAAGCCTGCGCGCTCCACTCGCCGCGCAATGCATCCACGGCGGCGATGACGATCTCGCCCTCCGCGGCGGCCGCCGACGCCGCGAGGGCCTGCAGCGTGGGGAGCGCGGTCGCGGGCACGCCGAGCGCCTGATGCAGGCCGAGCGCGGTGGCGAGGCCGATGCGCAGGCCGGTGAAGCTCCCGGGCCCGCGCAACGCGGCGATGCCGCCGAGGTCGCGGACGCCGATGCCCGCCTCCGCGAGCCCCTCCTGCACCAGGTCGAGCAGCAGGGCGGAGGAGCGCTGCTGCTCGACGGAGCGCTCCGCCACCACCGCGCCGTCGCGCGCCACCGCCACGCTGACGAGGGGCGAGCCGGTGTCGAGGAGGAGGAGGAGGGGGGAAGGCATGGAAAGCAGTATATCGGGCGGGGGCACGGCTTTACGGAACGCTATACTCGTTCCGCATGTCCGCCCCCCTGCCGGTCACCTCTCTGACGCCCATGATGCGCCAGTACCTGGAGGTCAAGGCGCAGGTCGCCGACGCCCTCCTGATGTATCGCATGGGCGATTTCTACGAGATGTTCTTCGAGGACGCGCGGCGGGCGGCGCCGATCCTCGAGGTGCAGCTCACGGCGCGCCAGAAAGGGACGGAGAACGAGACGCCGATGTGCGGCGTCCCCTATCACGCCCTGGAGGCCTATCTCGGCAAGCTCCTCGCCGCCGGGCTCAAGGTGGCGATCTGCGATCAGGTGGAGGACCCCGCCCAGGCCAAGGGTCTCGTCCGCCGCGAGGTGACCCGCATCGTGACGCCGGGCACGGTGAGCGATCCGGGCCTGCTCGAAGGCAAGGAGGAGAACCTCCTGGCCGGCCTGGTGTGGGAGCGCGAGGCGGGGGCGGGCGCCTTTCTCGACGTCTCCACCGGCAGCTTCTTCGTCCGCCGCTGGCGCTCGGCCGAGGAGGCGGTGGAGGACCTCGCGCTGCTCCGGCCGCGCGAGGTGCTGTTCGACGGCGCGGACGGCTTTCCTGCCGCGATCCTCGACTGGGCCGAGCGGGACTGCCCGTGCCGCACGCCGCTCGCCGGAGACCGCCTCTTCGATCCGCGGCGGGCGGGCGAGCTGCTCCTCCGCCAGTTCGGCGCCGGCACGCTGCGCGGCTTCGGTCTGGAGGAAGGGGAGCCGGCGGTGCGCGCCGCGGCGGCGGCCCTCGCCTACGCGCAGGAGACGCAGAAGAGCGGCCTCTCGCACGTGCGCGGAGTCGCCGTGCGCGAGGCGCGGGACCGGCTGATCCTCGACGCCTCGACGCTCGCCAACCTGGAGGTGTTCGCCAGCCAGCGGGCGGCGTTCGCCGGGCCGGGCCGCCGGCGCGGCACGCTGCTCGCCGTGCTCGACCGCACCGTCACCGCTCCCGGCGGCCGCACCCTGCGCGAATGGCTCCGCCGTCCCCTCGTCGAACCCGAGGAGATCGCCGAGCGCCACCGGGCCGTGGGCGTGCTGGCGGCGGAGAATCCGCGGCGGGAACACCTCCGCGAGCGGCTGGCCCGCACGGGCGATCCCGAGCGCCTCGTCGCC
>JBKPTH010000070.1:0-74498 GCA_046765915.1 Acidobacteriota bacterium | reverse complement strand
CCACTTACAACCACCCCCCCCCCCCCGACAACTACACACTCTACAGGTCGTCGGCAGCGTCAGATGTGTATAAGAGACAGCCCTTGGCTTCTTGGATAACCAGGCTGCCGGCGAGGACGCCGGCGCTCCCAGGGGGGCTGTGATACGTTACTGCGCGCGTTTTTCTTCTTCCTCTCAGGAGGCGTGTTTGGGCACCCCATTCAAAGATCCGACCCCGCCCGCGGACGGCCAGGAGATCCTCTGGCACGCGGCGGAGCAGCGCCTGGAAGTGCCGGAGCGGCCGATCATCCCGTTCATCGAAGGCGACGGCACGGGTCCGGACATCTGGCGGGCCACCCGCCGGGTGCTCGACGGCGCGGTGGAGAAGATCTACGGCGGCTCGCGCGCCATCGCCTGGTTCGAGGTGCTGGCCGGCGAGAAGGCCTACACCCTGAAGCAGGACTGGCTCCCCGCCGCGACCCTGGAAGCCATTCAGCACTTCCGGGCGGCGATCAAGGGCCCGCTGACGACGCCGGTGGGCGGCGGCATCCGCAGCCTCAACGTCACCCTGCGCCAGGTGCTCGACCTCTATGCCTGCGTGCGGCCGGTGCGCTACTACGCGGGAGTGCCGTCGCCGGTGAAGGAGCCGCAGAAGGTGGACATGGTCATCTTCCGCGAGAACACGGAGGACGTCTACGCCGGCATCGAGTGGCGGGCGGGCTCGGAAGAGGCGAAGCAGCTCATCGAGTTCCTCGCCGGCCTCGGCAAGCAGGTGCGGCCGGACAGCGGCATCGGCATCAAGCCCATCTCGGAGACCGGCAGCAAGCGGCTGGTCCGCAAGGCGATCCAGCACGCGCTGGCGGCCGGCCGCAGGAACGTCACGCTGGTCCACAAGGGCAACATCATGAAATTCACCGAGGGAGCCTTCAAGGACTGGGGCTACGAGGTGGCGCGCGAGGAGTTCGGCAGCGCCACCATCAGCGAGCAGGAGGTGTGGGACGAGCACGGCGGCAAGGCGCCCGCGGGGAAGATCCTGATCAAGGACCGCATCGCCGACTCGACCTTCCAGCAGGTGCTGCTGCGGCCGGAGGAGTACGACGTCCTGGCGACGACGAACCTCAACGGCGATTATCTTTCCGACGCCCTCGCCGCCCAGGTGGGCGGCCTCGGCATGGCGCCCGGCAGCAACGAGGGCGACGGCTTCGCGGTCTTCGAGGCGACGCACGGCACGGCGCCCAAGTACGCCGACCAGGACAAGGTCAACCCCGGCTCGCTCATCCTCTCCGGCGTGATGATGCTGCGTTGGCTCGGCTGGCGCGAGGCGGGAGACGCCATCGAGTCGGCGCTCGCCCGCACCATCGCGCAGAAGCGGGTGACCTACGATCTCGAGCGGCAGATGGAGGGTGCGACGCTGCTCAAGACCTCGGAGTTCGCGGGCGCCATCCTCGACAACATCTGAGCCGAACAGGAGATTTTTTCCATGCGCTACAAAGTCACCGTGGTGGGCGCCGGCAACGTCGGCGCCACCTGCGCGCAATTGGTGGCCCAGGCGGATCTGGCCGACGTGGTGATGGTGGACATGCTCGCCGATCTCGCCACCGGCAAGGCCCTCGACATGATGGAGTCCGCCCCCGTGCTGGGCTTCAACGCCCGCATCAGCGGCGGCGGCGATTACGAGCCCACCGCCGGCTCGCACGTCTGCGTGGTCACCGCCGGCCTCGCCCGCAAGCCGGGCATGAGCCGCGACGACCTGCTGGCGAAGAACACCGAGATCGTCTCGGAGGTGGTGCGGCAGCTCGTCGCGCGCTCGCCGGAGACCATCCTCATCATCGTCACCAATCCGCTCGACGCCATGTGCGAGGTGGCCCGCCGCGTCTCCGGATTTCCCCGCGAGCGCGTCTTCGGCATGGCCGGCGTGCTCGACGCCGCGCGCATGCGCTGGTTCATCGCCGAGAAGCTGGACGTCTCGGTGGAGGACGTCGACGCCTTCGTGCTCGGCGGCCACGGCGACACCATGGTGCCCCTGCCGCGCTTCGCCACCGTCAACGGCATTCCCCTGCCGCAGCTCCTGGACGCGGCGGCCATCGAGGCGATCAACGACCGCACCCGCAACGGCGGCATCGAGATCGTCAACTATTACAAGACCGGCTCGGCCTACTATGCGCCCGGCGCCTCCGCTTACGAGATGGTGGCGGCCATCCTCCAGGACAAGAAGAAGATCCTCCCCTGCGCCGTCTATCTGCAGAGCGAGTACGGTTACGAGGACCTCTTCATCGGCGTGCCTTGCGTGCTCGGCCGCGGCGGCATGGAGAGGGTGGTCCAACTGTCGCTGACGGTGGAGGAGAAGGCGATGCTGGACAAGTCCGCCCAGGCCGTGCGCGGGCTGGTGGAGGGGCTGGGGAAGGGGTGAGGGATCGTTCCCCCTCTCCATCTTCGATGGAGAGGGGGCCAGGGGGGTGAGGTTTCGCAGGGCAGATCCTCCAATAAACCTCCACCCCTCCACCCCGTATCTACCCCATGCGGCACGCGCGCACCCTCCTCCTCTGGCTCCTCGCGGGCGCCGCCGGCCTGGCGCTGCTGATCTGGGCCTATCCGCGGGCCTTTCCATTCATTCCCAAACCCTGGTCGGTGTCGCGCCCGGAGGCGGTCGCCAAGGCCCTCGAACGTTTCCGCGATCTCGGGGAGCCGGTCAAGGACGCCTACGTCGTGGTCCAGATCGACCAGGACTTCCTGATGGAGCGCCGGCTGCAGTTGATCCGCGATCGCGGCGGAGAGGAGCGCCTGCGCGCCGCGGGGCTCCCCGACCAGGTCGTCGCCTGGCGGGTGCGCGTCTACCCGCGGCGGGCGCAGCGCGACGAATGGACCTACACGGCGGAGGTCTCCTTCTCCGGCGAGATCCTGTCGCTCCGCCGCCGCTTCGACCCCCAGGCCGCGGGGGCCCCGATCGCGCAGCAGGAGGCGCGGGCGCGCGCCGACGCGTTCCTGCGCCAGCAGGGGATCGATCTGGCGCGCTACGGCGAGCCCGAGCTGCGCAGCCAACAGCTCGCCAAGCGGACCGACCTGGCCGTGCGCTATCCCGACCGCCGGAACCCGCTTCCGGCGGGCAGCACGCATGGCATTCAAGTGTTCTTCGCCGGCGATCAGATCGCGGGCTTCGGCCGCTGGCTGGACGATCCCCACGAGAAGGATCTCATCCGCTCGCTGCAGACCTTCGGCCTCCTCGGCATCACCCGCGTGGTGTGGATCCTGCTGCTCGTGGTGCTCCTGGCCTTCCCCTTCCTCAAGCGCTATCACGAGGGGGAGATCGGAGTGCGCCGCGGCGCGCAGATCTTCCTCGTGGTGGGCGGCGCCGGCCTGCTGCTGATGCTGCTCCTCAGCCGCGTGAGCTCCGAGGACAGCGGCTTCGGCTTCGCCACGCGCGAGCAGAACACCTGGCTCGTCGTGCTCTTCCAGGTGGTCTACTTCATCCTCCCCGCCGCGGTGCTCGCCTTCTTCGCCTGGTCCGTCGGCGAGTCCATCTGCCGTGAGCGCTGGGGGCACAAGCTGGCGTCGTTCGACGCCCTTTTCCAGGGGGATTTCGCCAACGAGACGGTGGCGCGGTCCGCCTTTCGCGGCTGGATGGCGGGCCTCGCGGCCGCGGGCGGGCTGGCGGCCCTGCTGCTCGCCCTACACGCCGCCGGCGGTTGGGCGTTCTCCTCGCTGGTGCTGGATTTCAACAGCCGCTGGCCGGGCCTGGAGCTGGTGCTCAACGCGCTGGCGATCGTGCTGCCGCTCTATCTCACGGTCGTCCTCTGCCTGCTGCCGTCGGCGGCGCGGCGCCTGGGAGTATGGGCGGGCTCCGCGGCCGCCGTGCTGCTGGCGGCCGTCGTCATGCCGCCGCTGGCCGTGGTGGTGCCCCTGGGCTGGACGTTCCTCATCGCCGTTCTCTTCGCCGCGGTGCTGGTGGGCCTCTTCGTGGCCACCGATCTGCTCACCGTGCTCCTCGCCGGCTTCGTGGCCCAGGTGCTCTTCACGGCCTATCCATTGCTGA
Organism: Acidobacteriota bacterium; assembly: GCA_046765915.1. GTDB lineage: Bacteria > Acidobacteriota > Thermoanaerobaculia > Multivoradales > UBA5704 > DATARR01. The sequence goes on along the minus strand of JBKPTH010000070.1, from coordinate 70,489 downwards.
CCGCCGCGGATGCCGGTCTTCAGGTGCAGGGCTGGATCGCCGTCGGCCTGCTGGCGGTGCCGCTGCTGGCGAGCCTGCGCTTTCTCGGCAGCCGCCAGGAGTTCGTCTACCGCTACGAGGACATCCCGCCGCACGTGCGGCGCATCGCCGATCGCGAGCGCCAGCGGGTGGAGCTGGAGACGGCGCGGCGCATCCAGAGCTCGATCCTCCCCGAGCTGCCGCCGCGGCTCGCCGGCGTCGACATCGCCCACGCCTACCTGCCGGCCTCGGAGGTCGGCGGCGATTTCTACGACGTGCTGGCGCTGGAGGACGGGCGTCTGGCCCTGGCCGTGGGCGACGTGGCCGGCCACGGCGTCTCCTCCGGCCTCATCATGTCCATGGCCAAGTCGGCGCTCGCCGTGCAGGTGACCTTCAACCCGGAGGTGGCGGCCGTCTTCAACACCCTCAACCGCACCGTCTACCAGACCGCCCGCAAGCGGCTCCTCGCCACCCTCTGCTACGCGCTGCTCGACCCGCGGCGGCTGGAGCTGGTCCACGCCAGCGCCGGCCACCTCTTCCCCTACCGCATCTCCGCCGCCGGGCGGGTGGAGGCGCTGGAGTCCGTCGCCTACCCTCTCGGAGTGCGCGGCGAGCTCAACGTCGAGGCCCGCACCCACCGTCTCGCTCCGGGCGACACGCTGTTCCTGTTCAGCGACGGCCTGATCGAGGCGAGGCGGGAGGGGAGCGAGGAGATGTTCGGCTTCGATCGCCTGGAGGCTAGCCTCGCCAGGCACGCCGGCCGCGGCGTCGAGGGCGTCCGCGACGGCGTCCTCGGCGACGTGACCCTGTTCACCGGCGACGCGCCGCGCGAGGACGACCAGACGATCCTCGTGCTGCGGCTGCCCTGAGAGGTGAGTCGCGGGGCCGGCCGCGCCGGCCCCGCCGTACCGTCATCGGGGGTAGATGGGGGCGCCCATGAAAGTCGTGATGACCTGCACGATGATCGCGATCGTCCAGGCGATCATGATGTTGCGCAGGTTGAACTTCGCCGCGTTCATCCAGCCCCAGATGAAAGCGTAAAGGCCGCAGATGATGGCCAGGATCCCCTTGAGGGTCCCTTCCGCGGGAAACATCTTGATGAGCACCATGATCCAGCAGATGAGGGAGACGATTGCCGCCAGATAACCGAGATAAATCATGTTGCGGTTCTCCTGTCGAGAAGTTGGTGATTACGGTTGACGCCCGGCGAGCAGCAGGAGCGTCTCCCGCGCGAAGGTAAGACGTGCGATCCAATAGAGCACCAGAGCGGCCAGCACGAGAGCGGTGAGGCCGGTGCGCCGCTCCAGCCGCTCGACGGCGTCGATCAGCGGGAGCCGGAGGCCTTCGGGGAGCAGGCTCGCGCCGCCGATCATCCCCAGGGCGACGAGGAGGACGGGCGCGAAGGCGTGGTCGGCGAGCGCGGCGCGCCACTCGCCGCGCAGCAGCTCCAGCGTCGCGCGCGACAGGCCGCAACCGGGGCAGGGGATCCCGAGCCCGTGCAGGAGCGGGCAGGGCCAGCCGGACAGACCGAGGGCCACGAGGCCGAGGTGCAGCGCTGAGATGCCCGCCAGCAGGGCCGCGAGCGGCCGGCTGCGGAGCAACGAGGCGAAGGGAGGTTCCCTCATCCCGCGCTGCGCTTCGGCCAGAATGGGAGACGACCCGCTGGCTGCGGCCACCCTGGCGCCCATTCGGAAAGATCTCCGGGTTATACGGGCCCCAGCCTATCGCGTTCTCTGGTGGCGGTCAACGAAGGCGCGGGGGGATCGCGGCGGCGTCTCCAGCGAAGGTTACTCTGATGTCTCCAGCAGCTTTCTCTGCTTTCCTCGAACACCTTCCAGAAGTTCCTTTTCCTCGCCGATGGGCGGGTCATCTTCATAGGCCCGGTTGATGGCCTCGATCAAAGCTCGCCTCTGGTGACGCTTGACGAACTCATCTACGGCGGTAGCGACAAGATGGTCGCAGGAGATCCGAAGCTCGCCTGCCAGAACCTCCACACGATGGAAGAGTGGTTCCGGCAGGGAGATCGCCGTCTTGAGGCTCGACATGGGGTTTTCCTTCTCCGAAGTAGTGTCGGTCCTTGGATAAGCACTCGTCAATCCCCCGACCCTCGGGCGCGGTTCATTTCACCCGCAGTGGAAAATACTCGCCAGTATTTTTGACTGGGGGTGAAATTTCCGGCATCCTTCTGTTATGGAGCCGCACCAGCGCTATCTCGTCCCCCAGGTGGAGCGGGACCTCGAAAAGAAAATGGTCTTCGTCGCCGGGCCCCGCCAGGTCGGCAAGACGACCCTCGCCCGCAGCTTGGAAGGGGCGGAGAAGGGCTACCTGAACTGGGACATTCCCGAGCATCGGGAGCGCATTCTCAAGCGGGAGCTGCCGCCCTCGACTCTCTGGGTCTTCGACGAGATCCACAAGTACCGCCTCTGGCGCAACTATCTCAAAGGGCTCTACGACGGCCGGCGGCCGGGGCAGCGGATCCTGGTCACCGGCAGCGCCCGCCTCGACTACTACCGCTACTCTGGAGACTCGCTCCAGGGCCGCTACCACCTGCTGCACCTCCACCCACTGTCTCTCGCCGAGCTGGAGTCGAAGAGCGAGGAGGATCTGCGGCAACTGCTAGTTCTCGGCGGTTTTCCGGAGCCGTTCTTCGGCGGCTCGGAGGTGGAGGCGCGCCGGTGGTCCCGCGAGCACCGGAACCTGCTCATCCGCGAGGAGCTGGTGAGCCTCGAACGGGTGCAGGATCTCGGCAGCCTCGAGCTGTTGATGATCCGGCTGCCGGAGCTGGTCGGATCGCCGCTCTCCGTCAACGCCCTGCGCGAGGATCTCCAGGTGAGCCACAAGACGGTGTCGAGCTGGCTGCAGATCCTCGAGCGCCTCTTCGCCGTCTTCCGGCTGTCTCCCTTCGGCAGCCCCGCCATCCGCGCCGTCAAGAAGGAGCAGAAGCACTATCACTTCGATTGGACCCTGGTCCCGGACCTCTCGCCGCGCTCCGAGAACCTGGTGGCCTCCCATCTGCTGAAATGGGTTCAATACCAGCAGGACACGCAGGGCCGGGACCTGGAGCTGCGCTATTTCCGGGACGTCGAAGGCCGGGAGGTGGACTTCGTCGTGACGGAACGGCGGAAGCCCGTCCTGGCGGTGGAGAGCAAGTGGGCCGACACCGAGATCGACCGCAGCCTGCGCTACTTCAAAACCCGCTTTCCCGGATGCGACGCCTGGCAGGTCGCGGCCACGGGGCGCAACGACTACGTCAGCTCGGACGGCATCCGCGTCGCGCCGGCCTCGCTGTTCCTCGCCGGACTGATCTGACCGGGATGCGGTTCCATCGTCTCGCTCATCAGCACGGCGAGGGGCCGCAGCGGCGGGACGTTCTCGCAGACGATCTTCAGCATCGAGGTGATGGGCACCGCGAGCACCATGCCCCAGGGGCCCCATAGCCAGCCCCAGAAGATGAGGGAGAGCAGCACGAGCAGCGGGCTGAGGTTGAGGCTCGTCCCCATGATCCGCGGCTCCACGGCGTTGCCGACGAGGAATTGCAGCGCCGCGTTGATGACGGCGATGAGCAGGGCCTTGCCGGGAGAGAACTGGAGGAAGAGGAACGCCGAGGGCAGGGCCACCGAGATGACCGCGCCGATGCTCGGGATGTAGTGGGCGAGGAACGTCAGCAATCCCCAGAAGAGAGGAAAGTCCACCCCGAATGCCGCCATGAGCCCGGCGACCAGCGCGCCGAGGCTCAGGTTGATCAGCGTCTTGGTCAGCAGGTACTTCCGCACCTGGGCCTGGACGTTGCGCATCACCGTGCCGAGCCGCTCCGCATGCTCCGGAGCCAGCGCCCGCCGCAGCTTGCCCGGAAAGGCCTGGCTGCCCGAGAGCAGGAAGACGAGGAAGAGCAGGATGAAGAAGGCGTCGTTGAAGAAGACCAGGAACGAGCCCACCATCGCCGCCACGAACCCGGTGACCGACGACACTTCCATCGCCTGTTCCCAATGGTAGTGCTGGATCTGCGAGGCGAGCCGGGGGAACGAGACCGCGAGCCAGCCGGCGATTCCTGTGAGCATCCCCTGCAGCCGCGCCTGATACTTCGGCATGGTCTCGGTGAACGACTGGGCGCTGGAGTAGAGCACCCAGGAGAAGATCAGCAGGCCGATCGTCACCATCACCAAGACGATGAGGATGGAGATCGCCGCCGGCACCCGCCGCCGGCGCAGCGCGGCGTTGAGCGGCGCGAAGACCTGCGCCAGGAAGACGGCGACGACGAAGGGCAGGAGGATGGGCTGGAGCTGGTGCAGGACGAAACCGAGCGCGATGAAGGCCAGGATGCCTAACAGGAGGAGGGTCAGCTTGGTCTCGCGCATGGGGATCTCGATGGCCGGAGGGTAACATAGACGGCCGGCACGTAGGCCGGCCGCTACGATCCTGCGAACACCGGTTCCTCACGGGTCGTAGCGGCGGGCCTACGTGCCCGCCGTCTCTAAGATTTTCGCCCCCGCGTCAGCCAGGCGATCACCGCCGTCTGCAGCGCCGGCACGAGCAGCAGCTCGGCGAGGGCGCCGGCGCCCTCCTCGACGCGCTGGAAGAGCAGCGCCGAGGTCAGCTCGCGGGTGAGCCAGAAGGCGCCGAGCAGGGTCAGCCAGAGGGCGAGGATCCTCTTCATCATCATGGCCTGAAGCCCTATATACGAAGAATGGGGTGCGGCGATCCAGGGGGGAGCGCCCCGTATTGTCTCCCGACGTGCACCTTCAGCAGTGAGAGAGATCCACCAGAGAGGAGGAATCCGATGCCCAAGACGCTGTCGCTGCTGGTGCTCGCCGCCGTCCTCGCCCTTCCCGCCCAGGCCAAGGTCACCCGCTACCTCACCGGCAACGCCGCCGACGTGGTGGCGCCGCTGGCCGGTCCGGCCCATGACTTCGGTGGCGGCGGCACCGACGTGGATGCCGCCCTGCAATGGATCATCGACCAGGTCCGCGGCTGCACGAGCTGCTCGACCAAGATCGACGTCGTCATCCTGCGCTCGACCGGCGCCGACGGCTACAACGACTACATCTTTGCCATGAACGGTGTGGACTCGGTCGAGACCCTGGTGATCACCAGGGCCAGCGACTCCAACACCGCCGCCGTCGAGACCACGGTGCGCAATGCCGAGGTGGTCTTCTTCGCCGGCGGCGACCAGTGCGACTACGTCAAGTACTTCAAGGGCACCCTGGTGGAGACGGCGGTCGAATCCGTGTACGCCAGGGGCGGCGGCGTCGGCGGCACCAGCGCCGGCTTCGCCATCCAGGGGGACTTCACCTATGACGCCTGCCGGGGCAGCGCCACCTCCGCCGAGGCGCTCGCCAATCCCTATCACCGCCACGTCACCTTCACCTACGACTTCTTCCACTGGGCCAACCTGCAGAACACCGTCACCGATCAGCACTTCGTCACCCGCGACCGCATGGGCCGCACCCTGGCTTTCGTCGCCCGCCAGATCCAGGACGGCAAGGCGGCGAGCGCGCTGGCGGTCGCCGCCAACGAGGTGACCTCGATCGTGGTGGACAAAAACGGCCTGGCCACCGTGATGGGAGACGGCCCGGCCTATTTCGTGCTCGGGGATCACGCGCCGGAGGTCTGCCAGCCGGGCGTGCCGCTGACCTACTCCAACTACAAGATCTGGAAAGTCCTGAGCGGCGGTACGTTCGACCTCAAGAACCGGCCGGCGACCGGCTATTACCTGCGCAGCGTGTCGAACGGCGTCATCAACGCGGACCCCTACTAGGAGGCCCTTTCGTTCCATTTTTTTGAAGCCTTGGAATCCGTTGTCTGGACGTTGCATAATCCTGCCCCAGTGGACCTTTGAAAGGGGGACCAGCATGCGCAGAGGCAGCTACGCGCGTTTCGTGCTCGCCGCGCTGTTGCTGGCGACGGCCGTTCCGGCCGTCGCACAGTTGCAGACGGGAGACGTCTTCGGCACGGTCAGCGACGAGAAGGGGCAGGCGCTCCCCGGCGTGACCGTAACGCTCTCCGGCGTCGGCGCTCCGCAGGTGCAGGTGACGGACGCCGAGGGGCAGTTCCGTTTCCTCAACCTCTATCCGGGAATCTACTCGGTGAAGGCCGAGCTGCAGGGCTTCTCGCCGATCGATTATCCGGACATCAACGTCCGCATCGGCGGCAAGGCGGATCTGCGGATCACCATGAACGCCGCCGTCACCGAGGAGATCACCGTCACTGGGGAGAGCCCGCTGCTCGACGAGCGCAAGGTCAACCAGGGCTCCAACGTCTCCACCGTCGAGCTCGACAAGATCCCCACGGCGCGCGATCCCTGGTCGCTGCTGAGCCAGGCGCCCGGCGTGCTGGTGGACCGCATCAACGTCGGCGGCAACGAGAGCGGCCAGCAGTCGAACTTCCTCGGCCTCGGCGCCACCGGCCGCGACAACACCTTCGCCGTGGACGGCGTCATCCTCACCGACATGAACGCCGTCGGCGCCTCGGCGACGTACTTCGACTTCGGCGCCTTCGAGGAGGTGCAGTTCACCGTCTCCTCGACCGACGTGACCGTCGCCACCTCGGGCGTCACCATCAACCAGGTGACGAAGCGCGGCACCAACGAGTGGCGGGGCAACGCCCGCTTCCTGCGCACCGACGGCGAGTACCAGTCCGATACCTTCCTGCCGAACGGCAACCGCATCGACAAGGTGGACGAGTACGGTGCCGACGTCGGCGGCCCGCTGTTGAAGGACCATCTCTGGGGCTGGGCCTCCTACGGCGAGAGCGACATCGGCAATATCGTGCCCAGCACCGACCCCGAGCGGCCGGACCAGCTCGACCGCACCGTGCTGCGCGATGCGAACTTCAAGCTCAACTTCCAGGCCGGGTCGAGCAATTCCGGTGTGCTCCACTATTGGAAGAACAACAAGCTGAAGTTCGGCCGCGGCGCCGGCCCTACGCGGGCGCCGGAGACCACCGAGGACCAGACGACTCCTCAGGACATCTACAAGGTGGAGGACACGTGGATCGCCAGCCCGAACCTCGTGCTGACCGCCCTGGCGTCGCGCGATGACGGCATCTTCACCTTGACCCCCCAGGGCGGGCTGGACGCCGACATCTTCGTCGACGAGAACAACGTCCGCCGCGGCACCTGGTTCGACTTCAAGCAGGACGCCATCATCGACCAGGCGCGGGCCGACGCCAGCTACTTCTTCGACGCCGCCGCCGCCGACCATCAGCTCAAGTTCGGCGGCAGCTACCGCGATCAGGAGAACCACTCCGGCACCGTCTGGCCGCACGGCAAGCTCGTCTGGCACGGCGACCTGTTCGGCCTCGATCCGGGGTTCGCGGCGGTCGGCTTCCAGCGCAACCGTAACGTGGGCATCGATTCCAAATACGAGTCGGCCTGGGTGCAGGACACCATCACCCGCGACCGCTGGACGATCAACGCCGGCCTGCGTTACGACCGGCAGAAGCTGGAGAACCTGGCCAGCGCCGACGCCGGCAACCCGGAGGCCCCCGGCGTCGAAGAGGGCGCGCCGCCGCTCATCCCGCCGATCAACTTCCCGGGCAATGACGCCGGCGGTTTCACCTGGAGCACGATCCAGCCCCGCGTCGGCGTCACCTACGCCCTGGGCCAGGACCGCAAGTCCCTGGTGCGCGCCACCTTCTCGCGCTACGCCGAGCAGCTCGGGCAGTTGCCGCTGGCCAGCCGCGCCAGCCCGCTCGGCTACAGCTACGCCTACTTCTACTTCGAGGACGCCAACGGCAACCTGCGGCTCGACCCGGGCGAGCGTCCGTCGCTGTATTTCGCCTACTCGGTGGGCATCAACGAGGCCAACCCGTCGTCGCTGGTGCCGGGCAACGTCAACGATCCGGATCTCGGACCGGCCCTCACCGACGAGGTCTCCCTCGGCTACGAGCGCGGCTTCGGCGCCAACTTCGCCGGCGGCCTCACCCTCACCTACCGCAACGTGCACGAGATCCCCGAGACCCGGCTGCTGGTGACCGATGCGAGCGGCAATGTGCGGCTGGCCACGCGCGACGACTGGGAGCAGACGGGATTCATCTGCACCGCCGCGAAGCCGTGCATCCTTCCCAACGGCCAGACGGCCTCGCCGCAGCCCGTCTTCGACCTGCGAGAGGGCATCGATCCGACGGGCGGTCGCTTCTACACCAACGGCGACCGCGAGCAGGACTACCTGGGCGCCACCCTGTTCTTCTCGCGGCGCCTGGCGGACCGCTGGAGCTTCCGCGGCCACTTCACCTACGCCGATTGGAAGTGGAAGATCGGCGACGAGTTCCTGCGTTTCGACGACCCCACCAACGAGGTATCGACCGACCTCGGCTTCTCGGACAGCGAGGACGTCTACGCCGAGCAGTCGGGATCCAACAAGTCGGAGATCTTCACCGGCGGCCGTTGGTCGTTCAACGTCAACGGCATCTATCAGGTGGCGCCGGAAACGCCCTGGGGCTTCAACATGGGCGCCAGCGTCACCGGCCGCGAGGGGTTCATCTCGCCGCCCTTCACGCGCGCCGGCTCGGCGATCGGACAGCGCGACGTCCAGATCACCAGCAATCTGGACGATTTCCGCAACGACGACGTCATCGTGCTCGACGCGCGCATCGACAAGGACATCCGTCTGGGCGATCTGAACGTGAACCTGAGCCTGGACGGCTTCAACCTCACCAACGAGCACTACGTGCTGCAGACGGACCGCAACTCTCTCGCCAGCGCGGCCACTCGCTACCGGATCATCGAGGTGCTCTCGCCGCGGGTCTTCCGCTTCGGCGTGACGCTGCGCTACCGGTAGGCGGACTTCCTCTTCTCGATGAAAACGCCGGGGGAAACTCCGGCGTTTTTCTTTGGCCTACGGCACGTCGGAGGTCGCCGGCGGCGCCTCGGCCGGCGCGGGCGTCGTCGTCAGGTACTTGATCCTTCCCGGCGGCGGCGGCCAGGGGATCAGCAGGCCCTTGCCGATCTCCTGGGCGACCTGTTGGCCGTAGAGGCGGTCCACCAGGTGCATGGCGACGTCGTAGCTGCGCGCGCCGCCCTCCGAGGTGAGCACCTTGCCGGCATCCACGAAGCTGACGTTGATGCGCAGGTCGACGTTGGGGAAGGTCTTGGCGAGGCGTTCATAGTCGTCCGGGAAGGTGGTCGCCGGCACGCCGTCGAGCAGGCCGGCCTGGGCCAGCACGAAGGCGCCGTCGCAGAGCGACACCACGTGCCGGGCGGGGCCGCCGGCCCGCCGCACCCAGTCGACGAGGGCCTGGTTGCGGAGGTCCGCGTCCATGCTGCCGCGGGCGCTCGGCACCACCAGGATGTCGGGGGCGGGCGCATTCTGGAAACCGTACGTCGGCGTGACGCGGATCCCCTCGAAGGTGGTGACGGGCTTGCCGTCCGGCGAGACGGTGAACACCTCGACGCCCGGCTTGACGTGGAACACCGTGTGATGGAAGACGTCGTAGGGCGCCATCAGCTCCGAGTTGTAGACGCCGTCGACCACCAGGAAGCCGGCGCGCAGGGGGCGGTCCTGCGGCAGATCCGCGGGGGCCTGGCCCGGAGCGGCGAGATCGGACGTGGCGAGATCGGACGAGGCGCCGGCGGGTGGCGGCGGTGCGGGAGGCTCCGCGGCGGGAGACGGAGCGGCCGGTGCGGCGGCCCGCGGAGCGCCGCCCTCGGGCTCCCTGGCGCGGCAGGCGGCGAAGGGCAGCAGGGCGATCAGCGCGGCGGCGGCGAGACGGTGCATGAGGATTCTCCGGTAGCAAGAACCCGGCCAGGCGCGGCAGGGGACAGGCACGGACCGTCACGGACGGACACCGGCGCCTCCTCTCCGTCCGTGCCCGTCCGTGTTCGTCCTCGAACCAAGGCATACTTCCTCTACCGTAGAGGCTCGACGTACAATAGGAACCCCGATGCGCCGCGCAGGCGCGTCCCAAGGAGGTGTGAAGTGCCTTACAGCGAGTTGTTGGTGCGGCCGATGCGCGAGGAGCTGACGAGCGCCGGCGTCGAGGAGTTGCGGACGCCCGCCGAGGTGGACGCGTTCATGAACGAGAAGAGCGGCACGGCGATGCTGGTGGTCAATTCCGTCTGCGGCTGCGCCGCCGGGATGGCGCGCCCCGGCGTGCGGCTGGCCCTGCAGGGCGACCGCCGCCCGGACCGCGTCGCCAGCGTCTTCGCCGGGCAGGACCTCGACGCCACGGCCAAGGCCCGCTCCTACATAGCGGACATCCCGCCGAGCAGCCCGTCGATCGCCTTCTTCAAGGACGGCGAGCTGGTGTACTTCATGCCCCGCCACCGCATCGAGGGGCGCGACGCCCAGACCGTGGCGCACGACCTGATGCAGGTGTTCGCCGAGCACTGCGCGGTGCCCGCCGTCTAGATGGGTACCTTCCACCAGGGCAAGAGCGCGCTGCACGGCATCACCGTCGTCGTCGACACCACCGGCCCCGAGATCTTCGTCGGCCGGTGCGACGACGAGGACGAGCGCGGCATCTTCCTCCATGACGTGGACGTCCATCGCGACGGCGAGAGCGGCCGTTCCAAGGAGGAGTATGTGCGGCGCGCCGCCCGGCTCGGGGTATGGAAGAAGCACGACCATCTGCTGATCCCGCGCGATAGGATCGCCTCCGTGCGGCGGCTCAGCGAGGTCTCGTGAACTGGATCTTTCTCGGCGCCGTCCTGGGCGCCGTCTCCGTCATCGCCGGCGCCTTCGGAGCCCATGCCCTGGCGGCGCGTCTCGGGCCGCGCGAGCTGCAGCTCTGGGAGACGGCGGCGCGCTACCTCATGTACGGCGGCCTGGCCATGGTCCTCGTGGGCCTCTTCGGCGCCCAGGGAGCGCGGCGCGGCGTCGACGCCGCGGGCTGGTGCCTGCTCGCCGGCAGCGTGATCTTCAGCGGTACCGTCTTCGGCCTGGCGGCGGGCGGTCCGCGCTGGCTGGGCGCCGTCACCCCGATCGGCGGCACGCTGCTGATCGCGGGCTTCCTCATCTTCGCTTGGGCGGCTCTGAAAGGGTAAGTACACGGATATGTCGAACGCCATCCTCCCGCTCGCCGTGCCGGTGAACGAGCCGGTCCGCTCCTATGCGCCGGGCTCGCCGGAGAAGAAATCGCTGAAGAAGCGCCTGGACGAGATGCTCGCCGAGGAGATCGAGATCCCGATCCTCATCGGCGGCAAGGAGGTGCGCACCGGCGACACCGCCAAGGCCGTCTGCCCGCACGACCATCAGCACGTGCTCGCCACCTACCACCAGGCTGGCGCGGCGGAAGTGACCGCGGCTGCGGCGGCGGCGAAGGAGGCCTGGAAGGAGTGGAGCGAGACGAGCTGGGACGAGCGGGCGTCGATCCTGCTGCGCGCCGCCGACCTGCTCGCCGGCCCGTGGCGCGACACGGTGAACGCCGCCACCATGCTCAACCAGTCGAAGACGGTGTTCCAGGCCGAGATCGACTCCGCCTGCGAGCTGATCGATTTCTGGCGCTTCAACCCTTACTTCATGCGGGTGCTCTACGCGGAGCAGCCGTGGTCCTCGCCCGGCGTGTGGAACCGCGTCGAGTACCGCCCGCTCGAAGGATTCGTCTTCGCCGTCTCGCCGTTCAATTTCACCGCCATCGGCGGCAACCTGCCGACCGCGCCGGCGTTGATGGGCAACACCGTCCTCTGGAAGCCGGCTTCGACTGCGGTCTTCTCGAACTACCTGGTGATGAAGCTGCTGCAGGCCGCCGGCGTGCCGGACGGCGTGATCAACTTCCTGCCCGGCAAGGCGAGCAAGGTGGGGGACCCGGTGCTGGCGCACGCCGGTCTCGCGGGTATCCACTTCACCGGCTCGACGCCGGTCTTCCAGTCGATGTGGAAGACGATCGGCGACAACATCGCCACCTATCGCTCCTACCCGCGCATCGTCGGCGAGACCGGCGGCAAGAACTTCGTCTTCGCCCATCCCTCGGCGGACGTGGACGCCTACGCGACGGCCCTCGTGCGCGGCTCCTTCGAGTACCAGGGGCAGAAGTGCTCCGCCGGCTCGCGGGCCTACGTGCCGCGGTCGCTCTGGTCGCGGGTCAAGGAGCGCCTCCTCGACCAGGTCAAGTCGATCGACATGGGCTCGCCGCTCGACTTCCGCAACTTCATGGCGGCGGTCATCGACGAGACCTCGTTCGACCGCATCATGGGCTACGTCGAGCATGCCCGGAGCTCGAGCGAGGCCACGATCCTGGCCGGCGGCAAGGGCGACAAGTCCGCGGGCTACTTCGTCGAGCCGACGGTGGTGGAGACCACGGACCCCCGCTTCAAGCTGATGCGCGAGGAGATCTTCGGGCCCGTGCTGACCGTCTTCGTCTACGAGGATCTCGAGCTGGAGAGCACGCTGGAGCTGGTCGACAGCACCAGTCCCTATGCGCTGACCGGCGCCATCTTCGCCGAGGACCGCAAGGCGGTGAATCATCTCTCTCGCGCCCTGCGCCACGCGGCGGGCAACTTCTATGTCAACGACAAGCCGACCGGCGCCGTGGTGGGCCAGCAGCCGTTCGGCGGCGCCCGCGCCTCCGGCACCAACGACAAGGCCGGCTCGATGGCCAATCTCATGCGCTGGACCTCGCAGCGCGCGATCAAGGAGAACTTCGTGCCGCCGAAGAGCTTCCGCTATCCCCACATGGAGGAGAAGTAGGGGGCCGATCCCACCGGCATTGATCACGGGACCTCGTCCGCGCCGCCGGGCCCCTCACCTCCCCGGCCCTCCTCTCCCGCCTCACACCCTCCCGCCCGGGGAGAGGAGGGAGACTGTTTGGATTTGCTTTTTTAGAGCCCTCCTCTCCCGGCGGTCGGGCGTGCGGTGGGAGAGGAGGGGTTGGGGAGGTGAGGGGCCCGGCGGCGCGGACGAGGTCCCAGGATCGAAAACGGTGGGATCGGCGCCTTACTCCGCCGGCCGCAGCTCCACGAACAGCCGTTCCCAGGCATCGGGATCGAGCGGCTTCTGGCCGTCGAAGCTGCGATCGGCCGGCATCAGCATGGCCGGCGGCGGCAGCGGCTTGCTCTGCGAGAAGATGGCCTCGGACCAGCTCTTGCCGCCGTTCTTGGTGAGATAGAGGTAATAGCCGAGCCGCGGCGCCTCGGGCTCCGGATCGTCGTCGAGACGGAGGATCAGGGTGCCCTTGCCGTCCTCGTTGACGGAGAACATGTCCACCACGGCGTAGCGCGAGATCTTCTGCAAAGCGCCGCGCAGCCGCCAGGAGCGTCCGCCGCTGGCGCTGGAGACGAAGAGCAGCGTCTGGCCGGGCTGCTCCTCCGTGTTCCTCTGCGTGATTCCCCAGAGCTCGTCGCGCAGCGCCGAACGGCCGGCGAACACCCAGCTCGTGTTGTGCAACTCGTCGGGGAGCTGCACCAGGCGCCAGCCGTCGCGCGCGGCGACGAAGAGCCGCGGATCGTGCTCCTGGGCGCCGCCGCTGCGCAGGAAGACGATCGCGCCGCGGTTGCCGTCGTTCTGGAAGGCGAAGAGAGGCGTCGATTGCGCCAGCGTCTCGGGGGCGAGACCCGATGCGCCCTGCGCGACCGCGGCTCCGGCCGCGACCACCATCCCCGCCACCACGAGTGAGAGAACTGACCTCGTGGATGGAACCATGGAAACCTCCGTCATTGCGGTTCGGGAGTGGTTTCTGCTGAATCATCCTACATCCAACCGTGCCATACTGATCCAAGGTTTCAGGAGGCGGCGAATGAGAGCAATCCAGGTCTCGACCTTGGGAGTTGTTCTTTTATTGCTGGGATCGTGCGCGAAACGAGAAGCGGTCGAAGAAGCTGTCCCTTCGGCAACGGCGCCCGCGCGGGACGCCGCCGTCCAGGCACCGGCTCCGGCCCAGTCGAAGGCCGCGCCCGCGACGACTCCCGCCGCCAACCGCGCGCCGGCCATCCAGCGCAAGCTGATCCGCACGTTCAACCTCCAGCTCGAAGTGCGCGACACCGAGGAGGCGGCGAGCCAGATCCAGGCGCTTGTCTCGCGCCTCGGCGGCTTCGTGGCGAGCGCCAACGGCCAGCGGCGGGGCGAGGTCTTCTATTACTCGCTGACCGTGCGCGTGCCGGTGGAGCGGGTCGGGGAAGCGATGACGGCCATCCGCGCGCTCGCCGCCCGCATCGACCGCGAGCAGCAGCAGGTCGAGGACGTCACCGACCAGTACATCGACCTGGACGCCCGCATGCGCACGCTGGAGGCCACCGAGGCCGAGCTGCGGGCCCTGCTCGCCGAATCGCGGCAGCGCGGACGCAAGGTGACGGAGATCATGGAGGTCTACCGCGAGCTGGTGGAGATCCGCTCGCAGATCGAGCAGATCCGCACCCAGCTCAACTCCTACGACAAGCTCGCCGCCCTCTCGACGATCAACCTCGAGCTGGTGCCCACCGAGGCGGCGAAACCCGTGGTACCGGGGGATGAGTGGCATCCTGGCGATACGCTGCGCTCCAGCGCCCGGACGCTGGTGGGTTTCCTCCGCTGGCTGGTGAGCTTCACCATCTACGCGGTGATCGTGCTGCTGCCGATCGGACTGATTGTGGTGGTGGTCGCCCTGGCCCTGCGGCGGCTCTGGCGGCGGGCGCGGAAGAAGGAAACGGAGATACCGAGCTTGATCCCTCCGCCTGATGGACCGAGCGCCGCTCCCTAGGCCGAATCTTCCGCGCCTCCGGCGCTGGCCCTCACTCCCCCTGCCCCCTCTCTCCCACCGCACGCCCGACCCCCGGGAGAGAGGGGGTTGAAAAGGGCAGTTTCTTCTTTTCAGTCTCCCTCCTCTCCCTTGGAGGGTGGGCGTGAGGTGGGAGAGGAGGGTTGGGGAGGTGAGGGGTCCCGGCGGCGCGGTCAACGCTGCCAGTATCGAGGACAGCGGAATCGGCGACATATAATCCCCGCCCGTGCGCCCCGCCACCCACCTCGCCATCGACCCGCGGCTCGTCGGCCGGCCGCTGGAGCTCGCCGAGGGCTCCGCGGCCGTCGCCCTCACCACCCAGCCCGAGATGGTCGCCGACGAGCGCGGGCTGGTCCACGGCGGGTTCGTCTTCGGCCTGGCGGACTACGCCGCCATGCTCGCAGTCAACCATCCGCACGTCGTGCTCGGCGGTGCGGAGGTGCGGTTCCTGAAGCCGGTCGTGGTCGGGGAGCGGCTGGTCTGCCGCGCCGCCGTCGAGGAGACCGACGGCCGCAAGAGCCGGGTGCGGGTCGAGGTGCGGCGCGGCGAAGAGACGGTGATGTCCGGCTCGTTCCTTTGCTTCACGTTGGAGCGTCACGTGCTGGACACGGAGGCGAAGGGATGAACGGCGGGGATCGCGTCGCGGCCGTGCTGGTGGAGCAGGGGGTGCGCTTCCTCTTCACCCTCTGCGGCGGCCACATCTCGCCCATTCTCGTCGGCTCCAAGCGGCGCGGCATCCGCGTCGTCGACGTGCGCCACGAGGTGGACGCGGTGTTCGCCGCCGACGCGGTCTTCCGGCTGACCGGCGTGCCCGGCGTGGCGGCCGTCACCGCCGGTCCGGGCGTGACCAACACCATCACCGCGATTAAGAACGCGCAGCTCGCGCAGTCCGCCGTCGTGCTCCTCGGCGGCGCCGCGGCCACTCTGCTGAAGGGCCGGGGGGCGCTGCAGGACATCGACCAGATGGCCCTCTTCGCGCCGCACGTCAAATGGGCCGCCTCGGCCGCGGCCGTGCGCGATCTCGTGCCGCTGCTGGAGAAGGCGTTCGCGGTGTCGCGCTCCGGAGTGCCCGGCCCCGTCTTCCTGGAATGTCCGGTCGACCTGCTCTACGACGAGGCCCTGGTGCGCCAATGGTACGGCGCGAGCTCGAAGGGAGGCGGGCTCGCCGGTGCCGGCATGCGCCTCTACCTGCAGCGCCACGCCGCGAAGCTCTTCGCCGGCGCGGAGAAGCACGTCCCCGCGCCGCCACGGCCCGTCCCGATTCCCACGCCCGACCGCGGCGACGTGCGCAAGGCGGCGGCCCGCCTACGCCGCGCGAAACGTCCGATGCTGGTGCTCGGCGGCCAGGCGCTGCTCTCGTCGCCGTCGCGGGAGCAGGCGGAGGAGCTGGCGCGTGCCGTGGCTGCCATCGGCGCGCCGGTCTATCTCGCCGGCGGCGCCCGCGGACTGCTCGGCGCCGGCCATGCCCTGCAGCTCCGGCACAAGCGCAAGGAGGCCCTGCGCGAGGCGGATCTCGTGCTGCTCGCGGGCATCCCCAACGACTTCCGGCTCGACTATGGGCGCCAGATCGGCCGCAAGGCTTTTCTCATCTCGGTCAACCGCAGCGAGGCCGACCTGCGCATGAACCGCAAGCCGGACTTGGGCATCCACGCGGATCCCGGGCTTCTGCTGCAAGGCATCGCGGAGGTTTTCGCCGCGGGCAAGCAGCGGTGGGCGGACTGGCTGTCGGCCTTGCGCCTGCGCGACGAGGAGCGCGAGCGCGAGATCGTCACGCAGGCGGCCGCCGCCGGCGAGCGGGTCAATCCCGTGCATCTCTGCCGCGAGATCGACCGGGCGCTGGCGCCGGAGAGCGTGATCGTGGCCGACGGCGGGGACTTCGTCGCCACCGCGGCCTACACGGTGAGCCCGCGGGCGCCGCTCTGCTGGCTCGATCCGGGCGTCTTCGGCACGCTCGGCGTCGGCGGCGGCTTCGCCCTCGCCGCCAAGCTCTGCCGGCCGGAGGCGGACGTGTGGATCCTCTACGGCGACGGCTCGGTGGCCTACAGCCTGGCCGAGTTCGACACCTTCGCCCGCCACGGCATCCCGGTGATCGCCGTCGTAGGTAACGATGCCGGCTGGACGCAGATCGCCCGCGAGCAGGTGGTGGTGCTGGAGGACGACGTCGGCACCGTGCTCGCCCGCACCGACTACCACAAGGTGGCCGAGGGTTACGGCGGGCGGGGCCTGCTGCTGGAGCGCGGCGAGGACGCCGGGCCGGTGCTGCAGGAAGCCGTGCGCATCGCCCGCGCCGGCTCGCCCGTGCTGGTCAACGCCCATCTCGACAAGACCGAGTTCCGCAAGGGCTCGATCTCGATGTGAAAAGCCCGCTTCAATGGTCTTTTTGGACTTCGGGAGGGGCCTGCACTCCGAGACCTCACCCCCTGGCCCCCTCTCCAGCGGAGCTGGAGAGGGGGAACGACATCGAACCGATGGAGCGCGTAGGGTGCGCTGTGCGCACCGCAGCCGTCATGGTGCGCATAGCACACCCTACAGGCAAGATCGCATCGCCTGCGTCCCCCCTCTCCATCTTCGATGGAGAGGGGGCCAGGGGGTGAGGTCTCGAAGGGCATGACCCTCCGACGTCTCAGTCTTCCTGGACCGGCTTCGTCCTGGCGTGTCTTCTGGGTCGTCCTTCCCTTCCTTGCCGGCGTCATCCTCCGTCTCTGGAACCTGCCGGACCAGATTCTCGGCGGCGACGAGGTCCACGCCGTCCGCGTGGCGCTCAACCACTCGCTGCCCAAGATCCTCGTCACCTATTACAAGGCGGACAACTGCATCCCGCTGACGGCGCTCGACAAGCTGTGGATGATCGCCCGCCTGCCGGTCACCGAGATGGTCCTGCGGCTGCCGGTCCTGTTGTGCGGTCTCGCGGCGCTGCTGGCCCTGCCCGCCGCGTTCTCGGGAAAGGTGAGCCGCGGCACCGAGCTGGTCTATCGCTGGCTGCTGGCGATCTCGCCGGCGCTCGTCTTCTACAGCCGCATCGCCCGCTCCTACATGCCGATGGTGCTCTTCTCCTTCGGCGCGGTCATGGCCTTCGAGGCGTGGTGGCGCACGCGCTCCCCGCGGACCGGCGCCGCCTACGTGCTCCTGGGAGGGCTCGCCGTGTGGTTCCACCTCGGAGCCGGGCCGATCGTCGCCGCGCCATTCCTCTACGCCGCGGCCGACACCCTGGTGCGGCGCCGGGACCTCGGCCGGGATCTGCGCCATCTCGTCCTTCTGGGCCTCGCCCTGCTTTTCGTCCTTTCCCTCTTTCTGCTCCCGGCGCGGGAGTCGCTGCTGGAGGTGATCGCCGCCAAGCGCATCGAGCAGACGGTCCCCTGGCGCGAGGTGCTCTCCGGCCTGCTGCGGCTCCAGGCGGGCACGGCCGCCGCCTGGCTGACCGCGATCTTCTGGGCGGCGGCCGTCGCCGGATGGACGCTGCTGTTCCGCAGCCAGCGGCGGCTCGCTCTCTACACCGCGACCGTGGTCGTCGGTCACGCCGCCGGCCTGCTGTTCCTCTCGCCCATGGGTCTCACGCACCCCATCATCTTCGGCCGCTATCTCCTCGCCGTGCTCCCCTTCGTGCTGCTCTGGGTGGCCGCTGCGTTCGGTTTGCCTTGGCGGAGTGAGGAGCCGGCGCCTCTCCGCTGGGCGCGAAGAGCCGCCGGCGCGCTTCTCGTGCTGGCGCTCGCCGCGGCGGGCCCCTTCGCGGATCCCGTCGTCCTCCGGACCTCGTTCCTGCACCACAACGACTTCGTGGGCTTCTACCGGCCGTACCGCAAGGCGCCGGCCGCGGCGGTGCCGCCCTTCTATCGCTCCCTGCACGGCGAGACGGTCCTCGAGGTGCCGTGGGTCTACACCTGGGAATCCAACCGCACCTTCTATCTCTACCAGCAGGTCCACGGCGGCCGGGTAGCGGTCGTCGCGCCGCAGCGCATCCTCTGGCGGCCGCCGATCGCCCTGCGCAACGCCGTGGCGCCGGAGCCCGCGGCCCTCTGCCGCAGCGGCGCCCGCTACCTGATCGTGCACCGCAACCTGGCGCGGGAGGAGGACCGGCTGGCGCCCGGCGGCAAGATCTCAGGCGCGGTGTCGCTGCCGCTCCGCCGCATGCTGCGGAGCACGGCGGCGGACCTGGCTCGCCGGCTGGAAAAGCAGTGGGGAAAACCGGTCTACGCCGACCGCTGGCTGCGGGTCTGGGACCTGCGGGGGACCTGCGGCGGCGGCACCCACAGGACCGCCGCCGCGGCGAGCCCCAGCGCCATGACCGCGAGCCCCGCCGCGAAGCTGCCCGGCCGGTAGAGGAGATCGATCGGCGACTCGCCCGGCGGCAGCCAGGCGGCTAAGAAGAGGCCATCGGCGAGGATCGTCGGCCGCCGCGCGCCATCGACGAGCAGCTTCCAGTTGCCGTCCTGATAGACGCTGCTCGCCAGCAGCCGCCGGTCCGCCAGATGCGCGCGGGCCCGCAGCCAATTGGGCCGTATCGATCCCAGGTCCAAGGTGGACGAGGCATCTTCAGTAGGCAGAAAAAGCAGCGCCCGCGCATTCCGATTCTGGTAGATCCACGCCCGCCGCCGGTGGAGGACCAGGCGGTACGGTTTCCCCACGCGCGTCCCCGGCTCGGTCATCAGGAAGCGGACGCCGAGCCGGCCGTAGAGCGGATCTTCCGGCGCGAAGAAGCCGTCCGTGGGGCGGCCCGGGAAACGGTTGATCCGCCGGGTCGCTTCGACGTACGCCGCGGGCTTCGCCGGATTGGAGCTGCGCGGGTCCGCCAGGCCGTAGACGGACCCGATGTTCGGCCGCAGCGCCGGCCCCAGGCCCGCCATCCGGTGCCACGGATCGAGCCGTTGGCGGAGGAAGGCGATGGGCGGCGTCTCGGGGTAGAAGAGGTCCGCCCGGACCGGCGGGTTGGCCGGCGCGTGAAAGGCCAGCAGCTCGGCGGCCACCACCAGCACGAGGCCCTCTTCCCTCAGCACGGAGGAGCGTCTCGCCAGGAGCAGCAGGCAGGCGGCGAGCGCGGCGAGCTGGAGGGCGAGCGAGCCGTATCGCAAGAGGGCGAGCGCCGCCGGGTCCGGTCCAGGATGGGCAAGGTAGCCCCAGACGATGAAGGCGGCCAGCGCCGCGCCCGTCAGCACGCTCCGCCGCCAGCGGATCTCCCCGCGGTGCCAGCGCTCCCAGGTGCAGGCCGCCGCGTAGGCCACCGCGAAGTCGAGCAGCAGCGAGACCCGGCCGTGGAAGCTCAGGGAATCGCGGAGGATGGGTACGAGCGTGAAGAGCCGGGCGAGTCCGGGAGGCCGCGCCAGGATCACCACGCAGACGAGCGCCGCGCCCAGCATCAGCCGCTCCTGCGGAAAGCGGCGTCCCGCCGCCAGCGGCCAGGCGGCGGTGAGGGCGGCGAGCAGCGCGGCCGTGCCGGCGAAACCGCCGGCGTCCTCGTTGATGTTGCGCTGGCCCCAATAGCCGCGGAAACGATTGTTGCCGAAGGCGTTGGGCGCGGCGTTCGGCACCAGCCGGGTCACGGCGCCGTGCTGCCCTCTCTCCGGCATGTCCTCCGCTCCGGGGGCGGCCTGCAGGCGTCCGCGCCGGGCTTCCAGGATCTCCGCGCGCAGGCTCCGCGGCAGATACTCGGCCGCCGGCAGCGCCA
This sequence comes from Acidobacteriota bacterium, assembly GCA_046765915.1. Classification (GTDB taxonomy): domain Bacteria; phylum Acidobacteriota; class Thermoanaerobaculia; order Multivoradales; family UBA5704; genus DATARR01. Next base: position 50,187 of record JBKPTH010000070.1, on the reverse strand, counting down.
CCGGCGCGGCGAAGGCGGCGCCGATCGCGATCGCCACTCCCCAGGCCCTCGCCAACGCGAGCCGCCGTCCCGCCGGCCGGGTAAGCAGGCGCGAGAGGGCGAAGGCCGCCGCCAGCACGGAGACGTGCAGGGCCGTCTCGGGATGGCCGACGAGCAGCACGGCCGCGGTGGTGAGGGCGAGCAGCAGGCTGTCGCGGCGGGCTCCGCGCTGGTCGACCATCACCAGCGCGTAGAGCAGCACCGGCAGGAAGGTGGCCGAGCCGGCGAGCGGCCAGCCGAGCATGAGCTGCAGGAAGCCTGCGAGCCCGTAGGCGAGGCTCCCCGCCAGCGCCGGCATCTCCGAGATCCCCTGACGACGCAGCAGCAGCCAGGTGAAGACGAGCGGCAGCAGCACGCGCAGCGCCGCGATCAGCCCGAAGCCCGCGGCGACGGGGAAAGGCAGGGCCAGCCAGACCAGCGGCTGAAACGCCTGGGACTGGGGATTGGCGAGCAGCGGCTCCCCGGCGCCGGAGAGGGGATTCCACAGCGGCCACTCGCCGGCGGCGTAGGCCTCGCGCACCCGCACCAGCCAGGGAGCGATCTGCAGCACGAGGTCGCTCTGCAGCATGTTGCCCGGCTCGCCTTCGGCGATACCGCCGAAGGGCGGCAGCCTGGTGAGAATCCCGAGCGGCAGCATCACCCGGCCGCCGAAGAGGACGGCGCCGAACAGCACCGCCAGCGCGATGCCCCACACCGCCCAGCACCGGGCCGGCACGGGATCGAACCAGCGGCGCACGACCCAGGCGAGCGCAATCGCCAGCGTCAGGAACCACAGGCCGGGGAGGACGCCGAGGGGCAGGTGCATGGGGAGGGAGCCTATCTGCTCCTTTCCTTGGTTCAAGGGGTCCAAGGCGCCCTGGAGTAAAATAAACCTCGCCATCTCCGTCTCAGCTTTTCGTTGGAGGTTCGCCCATGCGCCACACCCCCGCCTTCCGCTCCGTCGCCCTGGCGACTTTGCTCCTCGTCCTCGCCTCCTGCGTCTCGACCCAGGTGCCGCCGATCTCCAGCCAGGGCGGCGCCTTCAAGCCGTCGCGGGACGAGCAGGCCCTATGGGACCAGTCGCGCGAGGAGGAGAAGAAGCTCCTCGAGAACGTCAAGCTCTACCACGACCCGCTGCTGGATTCTTACCTCGAGCAGGTCGTCTCGCGCCTCAACCCGCCGGGCATGGCGGCCAACCCGGCCATCCGCTACCAGGTGCGGGTGGTCGAGGACCCCACGCTCAACGCCTTCGCCTATCCGCACGGCTCGCTCTACGTCCACACCGGCCTGCTCGCGCGCATGGAGAACGAGGACGAGCTGGCCACCGTGCTCGGCCACGAGATGACCCACGTCGAGAACCGCCACATGCTGCGCTACCAGCGGAGCATGCTCAACAAGCAGATCGGCCTCTCGATCGCCGCCCTGGCCGCGGCTATCGTCATCGCCGACGCCGAAGGCGACGCCCTGGGCAAAGGCGATTGGGGCAAGGCGGCGACGATCGACGTGGTCGGCAACCTGATCGTCGGGCTAGGGCTCCAGCTCGCTTTCCTGGCGTCGGTCAACGGCTACGGGCGCGGGCTCGAGGTGGAGGCCGATGAAGGCGGCTTCGTCAAGATCGCCGCCGCCGGCTACGACCTGCAGCAGGCGCCCAAGGTCTACCAGGCGCTGCTCGACGACCGCGGCGAGCCCAAGAAGGTCGAGGCCTTCTTCTTCGGCAGCCATCCCCGGCTGAGCGAGCGGATGCAGAGCACCAAGGCCTACGTGGCCAGGCATCCTTCCGCGCCCGTCGACGAAATCGTCCGGAAGGAGCGGGAAGACGCCTTCACCCGCCGCATCCGGCCGGTGGTGCGCGACGACGCCCGCCTCAACATCGAGATGGGCCGGCTGACGCTCGCCGCCAGCCAGCTCGACAAGGTGCGCGGCTGGATGCCGGAAGACCCGGAGACTCACCTCCTCACCGGCCGGCTGCGCCTCGCCCAGGCCGCCGCGGCGAAGGAGCCGGCGGACCAGCGCCAGCTCCGCCGCGAAGCCGAGGACTCGTTCCGCAAGTCGATCGAGCTCGACGCGGGCCGCCCGGCGCCGCACCGCGAGCTGGGGCTGCTGCTCTACGAGCGTCATGCCTTCCGCGAGGCCTGCGCGCAGTTCCGGCGCTACGTCAAGCTGGCGCCGGAAGCCGACGACGCGAGCCGCATCCGCGACTACGTGCTGGAGATGGAGCGCGACGGCGACTGCCGCTAGCCGGCGAGCTGCTACACTGGAGCGGACGGCAGGGAGGTGAACCATGAAGCCGAACCGAATCCCCATCTGGACGCTCCTGACCCTGGCCCTCCTGGCCACTTCGGCCCCCCTCTGTCTCGCCGGCTCCACCATCTCCGGCGACTACCTGGAGGCCCGCACCTCCGACATCTACACCGGTCCCTGCTTCGCCAACGCCGAGGTCAACCTCGCCGGCAAGGAGGCGATCTTCGCCTGGCGCGTGCGCCAGGGCGCCTGGCGGGGAGTGCCGGTGGAAGGCCTCTCCGTCGTCGCCGTGGTTCGCGCGGCTGAGACGCTCGGCGAACCGACGCGGAATCCGCTGGCGGCGCGATCCGTTCTCCTGGTGGACGAACGGGCCGACGCCGCGCAGAAGGACGCTCTCGTGGGCTTCGCGCGCGAGATGGGAGGCGATCTCCTGGCTGACGTGGTGGCCGTCGAGAGCGCGCCCATCCAGCTCTCCATCGAGAGCGGATCGCCCACGGGCCACGCGCACTCCGGAGCGGCCGGGCTCTCCGGCGCCGCGAGCCTCCAAGCCGGCGATCGCGTGGAGCTGAAAACCCGCGGCCTCAACCACGGCGATCATCTGTGCGGCAACGAGGAGGTCTACTATCCGCCGCTCACGGCGACCTCCGAAGCGGTGCCGGCCGTCACCCTGGTGCACGCCTTCCGCGGCGGCGAGCTCGGGAAAGTCTGGAGCAGCCCCGGCAAACGCAGCGCCTTCGTGGGCCGCTTCGAGCGCTGAACCCGTTCGCCAAGCCGTTGCAGGCATTGCGCTTGGGAGCGCATGCCTGCGGAGAGGAGCCGCGCGTGTGCAGAATTTTTTGTACGCGTGCAATGGGCCGTTGCACGCGTACAACGTGGCGTTGCACGGCTAAAAAAGCCACTGCACGCGTGCAGCGAGCCATCGCACGCATGCAACAAGCCGTTGTACGCATGCAGCGAGACGTTGCACGGGTAAAAAACCCTGTGTACGCGTGCAACGGGGCATTGCACGCGTGCAATGCCGTGTTGTACGCGTTCGGCGAGGCGTTGTACGGATAAAAAAGCCGGCGCACGCGTGCACTGAGCCCTTGCACGCATGCAACAGGCCGTTGTACGGATACGACGAGACGTTACACACGTGCAACAGGGCGCTGAACGGGTAAAAAAACCGCTGTACGCGTGCAGCGGCTCGTTGCAAGCGTGTAGCGAGTCGTTGCACGCCTAAAAAAGACGCGCCAGGCGTGCAACGCCATTCGATATCGGTACAACGAGACTCGCTCGGCCTTCTTTGGGGTTCGGCTCGCGTGCACCGCATGCCGCGAGGGCAACGCCATTCAGTCTCGGCCCTTCGTCGCCTCGCGGAGGCTGTTCACGTAGCCTGTCTGAGCGAGCATCTCTCCGATCTTCTTGTACGCCGCCGTCTCCGGTGGCGCCCAGGTCGCCAGCCCGTTGACGTAGCGGTTGAGCATGCAGAAAGCGGTGATCAGGGTTCTGCGGCCCCTTCTTTGCTAGCATGAAAGAGCTAAGATGCAGAATGTTGACTGAAGTACCAACAAAAGCCGGCGCCGTTCGGGCCGGGCCGGAGATCTTGTGCCCTTACCGCTGTTCATGGATAGCGGCGACTTGCCGGTCGGCGTGCATGCGGCCTCCTTACGCGAAGTCCTCGATCGCTTCGGCGGTGGCAGCTCGCAACGCAGGGCGGCGGCTCTCCGCCTCACCCGCATCTACGACTTGGCGCGCGCTGGCGGTCACGTCGCGCGGTTCATTGTTTTCGGATCGTTCGTCACCGACAAACGAGAGCCCAATGACGTCGATGTCTTTCTCCTGATGGAGGACTCCTTCGACGCCAGCGAATTGACTGGCGAGGCACGGCTATTGTTCGACCACGGAGCGGCTCAGGCGCACTTCGGCTGTAGCGTCTTCTGGCTGCGTCGCCTGGCCGCTTGGGAGGGTGAGCAGGCAGCAGTAGAATACTGGCAGGTCAAACGCGGCCGCGGGCGGCGTGGTATCGTTGAGCTGGTTCAGGAGGAGCGATGATCAGCACTGACCTGGAGATGGAGGCCACACTGGAACGGATTCGACGCTTCCAGGCGCAAGTGGCCCAACTTCGGAAGGTGGAGACGAACCCGGCGAATTACCGTTTGTCGGCATCCGGATTCCTCGCTGAGATCGACCGCATGCAGCTAGAAGTGCGAGAATACCTGTCCCTGCACCCTGCGGAACGGGTTGCCAGCCGCTAGCGTCCACCCTTCCCGAAAAGCCCTCGCGATCGCTGGCTTTCACCTGAAAGTCGGTCTGCGGGGAGCCCTTCAACTCTACCAATGGAGGGTCCGATGTCCCGAGTCCGTTCTCGCCTCGTTCTCGCCGCCCCGCTCGTCCTGCTGTCCGGCCTTCCTCTCGCCGCCCAGACGCCGGCGGTCACCCTGGAAGGCCTCCTCTCCACGCCGTTCCCGTCCGAGCTGCTAGCGTCCCCTGCAGGCGCCAAGCTGGCCTGGGTTCAGAACGCGAAGGGTATCCGCAATGTCTGGGTGGCCGAGCCGCCGGAGTATCGCGGGCGGCAGGTCACCAAGTACAACGCGGATGACGGCCAGGCTATCGGCGGTCTCGAGTGGACTCCGGACGCCAAGGGGCTGATCTACGTCCGCGGCGGGGGTGCCAACCGGCAGGGGGACATCCCGAATCCGACCAGCGATCCGGCCGGCGCCGAGCAGGCGATCTGGCGGGTGTCGCTCGACGGCGGCGAGCCGGTGCGCGTCGGCGCCGGGACTGGCGCCATCGTCTCGCCGCGCGGCGATGGCGTCGCCTTCGTTTCGAAGGGAGACATCTACTGGGCGCCGTTCGCGGAGAAGGCGGAGCAGGTGGCATGGATCAAGGCGCGTGGCGGCGCCGGCGAGCTGCGCTTCTCACCCGACGGCTCGAAGCTGGCCTTCGTGAGCCGCCGAGGAGATCACAGCTTCATCGGCGTCTATGACGTGGCCGCGAAGGCGCTCCGCTGGATCGAGCCGAGCGTGGACAACGACAGCGATCCCGCGTGGTCGCCGGACGGCTCGCGGCTGGCGTTCCTGCGCGTGCCCGCGTCCTCGAAGATCACGCTCTTCCATCCCAATAGGAGCGCGCAGCCCTGGTCGATCCTGGTGGCGGACGTCGCCTCGGGCGAAGCCAAGGTGGTCTGGCGCGCCGAGCCCGGAACGGGGAGCGTCTTCCAGGGAGTGTCGGCGGCGAATCAGATCCTCTGGGCGGCGGAGGACCGGCTCGTCATTCCCTGGGAGCGGGAGGGCTGGATCCATCTCTACTCCGTTCCGGCCGCGGGCGGCAAGGCCACGCTGCTCACGCCCGGCGACTTCGAGGTCGAATTCGTCAATCTCACGCCGGACCGCCGGCAGGTGATCTTCAATTCCAACCAGGACGACATCGACCGCCGCCACGTCTGGCGGGTGGACGTGACCGGCGGCCGGCCGGTGGCGCTCACCAAGGGCTCCGGCATCGAATGGCTGCCGGTGATGACGAGCGACGGCAAGGCCCTGGCCTACTTCCGTTCCGGAGCCAAGCGGCCGGCCGAGGCCGTGATCGAGATCGGCGGCGGCGAGGCGCGCGAGCTGGCGCCGGGGACGGTGCCGGCCGAGTTTCCCGAGCGCGCGCTCGTCGAGCCGCAGCAGGTGATCTTCAACGCCTCGGACGGCCTGCGCGTCCACGGCCAGCTCTTCCTGCCGCCGGGCCTGAAGAAAGGCGAGCGGCGGCCGGGCGTGCTCTTCTTCCACGGCGGTCCGCCCCGGCAGATGCTGCTCGGCTGGCACTACATGGGCTACTACAACAACTCCTACGCGCTCAATCAGTACCTGGCGAGCCGCGGCTACGTCGTGCTCTCGGTGAACTACCGCGCCGGCATCGGCTACGGGCTGGCGTTCCGTGAAGCGCCGAGCCAGGGAGCCACCGGCGCCAGCGAGTTCAACGACGTGCTCGGGGCGGGCCTCTATCTGCGCAGCCGGCCGGACGTCGATCCCGACCGCATCGGCCTCTGGGGCGGCTCCTACGGCGGCTACCTGACGGCGCTCGGTCTCGCCCGCGCCTCCAATCTGTTCGCCGCAGGGGTGGACATCCACGGCGTGCACAACTGGAACAACGGCATCCGCAACTTCATCCCCGAGTACGCTCCGAAGCCGGAGGAGGAGAGGCTCGCCTTCGAATCCTCACCCATGGCCTGGCTCGACGGCTGGCGCTCGCCCGTGCTGGTGATCCACGGCGACGACGACCGCAACGTCGCCTTCAGCGAGACGGTGGAGCTGGTGGAAGCGCTGCGAGAGCGGAACGTCGAGGTGGAGCAGCTCATCCTGCCGGATGAGATCCACTCGTTCCTGCGCTACGCGAGCTGGTTGAAGGTGTATCAGGCTACGGCGGAGTTCTTTGATCGGAAACTACGAGCGAAATGATCTGTAGGGGCGGCCCTATGTGGCCGCCCTGGGGGAGGCCTGAATAGGACGGCCGCGCAGGGTGGGCCCTGGGGGAGAGAAAAGAGGGCGGCCACATAGGGCCGCCCCTACAGATCCGTGTTTGGCATGGGAAAGATCCCTCGGGGTCAATGCGTTAAGGAGATCGGAGAGGAGCGCCGTTGCTGACGAATCGAGACATCCCCGGCCTCTACGGCATCCGCGGCGTGATGAGCGTCTTCCATCTCCTGGTGGAAGGGGAGCGGGCGTGGCTTCTCGATACGGGGATGGTGGGGGAGCCCGTGCTGCTGCGGCGTCTGATGCGCCGGCTGGGCCTCGGACCTGAATCGATCGAGGGCATCCTGCTCACGCATGGCCATCTCGATCACGCCGGGAATCTGGCTCCCATCAAGGAGTGGACGGACGCGCGGGTGTACGGGCATCCTGCCGAGCAGAGCCACGTGGATGGGGTCTATCCTTACGAGGGGAGCGCGCGGTGGTGCGGACGGCTGGAGGGGCTGGGCCGGTGGGCTTTCCGCTACCGGCCTGCGCTGATCGACGAGCCCATCGCGGACGGCGACCTCCTGCCTTTCTGGGGTGGCCTGCGCGTGGTGCATCTGCCGGGTCACACCGACGGGCATAACGGCTTCTACAGCGAGAAGCACGACCTGCTGTTCTCCGGCGATCTCTTCGCGAGCTACTGGTTCAACACCCACCTCTCGCCGCGGATCTTCACCAGCAGGCCGGAGCAGGTCCCGGACAGCCTGCGCAAGGCCTTGGCGCTGGATCCGCGCTGGATCATCCCCAACCACTACGACTTTCTCGACGGCGCGCTGCATAAGAGGCGCTTCATCAAGCTGTGTCGCCGTTACGAGGTAATGCGCGCTACAATCCCTCTTCCGGAGATCGAATCATGAGGGACGAACAACTCCTCTCTCGCATTGCGCTCAATCCTGAGGTCATGGTCGGCAAACCGGTGATCAAGGGTACGCGTCTGACCGTCGAGTACATACTGGGTCTGTTGGCTCATGGGGCGACGGTTCCGGAGATCCTTGACGAGTACCAGGGCCTTGCTCCCGAAGATATTCAAGCCTGTCTGCGCTTCGCCCGCGACTAATCCTGCACCAGCGGCTCGATACAATCCGGCTCGTCATGGGCGGGACTGTTGACGGCGCGGCTGACAGGAAACGCCTCGAAGCCTTCCACGGCGTGAGGAACGAGGAGCGGCAGGAGCTTCATCGCGTCCTCCACCCTGGGGTCCAGCCAGAGATCGAATTTCTCGGGATCCACGATCACCGGCATGCGGTCGTGCAGCGGATGCATCAGGTCGTTGGCGTCCGTGGTGAGGATGGTGAAGGTCTCGACAGGCTCTCCCTTCTGGGGATCACGCCAGGTGGACCACAGGCCGGCGAAGGCGAAGGGTTTGCCGTCCTGGCGGTGGATGAGGAAGGGTTGCTTGAGCTTGCCCTCCTTCTTCCATTCGTAGAAGCCGTCGGCCGCCACCAGGCAGCGTTTCTTCTGGAAGCTCCACTTGAAGGCGGGCTTCTCGGCGACGCTCTCGGCGCGGGCATTGATCATGCGGTTGCCGATCGACGCCTCCTTGGCCCAGAAGGGGATGAAGCCCCAGCGCAGCAGGTCGAGCTGACGCGGGCCGCCGGGCTGCGTCACGCGCACCACCGCCGCTTCCTGGGTGGGAGCGAGGTTGTACCGCGGCGGCAGCGCCGGCACCTCCGGGATATCGAAGAGCAGCGCGATGTCATCGCTGGGAGAGCTGAGGGTGTAGCGTCCGCACATTGGAGGGAGGATTGTACTGGAGATCGCTCCCGCTACGAGCGCCTCTCCCGATGCTCCATCCACTCCCCGCCCACGCACGTCGCCGCGATGACTTCTTCCGTCGCTCCGAAGATGACCGAATCGAGCAAAGTCTCCGGCGTCCAGCCCACGAGGGACGGCGCCGCTAGGTCGATCGCCGCGAAGTCGGCCCAGAGGCCCGGCTTGATGCGGCCGGTCTCGATACCGAGGGCCTTGGCGCCGCCGCTCGTCGCCGCATCCAAAAGAATCCTCGCCACGTTGCCTTCCTGATCCCGCAGCAGGCCCCGGCTCTCGGTGGCGAGCCGCTGGGCGTACTCCAGCCAGCGCATCTCCTCGATGTGAGAGATGCGGGCGTTGGAGTCGCTGCCGAGGCAGAAGGCTCCGCTCGTGGGACGGGCGCGGGGCACCGCCGCGATGCCGTCTCCCAGGTTGCCTTCGGTGAGTGGACAGAGACAGACGGTGCCGCCGGCGGCGAGGAAACGGTCCATCTCTTCGGCATCGGTGTGGGTGCAGTGGACGGCAGTCAGATCTGTCGCGGTTCCCAGAGTTTCCAGCAAAAGTGCCATCGGACGCTTGCCGTAGTAGGCGAGGACGTCGTCGATCTCCCGCCGCTGCTCCTCGACGTGGATGTGGAAGGGCAGATCCCGCCGGCGCGCCTCGTCGTAGATCGTGGCCAGGTCTTCGGGGCTGGCGGCGCGCAGGCTGTGGACCGATGCGGCCAGGCTCTCGCGGCGCGGATCGAGGCGCGCCACGAGGCGATCCATCTGCTCCCAGAAGACCTCGGGAGACGGCGAGCCGAAGCGGCGCTGCGGGCCTTCCAGCGGCTGGCCCACGCCGCCGGTGCGGTAGTAGGACTGGATCAGCACGATGCGGATGCCCGCCTCGGCGGCGGCGGCGAGCACCAGCTCGTCGAACGCGTAATCCTGGGATTCAGCCTCGCGGTGATGGAAGTAGTGGAACTCGCCGACCGTAGTGATCCCCGCCGCGCGCATCTCGCGGAACGTCTGCCGGCAGAGCGCCTGAAATTCTTCCGCCTCCAATCGCCCCACCAGGCCGTACATGGCCTCGCGCCAGCTCCAGAAACTGCCCGCGCCCGCCGGAAAGGTCTCGCCACGCCCCCGCAGCCCGCGCTGAAAGGCGTGCGAGTGCGCGGACACCATGCCGGGCAGGAGGGCCCGGTTTTTCAGGCGCAGGTCCGGCGCGCGGCCGAGGTCGCCGACGGATTCAATGCGGCCGTCCTCGCCGATGGCAATCTGGATGTCCGGCTCGAAGCGGTGGCCGGTCCAGGTGAGGTCGGGTTGGAGGAGGGTGGTCATCGGAGCGACCTGCCCTTCGAGACCTCACCCCCTGGCCCCCTCTCCATCGGAGATGGAGAGGGGGAACGCCTGCGAGGGGTATTGCCTGGATCGGGGACGAGACGCGCTCGGAATCGTTCCCCCCTCTCCAGCTTTGCTGGAGAGGGGGCCAGGGGTTGAGGTCTCGAAGGGCAGAACGCCCGCTCTGCACGAGCTCCGTTCCTCATCCTTCCTCGCAAAACCGCCAAATCGCCCGCGCCAGCGGCTCACGCGCGGCAACGAGATCGCTTTTCGGCAGGTGCTCGTTAGGCTTGTGGGCCACCTCGATCGAGCCGGGACCGAAGATGGCGCAGTCGATCCCCAGACGCTGCAGCCAGCCGGCGTCGGTGGCGAAGGAGACGCTGGCGCCGGCGCTCTGGCCGATCAGGCCGCAGAGGTAACGGTGGATGGGAGCGGCCTCGTCGAGGAGCAGGGCGGGACTGTCGGAGAGCAGCTCGATCTCCGGCTCGAAGGGCGCGGCGGCGTCGCGCACGGCGCGGCTCACGCGCTCGATCAACTCTTCCGAGGCGATACCCGGCAGCGGGCGCGCTCCCAGCTCGACGGCGCAGCGGTCCGGCACGACATTGATCGCCGAGCCGCCGTGGATGGTGCCGACGTTCAGCGGCACGTAGGGAACGTCCGGGAACAGCTCGCGGTGGGGCGCCGGCTCCGCCTCCAGCTCGCGGCGCAGGCGGGAGAGCGCCACGGTCACCCGGCCGGCCGGCTCGATGGCGTTGACGCCGAGATGAGGATAGCCGCTGTGCGCCGCGACGCCGTGGAGGATCACCCGCATCTTGAAATGGCCCTTGTGCGCGCGCGCCACCCGCAGGGAGGTCGGCTCGCCGATGATCGCGCTGCGCGGGAGCGCCGCGGCCTCGGGGAAGCTCTCGGTGAGGCGCTTGGCTCCCAGGGTGCCGACCTCTTCGTCGTAGGTGAAGACGAGCACAAGAGGGGCGCGCCAGCGCTCAGGACGCGCTTCGGCGGCGAGGTTGGCCGCGAGCGCCACGAAACCCTTCATGTCGCAGGCGCCGCGGCCTACCCAGCGGTCGCCGCCGTCGGTCAAGGTGAAGGGGGGGCTGTGCCAGCCATCCTCCTCGGCGGGGACGACGTCCATGTGTCCCGAGAGCACGAGGCCCCGCCGGTCTCCCGCCGGTTGCGGGCCGATCCAGGCGACGACGTTCGTCTTGGCGCCGTCGGCCGAAGGATTGCGCGCCAGTCGGACGCCGGGGCGGTCCAGGTAGTCGCAGAGGCAGTCGGCGAGCGCCAGGTTGCTGTTGCGGCTGGTGGTGTCGAAACCGACCAGGCGGGCGAGCAGCTCGGCGTCGGAGAGGAGGGCCATGGTCGAATCTTGCAACACTCTCTACGTAGTAGGAGGTGCGGTGGATGAGGGCGGCGGCGCCTTGCGCACCACCATGCGGTCGTCGCCCATGCGGCGCGTGGCGCCGGTCGAGTCGAGGTGCTCGAGCAGCGGGATGGCCCACTTGCGGGTGAGCCCGAAGCGGTCCTTGAAATCGGCGACGGAGAAACGCTCCCAGGAGGTGGCGAGGAGGTCCCGTCGCAGCCCGGTGAGGGCGGCGGCGGCGAGGATCAGGCCGTTCGGCAACCTGGCGAGCTGGCCGCGGCCGATGAGGTGGCGGATGACGCCGTCCACGATCTGCGGCTTGGCGCCGAGCTCCTGCGCCACCTCGCCCGGCGACGGCGGCGCGAGCCCTGCCCGCTCGAAGCGCTCCACCACGGCCGTCGAGAGCCGCGACTCTTCGCCGGTGAGCTGCGCGCTGCGGCCGGGCAGCGTCACCTGGTCTCCCTGCACGGTGAGCACCTTCTGCGCCTCCAGCCAGCCGAGGTAGACGTCGGCCAGTTCGGACGCCCGGCCGCGTAGGATGCGGCGTACGGCCTCGGCCTTGGGCATCGATTCGGCGAGGCGGTCCTTCTGGAAATGCTCCTTGAGGATGCGCCGCGCCCGCTCGGTGAGCCGCTGCACCGCCGACGGAGCGATCCAGCGGCGTGCGCGCCCCGGTCCCTCCTGCACCTCGATGAGCCGCTGGCCGGCCGCGATCTCGGCGAGCCGCGCCGCCACCAGCGCCGGCGGCAGGCCCAGCCGGCGGGCCAGTTCCGCCGCCTCCATGCCGCGCTCGCCGGCCTCCTGGACCCAGAAGGCCAGCCCGGAGCGGAGGTCGCCCTGGAGAGCTGTCAGCGCCTGCGCCAGGATCGTGCCGCGGTGCCGGCGCCAGCGCGGATCGAGGATCTCGCCGCCGCCGAGCGTCATGGCCGGCGAGGGACGGCGGATGATGTAGCGGTCCCCGCGCACGGCGGAGACCGGCGCTTCGAGGCGGATCTCGACCGGTCCGGTCTCGCCCGGCGCGAGACCCTCTGCGGCGAGCGGCCGCAGCCGGCCGAGCACCTCGCTGGCGTAGAGATGGAGCCGCACCGGCACGAAGCCGCGGAGGGGCGCGGGCGCCTCCGGCAGCAGCGTGAAACGGGCGAGCAGGCTGGTGGTGGCCGCGAAGGCATCCGGCGTGCCGAGCTGCATGCCGCGGGCGAGCTCTTCGAGCGCCACGCCGGTCAACTGGAGGGACGTGCGCTCGCCGGCTTCGGCTTGCTCGCGCGGCTGGCCGTGCACCTGGACGCTGCGCACCCTTGCCCGCGCGCCGCGAGGCAGGACTTCCAGCGTCTCCCCGGGACGGACGACGCCGCTCGCCAGGGTGCCCGTCACCACGACGCCGAGGCCCTTGAGGTGAAACGCGCGGTCCACGGGCAGGCGCGCCGGCAGCTCCGGATCGGCCGGCGCTGCATGGCGCGCCGCGAGCTCGAGCAGCGCCGCCTTGAGCTCGGGAATGCCGGCGCCGGTGGCGCTGGAGACCGGAAGGATGGGGGAGCCGGCGAACGGGGTCGAAGCGAGCAGCTCCTCGATCTCCAACTGGGCCAGCTCGCGGAGGTCCGGCGGCACCAGGTCCACCTTGGTGAGCGCGATCAGGCCGGCGGGAATGCCTAGCAGCGAGCAGACGGCCAGGTGCTCGCGCGTCTGCGGCTTCACCCCTTCGTCGGCGGCCACCACCAGGAGCATGACGCGGATGCCGCCGAGGCCGGCCAGCGCGTTGTGCAGGAACCGCTCGTGCCCCGGCACGTCGACGAAGCCGAGCTGCAGGTCCCCCTCGGTCAGGTGGGCGAACCCGAGATCGATGGTGATGCCGCGGGCCTTCTCCTCCGCCCAGCGGTCGCAATCGATGCCGGTGAGGGCCAGCACGAGGCTGGTCTTGCCGTGATCGATGTGGCCGGCGGTGCCGACGATGACCTTCCGCATGGAGGTGGACGTCAACCGGCCGGCTTCGCCAGCACTTCGCGCGCGATGCGGTTGATCGCCCCGCCGTCGGCGCTGGAGCCGAAGCGCGCCAGCATCTCTTTCATGATCGGTCCGATCGCCGCCGGCCCGGCGAGACTGCGCGAGGCGACGAGCTCCTCGACGGCGGCGCGGATCTGCCCTTCGTCCACCTGCGCCGGCAGGTAGGCCGCGAGGACCTTGATCTCGGCCTCCTCCTTGGCGGCCAGCTCCTCGCGATTCCCGGCGCGGTACTGCGATACCGAGTCCTCGCGCTGCTTGATCGACTTGCGGACCAGCGAGACGAAGCCGGCCTCGTCCACCTCGGAGCCCCGGCGGATGCGCTCGTTCTTGATCTCCGTCAGGAGCAGCCGCAGGGTCGAGAGCTTCTCCTTCTCTCCCGCCTTCATGGCGGCCTTCACCTCGGCTTCGATGCGTTGCTGCGGCGGTGTCGTAGTCATGGGCGGGATTATAGAGCGGAGCTTGTGGCGCTTATTGAGATTGTATTATCATTTGGGGCGATGAGGGATACGCAGCAGCGACGCGCCATCCGCCGGGCCATCGAGGAGGCGGACCGGCCGCTGAGCCCGCACGAGGTGCTGGTCGCGGCCCGCGTGCATTGTGCGGGGTTGGGCATCGCGACCGTTTACCGCACGCTCAAGGCTCTGGTGGCGGAGAAGGCCCTGGCGCAGGTCGAGCTGCCGGGGGAGCCGCCGCGCTACGAGACGACCGGCAAGCGGCACCATCACCACTTCCATTGCCGCGCGTGCGATCGCGTCTACGAGCTGGACGGCTGCCCGGAGGGGCTGCGCGGCTTGACGCCGGCGGGCTTCGCCCTGGAGTCCCACGAGGTCGTGCTCTACGGCCGCTGCGCGGATTGCGCGTGAAAACTCCTTCCGTGCCGCGCCAACGTTGCCTTCCCAATGTAGAGACGCCCCCGGGGGCGTCTCCGAGGCGGCGTGATCCTTCCGTGGAGGGAAACCTCCCGCGGGACGTCTGGCGAAGAGGATCTGTCGTTTCCGCCCCGGAGACGCCCCCGGGGGCGTCTCTACATTGGGGGATCAGCGTCAGCTTGGTTCTCGCCCTCCTCGCCTGCCGCCCGGCCGCTCCCGCAGCGGAGGCCGGCCGCATCCGCGTCGCCGTCAGCGTGCCGCCGCAGGCGTATTTCGTCGAGCGCGTCGGCGGTTCCCGCGTCGAGGTGGAGGTGATGATCCCGCCCGGCTACTCCCATGTCGACTATCCGCTGACGCCGCGGCAGATCGTGGTCTTGAGCCGCGCCCGGCTGTACGTGGCGGTGGGCCATCCCGCGTTCGAGTTCGAGCGGGCGCGCATCATGCCTCTCCTCGCGGACCTTCCCGGCATCGAGGTGGTGGACATGTCGCGCGGCATGCGGCTCATCGAGGGCGAAGGAGAGGGCAGCGAGCACGGCCATCCTCACGCCGCCGGCGATCCTCACGTCTGGGTGGCCCCGGAGACCGTGGCGGTCGCAGCCCGCAACATCGCCGCGGCCCTGGAGCGCATCGATCCCAGCCACGCCGCGGAGTACCGGGCGAATCTCGCGCGCTTCGAGGCCGACATCGCCGCGCTCGACCGGGAGATCCGCTCGCGGTTGGCTCCCGTGCGCGGAGCCTCGTTCATGGTCTATCACCCCACCTGGGGATATTTCGCTCGCGAGTACGGTCTGCGGCAGGTGGCCATCGAGGCCGAGGGGAAGGAGCCGAGCGCCGGGCGGCTGATCCAGCTCATCGAGGAGGCGAAGCGGCAGCGGGTGAAGGTGGTTTTCGTGCAGAGCGGATTCCCTCGCAAGAGCGCGCAGGTGATCGCCGACGCGGTGGGCGGCCGGGTGCTGGTCGCCGATCCTCAGGAGCGGGACTGGCTCGGCAATCTGCAACGGGTGACGCGGGAGCTGGGGGAGGCGCTGAGCCATGTCTGAGACCCCCATCGTCGCCGTCCGCAACGTCACCTTCGGCTATGGCCGCGAGGTGGTGCTGGACGGCGTCAGCCTGGACATCCAGCCGCGCGATTTCCTCGCCATCATCGGTCCCAACGGCGGCGGCAAGACCACCCTGCTCAAGGTGATGTTGGGATTGCTGCGGCCGTGGTCCGGCGAGGTGATCTATCACTTATCCGGCGGCGGCGGTCCGCGCGGCCGGCTCGGCTACGTGCCCCAGTTCTCGACGTTTGACAAGGATTTTCCGCTGCGGGTCTCCGACATGGTGCTGATGGGCCGGCTCGGTATGGACGGCTTGGGCGGCCTGCTGCGTTCCTGGTCGCGTCAGGACCGCGCGGCGGCGGCGGAAGCGATCGAGCGCCTCGGCCTCTCCGGCGTCGCCCGCGCCCACGTGGCGGAGATCTCCGGCGGCCAGCTCCAGCGGGTGCTCATCGCCCGCGCCCTGGTGTCCCAGCCCGAGATCCTCTTTCTCGACGAGCCCACGGCGTCGATCGACGTCGAGTCGCGCGCGACGCTGGGCGAGCTGCTGGAGGAGCTCAACCGCAGCATTCCCGTCGTCGTGGTCACTCACGACGTGACCTCCATCGCCTCCCTGGTGAATCGCATCGCCTGCATCAACCGGCGGCTCTTCTATCACGGCGGTCCCGAGCTCTCGCTGGAGGTGATGGAGGAGGTCTACGGCTGCCCGGTGGAGCTGGTCACCCACGGCGTTCCCCACCGCGTGCTGCACGATCACTGACGAGCGAGCCCTTGCCGACCTTCCTCGACGCGCTCTCCTACGAGTTCCTGCGCAACGCCCTCATCGCCGGCGTGCTGGCGAGCGTGCTCTGCGGCGTCATCGGCACCTTCGTGGTGGTCAAGAAGCTCGCCTTCATCAGCGACGGCATCAGCCACGCGGCGTTCGGCGGCATGGGGGTCTGCTTCTTTCTGGGCATCAATCCGGTGCTCGGCGCCATCCCGGTGGCGCTCGTCTGCGCCCTGGCTCTCGGCGCCGTGGACCGCGAGACGATCCGCTCCTACGACGCCCTGATCGGCGTCCTCTGGGCGGTGGGCATGGCGGTGGGAGTGGTCTTCGTCTACAAGACGCCGGGCTACGCTCCCAACCTGATGACCTATCTCTTCGGCAACATCCTCCTCGTCTCGCGGCGGGATGTGGCGACCATCCTCATCCTCGCCGCCTTCGTGCTGACTCTTCTGCTCCTCTTTTTCAAGGGAATCGTGGCGGTGGCCTTCGACGAGGTGTTCGCACGGGTACGGGGCGTGCGGGTGCGGCTCCTCCTGTCGCTGCTGCTGGCGATGATCGCGCTCACGGTGGTGATCCTCATCCAGATCGTGGGAATCATCCTGGTGGTGGCGCTGCTGACGATTCCCTCCGTGATCAGCCTGATGCTATGGCGCGATCTGCGGAGCGTCCTCCTCGGCTCCGTGCTGATCGGCGTCGGCATCACTCTCGGCGGGCTCGTCCTTTCCTTTTACTTCGACATGCCCTCGGGCCCGGCGATCATCCTTCTGGGAGCCTTGCTGCTGGTGGGAGTGTATGGGGCGAAGAAGCTGCCGCGGCGGGTGCCGGTCTAACCCCGCCCGCCCGGGCGACTACGGCATGGTGCTTGCTGGACAAAGAGGTATCCAGGTCTCGCGCAGAGGGCGAGACCGTCCACTCCCTCAGGAGGTGCCCATGGCCGTTTTGACCCCCAATGGAACCCGCGAAGCAACGCAGGCCCTCCCCGTCACCCGCGACGAGATCCGGAACCTCCTCCAGGCGCCCGGGTGCCCGTGCGTCTCGATCTACATGCCCACGTTCCGGGCGGGCGTGGAGATGCAGCAGAATCCGATCCGCCTCAAGAACCTCCTGCGCGTGATCCAGGGGCGGTTGGGTGAGATCGAAATGGGAGACGCGCAGGCCGCCGACCTCATGGCGCCGCTCCGCGATCTCCTCGACGATCAGACGTTCTGGCAACTGCAGAGCGACGGGCTGGCGCTCTTCCGCTCGCCGGAGATCTTCCGCGTCCACCGCCTGCCGGGCTCTTTCGACGAATTGGCGGTGGTGGAGAAGCGGTTCCACCTCAAGCCGCTGTTCTCCCTGCTCAACGGCGACGGCCGCTTCTACGTCCTCGCCCTCAGCCTCAAGAACATCCGGCTGATCGCCGCCTCCCGCCACAGCGCCGAGGAGCTGGACCTGCCCGGGGTGCCGCGCAGCATGCAGGAGGCTCTCGGGGACCTGACCTACCAGGATACCCAGTTCAAGACAGGCCCCAGAGGCAAAGCCGTGTCGAGGGCGCCCATCTTTCACGTGCACGGCTCCGGGGAGGACGACCTCAAGGGCGAGATCCTCAACTTCTTCAACCTCGCGGACAAGGCGCTGCTCAAATACATGGATCGCGACGCTCCGGTCGTACTGGCGGGCGTCGATTACCTGCTCCCCCGTTACAAAGAGACCACCGAGCATCCGAAGGTCCTGGACGAAGGTCTGCTGGGAAACCCGGATCTCCTTTCGCCCGACGAGCTGCGCGATGCCGCGTGGGAAATCGTCGAGCCTCTGTTCCTGGAGAAGCGCCGCCGCGCCGCCGAGCGCTACGGCGAGCTCCTCGGCACCGGACGGGCCTCCAGCCGCTACGAAGAGATCCTGCCGGCGGCGCACGATGGGCGGATCGACACTCTGTTCGTGGCCCGCGGCGTCCGTCTCTGGGGCCGCTACGACAGCAAGAGCCGCGAGGTGCATCTGCAGGAGGATCAGACCGGCCCGCGCGACGTCAGCGAGGACCTGCTCGACCTCGCGGCGGTGCAGACGTTCCTCAACAGCGGCACGGTGTACGCCGTCCCCCGGCAGGAGGTGCCCGACGGACAGGCGATGGCGGCGATCTTCCGGTATTAAGGCCGGAGAGGCGGCCGTTCCCTGAGGATCTGCGTCACCCGCTCCCAGCGGCGGCGCACTTCCTGCCATTCCTGCCGCACTTCGGGGCCGGGTTGTACCTCGGTCATCAACCGGTCGACCCGGCCGCCGACCAGCGCCAGCTCCCGGAAACGGCGCAACACCTCGCCTTGCGGCTCCGCCCTCCGGAAGCGGTCCCGCGTGCGGGCGAAGACCCCTTCGTTGAACCGCTTGTTGAACCGGTCCGCCGCCTCGGCGAGCATCTCCAGCTCATCCTGCAGCTTCTCGTCTTTCTCGGTGAGCTCGGCGCCGCCGTCCTCCTTCTGTTCGAGGAAGGTCCCGTAGGCCGTGCCGAGCCTCTCGCTGGCCGTCACCAGCTCGCTGGCGAGACGCCTGAGCTCCTCGAGGGGCAACTCCCCGGTCGGAGAAAGATCCGCAGCTTCGGATGGCTCCGTGGGCTCGCCGCCGGCCGGTTCAGCCGGCTGTGGAGCCGCCGCTTCGGGCGTGGAGGAAGGAGCCGGAGACGTGGCTGGAGGCGGGCTGGCCGGCTGCGACAACTCCTGGCGCCGCGGAGCGGGAACCGGACCTGGTGGCTGAGAAGCTATGTCCGTGTTCTTGTCCGTGTTCCTGTCCGTGCTCGTGGTGGTCGCGGGAGGCGGTTCCGCCGGCACGGGTCCGCCCGCCGCCGCGGTGGACACAGGGCTCGCCGCGGGTCCCGCCGGCGCCGGCGATTCAGTCCCGCGGCGCGTCCACAGGAAGATGCCCGCTCCGGCCAGCGTGACGGCCAGCACGGCCGCGAGGGCGCCGCGCTTCCATGCCGCTCCCTGGACGGGCCGGTAGGACGTGCTGGAAGCCGCCGGCGCGGCAGCGGGCAGGGGAGGAAGATTCGCCGGCAGCCGGGGACGGTCCGTCTCCATGGTGGCGGCGGAAGCGGGCTCGGGCCGCGGTGGCAGGATGCGAGTGGGGAGCTCGCCGGTCGCTGCGGACCGTACGTCCGAGGCACCCGTGCCCTGCCGGGTCAGATACAGCCGCAGCTCCTCGGCCGTCTGGAAGCGCGCGGCGGGCTGCTTCTCCAGCGCCTTGAGGACGGCCCGCTCGAGCCATGGGGGAAGACCGGCCACGTGCGCGCCGGGCGGTACGGGCGGATCGTCGAGCTGCGCCTTGAGGATGGCGAAATCGGTCGGACCGTCGAACGGCACGCGGGCGGTGAGCAGTTGATAGAGCACGGCGCCCAGAGAGTAGATGTCCGTGCGCTGGTCCACCTCCTCGCCGCGGATCTGCTCGGGCGCGACGTAGCGCAGCGTGCCGATGAGCAGCCCCGTCTGGGTCATGTGGCTGCTGCCGGCCATGCGGGCGATGCCGAAGTCCATCACCTTCAGCGTGCCGGCTTCGGTGAGCATCAGGTTGTCCGGCTTGAGGTCGCGGTGGATGATTCCCGTCCGGTGCGCCTGCTCGATGCCCTCCAGCGCGGAGGCGAGCAGCGGCACGGCCCGCTGCCAGGGCATGGCGCCGTGGGTCGAGATCACCTCGGAGAGGGTGCGGCCGTAGACGTACTCCATGGCCAGAAACAGCTCGCCGCCGTCGTGGAAGAAGCTGTAGATGGTGGCGATGGCCGGATGGCTCAGCCGGGCGAGGATCTTCGCCTCGGAGCGGAAGCGCTCGACGATCTGCGGCTCGCGCGCCAGCTCGGGCCGGATCGCCTTGATCGCCACCTCGCGGTCGAGCATCTCGTCGATCGCCCGGTACACGGCGCCCATGCCGCCCTCGCCGATCTTCTCCACGATCCGGTAGTTGCCGACGACCCTGCCGAGCATGGTTTCCCCTTGCGGACTTTGAGGATTCTACCGCGCGCAGCCCTCCAGTCCTGCAACCAGCGGAGCGGTGGATTCCTGCGGGGATATGCTCAGCGGGAGTCTTGAAAGTGGGCAAATTGAAAATTGGATTTTGAATCTGCCCGAGTTGACGGCCGTCCCGGGGCGGGGTAGGGTCCCCATCCGATCCCGGCCATGCCGAACCGCATCTCCTTCGCCGTCGGTTTCGCCCTGCTCGCCACGCCGCTCTTCGCCGCGCCGCACCCGGTCACGGTGGGCGATCTGATGGCGCTGCGCTCCATCTCCGACGTGCGGATCTCGCCGGATGGCAGCCAGGTCGCCTACGTGGTTTCGCAGCCTTCCTTCGTGAAGGACGAGCACGAGGCCGTGCTCTACGCGGCGCCCGCCACGGGCGGCGCGCCGGTGCGCCTCACCTACGGCACGCGCATCTTCAACAAGCCGCGTCCGGCCCCGCACCTGCGTTGGTCTCCCGACGGCTCCCGCCTCTCCTTCCTGGCCTTCGACGGCGACATGCCGCAGGTCTTCGCCCTCGAAGTGCGGGGCGGCGAGGCGCGGGCCCTCACCTCCAGTCCTCAGGGTGTCGGGGATTATGTGTGGTCACCCGACGGCAAGCGGATCGCCTATCTGGCTCCGGACGCGCCCTCGGCGGAGGAGGAACGGCGGCGCAAGGAGAAGTCGTTCGTCATCGAGGTGGACCGGCAGGACCGCCCGCCGCGGTTGTGGGTGCTGGATCTCTCCGGCGGCGCGCCCCGGCCCTTGAGCCCGGCGGAGCATTTCGTCTCCGCGCTCGACTGGTCGCCCGACGGCGCCACCCTCGTCTACGCCGCGGCGCCGCGGCCCGGATACGTCGGGCAGTTCCACACGCGCCTCTACACGATCCCCGCAGCCGGCGGCGAGCCGCGCCTGATCGTGGACCGCGCGGGCATGAATACCTTGCCTCAATATTCGCCCGACGGCCGCTGGATCGCTTTTCTCTCGACCGGCGGCGGGACGCGGATGATCTCGACCTGGGGGCTGCACCTCGTGCCCGCCGAGGGCGGAGACCCGGCGCACCTCCGGAGCTTGACGACCGATACCTGGGTCGCGGAATTCGCCTGGGCGCCGGACGGCGCTTCTCTCCTCGTCGTGCCCAACATGAGCCCCTCGCAGCGGGGCGCGCGCATGTTCGAGCAGCCGCTGCTCCGCCTGTGGCTGGATGGCCGCAGCGAGGAGCTGCATCCGGGTCCCTTCGTCCACTACTCGCCTTCATGGAGCCGTGACGGGCGACGGCTCGCCTTCCGCTCGGTCGAGGCGCTGACCATGGGCGACGTCTTCGTCCTCGATCTCGATCGGTCCGGCAGCCCACCGCGGCGCCTGACCGAGGTCAATCCGGAGCTGAAGGATCTAGCGCTGGGCAGGCTCGAGCCCATCCACTGGACCTCCTCCGACGGCATGGAGATCTGGGGACTGCTCCTTACACCGCCCGGCGATTCGCCCCCGAAGCATCTGCCGCTGGTGGTCTACGTTCATGGCGGGCCGAACGGCAGCATCACCTATGGCGTCTTCCCGCAGTTCATGCATTCGGTGGGACAGGTGGAGCCGTATCCGGTCCAGGCCATGGCGAGCGCGGGCATGGCGATTCTGCTCCCCATGCCGCGCGGCGGGATGGGTTACGGCGAGGCCGGCCTGCGCATGATCGAGAACAGTTGGGGCGAGGGCGATTACCAGGACATCATGGCCGGCGTCGATCATTTGGTGAAGCAGGGCCTCGCCGATCCCGACCGCCTGGGAGTGATGGGTGCCTCCTACGGCGGCTACATGACGGACTGGATCGTCACCCAGACCGACCGCTTCAAGGCGGCCTCGGCGATGTGCAGCATCAGCGACGTCGCCGACCTCTACTACCTCTCCGACGCCGGGGACTTCACGCGCGACTATTTCGGCCTGCCCTGGGAAGCGCCGGAGGCCTACGCGAAGCACTCCGCCATCACCTACGTCTCCCGCGTCAAGACGCCGCTCCTCATCCAGCACGGCGAGAACGACCGCCGCATCCCGATCGCCGAGGCGACCAAGTTCTACAAGGCGCTCAAGGATCAGGGCAAGATCGTCGAGATGGAGATCTACCCCCGCGGCGGCCACGTCATCTACGAGCCCGATCTCGAGCAGGAGATCATGCGCCGCAACCTCGAGTGGTTTCGGCGGTGGCTGCGGCCGTGACATATCGTGGTAATGCTAGGATTGAGATGCTTGGCGGTAGGGAGGAGGTACAAACAGTGACAGAACTTCTCGAGAAAGCCTTTGCCGAAGCGGCGAGATTGCCTGAGCGAGACCAGAACTCCTTCGCATCCTGGCTCCTGGAAGAGCTCGCCTCGGAGAGGAAATGGGGAAAGGCCTTTTCCGAGACCGCCGACCAGCTCTCCAAGCTCGCGGCTGAAGCCCTGCGGGAGCATGCGGAAGGAAGGACTCGCGAGCTCGATCCGGATGAGCTTTGAAATCTCTTACGACAGAGCGGTTCCGCCGAGATCTTGGGAAGCTGTCGCCGGAGATTCGAAATCAGGCGCGGCAGGCTTATCGACTTTTTCGAACCAATCCACGTCATCCCAGTCTCCACTTCAAAAAGGTTCATCCCACAGAGCCGATCTACTCGGCGCGTATTACTCAGGATTATCGAGCCGTTGGAGTTCTGAAGGGAGATGAGATCGTCTGGTTCTTCATCGGTCCGCACTCGGAGTATGACGCGTTGCTCAGAAGACTGTGAGCAAAAGGAAGAAACCTATGAAATGCCTGTTCTGCAAGCAAGGTGAGACCCTTCCCGGCCACGCGACGGTCGTGCTTCAGAGGGTGCGAAGCCATCGTCATCTTCAAGGAAGCCCCTGCCGAGATGTGTGAGAACTGCGGTGAGTGCTATCTTTCGGAGAGTGTCACCGGGAAGCTCTTGGAACGGGCTGAAAAGGCGATCGAGAATGGGGCAGAGATCGAGATCCAACGCTTCGCGGCATAGGTCCGGTACGAGTGCCGGTAACGTCGGCGGGTTCGTGGAAGAGGCCGATCTCGAAGCCGCAGCGATTACCGACTTGGACACGGCTGAGGTTGCCGAGACTCAGGTTGTCTTGGTTGGCGAGATTGTGATGAATGCCGCGGACAGCTTCTGTGCGCCGTCGAGCTTGCCTAGATCACGGTCGAAGGTTCCCAAGGGCAAGTGACCAGCTTTCCGCGCTACCTCAAGGATCAGACAATCCGAGAAACCCACCTTCGGTCGCTGCCGGAACCGTTCAAGCGCCGCCATTACGGTGTCGGCATCCTGAACCGTAAGATCTTGATGGTTGAGAAACATCTCGACAGCCAAGGCTATTCTCTCCCGTCCCAGGTCATATACCGACTCCAAAACCCACATGGCTTCAACCAGAACGATATGGGAAACCCAAGCTCCGACGGCCACGAAGGCTTCCGCAGCGGCGGTCTGCTGGGGGTCATCTCGCGTTGCGAGCCGGACGAGAAGATTGGTGTCAACGGCGCGCATGACGAGTCTTCACGTACTGCCGTATGCCTTCCTTGAGCTCCTCCAAAGCCCTGGGCTTGGGCTCCTCCTGGAACAACGCTTGGTGCACATCTTCCGAAGTGTAGCGACCAGCCCGCCGGACCACGATCTTTTCGCCCTCCTCCTCCCACTCCAAAATCGAGCCCGGGCCTACTCCCAGCCGCCGACGAACCTCGGCGGGTACTGAGATCTGGCCCTGCGCGGTGAGTTTCGAGTGTGCGATCGCCATGGCGGTATATTACCACGGTAAGGAGCCAAGTGGGAGCTGCTGTTTCCGGCTACATCGGCAGCTCCACCGTGAACACCGTCCCCTGTGGCACGTTGTCCTCGACGCGGATCGAGCCCTGGTGGTCCGTCACGATGCGGTGGACGATCGCCAGGCCCAGCCCGGTGCCGCGGCCCTTGGTGGAGTAGTAGGGGAGGAAGAGCTTCTCTTTCGACTCCGGCGGGATGCCGCGGCCGGTGTCCGCCACCTGGATCTCCAGATGACCGTTCGAGGGATGCGCCGAGACGGTGACCCGGCCGGGCGCCTCGGTTGCCTCGACGGCGTTGTCCAGCAGGTTGATGAGGGCGCGCTTGACCTGCTCGCCGTCGATCGAGACGACCGATAGCGCCGGGTCCACCTCCCCCTCGATATCCACCCCCGGTTTCAGGTTGCGGTAGAGGTGGAGGGTCTCGCCCACCAGCTTCGGCAGGTCCACCGGCGCCGGGCGCGGCCGCGGCATGCGGGCGTAGCGGGAGAACTCGTCCACCATCCCCTGCATGGCCACCACCTCGCGCACGATGATCTCGACCGCTTCCTCGATGGTATCGGCGAGACCGGGATCGTTCTGGCGATGCTTGCGGAGCAACCGTTCGGCGGCCAGGCGGATGGGCGTGAGCGGGTTCTTGATCTCGTGGGCGATCCGCCGCGCCGCCTCGTTCCACGCCGCGAGCTGCTGCGCCTTGATCAGCTCGGTGAGATCTTCGAGGACCAGCACGCGCCCCTGCACGCCTCCGGCCGCATCCCGTAGCGCGGTGACCTTGGCTTCGAACGTCTTCCACTCACCACCCAGGATGAGATGGACCTCCCGGCTGTCGCGCCTCTCCGGCGCCTCGCGCACCACGGCCGCCAGGCGCGCCCGCTCGGGATCGCTCCACGCCTCCTCGAAAGAGCGGCCGACGACCTCCTCCTCGCGCTGCCGCAGCATGTTGAGCGCCGCGCCGTTGCAGGTGAAGATCCGGCCCGCCGAGTCGATGGAGACGACGCCGGCGGCGACGTTCTCCAGCACCGCGGCGATCAGCGCGCGCTCCTCCGCCAGCCGTTGATTGGTCGTCGTCAGGTCGAGGTTGCTGCGCTCCAGCAGCTCCTTGTTGCTCGCCAGCTCGCCGGTCATGCGGTTGAAGGAATCGACGAGGACTCCCAGCTCGTCGTCCGCCTCGACGTCCACCCGATGGCCGAGATCGCCGCCGCTGATCCGCCGGGTGCCTTCGGCCAGGGCCTGGATGGGCACCGTCACCCGCTTCGCCAGGTGGAGCCCGGTCCAGGAGGAAGCGAGGAGGATCAGCAGCGTCACCATGGCGAAGAGGAGGATGTGGCTGGCCCGCAGGTCGTCCTTCTGCACCTGGAGCTGGCGGTAGGCCTGATAGTCCTGCACCAGCTTCTCCCGCTGCTCCGCGAGCACCGGATCGAGCAGCGCGCCGGCGATGACGATCACCGGCGCCCGCGGCTCCGCTCCCGCCGGCTCGGCCTGTGCCCGCGGGGCCGCCACGGCGGCCATCAGCAGGCTGCCCCGCTTGCCCGGCGGCGCCACCACGGCGGTGGCCTTCCCCTCGCCCGCGGCCTGCTCGAGAAACGAGCGGTCCGGCTCGGGCAGGTCCGGAATGCCCGACTGCGAGTTGAGGATGGCATGCACGAACTGCCGTCCTTCGTAGACGGCCAGCAGGTCGAGGTCCAGTTGTTGCAGCAGCTCCCGCATTCGCCGCGTCAGTTGCGGGCGTTCTTGTGGATCGTCGAGATCGAAGCGCTGAATCTCCGAGGAGACGAGGGAGGCGTCGCCCAGGTTGGTCCGCTCGATGCGGTCGTAGAGCGCCTGCGCCACGGCGTTGCCACGTTCCAGGACCGGCGCCACGGGGGTGTTGAACCAACGGTCGATCGAGCCCTGGAGGAGCTCGGTGGCGAGGGCGAACAACAGCAGGACCGGGATGAGCGAGAGGCCGATGTAGGTGGCCACCAGCTTGAACTTGAACGTCGAGCCGAGCACCCGGTGCCGGCGCTCCACCAGCAGCTTGATCAGGTTGCGCAGCAGGACGAAGACGACGACCAGGATGAGGACGACGTTGGCGTACCAGAGGACGAAGAGGAGGACCCGGTTGGTCACCAGGGCCGCCGGCAGGTCTCGCCCCCTCTCGGCCAGGTAGAAAAGGGCGGCGGAGAGCAGCAGTAGGAGGCCGAGCCACGCGCCGATCACGCGGTGGTTCTTGCGGTTGCGGAGGATTCTTTCGCGGAGGTCCATGGCGGAGACCCGGCCGGCTAAGGCTCCCGGGGAGCGCGGAACTTCGGCGACTCCCGCCAGTCCGTGTTGATCGTCACCGGGATGAACGACAGGACGGTGCGCGAGCCCATCTCCGCCGCGACCTTCACCACCAGCCTGCCGTCCTGGGGCACCCCCGCCAGTGAGAAGACCGGCAGCTTGTCGATCGTCGTCATCGCCTCTTCGAGCGCTTTCCGCTCGCGCACCGTGCGGCTTTCGATCAGCTTGTCATCCAGCTTGTAGTTGACGGTGTAGTCGCGGGTGACCGCATCGTAGATTGCCACCACCTCGAGGGTAGCGGTCTTCAGCTTCTGGTCCCACCAGCGCTTGCGGTCGCGCGACAGCTCGAAGCGGTAGAGGATCGAGGTCGGCAGGCCGCTGTCCACCCGTTCCGCGAGGCGGCGGTCGAAGCCGTCGCGCAGGGTGAACGAGGTGAGCACCCGGCCGGCGTCGAGGTTGATCTTGATTTCGGAGATTTCGGCGTCGGCGCGGGCCTGGGAAGCGAACAAAAAAAGAGCCAGGAGCGCGAGTTTGGCCCTCATCGAGGGGCCAGTTTAGCAGAGCGTCCCCCCCCGCGCCTCCGCCGGCGCCTCGAGCTATCCCTCCGGCGAGAACCTCTTCAGCAGCAGCTGATACCGCCCGTGCAGAGCCCGCCCGGACCGCAGTCCGCGTCCGTCTTGCACGGCTGACCGCAACTGCAGCGACAGGTGCGGCCGAATTTGAGCTCAGGGGCGGGGTTCAGAGGCAAGCCCGCCGGGCTGACCTGTGCCTTGCCGGAAAGGATCGCGGCGAGGTCCAGGGTCTCGCCGCAGCCGGGCTGAGCGGCGGCGGCCGTCGGAGCCACGGCTGGAGCTGTCGTTTCATCCGCGAAAGCTGGCGCGGCACCGAACGCCAGAGCGACGACCACGGCGAGGAGCGAGTATCCGAAAAGCCTTTTCATGGTGCTTCTCCTTCCTGCGAAGAGGTGGTCTCAACAACACGAGATGAACTGGTCGCACGACGCGCCGCCGCAATCCGCGCTGGTCCGGCAGACGCGCTGGTTGACGCAGCCGCAGTGGCAGTAGCCGAGCCGCTTCTTCGAATTCGCCAGGAATTCCGGGACCTTGCTCTCGGGCTCCGCCGCGCAAACCTCGCCCTTGGCGGCCGTGGCAGGGTCGGGAAGACCCAGACCGCAGGTGACGGGAATCGCGGCGGCATGGACCGTGGCAAGGGCCTGCGGAGCCGCCTCCTCGGCGAAGGCCGGGGTCGCGCTCAGGAAGGCCACGCAGAGCAGGGCGAAGAACGTGAAACCGAGAACCTTGAGTCGAGTCATGACGTCCTCCTTGGAAGTCAACAGCAGGTGATGAAGCTGACGCACCGGCCGCCGCCGCAGTCGGCGTCGGTCGTGCAGGTCGCGCCGCAACCGCAGACGCAGTAGCCGAGGCGCGGAGGCTTGGCCATGAGCTCCGGAGCCGGCTGAGTCGCCGGGCAGATCTCGCCCTGCACCGTCAAGTTGTTGAGATCGAGGCTGCCACCGCAGTTCGAGAAGCTGGTTGAGGAAGGCGCCGGAGGTGCAGCCTGCGGAACCGGCGCCGCCTCGGCGAAAGCCGGTACGGCGCTCACGGCCGCCACGAAGAGCACTGCGAGCAGAGCGAGTCCGGACATCTTGCATCGCGACATGGAATCCTCCTTGGGTGTAGGACGGCGATAGGGCCGGCCAGAGGCCAGCCGGTGGAAAGGTGGCGATGACAGCGAGGAAGGGCTGCTACAGGGAATAGACGTATGCAGAAACTCCTATGTCTCAAGTGGAGTCCCCCGAACGGGCGACCAAGACAGACCAGCCGGTTCGGGGGGCTCCACTTCCTAGAGTGCGCCGGCCATGCCGGAGGAGGACAGGGGAGATAACAATCCGGCCCCCGAGAGGCCGCGGGCGCGGCAACCGGTCCGGGCGATGAGAACCGCTCCTGGACCGGCCCGGGGGCCGGTAGGCCGCGCGAGAGGGCCGCGCGGCTCTGGCAAATTCAGGCGGCCGGAACCCGAGAACTCCGCGGGGTCCGCTCGCCGGCGGGAGGCGGTCGCCGGTCCCGGAGATCCTGCCCGCTCTGGGGGAGATCACCTCGTCCTCGGACCGGAGGAGAGGCACCGTTCCCAGCAGCCGAAGAGCAGGCCCGAAGGCCAACGAACCGGCCAGGAGTCATAGTACTCCCCTCGGCGCTGAAGTGCAATTCCTGCGGCTATTTTTTGCGCTTCGAGATCACCAGCTCCGCCCCATACCGGCATCGGGCTTCCTCCTCCGCGTGCGCACATTTCAATAAGCGTTGGCGCACTTTCGTCGCTTCGCTGTTTTGGGGTAGGATAAAGCTCAAATAGAAGAGCGGACATCTCCAAGGTTGGAAGTCACCCTACGAGGAACGGAGTCTCACGGAGTTATCGGTCATGGCCGTCTTTGAGCATGATTTTCTCATCAGCTACGCTCATCTGGACGATGAGTCACTCACGCAAGGTGAGCCGGGCTGGATCGCCAGCCTGCACCGGCTCCTGGAGATCCGCGTCGGCCAGTGGCTGGGGGAGAAACCCAAGATCTGGCGCGACCCGAAGCTCCAGGGAAACGATTACTTTGCGGACACCATCCTGGAGCGCCTCCCCAAGATCGCGGCCCTGGTCTCGGTGCTCTCGCCGCGCTACGTGCACTCGGAGTGGTGCACCCGGGAGCTGAAGGAGTTCTGCCGCGCCTCCGAGAGATCGGGCGGCGTCCGGATCGCCGACAAGTCGCGGATCTTCAAGGTGGTCAAGACGCCGGTGCCCCGCGAACAGTACCCGGACGAAGTCCAGCCCCTGCTCGGGTACGAGTTCTACGTCGTCGATCCGCAGACCGGCAGGCCCCGCGAGCTGATCCAGGCCTACGGTCCCGATGCGGAGCGGGCGTTCCTCGCCAAGCTGGACGACCTCGCCTACGACATGGCCAAGCTGCTGGAGCTGGTGAAGAACGGCAAGCAGGCGGCGGCCCAGCCGGCGGCAAGCAAAGGGACGGTCTACCTGGCGGAGACCAGCTCCGATCTGCGCGACGAGCGGGAGACGATCAAGCGGGATCTCATCCACAACGGCTACGAGGTTCTCCCCGATCAGCCGCTGCCCCTGTTCGCCGCCGATTTCGCGGAGCTCGTCCGCAACCAGCTCGCGCGCTGTACCCTTTCCGTCCACCTCATCGGTCACACCTACGGAGTCGTTCCGGACGGCGCCTCCCGTTCGTTGGTGGCGTTGCAGCAGGAGCTGGCCGCGGAGCGCAGTGCCGCCGGCGGCCTGGCGCGCCTGATCTGGATGGCTCCGGGTCTCCAGGTGGAGGAGGAGCGGCAGCGGGAGTTCGTCGATTACCTGCAGACCTCCCCCGCCGTGCACGCCCACGCCGAGCTGCTGCAGATCCCGCTCGAGGACCTCAAGACCACGATCCACTCGAAGATGGCGCCTCCACCGAGCCCCACACCCACCAAGCCGATACGGGTCGACACCGGGGCGGTGACTCGGATCTACCTGATCTGCGATCAGCAGGACCTCGAGGCGATCCGGCCCCTGGAGGATCTGCTCTTCAACCAGGGCTTCGAGGTCGTGCTTCCTCTCTTCGACGAGGACGAGGCCCAGGCCCGGATCGACCACGAGGAAAGCCTGTGCACCTGCGACGCGATCCTCCTCTTCTACGGCGAGGCGGGAGAGCCATGGCTCCGGCGCAAGCTGCGGGAGCTGCAGAAGAGCGCCGGCCTGGGCCGCGAGACGCCGCTGCTCGCCCGCGGCATCTACGTGGCGGCCCCCACCACCCCGCAGAAGGAACGGTTCCGCACGCTGGAAGCGACCGTGCTGCAAGAGCCGGCCGGAGGGGTTTCTCCGGCGGTGCTCGATCCCTTCCTCAAGGCGATCGAAAAGGCCCGGGGGAGCGCGTGAGCCCGGCGCAGACGGCCCTCGCCACGCAGGTGGAGCGGCTCAATCCCTTCCCAGGCCTGCGCCCCTTCGAGCCCGACGAGGACTATCTCTTCTTCGGCCGCGAGCAGCAGATCGATGAGCTGCTGCGCCGCCTGCGCACAACGCGGTTCCTGTCGATCCTCGGCACCTCCGGCAGCGGCAAGTCCTCCCTGGTGCGCGCCGGCCTGATCCCGTCGCTCTACGGCGGCGCCATGACCAGCGCGGGCTCGAGTTGGCGCGTGGCGATCCTCCGCCCGGGCGAGGACCCGATCGGCAATCTGGCGGCGGCGCTCGCCGCTCCCGAGGCCCTTGGACAGGAGATCGACGAGGCGAACCTCGCCCGCGCTTTCTTCGAGACCACCCTGCGGGCCAGCAAGCAGGGCCTGATCGAGTGCATCCGCCAGGCGCGCATCCCGGCGCGCGCCAACGTGCTGGTGCTGGTGGACCAATTCGAAGAGATCTTCCGCTTCAAGAATAACCGCCGGGAAGCCGGCCGCGACGAAGCGTTGGCCTTCGTCAAGCTCTTGCTGGCGGCGGCGCGGCGCCCGGAGGAGCCGTGCTACATCGCGCTGACCATGCGCTCGGATTTCATCGGCAATTGCATGGAGTTTGGCGACCTGCCGGAGACGATCAACGCCGGCCTCTACCTGGTGCCGCGGATGACCCGCGACGAGCTACGCTCCGCCATCGCCGGTCCCGTGGCGGTGGGCGGCGGCACCATCGCGCCGCGCCTCGTCTCGCGCCTGCTCAACGACGTCGGCGACGATCCGGACCAGCTCCCGATCCTGCAGCACGCCCTGCTCCGCACCTGGGACGGCTGGAAGGAGGACCACGAGCCCGGGGAGCCGCTCGACCTGCGCCACTACGAAGCGATCGGCACGATGAAAGAGGCCCTCTCACGGCACGCCGAGGAGGCCTATGGCGAGCTCGACGCGGACGGGCAGCGGATCGCGGAGTTGATGTTCAGGGCCCTCACCGACCGGGGCACCGACGCCCGCGGCATCCGCCGCCCGGCGCCGATCAGCGAGATCCGCGCCGTCACCGGAGCCGGCGCGGCGGAAATCGCCGCCGTGGTGGAGCGCTTCCGCCGGCCCGGCCGATCGTTCCTGATGCCGCCGGCCGGCGTCCCGCTTCAGGAAAGCTCGATTCTCGATCTCTCGCACGAGAGCCTGATGCGCATCTGGGACCGCCTGTCCACCTGGGTCAAAGAGGAGGCGCGGTCGGCTCAGCTCTATCTCGGCGCGGCGCGCGCCTCGACTCGCCACGCGGAAGGCACGGCGGCTCTCTGGCGGGATCCGGAGCTGCAGCTCGCCCTGACCTGGCGCGAAAAGGAGAAGCCGACGGCGGAATGGGCCCGGCGCTACGACCCCGGGTTCGAGCGCGCGATGGCCTTTCTCGACGCCAGCAAGGCGGAGAGAGATCAAGAGGTCCTGGAGCGGGAGCAGCGTCGCCGGCGCGAGCTGCGGCGGGCGCGAGTGCTGGCGGTGGTCCTCGGTACCGCTTCTATCGTTATCCTGTTGTTTGGCGCCTACGCCTTTCTCCAGAAGATCAACCTCCAGACGGCCCTTGCGGACGCCAACTTCCAGAAAACCAAGGCTGAACGCGAAGAGAATCGCGCCAAGAAAGAGGAGCAGGAGGCGGTGCGGCAGAAGGCGCTTGCAGAGCGGCAGACGCGGGTCGCCGAGCAGGAAAGGAGCAAGGCGGAGCAGCAGACCCAGGTCGCCGAGCAGGAGCGTAGCAATGCCGAGCTCCAGAGCCGGATCGCCGAGGAGGAGCGCGGCAAGGCCGAGCAGCAAAGCCGGGTCGCTGAGGAGCAAAGCCG
Organism: Acidobacteriota bacterium; assembly: GCA_046765915.1. Classification (GTDB taxonomy): domain Bacteria; phylum Acidobacteriota; class Thermoanaerobaculia; order Multivoradales; family UBA5704; genus DATARR01. Next base: position 18,611 of record JBKPTH010000070.1, on the reverse strand, counting down.
GCTCGCCGTTACCGCGCGCCAAAATGCCGAATCCAAGGAGCAGGAAGCCCGCCATCAGGAAGCCGCCGCCAAGCAAGCCAGACTCGAAGAGGAGCGGCAGCGCAGGCTCTCCCTCTCGCGTGCGCTGGCCCTCCAGATCCAGCGCCTGCCGGAAGAAGACCGTGAATTGCAGGGTCTGCTGGCTCTGCAGGCCTTCCGGCTCAACCGCAACAACAAAGGCGAGATCGAGGACCCCGACCTGTTCAACGCCCTCCGCGCCGCCCTGGATCATTTGCGGCCTCCCCGCGTGCTCGGCGGTCAGAGTGATGGCGTTCGCGCGGTAGCGGTGACAAGGGACAGCCAGACCCTGGTGTCGGGAGGCGAGGACGGCAAGATCCTCCTCTTCGATCTTCGCCGGCCGGGCGGCGCGGCGACGACGCTGGGCACCTTGCCCGACGGCGTCCGCTCCGTGGCGCTGAGCGCCGGCGACCTGCTTGCCGCCGGCGGCGTCGGCGGTCAGCTCTGGATCTGGAACCTGCGAGACCTCGCCGCGCCGCCACGCCAACTCGCCGGAGGCGCCGGCATTGTGAGCTCGCTGGCGTTCCAGTCCGCCGGCTCGCTGCTTGCGGCGGGGAGCGCGGATGGCACCGTACGGCTGTGGAACCCCGACCGTGCGGAGGGCCCCGCGGCCTCATTCTCCGGCGGCGGCAAAAAGATCGCCTCGGTAGCGTTCAGCCCGGACGGCGACACGCTCGCGGCCGGCCTGGCGCAGGGCGGCGCGCTGCTGTGGGATACCCGCCAGCCGTCCGCCCCGCCCCGCGCCGCCTGTGCGGACATGGACGTCCGCAGCGTCGCCTTCAGCCCGGACGGCAAGCTCCTCGCCTGCGGCACGGGGCGCGGCCAGATCCTCCTCGCCGACGCGGCGAAGGCGGGCGCCGCTGCCGTGCCGCTGCGCGGGCACGCCTCCAGCGTCAACTCTCTGAGCTTCAGCCCGCAGGGAGACTTCCTCGCCTCGGCCAGCTCCGACGGCAAGGTGCGGCTGTGGAACATCGAGCGCCCGGACTCTCAACCCATCGTGCTCGACGGCCACGACCAATGGGTCTGGGCGGTGGCGTTCATCGCGGACGGCGGCCGTCTGGTCTCCGGCGGTCAGGACAGGACGGCGCGCATCTGGCCGGCCCGGACGCAGTTGATGGCGGGAGAGATCTGCCAGTCGGTGCGCCGTGGTTTGACGCAGCGAGAGTGGAAACGATATCTGCCGGACCTGCCTTACCAGGAGCAGCCACCGTGCCCGATCACCCAATGAGCCGAGCTAGAGGAGCCTCGCGCCGCGGTTGGCTTGCCGCACGCATCGGTTGATCAGCCGTACGTCTTTGGAATACATCGCATAGATCTTCTTCTGATTCCGTATCTGATTCTGCCGCCTGACCGAGCCCGAGAAGAGGACGGTCCCGCCGTCGAGCGAGTAGTGCCCGGGCGGCCCCTTGAACGGCACGAAGCTGTACCCTACCTGGTAACCTTTGAGCCAGGCCCGCAGGCAGAGCTCGTTGTCGAAGCAGATTCCCGGCTCGCCGGCCTGTGAGAACGAGTGATCCCAGCCGCCGAGGGCCTCGTAGTGCTGTTTGCGGATGAAGTACGGCCCGATGTTGACATGCTGTACGAACTGGAACGGCACCTGTCCCCAGATGCGTTTTGCCTTTTGCGGCTTTGGATGGAAGCTGCGGAAGCCCATGAAGCCGCCGATGATCGCAAGCTGGGGGTGGGCCTTGAAGCGGCCGAGCGCGCGCTTGAGCCAACCGGTCCCGCGCGGTATACGGTCATCGTCCTGGACCAGGCAGATGATTTCCGCGCGGGCGAACCGTATCGCCCGGTCGAGGATCCTGATCTCATGAACGTCGTTTGAGTGGAGCAGAAAATCGTTCGGCCGCTTCAGGTACGACATCCACTTCTCATGCGACCCGTCCAGCGAGCCGTCCTCGCAGACGATCAGCTCGTGATCGCCCAGGCGTCTCAACCCCTTGGCCAGGCTGTCGATGTTCGTAGCGCGATTGAAGGAATGGACGATAAATGCAAGCTCCGGCTGGTCGTTATATTGCAACGGCGAGGATTCTCGTTGGGATTTCCCTGCCTTGACCTGCTGGACCAGTTTCCGTTCATCCGCCGTCAGGCGTCTTCTCTTCCACTTCTTCTTGGGCATATCTAGGCAATGCCTACCAGGGAGGCCCGCAGCTGATGGGTGTTCGTATGGGGGAGGCCGGGAGCCTTCAATAGCACGGTTCTCGCCAGGCTCCCGCCGTTGTGGACCAGGTGGTGGCAGCGGCTCAGCAGCAGATATTCGATCACCGCCTCCTCGCCGTTCCTCGCCGCGCGATCCCGGTCGCCGGCGATATACGCCGGCATGATCCATCCCGTGGGGCCCTCTCCGGCCAGTTTGCCGCCTTCGTGGCGGATGCTGTCATGGGCGATCACCCGGCTTCCGAACTGCTCCTGGAAGTAGCCCAGCGAGGCTTGATCGTCCGTGGCGACCAAGACCTTCGCCTGCGGATGAAGGCTCAGCAGGCGGTGCACCTCCGCTCCGAACTTGGAGAGCACCAGGGAGCCTTGGCGGTGCGGGCGGATCTCCTCCTTGGAGATGGCGTCCGTGCCGCGGGCGTGCACGCCGATGACACAACCCGTGCTCATAGTGCGTCTGAAGAAGTCATCCACCTTGCGGCGTATGTAGTCCCTGGGATGAATATATTTCCGGATGATCTTTTCAGTCTCCAATCGCAACGCGTCGTCCGGATCATCGAACAGGTAGGGAATGGACAGCGCTTTACCTTTCAGATCGGCGTGGTCCCCAAAATGATTGGAAACGTACCAGTCGGCGTCGGCAGAGTAGCCTGCCGCAAAGGGGTCGGGGAAGTTGGCGTCGATGATTTTTCGGATGTGCTCCGGCACCATCGAGGCCGGATAAGCGGCGAGCAGTGGCTCGAAATAGTACTCCCAGACGCTGTCCTTGCCGTGGTACCCCTTGGGCGTCCAGTAGCAATTCCTTCCTTGAAAGTAGACGATGGGAATGCGTTTTTCCTGCAGGGCCCAGGGGATGTTCGCGATGACCTGCTGGATCAGCGAAAACAATCCTACGTCCCGCTCGCAAATGATATGAAAGCTCATGCTCGAGGCTCTCCATGACGGCCTGCAGTCTTCTCTCAACGCCGCCGCCCGCCGGTGTGTCTCGGCGGGCCCGGAGCTTGCTGGCCGGCAAGGCGCCGCATCGTAGCCTCGGTTTAACTGCGTTGTCAAAGAGAGTTTTCAACATAGGTGCCTCCCTGCATAGGCGCACAGGCAACCGCTTCATTGCTTGACCTTGGCGGACAGAAGTCCTAAGATCCGCGCCAAGGCTAAACAACGCAGGAGGTATCGCCAGGCCCTGGGCGCTGTCGAGGAATGTCGTCATGTCCTTTCCCGTGCCACATTGCGCAGTCGGTCTGCTGCTCGCCGCCTGCCTCCTGTCTCTTCCCGCCGCCGCCCAGAGCGAGTGCGAAGCCGGGCTGCAGGCGGCCGAGAAGAGCTACCAACTCGGTCTGTTCGAGGATGTTCCCGGCCAGTTGGACCCCTGCCTGAAAGGCAGAGCTTCGCGCGCGGAGCTGGTGCGTGCCCAGTCTCTGCTGGCCAAGGCCTACATCGCCTCGGATCAGCCGGAGAAGGCGCGCGAGGCCGTCGCCGAGCTCCTGCGGATCGATCCCAATTTTGAACCGGCGCCGCCGCCCAGGTTCGCCAAGTTGGTCGAGGAGGAACGGCGGCGCGAGTCCGAGTTTCAGGTCGCCACCGTGTCGAAGGTCAGCGAGAACTTGCGGGAAGCGCCGGCGGCGGTGGTGGTGATTCTTGCCGCGGAGATCGAGGAACGAGGCTACCTCGATCTGGAGGAGGTGCTGCACGACCTGCCCGGTTTTGCGGTCTCGCGCGGCAATGGGGAGACCTACTCCAACTTCTACCAGCGGGGTTTCCGGTCGAAGGACAACGACCGCGTCCTGCTCCTCGTCGATGGCGTCGAGCAGAACGATCTCACCACGAGCGTCGCCCACCTCTCCCGCCAGTATCCGGTGAGCAGCGTCGATCGGATCGAGGTCGTCTACGGTCCGGCGGCAACGATCTACGGCGCCAATGCCTACAGTGGAGTCATCAATATCATCACCAAGTCACCGGAAGCGCTCGTCGCTGAGGGCAAAACCTTCGGAGCCCTGGTGCAGGCGGCGGGCGGTTCTTTCGGCACCCGCTACGCGGACCTGGCCCTCGCCGGCCGCGACCGCAGCGGCAACGTGGCCTGGTCGGTGACGGGGCGGCTGTTCCGGTCCGACGAGATGGACCTCTCCCGATTTCCCGGTTGGCGCTACGACTTCGCGACCGCCCCCTACAAGGATTTCCTGCGGTTCGAGGGGGAGGACGCCGCGGAATTCTGTGATCTCTTCGAGGAGCCCGGCTGTGGTGAAGATCCGGAGAATCCGGAGCCTCTCTATACGGTCGTCTATGACGAGGAGGGTGTCGCTCAGGTGGTCAGCCTCACCGACGCCGGCGAGCGCCGCGTTCGGGAGTTGGATCGCGCGATCGGTCCGGTGAAGTTCTCTGACCCGACCGAGGACTGGTCCTTGTACGCCAAGCTTCGCCTCGCCAGTCTCACCCTCGGCCTGCAGACGTGGAGCCTGGAGGAAGGCGTCGCCCCATGGTACAACGGCAATGGCTACGCCGAGCGCGCCCCTTCCTCCTGGGCTCCCGAGCACAGCTCACTCTTCATCAAGTACGGGCGCTCCCTGGGCAAGAACCTGTCGCTCAACCTCTTCACCCGCTACCGGCAGAGCAACCTCGATTCCCGGCGGTCGGTGCGCAACCAGATCTCCAGCTATGCCAACGGCGCCCTCGACCTGGGTGACCTGGTTTTCGGCTGCGGTGACCCGCCTACCTTTGAGCCCTGCGCATCCTCGATCGAGAGAATCGCCGCTCCCGGCCGGCTCTCCACCCAGACGGCCGCAGAGCTTACCCTGGTCTACACGCCACACCGGCGGTTCACCCTGGTGAGTGGTCTCGACCTGAAGAAGGGCTCCATCCAGACCCGGGAGACGGAATCGTTCAGATCCGGGTTTGGCTCCGTCAACCAGCTTGTCGATCATACGGACGCCGGCCTTTATGCACAGGGTTCCTACAAGCCGATTCCTACCTTGAGCCTGATCGCCGGTGGCCGCGTCGATTACAACGAAGCGAGCAGCCCCGAGTTCCCGGACGCCGGTTTCGGCACGCTCTTCAGCCCTCGCCTGGCGGTGGTTTATTTCCCCGGCCGGTATGCCTTGAAGCTGATCTACTCCGAAGCCTTCAAAGATCCTTCCGACTTCGAGAAGTTCTCCGAGGAGGAAGATGAGAGGCTTCCCAATCCCGAGCTTCGTCCCGAGCGTACCCGCAGCCTCGAGGCCGTTGCCGGTTGGTACCCGGCCGATGGCACGTCCCTGGAGCTTTCGGCCTATCGGACGGAATACGACGACATCGTCGCCATTGGACACAGGTGTCTGCCTGCTGAATCTGAGCTCGAAAGCCCTCCTTCTTTCCCCTGTCCGTCGCTGGACCCGCCGCCGGACGCACCTTTCGAGGTCCGCGGCCAGCTCCAGAACCTCCTGGACATGGAAGTGCGGGGTGTGGAGCTGAGAGGCGACGGCCGCATCGGCAAGGTCTCGCTGTTCGGCAATTTCACCTACACCGATCCTCTGGGCACGGGGCCGGGCGAAGACGGCCGGCGCTTCACGTTGCGCCTGGCCGATATCGCGAGTTACGCGGCGAACCTCGGAGTCGGGCTCCCGCTCTGGAGGAAAGCTCATCTGGACCTGAGAGGGAACTACGTCGGCTCGCGGCGGACCGGAGAAGGAACCAGCGTCTCGACAAACCCGCTCCGCAGCATCGACGGCTATTCCGTCGCCAATGCCACCCTCACCTACAAGGACGTCGTTCCCGGGACCTCGCTCCAGCTCATCGTCAACAACCTTTTCGACGAGGCCTACTATGCTCCGGGGGTGCTGGCTGCCGACGGGTTCAATCTCGCCGCCCGCATCCCTCAGCCGGGGAGGACGGTCTATTTCCGGCTCACCTGGGGACTGCGGTCTCATGAGCCCCAAGGCCAGGGCGAAATCTCGCCGCCGTAGCCGCGGTCGGCAGGCAAGACCCGAGCCACTTTGCTACTCTCTCGTCCGGCATGGGCGCCGGGCACTCCCACTCTCACTCCGCCGCGGCCGCGAACCGCTCGCGGCTCGCTCTCACCCTGGCCCTCGCGGCGGTCTACATGGTGGCCGAGGCGGTCGGCGGCTGGCTCACCGGCTCGCTCGCGCTGCTGGCCGACGCCGGACACATGCTCTCCGACGTCGCCGCGCTGGGGCTCTCGCTCTTCTGCATGTCGATGGCGCGGCGGCCGCCCACCTCCAAGCGCACCTACGGCTATCACCGCATGGAGATCCTGGCGGCCCTCGCCAACGGCGCCGCGCTGGTGGCGATCTCCGCCTTCGTGCTGATCGAAGCGCTGCAGCGGCTTCGCCGGCCGCCGGAGGTCGACGCTCCCGCGATGATGGGCATCGCCGTCGGCGGCCTGCTCGTCAATCTCGCGGGGCTGTGGATCCTGCGCGAGGGGCGCTCCGAGAACCTGAATGTTCGCGGCGCCTGGCTGCACGTGCTCACCGACGCCCTCGGCAGCGTGCAGGCGATCGCGGCCGGCGTCCTCATCTGGGCCTTCGGCTGGCAGTGGGCCGATCCCGCAGCCTCGATCCTCATCGCCCTGCTGGTCGTCTATTCCTCGTGGTCCCTGCTCAAGGAGGCCACGGCGGTGCTGATGGAGAGCGCGCCGCCGCACATGGACGTCGACGAGATGCGCGACGCCATGATGGGCGTCCCGGGGGTGCTCGAGGTCCACGACCTCCACGTGTGGACGATCACCAGCGGCCTGGATTCCCTCTCGGCCCACGTGGTGGTGGAGGAGGGGCGCTTCGACTGCGACCTGCTGGCGGAGATCCGCTCCGCTCTGCACGACCGCTTCGGCATCCATCACATGACGGTGCAGATCGAGACCGAGACGTTCAGTGCACGCGCGCCGGAAGAGGTATGCTGAGCGGACCAGAATGAAGCTCTTCCAGCCCGCCGTCCTGCTGGCCCTCCTGCTGCGCCCGGAGGGATCCGCGACGGCTCATTTATGCTAAAATCTCAATCAGAACGCTGATTCCGGAGTGCCTGTCCCCTGGGGGAGTCGGCCCAGGGAATCGATGGGGAAGGTGCCGCATGCCGCGACGAATCTCTGTCTGCCTGTTCCTGCTCGCGGGTCTCGCCGCTTCCAGCCTTCACGCCGCGGCGAGGCCCGTCGCCAAGCTGGTGCGCGTGCCGCAGGACGCCAAGACCCTCGCGGCCGCTCTCAAGTCCGTGCCTGACGGCGGCGCCATCGAGCTGGCCGCCGGGACGTACGCTTCGCCGGGGACCGGCTTTCTCATCAACAACGCCCGCAAGGGCTTCACGGTGCGCGCCGCGGCGGGGGCTGTGGTGGTCATCGACGGCGGCGGCAGCCGGCAACTGCTGCGCTATACCAACTCGGACCGCGCCCGCGGCAAGCTGGTGACCTTCGAGCGGATCACCTTCCAGAACGGCTTCAGCGCCAAGAGCGGCGTCTCCGGCGGCGTGACGATGACGAAGGCGGAGGCTCTCTTCCGCACCTGTTCGTTCGTCAACAACCGCGCCGCGGCGCCCGCCACCGGCGGCGGCGCGGTGAAGGTGCTCGACGGCTCCAGCGCCACCTTCGTCGGCTGCTCGTTCCGCGGCAACTCGTCGCCGCTCCGCGGCGGCGCCATGACCGCCAACCGGACCAACCTGCCCGGCCACAACCCCAACTCGTTCGGCGGCGCCATCGCGGTGATCGACGGCGTCCTGCGCGTCACCGGCGTGCGCTTCGAGGGCAACCAGGCGGGTTGGACGGGCGGCGCCATCCTGACCATCGGCAATTGGGACAGGGGCTCGGACGTGCAGGTGACCGGCTCGTCGTTCATCGCCAACCAGGCGGCGGCCGATCCCTGCTGCGACAATCCGGACGCGAGCGTGGGGGGAGCCCTGCACGCCGAGGACCGGACGACGATGCGGATCGAAAAATCCCTCTTCTTCCGCAACCGGGCGGACATGGGCGGCGCCCTGGACGACTATCGGGCCAATGTCGAGATCACCGGCTCCGTCTTCCAGGGCAACCAGACGACGCTGGTCAAGCCCGTGGGCGGCGCCGGCGGCGCGATCGCCGTCTTCTCGGCCGATTTCGCCGACAGCTCGACGGCCTCCGGCGCCATCAACCGCCCGGCGGCCTGCCTGGCCGTCACGCAGTCACTCTTCCAGGGCGGTCCCGACGTGGCGAAGGTACCTTTCAGCGGCGGCTGCATCCTCGCCAGTGGCGACACCCCGCGGATGTACGGCGGCGGCGGCGTGCCGCAGGCCGGCACGCTCGCCGAGAACCGGGCCCGCATCGAGATCCGCGGCACGGTCTTCTCCGACTGCGACGTCGAGACCTCCACGCCGGGCGGCACCGGCGCCGGCGGCGCCCTGGTGGGAGATCTGATCGACCTGGTGATGGAGGACTCGATGGTCCTCGACTCGGACGCCCGCGGAACCGGCGGCGTCGGCGGCGGCGTCGCGCTGCGGCAGGAGTCGAACGCGCGCATCGTCCGCACCGCCTTCGCCCGCGACTCGGCGCAGCGGTCGGGCGGCGCCCTCAACCTGAACGGCTCGACGGCGCAGGTGGATGACTGCCGCTTCTACTCCAACGACGCCGTGCCGGGGACCTTCGAGTCGCTCGGCGAGTCGCGAGGCGCCGCGATCTTTTCGACCCCGCTGCAGGATCCGGCGCGGCTGCGCAACGTCGCGGGCGTGGTCTCCAATTCCGTGTTCAGCGAGAACCTCGGGATTCCCCTCTTCGAGACCGCGCCGCAGAGCGGCCCGATCAACGACCTGCGCCACGACAACAACCGGTTCAATCCCGCCGCGTTCGGCGAGCTCGTCTACGTCAGCAATCTGCTGGCCCCCGGCGGCGCGAGCGTCGATCAGCTCAATGCTCTGCCCGGCAAGAGCGGCATTCCCAACACGCGGTTCTTCGGCCCGCGTGAAGGCGCCCTGCGCCTCGTCCCCTCCGCGAACGCCGTCGGCGCCGGCGCGCCCTTCCCCCTCGCCTCCACCCTGGCCTACGCCTGGAGCGGCGGCTCGGCACAGCTCGGCGGCCAGGCCCTGACCGGCAAGGCGGGCCTGCTGGAGGTGCCGCCGGGAGCCTTCACGCTGACGGTGGACGGCACCGCGGTGGCCACGGTCACGGCCCCGGTCGCCGCCAAGTCGAGCCTCAGCCTCAACGCCTCACGCTTCGCCGTCGATCTCTCCTGGCGGGACGCCGCCGACAACACGGGAGCCGGCCGCCCGGTGCCGCTCTCCGGCGACACGGGCTACTTCACGCTCACCCCTGGTGGAAAAGCGGAGGTGATCGTCAGGATCGTGGACGCGCGGCGCGTCAACGGTCACTTCTGGGTCTACCTCAGCGGCCAGACCAGCCTCGAATACACGGTCACCGTCACAGATACCAGGACGGGGAGGAGCAAGACCTATTTCAATCCGCGAGGCGAGCGCGCGAACCGGCGGGATATAGAAGCGATTCCCGGAGATTGAAACCGGATCGCGGCGGAGATCGAAAAGGACGTAAAGGATTCCAAGGACATCAAGGACAAAAAGATAGAGCTCTTCTGTCCTTGGTGTCCTTTGGGTCCTTTAATTTGGCGGCTCACCCAAACGGCAGCGCCAACCCCTCCAGCTCCAGCAGCCGCGCCTTCACGTCCAGCCCGCCGCCGAAGCCGGTGAGCGAGCCGTCGGCGCCGATCACCCGATGGCAGGGCACCACGATGGGAATGGGATTGGCGCCGTTGGCGCGGCCCACGGCGCGGGCGGCGTCGGGCCGGCCGAGAGCGCGGGCGATCTCTCCATAGCTGCGGGTCTCGCCGCAGGGGATCCTGGCGAGCTCCGCCCACACCGCGCGCTCGAAGGGCGTGCCCACGGGGGCCAGCCGGAGATCGAACTCCCGGCGCTCGCCGGCGAAATACTCGGCGAGTTGGCGGCGCACCTCGGCCGTGCGCGCGGCGTCCTCGACGATCTCGATGCCGGCGGCCTTCATCTTCTCCGTGATTCTCTGCGCCTCCCGGCCCTTGACGAACTCGATGCGCACCACGGCGCCGGCTTCGTCGACGACGCAGATCAGGGGACCGCAAGGGCTTTCGACAGTGGTGGTGTAGTAGGTCATGTCTCATCCTTCAAGCTTTGCCAGAGGTGGAAGGTAGCCCAGCTCCGGAACGGAGCAAAAGCCCGCATCAGCTCGCGCGTCGCCGCCTCGTTGGGACGATTCGGGAGGGCGAAGAACTTCATCAGCCCGCGCACGAGCCCGGCGTCGCCCAAGGGCACACAGTCCTCGAAAGCGAAGGCGCGCATCATCAGATAGTGGGCCGACCACGGTCCGAGGCCGCGCACCGCCAACAGCGCGGCTTCGACCTCGCCGGCCGGCGCCGCGGCCAGCCGGCCCAGATCGAGCTCGCCGGCGACGATCCGCCGCGCGACGCCTATAAGGTACTCCGCCTTGCGCCGCGAGAACTGCTCTCGCGTCAGCTCCTCGATCTCCAGGTTCGCCACCGTCTCGGCGGTGGGCGGAGCGAAGAGGCCGCCGGTCATCCGCGCGCCGGTCCGCTCCACGAGCCGCCGCCGGAGCGTGAAGGCGAACGGCAGGTTGATCTGCTGGCCGACGATCACCCAGATCACGCCGTCGAAGGGGTCCGGCGTCTGCAGGATGCGCAGGCCCCGCCGGCCGGCGATCAGCGGCGCCAGCGCGGGCGAGGCCGAGACGTGGCGCTCGAAAGGCTTCGGATCGCGGTTGAGCCCCAGCAGGCGCAGCAAGTAATCCCGCGCCCGCGCCTCCGCGTCCGCGGGGAGAGCGCGGCGCGCCGTCACGATGGCGAAGGCTCCCTCACGCGCCAGGTTCACGTTCATCGCCGCGGGCCTGCCGTCGATCCACAGACCCAGCGCGAAGCTCCGATTCACGGTCCGCATCGTCAAGCTCGCCGGGTCCCGGCCCAGGTACCCGAGCGTGCGGGCGATGGGGTAGCCGTGCGGCAGCGGGAGGTAGAAGGAGAGGGTGTTGGCGGGCATGGGGGAAGGATATCGGGAGACGGGGTGGTGGTTCTAGCCGGTTCTTGCGGGGGAATTCGGATGTTGCCGATCCCGCCGGGAGCGTTCTTCGGAACGAGGTGCCCGCCGCCGCCCCTCTCACACCCGAGGGAGAGAGGGGAATAACAAAGAAAGATCGTAGCCGCCTTTGTTTTCTCCTCCTCTCCTCGGGGGAGGAGGGCCGTTCCGGGCCGGCGGAGCGTACTCCCCTGCCCCTGCACCAATTTTGCTGACGCAACTGATGAAGGGTATGATTAGCGTTGACTAGAGGAGACAGCGAGGCAATGCAGAGAATCGAGCGTACGTAGGGTTGAGCGCGAACTGCTACTCCACTACTTCGGAAGCGAATCGAGGATCAGGAAATGAGCCATAACGATCTGGATTTTAGAATAGCTGAAACAATCATGGGTTGGATCCCCCGGCGGGATCCCCGATCGGGTGACGGCCAAGGCTGGTTTTGGTTTGTTCCCGGAAGGGGGGAAGTACAGGGTACTTGGACACCAAGATATTCCTCAGATATTTCGAAGGCTTGGGAGGTTGTCGAGAAACTCGCGAGCCTCCCAGATGAATCAGTGCGCCAGAGGTTCGTGAACCATCTCTTGGCAGTAGGATTCTTAGTGAACAAAGACATTGCTGCTAGGAACATCTGCCTTGCCGCCCTTTCGGCAATAACAGATAACGAGGAGACAGATCCGACATTGGCAGAGCAAGGCAAGCCAACGCACTCTGCCGATCGCTCCAACGCTTAAGCATGTCAAAGGGAGACGGCCTCACATCTTCTAAGCGGCCGCTAGCAGAAGGAGACTCACGAAGCAATGGTCCCTCGAGAAACAAAAATGCAATTCGCAATCGACGCGAATCGAATCAATGCGCGACAGAAGCTAGCGAACATGAACCGCCTTGAGAGGTGGAAGGCAGATGGTATCATCTCTATTCTGATGCCGGAGACGGCACACAACGAAGCATGGCAGGGCGGCGATCCAAGGAGACGCCTGAAGGCCTCGCTAAACATACTCACAGTTAATACCCTGGAGGGAGCCGACGAGCGTGAGCTTCGCCGCAAAGTAGCCGACATCCTGTCGCCTGGAACGAAACCGGACCGTAACACAGCGAACGACATCGACATTATTGTTAACGCCCACAAGTATGGCTGCACCTTAATTACCGCAGACGGTGACTCGCGAAGTCAGCCGGGCGGAATTCTCGGCCACAAGGATGCGCTTGGTGCGCTTGGAATTCAAGTTGTGACCGATTCGGAGGCGGTTGCAATGGTCGAGCATCGCTTACGTGGTCGGGACTATGCAGAGCTAAATCTAGCGCTAGTTCAGAATAGGGATCCGGAGTGGTGGGTGGGGCGAGACTAGCAATTGTGCGCCCGAAGCAGTGCCTTGACCCCATCGCGCCTCATTGACACAGCATTAGGTAACACAAAGACGAGCCGCAGCTCCCTTTGTCGGCGGTCATGATCTCCTGGGCGGTGACATCGGCCGCCCGCTCGCGCCGGTCGATTGGCAACACGCGCACCATCGCCTCAACCCGACTCTGATGCGCCTGCGCAAGCTGGAGGTGCTGGAAAGGTGGCCGAGAAGGCCAACCTCTCCGTCGTCCTCGGCGACGGTGGCCTCGCCGACCGCGTGATCAAGCTGCTGTAATTTCCGGCGCCGCGCCTTCACGGGTGGTGCCGTTTTCATCTGCTTGCGGGGGCGTACGTTTTGTCGTACGATTGCCCTATGAAGACGATCACCGCAAGCAAAGCCCGAGCTAACCTCTACCGGCTCATCGAAGAGACAGCCCAATCCAGCGAGCCGGTTCAGATTACAGGCAAGAGGACCAATGCCGTCCTGGTCTCTGAGGGAGACTGGCGGGCGATTCAGGAGACGATGTACCTGCTGTCGATCCCTGGCATGCGGGAGTCGATCCGAGAAGGGCTCGCGACGCCTGTCGAGGAGTGCGTTGAGGAGATCGAGTGGTAGACCGGTGGCTGCTGGTCTACACAAAGCAAGCCTTGAAGGACGCGAAGAAACTCTCGGCGGCCGGTCTGCGAGGCAAGGCCGAAGAGCTGTTGGGAATCCTCCGGGAAGATCCGTTCCGCAATCCCCCTCGCTTCGAGAAACTGGTTGGCGACCTTGCCGGCGCGTACTCTCGTCGGATCAACATCCAGCACCGGCTCGTCTACCAGGTGCTGGAAGAACAACGGGTCGTCAAGATCCTGCGGATGTGGACCCACTACGAATAGGCGAGCACGGGGCGCGCCAGCGGCGATTTTCAGCGCTCCTTCGGGGCCGCTCAGCGCATTACGTACGCAAACTCGGTGATCAGGTAGATCGTCACCCAGAGGATCGGCAGCCCGAAGACCAGGATGAGCCCGTACCTGCGCATGAAGGGAATGTGCGCCGGCTTCGTTACCATGAACTTCGCTTCCTCCTCCGGCACCTCCCGCCGCGCGCCGCAGATGCCGCAGACCAAGGCGTAGACGGGACCTCGACTGACGATGCCGAAGATCCACGCCATGGCGCAGTACTCGTAGAGAAACCATAGCCGGACGGTGCGCTTGTCGCCGCACGTGACGCAGTCCTGCGGCTCGAGCAGTCCAACGTCGACCGCCGCCGAATCAGCGCTCCAGCCGTGAAGCGCTTGAATCGCGGTCCAGATAGGGATCATGGGGTGTCTTTCCGCCGGCGATCCTATCGGCTTCGCTCCCCTTCGTCCATGCAGTGAGCGCAGGCCATAAACTGAGACCGTGGCAGAACGGTTCGCCAATCATGGGATCAACCCGAGAAGCATCGCCCGCCGAATCCTGCCGCCGCGGATCCGTCGGCCGCTTCGGGAGCTGGTCCACGACTTTCCCTATCGCCTGCACGACCTTCCTCGCGACCTGCGCGAGCGGCTCCTCCGCTCGCCGGACCGGCTTCCTCCAGCACGGCTGCGGCGGCGCGTGGGTCTGACGAGCTCTCGCGCTGAATTCGTCGACGTCGGCGAGCGAGCCTGCGCCGATATCCTGCGGGCGTACCGCGAGGTGAATTCGAGCCCCGGCGACTACGGCAGGTGGCTCGACTTCGGTTGCGGTTCGGGCCGGCTGCTCGTGCCCTTGCGACGCGCGGGGATCGAGGACCTCTGGGGCGTGGACGTGGATCGCGATGCGATTCGCTGGCTGCAGCGGCGCCATGGTAAGGAGCGCTTCATCGTCTCGCCCTCCCGGCCTCCCTTACCCCTTGCCTCCGCCAGCTTCGACGTGGTCCTCGCGGTCTCGGTGTTCTCCCACATGGATGAGGAGATCCAGGTCTCGTGGCTCGCGGAGATCGCGCGTCTTCTCCGGCCCAAGGGTCTGCTGATCGTTTCCACTCATGGACGGGATCTCGTCGTGACGCGCGGCGATCTGGAACCCGCCGACATCGAACGCCTCGACCGATCGGGCTTCCTCTTCGCTCCCGGCGGCGGGCCTTTCAACGAGGATTCCGCGTTCCATGCTCCCCGCTATCTGGAGAGGACCTGGGGACGGTGGTTCGAGAGCCGGGCGAGCCTGCCGCGGGGGCTCATGGGCTATCAGGATCTGTCCATCTGGGAGCGCCGCGCCTAGATCTCGCGAGGACGACGCGGAGCTTGGATCTCATCCGAGCTATGCTATGATCCCATGAATGCGATTCCTCCGTGCCGCGACCGCTCTCCTTCTCCTCGCCCCGGCGCTCGCCGCCGCGGCTCCGGGACCCCGGGGTCCTGACATCCCGGTGGTCGCCACGGACTTCTTCGCGGTCTGCCCCAACGTCGCGATGAGCGCAGACGGCGGCTTCGAGGTGGTGTGGAACCATTACTACAGCGAGTCGCATCCCATTCCGCAGGGCATTTTCGCGCGGCACTTCGACCGCCAGGGCCGGCCCACTCAGGCCACGGAGATCCGGCTGGACGATCCGGGCAGCATCGAGGCGAGCTTTTCGCGCGTGGTGGCGCTTCCCCAGGGCGGTTATCTCGTCGCCTGGTTCCGCTACCGCGGCGGGCAGGGAGGCGGCACGGTCGGCCGGTTCCTGGACCGGGCGGGCAACCCGCGAGGACCGATCGTGGTTCTTGCCGGCTCCGCCTGGCCGGTGGCCCTCACCGTGGTGAGCGATAGCCTGCTCGTCACCTGGCGGGTGGGCGAGGGGCCGCTCCGGGCGCGGCGCTTCGACTTTGACGGCCGCCCGTTCAAAAAGGTGATGCACCTGACGAATCAGGAGCACCTCGGCGTGGCGGATGTGGCGCCGCTCGCGGACTCCTTCGTCGTGGTCTGGGAGCGGTGGACCGGGACGTCCTGGGCCGTCGAGGCGCAGCGCTTCTCGCTGGCGGGAAGGCCTCTGGGCGCCGCGATAAGGGTGAACGACAATCCCGCCGGCGGTGAATTCAGGGTGCTGGTGGCCTCGGACGGCGACGCCCGCTATGCGGTGGCCTGGACGAAGAGGACGCTGAGCACAGATCCGCAGACCGGCCAGCAGATCGCGACCGACGAGCCGCGGGTGCGCTTCTTCGACGCCGGCGGTCCGAGCGGTCCGGCGAAGATTCCCGACCAGCTCCGCACCAGGAGTCAGCAGGCGACAGGGCTCGCCATGGACCGCCGCGGCGTGGCGCTCGTCACCTGGGACCGCGATCCGGTCAGCGCCACTTCGCCGCGCACCTCGCTCGGCCGTTTTCTGGATGCGGACGGTCAGCCGGCCGGCGACGAGTTCCCCCTCCTGCAGAACGCCGCGACCGGTAATTTCTGTCCCGCCGCTGCCACCGGTGGAGAGGACGATGCGTGGGTGACCGCCTTGCTCAAGGCCTCCGGCGTCGCCGCCCGGCGCCTGGCGTTCGAGGACTGAGGCTTCACGGAGGGATCGACATGCGACACATCCATCCGATCGCGATCGCCCTGCTGCTCGCGCTGCAGGTCGCGCCGGTCTGTGCAGCCGCCGAGCCGGGACCCCGCGGTTCCGACATCCTGGTGACCACGATGGCCATTCCGGAATGTCCCCAGGTGGCCATGGGCCCGAGCGGCGACTTCGAGGTGGTCTGGACCCTGTATGCCAGCGGGTCGCACCCTTATGCACAGGGCACCTTCGCGCAGCACTTCGACCGCCAGGGCCGTCCCACGCACGCCGCGGCGATCCGTCTCGACTCCCCCAGAAACGACGAGACGACCCGCGTGAGCATCGTGGCGCTTCCCGGCTCCGGCTACTTCGTCTCCTGGCTCGAGTACCGCGGCACCCGCTCCGCCGTGGCCGGCCGGTTTCTGAGCGCGGAGGGGCGCCCGGCCGGCCCCGCCGTGCTGCTGGCGCGCAACGCCAACCCGCTGGCGCTCGCCGTGGTGGACGACAGCCTGCTCCTCGCCTGGGAGGATTTTTTCGCCCAGCAACGTTTACGGATCCAGCGCTACGACTTCGAGGGCCATGCGTCGGGGGAGGTCAAGGACCTCGGCGTCAACGTCAACGCGGCGGTAAGCCTGGCGCCGCTCTCCGACGGCTTCGTCGCGGCCTGGGTGCGGTTCTTCCATGGCTCCTATATCGTCGCCGCGCAACGCTTTTCCCCCGCCGGGCAGCCGCTGGGTGCCATGCTGCGGGTGAATCAAAGCCGTCCCAGCGGAGGCTTCTACGACGTTCGGGTGGCTTCCAACGGGAATGACCGCTTCGCGGTGGCCTGGACGACCCGTGTGGAAGTCGTGGACCCGCAGGGCGGATCGGTCGTTTTCAGCGACGACGAGACGCAGGCGCGGTTCTTCGACGTCGACGGAACGAGCAGCGCCGAGGTGCGCCCGAACCAGCTCGGCACGGGACATCAGCAGACCAAGGGCCTGGCCATGGACGGCGGCGGCCTGACGCTCGTCACCTGGCAGAGCGACCGGAATCTGGCGACCACCTCGTTTGACGTCACCGGCCGGTTCCTCGATCCGGACGGTCAGGCGGCGAGCAAGGCCTTCCCGATCTCGCAAGATCTCGCGGGCGACGATCTCTGCCCTGTCGCGGCGACCAATGGCGGCGGCGCCTGGGTCGTCGCGTGGTTCAAGCAGAGCGTGGGCATCTTCGCGCGGCGGCTGGCGAGCGAGCCAGGGACCGGAAATTGAGCCGCAGCGGCGACTGAAGGGCTCTGCCGCGACCCAACTCCCGGATGCCGCCGTGCGTATAAACCCCGCGATGAGAATTCCACGATCCTGTCTACACCGTGCTGTAGCGATCCTCTTGATCCTGGCCCCCGCGGTCGCCTTCGCCGCGGGCCCGCCGCCGGAAGCCCAGGCGAGGGCCTACCTGGAGGAGCTGTGGCGCTCGACGGGAACGCCCGGCATCTCCGTGGCGGTGCTGGCGCAGGGAAGGCTCGCCTTCTCGGCGGGCGTGGGCTTCGCGGACCTGGAGAACATGGTCCCCGCCACCGGCTCGACGGTCTACAACATCGGCTCGGTGTCTAAGGCGCAGACGGCCGTCGCGATCATGCAGCTCGTCGAGCAGGGGAAGGTCTCGCTCGACGACCCCATCCAGAAGTACGTGCCGAGCTTTCCCGACAAGGGCTCGCCGATCACCGTGCGGCACATCCTGACCCACACATCGGGCATCCGGCACTATCGCGCGACGGACTTCCCGGATTCCGAAGACAACGAGAACATGAAGCCCGTCGCCACGCTGGAGGAAGGGATCAGGATCTTCAAGGACGATCCGCTCCTCTTCAAGCCGGGCGAGTACTACTTCTACTCCTCGTACGCGGTGAACCTGTTGCAGGGAGTCGTCGAGAAGGCGAGCGGCATGGCCTTCGAGGACTACATGCGGAAGCACGTCTGGAGCCCGTCGGGCATGTACGGCAGCGCCTTCGACGTGCCGGCGCGGATCGTGCCGCGCCGCGCCAGGGGATACAGCGTCGGCAACGGACAGATCCGCAACTATCCCTACGGCGATCTCACCTACAAATTCGCCAGCGGCGGCATGCTCTCTTCCGCCGAGGACCTGGTGCGGCTCGGAGCCGCCCTGAACCGCCACGTCCTGCTCAAGGCGGAGACCGTCGCGCTCATGTACAAGCCGATGTCGCCGGTCCTTCAGTATCAGGAGAAGGGTCCGCCGCAAGCGATGGAGAGCTCGCAGGGCCTGCTCTGGAGGATCGCCAAGGACGACGCCGGGCGCACCTTCGTCCACCACTGCGGCACGGTGAAAGGGTTCAACGCCTGCCTCGTCAACTATCCCGAGCAGGACGTGGTCGTCGCCATCCTGGGGAACGGCGATCCGGTGACGCCGGCGCGCCGGCCGGCCGTCGCCTTCGCGCAGCTCTTCCTGCCGCCGCCTTAGCCCGGATTATTCATCAGCCCTGAGTTGAAGGGGCTGGCTGAGTCGATTGGACTCGCGAGGAGTTCGGAGAGGGTCTTTAGCAAGGTGAGGTCGGTCTCTGAGAGGGCAAAATGGCTGTCGGGCGCCATTGTTGGGAGTCTG
>JBKPTH010000069.1:0-36841 GCA_046765915.1 Acidobacteriota bacterium | reverse complement strand
CTCCATTGCCGGCTCTGCCGGAGGTCAAGACTGCGCCGCAATCCAGTTTCCGATCACCCAACCCCCGCAAGACGGCCGTAAAGCCGTCATTCAGGAGAAACCCGGACGTAGAAATGACTTTCATGAATAATCCAGGCTAAGGGCCCCGCCACAGGTCCCGTGAGAGATGCCGGTTGGCACCTCGAGCCTACCCTTACGGCTAGCTGTAGCGGGCTCGTTCTACCTCTCCGGGGGGGCCATAAAACTACCCTTTTGCGTATGGTGAAGATCTGGAGATGCTCCTATTTTCGTTTCATGAAATCAGCATCTACCAAGTATCAAGCGAGCTTCGGGCAAGGAAGCCTCATGTAGAACGGCTTCGAAAGGAGGGCTCATGTTCCTGGCAAAGAGGCTGATCTTTCATCACGACGTTTCCTGTGGAAGATCGATGGTCGTTAACGGCGTGAGTGGTGCGGTTGACCTCCTCCCTCTCGAGTTCGCTCAAAGGTTGGAAGTATGCCGAGGGCGTGAGCTGCCGGAGGATCTCTGCTTGGCGCAGGAGTGGAAGCTCCTCGAGGAGCGCGGGTATCTCTTCGCGTGGCCCGATGGCGAGGAACAGCAGCTCCGCGACATCTACCAAAGGCTCCGCTCTGCCGCTTCGCCCCTGACAAAGTTCGTCATCTGCCCTACTTACACCTGTAACTTGGCCTGTACCTATTGCTATGAGGGTGATCTCACACGACGCCGTGGCGTGATGTCGTTCGATCAGTTGGATCGGGCCATCGAGGCGATCGACGTTCTTAAGAAGCGCCCGGAAGTCGATCAGTATCTTTATGAGCTGTTCGGTGGTGAGCCCCTCCTGCCATCGACGCGTCCCTTGGTGGAACGGTTCCTGGAAATCCTTGACGAGCGTGGCGGAACGGTGGCGATCGTCACCAATGGCACGCACCTTGAGGACTTCCTTCCCCTCTTCTTAGCCCACCCGGCATCCATAGAATCGCTCCAAGTCACCCTCGACGGCCCACGTGAGATGCATGACCGGAGGAGGATCTACCGCAGCGGCAGGGGCTCCTTCGACCGCATCGTCCACGGGGTCGACCAGTTGCTCGAAGAAGGATTCTTCGTCCGGCTGCGCGTTAATGTCGACCGTCAGAATCTCAAGACGATCCCGGAGCTGCTGAACTTCATCGAGAGGCGGGATTGGCCTCAATACAAAAAGTTTACTTGCGACATCGCGCCCGTCACCTACCACACGCAGCGGGTCGAGAGCCCGGAGGTCATGACGGAGGACGAGATCGTGCAGGAGGTTTTGGACGAGATCCCCGAGCTCCTCCGTTATCAGAGCTATTGCAAGATGGGGATGTTCCGGGTCCTCAACCACGTCACTACCGTCCTCGAGCCGCGGCGAGCCCGGATTCCAGTTCTGCCGAGCTTCACCTACTGCGAGGCAACGGAAGGATCGATCTACGTATTTGGCACCGATGGCGCGATCTACACCTGCCCGGACTCCATCATCGATCGCAAATGGGCCGTGGGTGAATACTGGCCGCAGTTTCGGCTTGACGAAGAGAAGATCGGCGTCTGGAGGCGAGACATCTTCTCGGCGCCGGTGTGCAAGGACTGTGAGATCGCAACCTTCTGTGGGGGCGGTTGCGCGCTGGTTCCCATGGACAAGGGCTCGGATCATCCGTTCTGCAACGGTGCCAGAGAAGCTCTGCATACTTATCTCGGGAACTGGTTCCGGCGCCACCCCGAGGTTGCGGAAAAGACCAACTCCGCCACTCTTTGAAGGGAGGCCGAGATGGACGCTTTACTCATCGCTCCTCCAGAGGCGCGCTACGTGCGTGCCTTCACAACCCGGGAGTATCTAGGTCTCGGCTACCTGGCGAGCTATCTAGAGCTCCAGGGTTGTGAGGCCGAGATCTACAACTGCAACTGCCGAGCTTCCGCTTCTCTCGAACAAGCAGTGGCTCGAGCTTTGGAGGGCCGGCCACCCTTGGTCGGGATTACGGTACCGACGTTGCCCAATCTGCCAGGCGCGGTTCACTTGGTCCGTGCACTGCGCGCGGCTGGTTACAGTGGGCACATCACGATTGGAGGACACGTCCCGACTTTCCAATATCGAGAGTTGTTGGACGCCCTCCCCGGACTTTCGTCGATCGTTCGCGGCGAGGGAGAGCAGACGCTCTTCGAGTTGGTCTCCGCCTGCGCCGCGGGCACTGCCTGGGGTGATATTCACGGTCTCATCTATGTGGACGGTGAGCTGGTCTCGACGCCCCCGCGGGCTCTGCTCAGGGATCTCGATCAGTTGCCGTTCCCCCGGCGGGTGCTCGGCGATGTGCACGATAAGGTGGCGAGCGGGATCGCTGAGGTCGCCTCTAGCCGGGGATGTTACGGAAACTGCAATTTCTGCAGCGTCTACAGCTTCTACGATATCGCTCCGGGTAAGCGTTTCCGTTGGCGCAGCGCCGAGAATGTCGTCGACGAGCTAGCCTGGCTGGCAGAGGAGCATGGCGCCCGGACAATCATCTTCGTCGACGACAACTTTATGGGCGCTGGAAGGGTTGGACGGCAGCGGGCCGCCCGTATCGCCGAACTGATCCTTGAACGGGGCCTCAACCTATTCTTGAATATCAGTTGCCGCGCCAACGACATCGAGCAGGAAGTATTCGCGTTGCTCAAGAAAGCGGGCTTGGTCAGAGTGTTCATCGGTGTCGAATCGGGTGTCGACTCGGCGCTACGGCGGTACTGCAAGCACGTTCAGGTAGAACAGAACCTGAAGGCCCTGCGTATCCTCGACGATCTCGACATCCGATGGGACATGGGATTCATGATCTACGACCCGGACACCACCTTTGAGGAGCTGAAAGAAAACGTGAACTTCCTGCGTAAGAACCGCCTCTATGGTTTCAAGGCCGCAACCCTCCTGTTGAATGGGATGGTGCCGTTCCCGGGAACACCCGTTGAGGACCAACTTCGTGATGAAGGTCGCCTGCAGCGGCGGACCCTGGAGGCGCTGAAGTTCATGGGCGCCCCCAACCACCAGATGAATTACGATGACGCCCTCCGGTTTCTCAACTATACGTACACGCTGCGCGACCCCCGAGCCCAGGCGATGAGAAGGATGATCGACTTCGCATACGAGAGGTTGACACCAGTCTATGACGCGATTTGGCCCCAAGTCGCGGATTGGGAGAAATGGCTCCAGCGGGCGGTCACGACCTCGGCCCTCGAGGTGGACTACATTCTGGATTCGATCGGGAAGCCTGGAGAGTCTTATCGAGCGTTCCTGCACTGGACCCGGGGAATCGGTGTGCTTGTGATGAATCTGCTCGAGGAGATGGTGGAGTTGGTAAAAGCGGACAAGAACCTGGACGATTTCAAGGCGGTCTTTGAGGGCCGACTCTCCAAGTTCATCACGCGCGGCTATTCTGAGGGGCTGAAAACGGCGCTGCAGCGTTCCGAGGATTTTTTTCGCAGTCAGAGTGTATGCCTTGAGGCAGGTTCAGAAAGCTGGGAGATTCCCATCGCCATCATGGCTGGGGACCCGTCGCAATCGGCCGCCTCTGCAAGTCATTAGGGTCCCACGGGCGGTGTGAAGCCGCCCGAGGTCCGAGAGGCCGACTGATCGGTCGTCTCGCCGCACAAAGAAAGGAGTCTAAAAATGAAACCCGCAGAGCGTATCCAAGTCGTGAATCAGCCGGGTGAGCTGTGGCTTGCCAGGCTCCTGTCCCCGATCCTGAAGCTCGAGGCGCAGTGCTGCCAGCAGGTCGCCGGTTGCTGCCAGAGGGTCAGCGCTGCGGTTACCGAGTCGTAGACAGATCTCTAGAGTGCGATGTAGAACCGTAGCGGACCCGCCCTTCCGAAACTGGCGCGCCCGTACCAGTGCTTCGAAAGGGCGGGCCCCTCGCGCGGAGCGATCACAGCATGGGCGATCTCTTGCAGGATCTCAAATATACCCTTCGCTGGCTGACGAGGAACAGAAGCTTTGCGTCGGTGGCGGTGCTGCTGCTCGGGCTCGGGCTCGGGGGCGGAGCCATGGCGTTCAATGTCATCCAGGCCGTGCTGCTGCGCCCGTTGCCTTATTACGAACCCAACCGCTTGGCGCTCCTCTGGGAGAGCCTTCCGGCAATGGGTTACGACCAGCTCCGCATCTCGGGTCCTGAGTATCTCGATTATCGGGAGCGCAGCGAGGCCTTCGCGGACATCGCCGCCTTCCGCTTCATGGAGCTCACCGTCACGGGCTCTCATGAGCCCTTCACCTTGGAAGGGCTCGGCGTTACGAGCAATCTCTTTTCCGTCCTCGGTGCAGGCGCTCGCCGAGGAAGAGTCTTCGGTGCGGAGGAGAGCCGGAGTTGGAAGCCCGAAGTGATTCTGAGCTACGGCGTGTGGCGGCAAAGGTTCGGCAAAGATCCTCGCATCATCGGGAGATCTCTTACTCTCAATGGGGAGCCGCATACGGTGATCGGAGTGATGCCCGAGACCTTTCGCTTCCCCCCTCCCTTCACTCTGGGAGACCGGACCTATAATCCGACCGTCGGCTCCGAGATCTTCATCCTCCTGGCGGCAGGCGACCTCCGCCTCCATCGTGAGCAGCGCAATCTCATGGCCCTGGGGTGCCTGCGTCCGGGGTTCACAGCGCGACAGGCCAATCAGGAGGTCGCGAGCCTGGCCCGCCGGCTGAGCGAGCAGTACCCGGACGACAATCCGAAGGGACTTACGGCAATTGCCGTTCCCTTGGCGGAAGGGGCCGTTGGGCGTGCCCGGCCGATGCTCTTCCTCCTCGCCACGGCAGTCGGCTTGGTGCTGGTAATCGCCTGCGCCAACGTGGCTAGCTTCCTCGCAACCCGTGCCTGTTCGCGCGGCAGGGAAATGGCCTTGCGCTCGACGCTCGGCGCAAGTCGGTTTCGGCTCATGCGCCAGCTCTTGACGGAGAGTCTTGTCGTAGGCATCGCGGGCGGAGCACTCGCAATTCTGTTGACGGCTTGGTCCTCGCGGCTGGTCTCCAGTATCGAGTTCCTAGGGATCCCCCGGCTCAACGAAGTGCGGCTGGACGCGGCAGGCGTGGGCTTTGTGCTCCTGCTGGCCCTGGTAACCAGCCTGCTGTTCGGACTGGCTCCGATCCTTTACCTCATTCGGCCTCATCTCGCACAGGGCCTACACGCAGCGACAAAAGGCGTGAGCTCGAGCGGCAAGACGATCGGGCTTCAGAGGAAATTCGTTGCCCTACAGCTCGCCTTCTCTCTCATCCTTCTAGCCGCCTCGGGCCTCGCGGGGGTAAGCTTATGGCGGCTCAACGTGATCGATCTGGGCTTCCAACCAAAGGGTTTGCAGATCGTCTCACTCTCTTTCCCGGATTACCGCTATCCGGAGAAGCCCCGCCTCAAGGAAGCTCTAGACGAGGTCCTGCGGCGCGTCCAGGCCTTGCCCGGCGTCCAGAGCGCGAGCGCCGCCAGCGGGCTGCCTTTAACCGCGCTCCTCGACAGCACATCCTTTACTGTGGAAGGAAGAGAGCCGCCCAGATCGCCAGAGGAGCAGACAGCGGTTTTGATCTATGTCACGCGTGACTATTTCGAGTCCATGGGCATCCGGCTCCTCAATGGACGGCTTTTCGACAGGTCGGACGAGATGCAAGGGCCGCGGCGCGTCCTCATCAGCCAGTCCCTGGCGCGGCGATACTGGCAGGGGCAGAAGGCTGTGGGGCGACGGCTCGTCTTGAATCAGGAGATCGCCGGTGATCCGTTGGAGATCATCGGAATTGTCAACGACGTCAAGGTGAGGGACCTGAAGAGAGCCAGCGAACCCGTGATCTATCTCCCGTTCGCGGCGAGCTACAGCCGCAGGGCAGTGCTCATCGTCCGTCCCCGCCTGCCGGGAATGGTAATCGCGCCGCAGATCCGCCACGCGATCTGGTCCGTGGATCCTGAGCTTCCTCTCCAGGCGTCCACAATGAAAGAAAGGGTCGAGGCCTCCTTCTCCCAGCCCCGGTTCGCGGCAGTGCTGCTGGGACTCCTCACGGGCCTGGCCGTATGCCTGGCGATCACTGGTACCCACGCGGTCGTGTCCTACGTCACGATCCAGAGGCGTCACGAGATCGGAATCCGGCTCGCTGTTGGATCGACCCGGAGCGAAGTCGTCCGGATGCTCGTGAGGTCGGGCACGAGCACGATCCTCGCGGGGGTGGCGGTCGGGTTTCTGGGAACAGTGGCCAGCAACAAGCTCATCTCGGCCTCCATTTATGGCATCGTTGAAGATGATCTATGGGTCCTCACGGCCGCAGCCTCCGGGCTCGTGTTCGCGACGGGCTTGATCGCAACCTATCTCGCCGCGAGGCGCGCGGCGCCGGAAAACCCCCTGCCGCTGTTGAACGCATCCTAAAGGAGGACCCACCGGTGGCCTGGCCCAGCATGAGACTCGAAAATTCCGCAGCCGTGCAGAGCAAAACCCTCGGCGCTGGCGTGGCTCAATCTCTGGCCACCCTAGTTCGCGGAGCCTGGGATCGTCCCGCCATACCAGGCCGTGCGAAGCTGCGCCATCTGTTTGCCCTGGCCCGGCCCTACCGGGGGCTGCTGGCGGGTGGATTGGCGACGGCCGTGGCCGGCAGCCTGGTGGGGCTTGCTTCGCCCATGGCCTGGCGGTATCTCGTCGACTCGATCCTTCCCGGCGGCTCGCTGAGCCGGCTCGGCACCACGACGCTGATCCTGATCGGCCTCTACTTGGCGGGAGGCGCCCTGGAAGTCCTGAGCGGGTACCTGCTCAACGTCGTTGGGCTGCGGCTCATGATGGATCTGCGGCTAAAGCTCTACGAGCATTTCCAAACCCTCTCGATGACATTCTTCAACAATCGAAGGGTCGGGGAGTTGGTCTCGCGGGTGATGAACGATGCCCGGGCGATCCGGACGATCATTACGGACGATTTCGCCGGGCTGCTGCAACAGGCGATCTATTTCTTCGGTGCGCTGATTTTGATCCTGGTTACCGACTGGCGTCTGACCGTGTTCATGATTCTGATGGTACCTGCCGTCTCCATTTTTTCGCTGGTGCTCGGGCACGCGATTCGCCGCCTCTCCATCGCAGCAGCCGACGGCGCCGCCGGGGTTACCGCGGTGCTCGAGGAGACACTCTCCGGCGTGCGGACGGTGCGCTCGTTTGCTCGGGAATCGTACGAAATCGAGCGCTTGCACAGCCGGCTTTTCCATCTCCTGAAAATCGCCATGCGCCAGATGTACCTCGAGGTTATCTTCGGACCTATACTGGGAGTGCTGTTTTTCTCTACCACGGTTCTGACGATCTGGTTCGGGGGCCGCGAGGTCCTGGCGCGAAGACTGACCATGGGCCAGCTCGTGACCTTCATCATCCTGACCTCCGTCATCGGCGGCTCGATCCGATGGATCGGAGGGTTCTGGACCAAGCTGCAGTCGGCTCTCGGGACTTGCGAGCGCGTCTTCGGGCTGCTCGATCTGGAACCCGAGCGCGGCGAAGCGGCGGACGCCGTTGCATTGCCCCTTATGAAAGGGCATCTGGCGTTCGAGGATGTCTCCTTCACCTATCCAACCGGAGAGGAGGGAACGGCCACCCTGCCGGTGCTGAAGAATATTTCATTCGACGTTCGGCCTGGAGAAAGATTGGCCATCATCGGTCCGAGCGGCGCGGGTAAAACGACGCTTATCAATCTCGTCCCGCGCCTCTACGAACCGACGGCTGGACGGATCTTGCTCGATGGCATCGACGTGGGCAGGGTGACCTCCAAGAGCCTGCGGGAGCAGATCGGTCTCGTGCCCCAGGAGACACAGCTCTTCTGTGGATCGGTGCGTGAGAATATCCTCTACGGCAAGCTCAATGCCACTGAGGCGGAGTTGTTCGCGGCCGCTCGGGCCGCCAACGCCCACGAATTCATAACCCGTCTGCCCGAAGGATACGAGACCGTGGTCGGAGAGCGCGGCGTCAAGCTGAGCGGCGGGCAGCGGCAGCGCATTGCCATCGCGCGGGCGCTGCTGAAGGATCCCCGCCTCCTGCTCCTCGACGAGGCTACCTCGGCCCTGGACAACGAAAGCGAAACTCTGGTCCAGGAGGCTCTCGAACGCCTGATGGAGGGGCGCACGACGCTCGTCGTCGCCCACCGGCTGAGCACCATCAAAAACGCCGACCGGATCGCCGTCCTCGATGCCTCCCGCCTCGTTGAGCTCGGAACCCATCAAGAGCTCCTCGCGCGAGACGGGCTCTACGCGCGGCTGTACCGCTATCAATTCAAAGAAGACCGCGAGCGCCTGCAACCCTTCGCAAAAGTCTCCTGAGTAATCAGCCAGCGAAACGGTATCCCCGGCCGTGAACGGTGAGGATGAGCTCGGGCCGCGACGGGTTGCGCTCCAGCTTCTGGCGCAGCGAGGCCACGTGCACGTCGACGGTGCGGGTGGTGGGCATGGCGTCGTAGCCCCAGACCTTGTCGAGCAGCTCGTCGCGCGTCAGCAGGGCGCCGCGGTTCTGGATGAAGTAGGCGAGCAGCTTGAACTCCAGCGCCGAGAGCGGCACCGGCTGGCCGACGCGGAACACCTCGGCACGGCGGAAGTCCACCCGCACGTCGCCGAAGGCATAGGTACCCGCCGGCGAGGCGAACGGCGCGCGGGCGCGGCGGAAGAGGGCCTCGATGCGCGCCAGCAGCTCGGCCATCTCGAACGGCTTGGTGACGTAGTCGTCGGCGCCGAGCTTGAGGCCGACGACACGGTCCACCACCTGGCCGCGGGCGGTGAGCATGAGGATGGGGACCTCGACGCCGCGCGCACGCAGCTCGCGGCAGACCTCGAAGCCGTCGCGGCCGGGCAGCATGACGTCGAGCAGGATGATGTCGAAGGAGCCGGCGAGGGCGCGGGAGAGGCCCTCGTCGCCGTCGCGGGCGGTCTCCACCTCGTAGCCCTCGCTCAGCAGGCGGTCGCTGAGGGTGAGCACGAGGCTCGGCTCGTCCTCCACCAGCAGCACGCGCCGCGCCGCCGGGCCGGGAGCCGTCTGCTGCTCGGCGATCATGCCGGCTCCTCCACCGCCTGCATCGCGGTTTCCTCGGACGCCGCCGGCAGGCGGAGCGTAAAGGCGCTCCCCTGCCCCGGCGCCGAGTCGACGGTGACCCGGCCGCCGTGGATCTCGGCGATGTGGCGCACCAGGCTCAGGCCGAGGCCGCTGCCGGGGACGTTGCCCGCCGCCGCGTGCCGGCCGCGGAAGAAGGGCTCGAAGAGGTGGGGCAGATCCTCCGCGGCGATGCCGGGCCCGCGGTCGGCGACCGTGATCTCCACCTGCCCGGCGCCGGAACGCCGGGCGCGGACGCCGATCCAGCCGCCTTCGCCGCCGTGCTTGACGGCGTTCTCCACCAGGTTCTGCACCGCCCGGCGCACGGCCGCGGCGTCGGCGAGGACGGCGGGTAGAGCGGGCTCCAACTCGCGTTCCACCTCGATGCGCCGCTCCTGCAGCAGCCAGCGGCTGTCCTGGAGCGCGCCGTCGACGATCTCGTTCACCTCCACCGACCGCGGGTGATACGTGCGGCGGCCGGACTGGATGCCGCCGAGCTCCAGGGCCTGCCCCACCATGTCGGAGAGCCGCCGCCCCTCGTTGGCGATGACGGTGCCGTAGCGCCGCACCTGCGCGGGCTCTGCCACCACGCCGTCGGCGAGGTTCTGGCCCGCCGAGCGGATGGCGGTCAGCGGCGTGTTGAGCTCGTGCGTGACGCCGGCGACGAACTCGATCTGCTGGCGGGCGAGGCGCTGCGCCCGCTGCGTCGACACCAGCAGCATCGCCACACTACCGGCGAGCAGCGCCAGGATGCCGAGGCTGATCCCGAGGTTGTGGTAGCGGATATGGGCCACGGCGGCTTCGAGCGAGCCGTCGCGGTGCTTGAGGGCCAGCGTCCAGGCCCCTCTCCGCTCCCAGGGCTCGGCGGGCGGAGGAGGGCCCAGCCGCAGGTGGGGCAACGCCATCATGCGCCGCCAGTGCGATCGCCCGCCGCCATGCCGCGGCACCAGCGAATGCAGCTCGTCGAACGGCCGGAGCTGGAGCATCCCCAGCCGCAGATCGGCGTCGGCGAACGCGGACGCGGGCACCCGGCGGTCGGAGAGGAAGATGGCACGCCCGCCGGCGGCGGGGTCGAGCACCGCGAGCGCGTACTCGCCGCCCCGCGCGTCGTCGAAATACCGGCGCGTCAGGGCGGGGAGGATCTCGCCGGAGATCGTCCGCAGGTCCAGGCGCACCAGGAGATGGCCGCCGTCCTGCCGGCCGCCGGCTTCACCGGTTTCCGGCGGCTGCCGGAAGCTGAGCGGCACGAGCAGGCCGGGAACCTCCGCGCGCATCACCGGCGCCATGCCCCAGAAGCCGGTATGCAGGCCCGACGGACCGGAAGCCTCCTTGCGCAGCGCCGCGAGCTCGGCCGGCCACGGGAACGGCTCGAAGCGGCGAGCCCGCGGCCGCAGGATCTCGAGCACCGGCTCGCCGCTCTCACCGCCGCGGATGAGAAAGACGTCCCGCACCAGCTCCGGGTACGGCGCTTCGGCCTGCCAGCGCTCGTACTGCCGCACCACGCGCTCGCGCGGATCGCCGTTCGGCGCGTCCATCTCCGGATGGAAGAAGAGGAAGAGGCGCGCCACCTCGCGGTCGAAGTCCTCGGCGAAGTGGCCGGCGGAGCGCGCCAGGCCCGCTCGCATCCGCTGCTGCTCCATGTCGCTCACTTCGCCGATCCACCGCCACTGCAGGCAGGCAAGGACGGCCAGCAACACCAGCAGCAGCGCCGCGATGGCGATGGGAAGACGCCGCGCGAGTCCTCGAGCTCTCATACTTTGAGTGTACCAGCCGGACGGATGGGGACCAGCCAGACTTTACATCCCTTACAAATTCCTTTCTTTCCCCTGAAGACTCGACCTCGCTGGCCGCCCTCGACGAGCGACGCCAAGCACCTCTATGTGACGACGACCCTCGAAGGCGGCATGCGCGAATTCAAGATCCGCCGCGCCTACGACCCGGTGGCGGAGGGAAAACCAGCGTCATGAAGTCACCTGGGACAGCCAACGGGCCGCGGCTGAGCGTCAGCGGTCCGCTCGAGCCACTTGGTTGGCCGGGGGGGAGGAGCCGGCCGGGGCTGCTGCGATTCTCACTTCGAGCGAGGAAACCGGAAGAGCAGGACGACGAGCGGCGCCGGCCTGTCTCCCGCTGGACTTGGGCGAGGGCGACAGGAGTAGGATAGGGCGAAGACAGGGGCCGGCCGGTTGCCGGAAGACCCGTTTCCCTTGAAGGAGGACTGTCATGCGCAAGAAGCTCATTCTTTTGCTGCTCGCCCTGGCGGCTGTCGCGGCGACCAGCGCCATCACGCCCGCTGCCGCGACGAGTTGTCCGCCGCCCCAGATTCAGGTCCACTGCGATGGCTTCACGATTTGCTGCTATAAGTTCGAACCCTGCATCTGTCCGGCCGTAGGCGGGGCGCTCCACGAGCGAGGGGAACAGCTCGGCAGCCCGTAGGAAGAGCTGAGCTGCATCCGCTTGTTGGGCGGCACCCCAGCTCACGCCCGCTCCGCGACCTGAAGACGTCGCCAGATGGATAGCTGTGTTCGCTGGCGCCGCCGCTCGCGATATATGGCCGCAACGAACGTGATGATCGTGCATACCCCACCGGCCGCCACTTGAGACGCCGTCCATGCTGCCGCATTGCCGGCCAGGGCGTCCGACCGCCACCTCGGCCAGCGCGAGCAACGCCCCCCGCACGTTCGGAGGGCAGACCGGGCCGATTAAGCTCTCACCGCCTGCCGCGGCGCAGCTTGAGCGCGGTGCTCACCGTGCCGTTGCCGTCGGTGGCTTGCGCGAAGTAGGGCTCCCAGGCGGCGCGGATGCGCTCGACGTGGGCGATGCCTTCGTCGCTCGGACCGTCGCCCGAAGCCACGAGGATGAACGCCATGTTGAAGGTGTGGGGAGACTTGTTGGCCGCCGGCACGCGCGGTCCCTCGGCGGCGATGATCTGGTCGATGGTCACGTCGACGCGATGCCCCACGATGCCGGCGCCGACCTCGGGCGCCGCCCCGCGATTGATGCAGGGCTCGACGAAGAAGAAAGGCGGCACGTCCTCGGCGGGGATCAACCCCATCATGTACTGGTCGAGCGGGCTGTAGCGCGAGGTGGCGTCGACGGTGGTGAAGTGATCGCCGCCGTCCTCGCGGATCTCGTTGCCTTCCATGTCGGAAGCCAGGCTGTTGGCGCAGAAGCTCCAGTGGGCCAGGTCGCGGCCGAGCAGGGCATCGTTCGGCTGGCCGTTGCCGTCGATGAAACGAGGGAAGGCGAGCCAGCGGTGGCCGCTCTCCTGGCCCAGGACGTCGAGAGTGGTGTTGGTGCCGAGGAAGGTCTGGTTGATGTCCTGCGGGTAGCGCGACAGGGTGCCCATCTGCACGAAGCTGCGCAGCCGCCCCTTGCTGCCTACCTGCTGGCTGAAGTCGAAGGTGTCGAAGCCGAGGCCGCGCACCTCGTTCTTGATCGTCACCTCGAACGCGAAGGCGCTGCCGAGGCTCTGCGGAAAGTCGAGCCACACGATCAGGTGATCGTAGTCGTCGGCGAACTCGCGCAGGAAGGCCTTGGCGATCCCCAGGTTGTCCACCGCCCGCTGCGTCGCGAAGCGCTCGGCGATGCCGGCCTTGATGACGCCGGTGGGCAGGTCCGCCCGGTAGTCGACCAGTTGCACCCCGCCGCCGTTGCCGGGCGCGATGCCCACCATCGCCTCCTGGGCGTCGAGCCGGCCGAAGGCGAAGGTGATGCGGCCGGAAGCGTCGAGCACCGCCTGGAAGGTATTGTGATTGGAGCTGCCGAACTCCGGCACGTCGAGCCAGGTGACGGTGATCTTCGTCTTGGCGAGCAACACGTAGACGCCGCCCGAGCCGGTGGCGATCTCCGGGTTGAGGTCCGCGAAGAGAGGGGCGATCCGCGGCGGGCCGCCGATCAGCCGCGAAAGGTCGCGGTCGGTGGAAGCGGCATCCGGCGCGGCGAAGGTGAGGTTGCCGTCCGAATGGACGAACATCTTGGTGTAGGCCTTGTTGAAGAATTTGAACTTGAAGCCCTTCGGGAACGTCACCGCCACGCTGTCGTCGTCGCCCAGGGTGACGCGGTCGCCGATCGTGTCGCTCACCGGCTCGCTCGAAGGCGACGCCACGTAGCCGCCCTTCTTCTGCGGCACGTACTGGACGCCGAAGTTGGCGATGTCCTGCTGGTTGGGCTGGATGATGATGCTGCCGTCGTCCACGATCACCGCGATGTCGCCCACTCGCGAGGCCTCGGGGACGGTGTGCAACGCCTTGCCTTCCTCCCGCGCCCGGGCGAGGCGGCGCTCGTGGTCGCGGTGGATCGCCGCCTCGACGGAGTAGCCGAGGCGGGTGGTGCCGCACCAGTGGCCCTCTTCAGGCGGAATGCTGGCCGCCTGAGACGGTCCGGCGGCAAAGAGCAGGCAGAAGAACGAAAGTGATAGCGCTCGGCAACTGTTTCGCAGCATGGAGAATTCCTCGAAAGTAGTTTTTCCGGCCTGGGCGGGTACGGGGATCTCGATGTCCGTACCGACAGGGCGCTGGGCTTTATGCGATTCTAGCACAAGCGGTGGCTGTCAGTGCGTGCTGCGAACCCTGGCCAAGGACTCGATCGTGACGTCGCCTTCGTCCTCGACATCGAGGGTGACACGACTACCGGCAAGCATCGACATTCCCAGCAGGACCCCGCCCTCCGAAGCGAGAACGAGCACCTCGCACGGCTCCTCTTCCCAAGCTACAGCAGCCAGAAAAAGATCCATCCTGACTTCGTTACCGTCCCCGAGCGTAGCCCGCGCCGTGCCCTTGAACGGGAGATCGAGATCGCGGATAAGTGACATCGGGAGGGTGAGAAAACCATTGTAGCCCGTATCGATCGCGGCCTCGACAGGAACGACCTGCCCCGCCGGGCCGAGCACCTGGATATAGACAACTGCTTCGTTTTCGGCGTTTACACGTCCCGTCAGCATGAAGAGGCCGCTACCGCTCTCCTGCCCAAGCGGTACGCGGTGGGATAGCCAATACGGAGAAGGTAGAGGGCGGCGTCGGGATGCTTCGCCAGTGCCCGCTTCAAGGCCGCCCGCTCGTCGGCGTCAATCTCGTATTCCCCTGTTTCGATGTCCAGGGCTAGGAACTTACCGCGGGCCTTAGCCTCCACGTTCTCGCGTATGGATCGGTCGTACAGCTCTTGGCCGCGTTCGACGATCTCGTCGGTGGAGTAGCGGGGATGGGGCATGATGGTCTCGATAGGCCGGCGTCAATTGACCCCGGAACTTCAGCTATTCTAACAGCAGAGCTGCCGGTCTGGCGGAGCGGAGGACGCATGCACACGGTGAGGAACCTGGTGGGCCGGCTGGTGGAGGTCAGGGTGGCGAGCCCCCTGAGCCTCGGCGAGGTCGACGAATTCCGGCGCGAGCACCAGGCCGCGATCCGCGACCTGCCGGACCGCTACGTCGGCGCGGTGGACCTGCGGCACGCCGACGTCTTCCCCATCGAGGTCGCGCAGCGGCTCATCGCCCTGCTCTCCGGCACCGCGCCGCTGGTGGAGCGCACCGGCTTCCTCATCGGCGAGAGCGCCATCTTCGCCCTGCAGATCGAGCGCATCCTGCGCAACTCGGCCAACCCTAACCGCAAGGCGTTCCGCGAAGCGGAGCCGCTGAAGACCTTCCTCGGCGAGGTGCTGACGCCGCTCGAACGCGAACGCCTGGGCGAGTTCCTCGGCGAGCCCGGCTAGACCCTCAGGAGACCGGGGCGTCGAGCGGCGGCTCCGGGATCGGTGGCGGCAGGGCCGGCGCCGCCAGCGCCGGCTCGCCCAGGGCCTCCCGCTCCGGCCGCGAGCTGCCGATGTGCAGGTAGGCCCGCACGTTGTCCTCGAAGTCCGGAAGATTTTGCAGCCGGTCGTGCGGACCCTGGCCGATCAGGCTCTGCACGATACCCCAGCCGAGGGCGCGGTAGCTCTCGAACTGCGACTCGCTGAACCACTGGTCCGCCGTGCTCTCGTGCGGGAAGTCCTTCGAGGTCCTGGAGTAGTTGTAGACGTCGTAGGGCTCGTCGCGGCCTCCGTAGATGGCCGGCTTGATGTAGATCAGCGTTCCGGGCTGGGCCTGCGCACCGTCCACGGCGGCGTAGCGGATGGTGCCGACGGCGCAGTAGCGGGCGTCGGTCTCGGGCTTCCCCGCCGGCTTGGGATAGATGTCGATGCGGTTGGTGAACTCGATCGGAATGCCGAGATCGATGCGGATCTTGCGAATGGCGTTGCCCAGGTCCTCGAAGGTGCAGGTCGGATCGCCGCCGGCGTCGCCGACAACGATGTAGCGGCAGCGCCGGCGCACCATCTCGTAGATGCCGAGGTTCTCGAAGTGGCCGCCGTCCGAGAGGTTGACGTAGGGGTGCTCGGAATCGGTCATCCCGAGCGCTTCGGCCAGCAGGGTGAGGCCGGAGCTGCGCGGCCCGCTGCGCGTGTAGCTGTTGACGCCGAGCGGCGCGGGATTGCCCAGCCAGACGCCGAGCCGGGCGTTGAAGAGCGTCATGATGAAGGTGACGGCGGGCGACGAGTGATAGCCCATGTTCGGGTTCGCCGCGGCGCCCGAGGTGGCGACGGCGGTGCCCAGGGAGATGCCCTTCTCGCCGCCGAAAGCCTGGGCGCGGCGGTAGCCGAGACGCGCGGCGCCGCAATGCAGCGGCGAGGCCGTGAAGCACTCCGCCTTGCGCTGCTGCCAGGCGAGGTCCTTCCCCGCCACCAGATTGAGAGAGGTGCTGATCACCGGGAACGGCCGGTTGTCCCGCAGCTCGTGCAGCCGCAGGTTGTCCTCGGGATCGAAGCCGGTGAACAGGTTCGGCCGCCGGCGCGGATTGCTCGCCCCGAGGTAGGCGCGCACCAGCCGGTTGCGGTACATGGCCTGTAGCGAGAAGCGGTTGACGTTGACGAAACGGCCCATGAAGATCCCGACCGCCGCCAGCGCCAGGCTGGCCCCCAGCACCTGCCAGATCGTGCCGGTGAAAGGCGGTATCCATTGCTTCGTGTAGTCGGTCTTCACGTCGAAGATGGCGCGGAGCAGGTCCTGCGTCAGGGACGAGACCAGCAGCAGGGTCGCCAGGGCGAAGAGCGGCGCCGCCATGGCGAGCACCCACTCCCGCCAGCCCGCGGAGCCGCCCGTTTCCTTGGCGGAGCTGCTGGAGCTCCGGCCGAGGCGGCTGATGATCCAGCCCAGGACCCCGGTGACCCCCGCCGTCGTGATGCGGCTGCCGATCGCGTTCTTGGCCATCCCCAGCAGCGTGGGGCCGAAGAAGACGATGGCGGAGACCACCATCCAGAGCACGGCGGCGATCAGGGTGTAGCCCGACCACCGCGCCCACCACTCGCGGTCCGCGTCGCCGAGATCGGAGGGTAGGCCCCGCTCCTCGGCGACGCTGGAGAAGGCGACGAACAACGTCTTGTGCAGCATCAACGGCCCGAGGAAGAGGATCGGCGCCAGCGCCGGATAGAACGGATACTTCGAGTGCAGCAGCGGCCCCGCCCACCTGGCGACGACGGCCGCGTAGAGGAAGCTGATGACGGCGCCGGAGAGCGCGAGGGAGATCAGGTCGCCTTTGAGGAACGACCGCTCGCGGTGCAGCAGGCGGCCCTGGAGCAAGGACGCCGCGGCGAACGCCACCACCGGCAACACCAGCGCCCAGATGGCGCTCCAGCGCAGCGCCACGGAGAAGACGAGGCCGCCGTGGGCCTCGAACTCGGCCACCCCCCAGGCCATCAGGACGTTGCCCAGCAGGAGCGGGGCGAGCCCGAGGAGCAGGAAGCGCTGCTCCCAGCCTTTCGTCTCCTTCCCCGGCCGCGGCTTGGCGCTGGCGCGCAGCAGGCTCATGAAGAAGAGGCCCGTCGTGCCGGTGATCGCCGCCAGCCAGAAGAGCGGCACCGCTCCCGGCGACCACCCTGCCGGAGCCTTCGCCACCGCCAGCAGCGGCAACGCCAGCGCCGCCGCCAGCAGCGGCACCATCACCAGCAGGTTGAGCAGCAGGTTGCGGATGACGATCGACGCCACCGTCCAGGTGTCGCCGGAGAGGGCGCCCAGCCGCGGCGTCAGATAGTTGCTGTACTGGCGCAGGAAGAGCAGCGGCCCGGGCTCGGGCTTCTGCGGATCGGCCTGCAGCTCGCCCAGTTGCGGCGCCACGGCCTCCACGCCGCCGCCGCGGTGGAGCCAGCCCGCCAGCCAGCTCGAGAGGTAGCCGCCGCCCGAGACGCTGGAGACGTAGTCGAACTTGTCGAGCAGGCCGGCCGCGGCCAGACGCTGGAGCAGCCCCAGGTTGAAGGTGGCGCTGCGGATGCCGCCGCCCGAGAAGCAGAGCGCCGTCAGGCCGTCGCCGCGTTTCGAGTGGCCGTTGGCGATGGCGAGCATCTCCTTGAGCTTGGCCCCGTCCGAGGCATTCGGATCGTTGAGCACGGCGTTGCCGCGGATCTCCTCGCTCCACGCGGGGCGGATCTCCGCGTACTCCTCGGCGAGGATCTTCCAGGCCGGCAGTACGTGATTGGCGGAGCCGATGAGGCGGACCGAGCAGGTCTCGGGCTGCTCGCCCTCATACTCCAGCACGAGCGTCAGCGAGCTCTCCCCTTCCTTGCCGTCCTCGCCGCCTTCGCAGGTCACCGGGAGCGAGACGTGAATCGGCTCCGACGGATCGTCGGAATGGCGCTTCACCTCCGCCTTGTCGGCGGCGAACCGGAAGGCGCCCGCCGGCGGGATGCTCTGCGGACGCACCGCGAGCTTGGAGGCGTCCTCCAGGCCGTAGACATGGAGAACGACGTCCTTCGTTGCGGCCTTCCCCGCGCCGCGGATCTCGAACACAACCGGATCGCACTCGAGCTCGACCAGGATCGCGCGCATGGGACCTCCTGAAGGCTTTCAGGGAATTATAGCACTCCTGGAGGCTGGCGCGAGCGCCGGCGTCCGAGCCACGCGTCGAGACTCAGCAGATCGCGCCCGGCGGGCGCCGCCAGCACGAAGGCGAGCAGGACGAGGCGCGGAAAGATGTGGTGCGTGGTGTCGAAGAGCGCCTCCTTCAGCAGATGGCCGTAGGCGACGACGATGAGGATGCAGCCGAGGGCGATGCCGGCTTCGCGCACGCGCAGCCCGAGACACATCAGGGCGCCGGCGATCAGCTCGACGATCGGGATCACCGTGCCGGAGGTCCACAGCAGCCAGGCGGGGATCCAACTGTCCGCATAGGGCTCGACGAACAGCCGCCGGGCGTGCTCCAGCGGCCCGAGGTCGAACGTCTTCCACCAGCCCGCCATGAAGAAGATCAGCCCCAGGACCCAGCGCACGAAGAAGATCGCCCAGCTCCAGCCGTCCAGACGCTCCGCTGCCCGTTCGTCCATCGCGCTCCTCCTGATTCTTTTTGCGAATCCGCGGCGCAAGCATAGCCCGTCACGCGCTAGGATCAACGCGCGATGAGCAGCGATGGCGGGAAAGAGACCGGCGCGGGAGCGCTCGCCGGGAGGGTCGCGCTGGTCACCGGAGCCGCCCGGGGCCTCGGCCGCGCCGCCGCCGAGCGGCTGCTCGCGGGCGGCGCCCAAGTGGCGCTCAACGTCCACCGGCCGGAGCAGGCGGAGGAGCTCTCCCGCGCTCTCGGCGACGGCGTGCTGGTGCGCGCGGGCGACGTCGCCGATGCGCGGACGGTGCGGGACCTCGTGGCGGAGATCCTCGGCCGCTTCGGCCGGCTGGACATCCTGGTCAACAACGCGGCCGCCGCCTGGTCGACGCGCTTCGAGCAGATCACGGAGGAGGAGTGGCGGCGCGCGCTCGACGTCAACCTCACCGCCGCCTTCCTCTGCACCCAGGCGGCGGTGCCGGCCATGAAGGCTCAAAGCTACGGCCGCGTGATCAACCTCTCCTCGACCGCCGGCAAGAGCGTGAGCACTCTGGGAGGCGCGCACTACACCGCCTCCAAGGCGGGCCTGCTGGGGCTCACCCGCGCCGCCGCCAAGGAGCTCGGACCCTACGGCATCACCGTCAACGCCGTCTGCCCCGGCCTCATCGACACCGAGCTGACGCGCGAGCACGCGACGCCCGAAGACCTCGCCTCCTACGCGCGCTCCTTCCCCATTCAGCGCCTCGGCACGGCCGCCGAGGTCGCTGACCTCATCTGCTTCCTGGCCTCCGAGCAGGCCGGCTACATCACCGGCGCCTCCCTCGACATCAACGGCGGCGACCTGATGATCTGAGCCGGCGCGGAGGGCAGCGGCCCTCTTCTCAGAACTCTCACAGAACTCCAACAGAGCTCCTTCAGGACATCACGGGCCTGTGTCGCCTACGGTGCGGACATGCCCAAGACCGCTGCCGCGTCAACGTCCGGCAGGCGCACCGCCCGAAGGAGGCCGTCAATGTCCCGTTCCAACTCGGCGCCCTCGACTGCAGCGTCAGGATCGCCCCTCAGGAGACGCGGCTCTCACGCCGCGCCTTCCAAAGCCGCCGCCGCAACCCGCGGCCGAGCCCTGCTGGAAACCCATCTCGAGCTGATCCAGCGCAAGCTCCAGCGCCTGAGCTGGCGCAGCGGCTTGCCCGCCCTCGATGCCGAAGATTTCCGCTCCTGGGCGCTCTGCAAGCTGATCGACGACGATTGCCGGATCCTCGGCCGATGGGAGGGCCGCAGCTCCTTCTCCACCTACCTGACGGTCGTGCTGGTGAACCTGATGCGGGACTACCGCACCCATGTCTGGGGCAAATGGCGCCCTTGCGCGGCCTCCCGCAAGCGCGGGAAGGAATACGAGCTCCTCGAGCGGCTGCTCGTTCGCGACGGGCTTTCCGAGGCCGAAGCCGTCGAGCGGCTGCGTACGGAACATGGGATCTCTCTCGCGCCAGACGAGTTGGTGAGGCTGACCGCCGCCTTCCCGAGGCGTCCGGAGCGGCGGCGGGTGAGCGACGAGGAGCTCTTGAAAATCCCGATCGACGGCCAGGTGGAGAGCCGCGTCGAGGAGAAGGAGCGGGCCTGCATCGCGAACCGGCTCCGCGAGCTGCTCGTCCCGCTCCTCGATTCGCTCCCTGCCGAGGACCGCCTCCTTCTCAAGATGCATTTCTTCGACGGCCTCAGCATGGCGGCGCTCGCCCCGATCCTCCGCCGGCCCCAGCGGGAGCTATACTCGGCAAGGGATCGATGCATGAAGAGGCTCCGGCGTTCTTTGGAGGGGGGCGGCTTGGATGCGGATCAGATCCGCGAGCTCCTCGGCGGCTTTCAGGGAAACCTCGGGTTGGAAACGCATCTCGGAAATAAGGGTGCGCGGTGACAGCCCGAAGCGAAAAAAGTACTACCTGTCCGTCCATAGGAGCAACCAAAGGGGAGAATTATCATGGCCGATGAACGTAAAAAACCCGAGAGTCCCGTCAAGCCGTACCCTGACGCGAAGTTCGTACCGGAGTCGGAGGCGGAGACGGACCAGGAAGGAAGGTCCGCGGAGAATTCGGGCGCGCGGTTCGCCAAAACCAATGGCGATCTGGCGGTCACCGCCCAGGACTACGCCGGGATGACCCTCCAACAGCAATGGGAGACGCTGATCGCAGCGCTGCGGCTGAACCGCCGGCGGTTGCTGCGCATGCCCGGAGTCACCGCCGTCGATCTCGGCTACAAGACCGTGGACGGCTTCTTCACCGACGCTCTGGCTCTGCGGGTGCACGTCGACCGGAAGCTCCCCGAACGGGCGTTCGAGGACTGCCCGTATGATTACATTTCCAAGCAGGGCACGCCGCGCCCTTCGGACAAAGGCCACTTCCAGCTTCGCGGCTACGACGTTCCCGTGGACATCATCGAGGCGGCGTA
Source organism: Acidobacteriota bacterium (assembly GCA_046765915.1). Classification (GTDB taxonomy): domain Bacteria; phylum Acidobacteriota; class Thermoanaerobaculia; order Multivoradales; family UBA5704; genus DATARR01. Next base: position 16,034 of record JBKPTH010000069.1, on the reverse strand, counting down.
CAAGCCGCTGCAGGTCGGCGAGCTGCCGCGTCCGAATACGCTACGCCAGATACCCCATCCGAAGGCCGACCGCCGCCGGCGTCTGGATCCTCTGGTCGGCGGCATCAGCATCGGTAGCCCGCAGACCCCGGCCGGGACTCTGGGCGCTCTGGTTTGGGACAACGTCGACGGCAGCGTGTGCATCCTGAGCAATTGGCATGTGCTCTCGGGAGATCTGCGGGCGGAGGCGGGCAATCCCTGCTTCCAGCCGGGCCGCTTTGACCAGGGAAGGTCGAGCGACGTCGTCGCCCGCTTGAAGCGCTGGAGCTTCGACGACCAGACCGATGCGGCGATCGCCGAGCTGAACGGCAGCCGCCACTACTGCGCCGGCGAGATCGTCTCCCTGTACCAGCAGATCTCCGGCGTAGCCGACCCTTACCTCGGAATGATCGTGCTCAAGTCCGGACGCTCCTCCGGCTTCACCTGGGGCTTCGTCGACGGCCTCTACTTCTCCTCGGCGATCAAGTACAGCAATGGAATCGTGCAGGTCTTCGATGATCAGATCCACATCGCGCCGGCGTACCCCGACGACCGCATCAGCCAGCCCGGAGATTCAGGCTCGGTCTGGGTGACGCCTTCCAACGGCGAGGGATACAAGGCCGTGGGCCTCCACTTCGCGGGCGACCTGCCGCACTCGGCGTTCGGCGAGTATGCGCTCGCCAATCCCATGCGGATCGTCATGAAGCGTTTGGACTTCTCGTTCCGCCCGCGATTCCTGGAGATCCGGGACGAGGACGTGCTCTCCCCGCCGCCGCCCTCGTTCCTCCAGGTGGTGGAGAGCAACGGCAACGGAATTCGTCCGGCGGACGTCATCTCTGGCGGCATGCTCACCGGAGCGAGCGGCCAGCCCGATCCCGTTCAGGTCGGACCCACGGGCTAATCGAGTCGATTACTTCCAGAGTCCACGGCGCGTCAACGCGCCGTGGACTCCAGAATCGTCCTGAAACGCGGGTCGTCCTGGAAGGCGCGGAAAGCGAGGTCACTTCGGAACTCCTCTCGCGAGAAGCCCTCTTCGATGGCTCGCCGGGCCCAATCGTAGACCTGCTCGCGGCGCCCCGCCATGGCACAGATCTGGGCAGCCCGGAAAAGAAAGGCGCTCTGGCTCGGCTTGAGGCGTCTCGCTTCCTCGATGTTCCCGAGGGCCTCGTCGTAGCGGCCGAGCTTGGCTGCGCAGAAGGCCCGGCCGTAAAGCTGTTCGGCACGCTGGCCGCCGCCCGAAGCAAGCATACGGTCGAAACTCTCGAGGGCTAGCCCATACCAGTGGCGAGCATCCTCTCCTTGTCCTATCTTCTCAAAACTCTCAGCCAGATTGCGTGCGACGGTAGGAGAGGGCTCCAGCCGGAACGCCTCTTTGTAAGCTTTGATAGCGTCATCCATGCGGTTCAAATTGAAATAAGCGATACCTAGGCTGTTAGCTGCACGCCAATCATGGGTCGTCTCGAAGACGTCCTTGAAAAGAGGAATGGCATCGAGATTGCGGCCAAGCCTGACATAGATATCCCCCAAATTCTCCTTGGCTGTTGGATGGTCAGCATCGTAGGAGAGCATTCTGCGGAACTCGGCCGCCGCCTCGTCGTAGCGACCCACGTCCTGGAGCTTGGCGGCAAGAACCTGGCGAGCGCGCAAGTACCCTTTGCCGACTTCGACGCCGCGGCGAATCTCGGCGAGGCCCTCTTCCAGATGCCCCTGTGCGATGAGTGCCTCCCCCAACTGTGTATAGCCGCGGTCGAAGTCGGGATCCTGCTCGACCGCTTCGCGGGCCGCCTGCTCGGCTTCGCGAGGCTTGTTTTCCAACAGGAGTAGCTTGGCCCGAGCCACCCAAGGCATGGGATAACCGGGGGCATGCTCCACCGCCCGTGCGGTCAAGCGCCGAATCTCCTGCCGCCGGCCGGGCGCTGGAAACTGAACTTCGACGCGCGCCAGCAAGGCGGCAAGCTGGGCCTCGATCAAGGGGTTGCCAGGATCCAAAGCCAAAGCCTGGCGATAGGCCTGTTCGGCGTTGGAGAGGATACGCTGCGTATCGCCACGCCACTCGAGCTCGTCTCCCTGCTTGACCAGACGCGCCACCTCGGCAGAGAAATCCCAGGGATGCTTTCGCCAGTGCCAAACGCCCACAGCGCTGCCGAGCGCCACCAGCACGACCAGCGTTCCGGCGATCCAGGCGAGCCGGCGGCGCAGCGCGCGGCGGGGACGGACCGGCCAAGGCCGGGTGACAGCGCCCTCCACCACCCGCGAGACGCGCGCCAGATCTTCCTCCAGATCCTCGGCGGTGGCGTAGCGCGTCGCCGGGTCCTTGGCGAGGGCTCGCTCGATCACCACCCACAGCTCGGGAGGAATCTTCTCCGCGCCTTCGAGCGGCCGCGGCGGCACGTTCAGGATGGCGTAGATCACCGCCTGCTCGTACTCGCCTCCGAAGGGTTGGCGCCCCGTCACCATCTCGTAGAGCACCACGCCGAGAGCCCAGACGTCGCTGCGCGGATCCACCTTCTCGCCGCGCGTCTGCTCGGGAGACTTGTAGGCGGGCGTGCCGGGGGAGGAGCCGAGCCGGGTGAGGCTGGTGGCTCCAGTCATCTTGGCGAGGCCGAAGTCGAGCAGCTTCACCGTACCGTCGGGCAGGATCACGACGTTGGCCGGCTTGACGTCGCGATGGACGATCTTCTGGCGATGCGCCGCGGCGAGCCCGCGGGCGATCTGGCGCGCGATCGCCACCGCTTCGGCGAGCGGCAACGGCCCGCGCTCGAGCTTCTTCTGGAGCGTCTCGCCCTCGCAAAAGGCCAGGGCGAGGAACACCCGCCCGCCCTCGCTCTCGCCGGCTTCGTAGATCGTCGCCACGTTGGGGTGGTCCAGCAAGGCTACGGCCTTGGCCTCGTGGAGGAACCGCTTGCGGGCGTGGGGATCGCGGGTGAGATCGGCGGGCAGGAACTTCAGCGCCACGACGCGGCCGAGGCGCAGGTCCCGGGCCTTGTAGACCTCGCCCATGGCGCCGCCACCCAGGCCCTCCAGAATCTCGTACTGGCAGATCCGGGCGCCGGCGGCGAGCGACTCGGGCACGGCGCCGAAGGAAACGTCGGCCAGCAGCCGGTAGCCCTTCCTCGCGATCGTGTGGATGAAACGCGGGTTGCGCGCGTCGTCGCCGAAGGCCTTGCGCAGCTCCCAGATGGCGTGGCTCAGCACCTCGTCGGTGACGAAAGCTTCTCCCCAGACGTCGCGGACCAGGCGCTGCTTGGAGACGACGTTGGGCGCATTGTGGGCCAGGCAGGCGAGCACCTGCAGGGAGCGCGCTTCGACCGAGACGATCTGATCGCCACGTTCGAGCTGCCCCAGAGCAGGGCGCACCCGCCAATCGGCGACGAAGAAATCGGGTTCCCAAGAACCTTCAATGCTCAGAGTAGACTCCCGACGTCACGTAGGATCCCGCGGTTCCTCCTGGGGAGCTTGCATTCTAAAGGAAATGCGGTCCGGTGGCGCGCTTTTGGCTCCGGCGCGCACCTAACAGGAAAGGGCCTGAGAATTCCCACCCAAACCCGCCTGCGGCTCGGAAGACCGGTTTCGGCCTGAGCGGCCGTTCAACTCCCGGTCCGGAACGAGCCAGCCCTCCCGCTGTGCATTGCGCCGGGCCGGATGCCCCGCCCCGGCTGGAATCCCTACGGAGGAGGTTGGATCTCATGCAGCGAATCACACGAAGCCTGTGGATCGCCTTGTGCCTCGTCGCCCTGGCGGCCACCGGGACCGCGCGCGCGGAGGAGGGGATGTCGAAGGCCGCGCTCGAGAAGCAGCTCCGCGCCGCCTACGGCGCCTTCAACCGCGACCCCGGCCTCAAGGCGCTGGAAAAGCAGGCGACCTCGAATCTCGAGAACCGCGCCGCCGTCGACGCGTATCTGCAGAGGATGCCCCTGTCCCCGCTCGAGTATCTGCAGATCGATATGGAATTGAGGCACTACGAGATTTTCGTGCCGCGCTACATCCAGGAGCTCCATATCCGATGGATCGAGCTCCATGACGCGCTGGCCCGCCGGATGTACGGCGACGCCTACGTCGATCAGGTGCTGACCCGCTGGCCCGCCGACACCGGTCGCGACGTCGTCGGCCATCCCAAGGCGGCCACCGTGGGCACCAATCGCAACGCGGCCTCGACCGACGTCCCGGCGCCCGACAATTTCGACGGCGAGATCCAGATCGCCGTCAACCACCGCAACACCAACCAGATGGTCGCCGCCGCCAACACCTGGGGCAACGCCGGCGCGCCCTGCAACAGCCAGCAGACGCAGTCCATCTTCTACTCGAGCAACGGCGGCACGACGTGGGACTACACCTGCGCGCCGTCGAACAACGTGTTCAACCTGGGCACCTGCTCCGGCACCGTCTTCGGCTCCGATCCGGCGCTCTACTGGAACGACAACAACGAGGTCTTCCTCAACTACATGCTGCTCTGCAGCAGCGGCAGCACGACCCTTTATTCGATGGTCGTCGCGCGCTCGGCCGACGGCGGCGCCACCTGGGTCAACCAGGGCATCATCAAGAACGCCTGGGCTACCGGGACCCTCGAGGACAAGAACTTCTATGTCATCGACAACAATCTGGCGAGCCCCTTCTACGGCCGCCACTACACCTGCTGGGACCGCTCCAACAATGAGAAATTCGCCTTCTCGACGAACAACGGCGTGGGCTGGACGGAGGTCGATCTGCCGACGGCGCCGGTGGGCGGAGTCGATCTCGGCTGCGAGATCGCGGTGCAGAAGAACGGCACCGTGCACGTCGTCTGGGAGTCGCTCACCTGCAGCGCTACCTGCACCGACGAGCGGATGTGGTACACGCAGTCGACGAACGGCGGCTCCTCCTGGTCGACGCCGGTCCAGGTGCACGACCACAATCTCGCCGGCTTCTCCGGCACCAACAAGCCGCCGGTCGCCGACAACCGTGGCATCGCCCCCTTCGGCGCCGTGGACGTCGACAACTCGGGCGGGGCCTGCGACGGCACGCTCTACGCCACCTACGGCGACTACACCTCGGGCGGAGCGACGGAGACCGATATCTGGGTCACCCGTTCGACCAACAATGGAGCCACCTGGTCGACGCCGGTCAAGGTCAACGACGACGGGCTCGCCGGCCGCACCCAGTTCCACCCCTTCCTGCAGGTGGATCAGTCGAACGGCAGCGTCGTGGTGGCCTGGCACGACGCGCGCAACGACGCCAACAACCGCAAGGTGGAGTTCTTCACAGCGCGTTCGACCAACTGCGGCGTGAGCTTCGAGGCCAACGTCAAGGCCAGCCAGCCGTCGGCGGAGTTCAACAACAGCGGCATCAGCTACACCGACGAGAACACCACCGACAATCCCAACCGCAACCCCAACCAGTACGGCGAGTACATGGGCCTCGACGTCAAGGAAGGCAAGGCCTACGTCGCCTGGGTCGACTCGCGCCACTTCTATCCCGGCTCGTCAACCAACCCTCAGAAGGAAAACGTCGGCTTCGCCCTCGTCGACTTCGGAGGGACCGGCTGCACGCCGCCGCCGGTGCCGACCGGCGTCACCGCCACGGCCGCGAGCCAGACGCAGATCAACGTCTCCTGGACGGCCTCGGCCGGCGCGACGTCGTACAACATCCTCCGCTCGACGACGAGCGGCGGCCCCTACACTCAGGTCGGCACCTCGGCCACGACGTCGTTCCCCGACACCGGCCTGACCTGCAACACGACCTACTACTACGTCGTCCAGGCGGTGGGCGCCTGCGCCTCGGCCAACTCGGCCCAGGCCTCGGCGACCACCAACGCCTGCAGCGGCGGCGGCAACCAGGTGCTGACCTTCTCCGCCTCTCCGGCGCTGGCCATCCCCGACAACAACGCCACCGGCGTCACCAGCACCATCAACGTCCCCGACTCGATGACCATCACCAGCGTCAGCGTCAACGTCGGCATCACCCACACCTTCCAGGGTGACCTGGAGGTGGCGCTGATCGGGCCGGACAACACCACGGTCCTGCTCCACAACCGCACCGGCGGTGGCACCGACAACATCAACACCACCTACAACGTCACCACCCGTTCGGCGCAGGCGCTGACCGCCTTCAACGGCAAGAACACGGCGGGGGCCTGGAAGCTGCGGGTGCGCGACCTGGCCGCGGCGGACGTCGGCACGCTGAACACGTGGAAGGTGACCTTCAACGGCTACTCGACGCTGACCGCCAACACCGCGATCCCCGACAACAACACGACCGGTATCACCAGCACGATCAACGTCGCGGCCACCGGTACCATCGTCAGCCTGCGGGTGCGCGTCGACATCACCCACACGTTCAAGGGCGACCTGGAGGTGTCGTTGATCGGGCCGGACAACACGACGGTCCTGCTGCACAACCGGACGGGCAGCTCCACCGACAACATCCAGACCGTCTACGCCGACCTGACGGCGCCGGCGCAGTCGCTCTCGGCCTTCACCGGCAAGGCGATCAACGGCGCCTGGAAGCTGAAGGTGCGCGACCTCGCCGCGGCGGACGTCGGCACGCTCAACTTCTGGGAGATCGACTTCAGGACGAACTGACGGATCCGTTCGGGTCTTTTTCGGGCCCCTTCGCCGTTCGAGGGGGCCCGCCCCGCCTGCTGCTCCATCGGCTCAACCCTCTACCGAGGACCGGCAGCTCGGCGATCGCCCGCCGCCAATCCATCAGGCGCGGCTGGAAGGGCGAGAGCACCAGGAACAGGGCCAGCCAGAGGGTGTTCTGGGGGAAGCCGACGCCCAGGGTCAGATGCGTGGCGAGATGGAAGAAGGCGAGCCCCAGCCCCCAGGCCCGGTGCAGCGAGGGGCGGGCGACCACCCAGAGGGCGAAGAGCTCGAGATAGATCGCCGCGATCCCCGGCAGCCAGCCCACCCAAGGATGCGCGACCAGCCACGGCCCGAGAACGCTCGGCGCGTCGTCCTCGATCATCTTGGCGGCGACCTGGTGGGCGAGGCCCTGCGGGTGGAGATAGGTGACGAGCTCGCCCCGCATCCACTGCTGGAGGATCCCTCCGGCCTTCCACATCCCCGCCATGCTGTAAGTCAGCAGGATCATGGCCTGAGCGCCCGCAAAGACCAGCAGGGTCGCCGCGCGCACCGTGCGGTCGACCGAGCCGCGGACGTGCCAGCCGGCGGGCAGGAAGATCAGCACGAAGCTGACGAGAACGGCGAGATGGTCGCCATGGTTGACCGGCCCGAACGAGAACTTGAGCGCCATCTGCTCGAGCAGGGAAACGAAGACCACGGCGCGGGCCCATCGGTACCGGCAGAGCGTCACGGCGAGAAGCCCGCCGGCGAGATGGAGCCACAGGATCGCGGCGATACCCGCCCGGGTGTCGACGAAGCGCAGCCAGAAGACCGGCCAGCGAGGCGCCAGGCCGCCCGCATCCAGATAGCCCTGCCAGGAGAAGAGCTCCCCCGCCGCGAAGAAGAACAGCACCGCGTAGCTGGCCGCAATCAGGGCCTGGGCGGCGGTGAAACGCTCGCGCGACAGCAGGAGGTGGACGGAGCCGCCGTGCGCCGGGCGGAAGAAGGCTACCAACGCCTCCAGGCGGCCGCGGCGCCTCATCGTTCCTCCCCGCTCGCGAACCGCCCGAGGCTGCGCGCTTCGAGGTTGGCGCCGGTCCGCCACTTCTGCATCGGGTCGTAGCGCTCGTAGACCAGCTCGTAACGCACCCGTCCGCTCAGGTAGTTCTGCTCGAGGAGCCGCCGCAGGTCCTCGACCTTGGCCGTCTCGCCCCGCTCGACCGCCCGGCCGAGCCGCTGGATGACCTTGCGGCCGATGTAGCGGTTGCCGGTGACGATGGTGTCCGGAGCGTGGAGGAAGGAGACCGGGGGTTCGATGAGCCGCCGCTTGTGGCGATGGATGAGGAGCACGTACCGGCTGTCCACGTTCGGCACCTTCGAGAACAGCGACCAGCCATAGAAGGGGATGATCTCGTCCACGCCCGGTATGAGCTTCTGGCTCGCCGCGCCGGCGAAGAAGTAGACCAGGACGATAAAGGCAAGCCGCCCGCGGAGTCGGCGCAATGCAGAAGCATGCATACGTAGTGGCATTCTATCTGTCGCCACCAGATGCGATAAAGTCTCGGCACGTCTCACTCTCCCATGCAGAGGCAGCGGCGGCCGACGGCCCGGCTCGGGCGCCGTCATGGGCTTTGGACATTCATTTGAAAGGAGAGACTGCGATGAAGGCAAAGAACGTAGGCGTCCCGGCGATGATCCTGGGACTGGCGGTTCCGGCCCTGCTGCTTGTGGCGTGCGCCACGTCCAAGCAGCCGGGGGGCCTCCAGTGCGCTCCATGCACAGGCGACTGCAGCAACTATCCGTATCAGCCCACGGACTGCTGGACCACGAAGCACGGCCCCGCGAAGGCTGACGTCGTGGAGGGCACGACGAACCTGCTGTACTGCAAGGACACCCCCTTCGCCCTCTGCTTCTTCTCCGGCCCGCCGACCGCGACGGGCAGGAATCCCGAGAATCCGGCACTGCCCTGCGTTCTGAGGACTGACGGTGAAGTCGTGAGGGGCAGATTCGCGAGCTGCACGTGCCAGGCGTACAGGCAAGGCTCCTTCGTCGACATCAACGGCATCCTGAACCTCGGCGCCTGGCAGGAAACGGTGCAGGCCTGCGGTCCGGACGGCTCCGGCTGCGCGAACTTCAAAGCCTGCGGTAAGGACGGCTCGGGATGCCCAGGGATGCAGGAGGCGCCCGTCTGCAAGTACGTCCGGCAACAGAACCCGAACGATCCAACGGTCTCGCTGATGCCGAAGGCCGACCTCATCTCGACCTTCAGCACGACGGCCATGCAACCGAACTATCAGGTAGGAGTGTCGCCGCTGCCAAAGGATGGGAACTGCCGAGGCCGCTACGCCGGATGCATGACCGCGCCCTGCTTCTTCAAGGAAGGGGCGCCGCAGCCGTTCCACGACGGCGACCCGATCCAATGCGAGTGCCCGGTCGCGGACGGCCCCTACCAGGTCGGGCAGTTCAAGCAGCAGTGCGACATTCAGAGCAACGACACCACGATCTACGTCTGGTCGGCCGCCAACCATATCGGCGGGGGCAGCCTGGAGTAAGGCGGACCGCCTTCGACACCGCGCCGCGTCCCCGGGACCGGGCCCTTAGTATAGGGCCCGGCCAACGCTCCCAGGGCACGCCATCAAGCGCTCGACGCTCCACCGCGGAGAGCACCGGGGCAGAGGGGAAATCCCGGATCGATCAGACAGGGATTTGGAATAACGAAAGATGGACAGATTTCGGGAATCCAATCAGGCACAAACGGCACCCACCAAGGCTCCGGCGGTTGTGGCGGTGGTGCCGGGGGCCGCTCAGGCAATGGCGGCACGGGACGCGGCCCCCACGGTACGTCCGGCTCGAGTGGCAACGTGCCTGGATACTTGCCTGGGTACCACGGCTCTGGAGGCTCTGGGGGCCGAATCGGGACCACTTCACCAGGCGGGGCGTCCGGCGGGAGTGGGGGCTTGGTTGACGTCGGCCATTTTCCACCGGGAGGCTCCCATACATCGCCGTAGCCCAAAGGATCGTTCAGCGAAACCGGATTCCCGCGCACGTACGCATAAAGGTTGACCCCCCCTCGGAAGCGGATCGGATCCTCGCTGAGAAAACGCCCGATACTCGGATCATAGATTCTTGCCCTGTAGAACTCTGTAGACCCAAAGTCCCCGAACTCCCTAGCGGTGTAACCAAATGGGTTCAGAACTGTTCCATCCCTGGAACGCTCTCGCCCCCAAACGTCGAAGACATAATTCTGTTGGGCGTCGCCATTGCTTTCGCTCAGGGCAATGACCGATCCTGTACCATCCGCCGAGTAGTACTGAACCGTGCCATTGCCATAGCGCGCGAGGGGTTCGTCAATGCCAGGGCCAAATAGGTACTCCGATGTCGACGCACCAACCTCAGCCACCAAGTCCCTGGACTTGTAAATGTAGCTCGTCGTCGCGCTTGCCGACTTTGCCGTTCTGCGCCCTTGATAATCGAAGGAATAGCTTGCCGTCGTACTCCCAGCAATAGCGCTCATACGATGCTCGTAATCCCAAGTGAAGCTGTAGCTGGCACCCGGTCCGGTATACGCTGCGACGCTGCCGTTCGCGTCATAGGTATAGCTGTTGGTACCGTCGGACAGCAAGCGCTGCCATGCGTTCACATTCGTACCGATCTTTTGGTACGTAAACGGCACGGTCGCTCCATTGACCGTACTGCTGAGTCGGTTGCCGATACCATCATAGGTCCAAAGATCCACTTCTCCAGAAAATGGGGCCGCAGCGGGGTAGTCAGCGCGCACCAGCCGGTAGTTGCGATCGTAATAGTACTTCGTCGTTGCCGCCGCAAAACCTTGAACGGGCACATCGGCGATCATGCTTGTCCGCTGGCCAAGCATCCCCGGCTGGCCCGTCGAGTTGTCGACGTCGTAGCCATAGGTGTAGGTCGCCAAGTTGGCCGCTGCCGCATCAAGGTTTGCAATCTGCAGGAGGCGACCCAGGCCGTCATAACTGTAATCGCGATGCTGCCCGTTGGGGAGTAGCATCTGCTCATATTGGCCGCGCAGATTGTAGGTGTACTTGAACTCGCCGCTCACGGGCGTCCACTCGATCGCGTCCAGGCTCCCATTGGGGTAGTAGGTGTAGGTCGCCCCAGCGCCGCCGCCAACTTGGTAGCCGGACCGTTGGCCGGCCCTGGTATACGTGTAACTCAAAGTACCCCTTGTGCCCTGCGTCTCCGAGGCAAGCTGGTACCGATGGTCGAACGTGAAAGTATGCGTCTCGGCGGGTGAGACGCTGGTATTCACTACCCTCGTGAGTGCCTGGCCCGTATATGTGTACGCGATGCTCGTGGCATTCGGATAGGTCTTTGCGGTCACGCGCTTGAGGTGGTCGTAGGTATAGGAGATAGCTTGGTTCTTGCGGTCGGTCTTTGTCTGTAGGCGCCCATCGGGATAGTAGGCGTAGACGTCTCGCGCACCGTCGGCAGAGGTCGTCGCCGTCAGGCGGCGCAGGCTGTTGTAGGTATAGGTGGTGAAGTTCCCGTTTGGGTCCGTAATTGAAGACAGCAGGCCACGCGTGTAACCCCATCGCATCACCCCATTGAGGGCGTCGATGCTCTGAGCGAGACGGCCGTACGCGTCCTGGCCATATTGAGTAACATTGCCGTTTGGGTCGGTGATGCGTGTGAAAAGAAGCCCACTGGCGCCGTCATAGTTGTCGTAGCTGTAGGTGACGGTGAAATCCAGAGCCGAACCCGGCGCGGGTGGTGGAAGGGTCAGATTCGAGACTCGCCCCACCGCGTCGTAGCCATAGGATCCCTCGCTTCCCATAGGGTCTGTCAACGTGACAACCCGGCCTAGCGCATCGTAGCCGTAACTCGTGACGGGTCGCAGACCAGCGTCGTTGTTCGAGGGACGAGTCACCGAAGCTAGATTGCCTTGCCCGTCGTAAGCGTAATCCGTCGCAACACCGTCCACGTTTGCGACGCTTATCACTCGGCCATGACTGTCATGGGTGTAGGTCGCCATCGCATCGAGCGTCGAGCCATCGGTCTCGACACGATAGACGTGGTACAGTGCTCCAGGGGCTGGACTGCCTGCTTGATAGTAATCATATCGCCATGCTTGCCAGTTAGGATCGACCAGCCCGGTTGTTGGGTTGCGCGGTATGACCGAAATCAGCCGCGAGGGGAAGTTTTGGTCGTAGCTGTAGTCGAAGCGAATTGCCTGGGAACCATTGTAGTCCCGGGTGACGGAGACGACATAACCGGCATTGTTGTAAGTGTAGTAGGTCTTGACGCCGACCTCGTCTATGGTCTGCTGGATCGAGCCGTCGGCGTAATAGTCTGTATGCCGGCTACCTCCCCCACCACCTGCCGGCGCCACCTCATCAGTCACCAACCCCGTCTGGCCAAGCGTATAGACCCAAGCATTCCCCTGTGAATCAAGCTTCGCGGTCTTTAGTGGATTGTTCTGATAGTTGTATGTGTAGCTCCATGTCTCACCCTGTTCGGTATAGCTGCTCACCCGCTCCACAGTGTCATACGTCACCGAGGTCACCAGCCGATTCCAATGATCCGTAACCGCAGCGAGCAGCGGCGCGAAGCGCCCTTGGACGTAGGTATAATAAGTGGTGCGCCCGAGCGGATCGGTCATCGAGGTCATCACACCCCGGTTGTCATAGATGTACTGCACCCGGCGGCCGGTGTGATCCTGGACCGCGTTGATCCTTCCGTCCGCGCCCCAGAAGACGTCGAGGTAGCGCCCTGAGCCCGCGGCGTCGGCGATGCGCTGCAGTCGGCCGTTGCCGTCGTAGGTCAGTGCGATCGTGTTGTGGTAGTCGTCCGCCATGGTGAGCAATGAGCCGTCGGCGCCGAAGTGATACACCGACATCGTGCGCTGAATCGTCAGGTCGAAGGTGCCGTCGCCGTTGCGCACCAGCGTGTCGTGGCGCCCCAAAGGCGGGCTGAAGGTTCCGTCGCCGTTGTCGACGAAGCGATAGCGGGCGCCGGTGGGCATCGTGATGTCGGCTTCCTTCTGATAGGTCGACGGCGCCGCGAAGAGGTATGTCGCGTAGTAGAGACGCGCCGACAGGCTGGACGTCCAGCCGTATCCCAGCGGGCCGTCGATGAGGTGGCTGCTCTCGTAGGTGCGGGCCGCCACCAGCGGGAATCCGGACGCCGGCACCTGCAGGTCTGTGGTCTCCATCGTATACACGCCGCTACCCACGTAACAGGGCGACTTGGTGCACTTGCCGCACTCCTTCGGTTCGCAGCGGGGATCCGGAGGCGGCGGCTTGTAGCAGGAACTTTTGGGATCCGCCGGATCGCACGGCGGGATCGGGCTGCCGCACCAACCCGCATGCGCAACCCGGGCGCTCGCCCACAACGCTGCCAGCACGCAGCAGACCCGCAAGACGCGACTGGTTCCTCTCCTCGAATTCACTTTGCGCTCCTCAATACTGAATCGTGGTCAGGATCTGACCGCGGGACGTGTTGCCCAGGGAGTCGGTCACCGCGACGGTGACCGTGTAGTACCCGGGCGCGACGAGCATGCCGTTGTCGGCCCGCCCATCCCAGGTGACGGTGACGTGCCCGGGCGGCTGCTGCGCTACTGTGATCGTGCGCAGGGTCGAAAGCGACGCTTGATTGAGGAAAGACACCGCCACCTGCGCCGGCTGATTGAGATTGGTCGTCAGATCGAACTCGACCCTTTGCGTGCCGACGGCCGGCCCGAACACCGGCGGCGTCACACGGACGTTGGTGACTCGCGGCTTGCTGCCGTAGACGACCACGGCGTTCTTCGCGAACTGGTCGCGAAAGCTCACGATGCCGATGCCCCGGATGTCGCCTCGGTAGGCGCCCGCCGCGTCTACGCCGGCCCAGGTCACGGTATGCGGCCCGGACTCCTGGTACTCCTGGTTGACGGGGCAGAAATTCGGCGGATTGCAGTCGCCCTGGTAAAGGACCGCGCTCGGCGAGAGGGCGATCGATACCCGGCCGGGATACGGAAAGTTGTAGGCGACGGTCATCGGCGAGTTGTTGAAAGGATCGAAGGCCTGGATCGGCAGGCTGTGAGTGAGCGAAGACCAATCCGCCAGATACTGGGTTGACAGATCCCAGGTCATGGAATATGCCCCCTCGCTGGCCGTCGCGACATAGAAATAGGGCCCGTCGGCCACCAGGGATCCGCCGTCACGTCGCCCGTCCCATGGGTCCGTGTACGTTCCCGCCGCCCGGGTGGTGGGGCCGAGGAGCGTCCGGACCACCTGGCCCGAGGCGTTCTTGACGACGATGGATTCGCTGAGCTGGAAGGGAACTGTCGAGACATAGCCTTGGGTCTGGCCGTTCGCCGGATTGAATTCGAGGACGTTCTGAGTCATCTTGAAATTGCCGACGGTCGGCGTCACGCTCGCGGTCCCCAGGTTCCCGGCCTTGTCGACGGCGCGCAGGCGCAGGGAATACACGCCGTTCGCCTTGTCCAGGGTCGGCCAGACGGCGAGGACGCCGCTGGCGGGCGTGGGTACCGCGCTGCGGAGAACGGTCCAGGACGCCGGGGGCGCTCCCTGGCCGTAGTCGAGGGTCCAGGAGGAGAAGTTGGCGTCGTTCGCCAGTCCGCTGATCGTCACGTCCGCGACGCCCTGGGCGTAAACGTTGGAGAGAACCTGAGAGGCAACCGGGGAGGTGATGGAAACGCTCGGCGACGTGTTGTCGAGAGTCGTCGACTTGGCATCATTCGCGACGGCGGTGCCGATGGTGGCCGTGAGCTGGAACGTGTAGGCACCATCCGGTTGCAGTTGCGCGCCGTCGCTGCGGCCGTCCCACTCGAACGTGAACGGCGAGCCCTGGCCGGAGGCCGTGCGGGTGACCGCACCCGCGGCGTTCTTCACGGCGAGTTGCCAGGAGACGTCCTCCAGGTTGAACGCGCCCGAATAGATGGTGGTGTCCTGGACGCCGTCGCCGTTGGGGCTGAAGAAGAGCTGCGACACTGCGGTGCCGCTGATCGTCAACTGGAGACTGCTGTCGAGGACCGCGATGCCGCGAGCCACCGAGGCGGTTCCCGAGGGTGACGTGCTAGCGACGTCGAAGGTATAGCTGCCGTTGGGCATCGAGGAACCGCCGCTGTCGCGGCCGTCCCAGGAGACGCTGCCGTTCTGCCCGCTGCCGGAGAAAACTCGCAGGACCGAGCCGCCGCTGTTGCGATACGTAACGGTCCAGTCGCCGACGAGCGCCGAGGCGAAATCCAGGCGGTTGAGGACGCCGATGGCGGGATTGAAGGTGCGGTTGCGAGGCGTCGCGCCGATGATCGCGTGCGGCTGGCTCTGGGCCGCCGTCAGCCAGGGCTCGAACGCCACGCCGGTCGACACACCTTGGCCAGTGCCTGAGCCCTGCCCGGAGGGCCCCGATGCCGCGTCCCAATAGTTCAGGCGGGCGGTGAACGGAGTGTTCGGCGTGTAGTTGCTGATGCCGCCCCAGGCGTTGCGGGCGAAGGCAGAGCTGGTCACTGTCAACGCCGCCGTGTTGCCCGCCCGAACACCCCAGGTGGCCGAGTCGGTGATCGTCAGGTGGTCGAAGCTCGGCGAGCTGCCATCCACGTAGACGGCCGCATAACCGCTGGCCCAGTGGTTTTGGCCCCCGTAGCTCGCGGTGACATAGGAAAGCCGGCTCGCCGAAGAGCCCGGCACGAAGACAAGGGCGCGCCAATAGCCCGCGGTAGGCGTCGTCGTCTGATTAGGGGTGAAGACGATCGGCTGTTCTGCGGTGCCGATGGCGGTCAGCGTGCCGTAGATCACGATCCGAATGGATGGGCCCATCTTCACCCCAGTGCCTGCCTGGATCGTCAGCGAGCCGGGAGAGTTGGCCGACGCTGCGACCTGCAGGTCTGCGAGAAGGTGCCATTCGATGCCGGACCGCCACGTCTCGGCGCCGGTGATCGTGCCGCCGTTGTGCGCCACCGCGTTCTTCGCGCCGCCCCCGTTGCCGGTCACCGTCAAGCCGGTGAGGCCGAGCAGACTGGACCCTGCCCACGTCTCCATCGCGTAACCCGCGTTGTCGGCGAGCACCGAGTTGGTCAAGGTCACCGCGGCGGGCGAATCCACACGCAGGCCCGACCACGCGCTGGTGCGGATCGTCGAGGCCGTCACCGTCGGCGAGGCCCCACTGGCAAGCACCCGCATACCGCTGGTGGCCGAGTTGGAGATTGTCAGGTGGTCGAAGCTCGGCGAGCTGCCCTCCACGTAGACGGTCGAATAACCGCTTGCCCAGTGGTTCTGGCCCCCGTAGCTCGCGGTGACATAGGAAAGCCGGCTCGCCGAAGAGCCCGGCACGAAGACAAGGGCGCGCCAATAGCCCGCGGTAGGTGTCGTCTGATTAGAGGTGAAGACGATCGGCTGTTCTGCGGTGCCGATGGCGGTCAGCGTGCCGTAGATCACGATCCGAATGGATGGGCCCATCTTCACCCCAGTGCCTGCCTGGATCGTCAGCGAGCCAGGAGAGTTGGCC
>JBKPTH010000068.1:0-132566 GCA_046765915.1 Acidobacteriota bacterium | reverse complement strand
CCGTGGAAAAAACGGCCCTCCTGCTGGCCATGCAGAGGATCATCGGTGGCGTCCAGATCCAAAATGATCTGCGCTGGCGCCTGCTCATGGGCGGACAGGAACGCCTCGACGAAAAAGCGATCCACCGCCGCCGTATCCACCGCGATCTTGCGGTAGCGGTCCTGGGTCACCGCACCCCACTCCAAACGGTTCAAGGTGCTTTTGCCCGCCAGCGGCTTGCCCCGGTCCTGCTCCTGCAAACGGTCGTCTCCCGTCGGATCGGCTTTCCCCACGATTGTGGCCAGCAACGGATCGGTCCGCAGTACGTCATGATCGTTGAGATCCTCGTACCCCAACGCCAGCGCCAAGACGCGCTGGCGTACCAACTCCTCCACGCTGTGCTCGATCAGCTCCGGATGGCGCCCATCGCGAAAACAGGCCGCGAATTGCCGCAGGACCCCGCGCCGACGCTCCACCTCCCCCAACAGCACGACTCCCCCGTCGGAGGTCAGCGTCCCGCCATCGAAACAACCCACCACGGTCCGCCGATTCAACCCTTGCAACTCAAGCTGTTGAGGAATACAGTCTGTGGTCAAAGGGCTGCCCTCCTATCGTGGTTTAAGTGGTTGGTGACACAGCACTTATACCACTGGGAGCAGCCCTTTTCTACAGTTACGGTGAGAAATGCGGGCTAGACCCCACACGCCAAAGCCGTTGCCCTCAAGCTGAAGAGGGCGTGACGCCACCGTGGGGTACGAGATGAAGATGGCGTAGGCGGAGAGCCACACAAAGAGATACGCCCAGACGGTGCGACGGATGTGCTGCTCGTCGCGCACGACAAGGACTGGCAGGACGATGAGATAGGGGTAGAGCGCTCCATAGACGAACACCCATGCCGGTTGAAGGGAGACGAGCTCGTCGAGGTGAAGTGCCGGTACGTGGAGGGTGCGACCGGGGAAGAGAACGGCCGGTATCAAGATGTAGAGCGGAACCAGCGAGACGAGGCCGACCATTGCGGGTGCCACGCGATAAGGCCGTCTCAGATAGGCGACGGCTGCCCGCAGACCCAAGGGTGGAGAGACTGGGGCTTCTGAGGAGAGCGCCGTGGTTTTCACGGGATGTCCGAGTGTCGGCTAACCCAGGTCTCACGACCTGGGCGCTATGAGTATGCCGCCCTCCGGGCTCGACGCTGAGGCAGATCTCATCTTCGTCCCGAAGGGCCAGAATTTGAACAGCCCCGGGCTTCAGCCCGGGGTACGCGGCCGCCGAGGTCGATCAGTCCCGAAGGGCCGGCCGCATGGGCTCGCCTCCCTCTCCCTGGCGCGGCGGAAGAACTCGTGAATGTCATAACCGGCCTCAGCGAAAAGGGCTTCTCGGATCCGCCGCACCTCCGCCACGATCGGGTCCTGCCAGAGTTGCTCGACCGGACGATCCTCTCCATTTTCGCTGCCTCAATCACCCTGATGCTTTGACCGGCTTGATCCGCTTCAGCGCATCGGCTTCAGAGATGCCGGCATGATAGAGGTCCCAGCGTAGTTGCAGATTCATCCAAAAATCCGCGGATACTCCGAAGAATTTAGCCAGTCGAAGCGTGGTGCCTGGCGTCATGTCGCGCCGCTTCTTAACCAACTCGTTGACTCTCTGATAGGGGACGTGGATTCCTTCGGCGAGATCCCGCTGCGATAGCGCCATCGGCTTCAGGAACTCTTCGAGCAACATCTCTCCCGGATGTGTCGGCTCGCGGTGTGTGGGTATGCGGCTCAAGAGAAAAGCTCCTTGTCTACGGGGTGCTGTGGCTTCGTGTTGCCGCTCAGCTCCGCGCGCACTTTCGAGGCGCGCTGCTCGATGTAGACCTTCTGTTCCTCAAAGCTCATACCCAGCATGTCAGCGCTCATCCGGTCGCGAATGTTACGCATGAACTGAACAGCATCGAAGCTTTTGGTCTTCATATCGCAAGGCCTTCGGCGACGGCGGTCTGTAATACGGCTGGAGATATTTTGCCCGTATAGAGCATAGCGATTCCCGCCCTGAACTCCCTTAGGTTAGCGTAACTGCGACGTAACCGCAACCACTCTGAAGGAAGGTGCCCCATACAGATGTGTTCTTGAGCGGCGCAGCGAGGGTGACGAGGCTCCCTCGGTCGGCGAGACCCCTGGTTATGAAGATCACGATCGAGCATATGGGGCTGTTTCGCGCCGGAGAAGGGCCACGCCAGCGGATTCCGTCTGGCGGCGGCCTTTCCCGACCGCTAGTCTGGCGCTCCTCGCCAAGCCCGAGTCGCTGACCTGTCTGCTGAAGGCGGCTGGGGTGGTGGCTCTCGATCGGTGTGGGGCGATTCTCGACGCTGGATCACCAAAGGTACCGAAGCGCGGAATAGCCGGCTTCGGAATGCGCCGCCAGCGGAGCAAAGGATCCGCCGGCGGCGTCCACCTCCTAAGGGTGCCTTACGTAAGTTCTTGTAGTACACTGTACACATGCGTACGACGCTGACGATTCGAACCGACGAAGAACTGCGCGAAGCCCTCCAGAAGCGGGCAGCGATTCAAGGTAAAACCATCTCCGAACTGGCTCGCGAGATCCTCAGTGAGGCGGTGGTTGAGCGGCCAATGTCTGAGCGAGTCGGACATCTACGCGGGAAGCTTGACCTCAGGTCCAGTCCCTCAGACCCATTGCGCAAACGTCTTCGGGAGCGCAACTGGCGGCCTTGAGAGCCTGGCTCCTCGATACCGGCCCACTAGTCGCCTATCTCGACGTGTCGGAGAAGGACCATATCCAAGTTGCAGCGCAAATCGATGCTTTCACCGGGCAGCTTTTCAGTACCAGCGCTGTGATCACGGAGGCGATGCAGCTTGTGTCCGGAGTACGTAGAGGCCCTGCTCTACTGGCCGACTTCGTCGCCAAGAGCGGGCTTCAGGTTCTGGACTTCAGCGAGGCTGATGAGCTGGCCGAGGCTGCACGTCGGATGGAGAAGTATGCCGATCTGCCGATGGACTACGCCGACGCCACGTTGATTCTCTTGGGAGAGCGTCTGGAAGTATATGAGATCCTGACGCTCGATCGCCGTGGTTTTTCCGTGTTCCGGTCCTCACGGGGAAAGCACTTCTCGCTGATTCTTGATCGGCCTCGGTCCGTCGGTTGATCGAGTGGTCTCCGCATACGATCGCCGCCTTCCTGTTGTACCATCCCCCGCGGACTTTTCAAGGAGCCTTCATCATGCCGAGAACGCCTGTCGGCGACACGATCGGCGACTGGGTGGGACTGACCACCCGGGTCACGCCGGAGATCGCGGCCGAGCATCCGTCGATCCTGTACATCTACAACAAGCTCGTGGCGCATCTCGCGGAGATCCAGGAGCTCCTCAAGCAGCGGGATTTCTACGAGGCGCGCAAGCAGGAGACGAGCAGACGGATCGACGTGGTCCTGCCGCAAGGCCGCAAGGAGGCGACTCTCCTGCGCTCCATGCTCAAGGAGCACTACGGCCCCGAGAACGAGAAGCTCGCCGAGTTCGACATCCAGCCGTTCCGCAGCAAGAAGCGGCGGCGGAAGGATGAGGCGTCGCCTCCTGAGACGCCGGAAACCGACGAGCCGAAATAGCTCGGGTTCGATCTCGCAGGCGAGCCTTATGATGCTCCGTCGAACGGAGGGAAAGTCGCCTTCCCCCGGTTCGACGCTTTGCGGAGCGAGGGAAAGTCTCCTTCCCTCCAGTCGACGGCTCATCGTACCGAGGGAAAATCCTTTTCCCCGGAGTCGACGGTCTGTCGAACGCAGGGAAAGTCTCTTTCCCTCCATCCCGCGTGTCATCGTAGCGAGGGAAAGTCAGTTTCCCCGCGGTCGACGGTCCGTCGAACGGAGGGAAAGTCGCCTTCCCTCCGTCCCTCGTTCCGCCGTACCGAGGGAAAGTCAGTTTCCCTCGGTTCGACGAGTCGTGGTCGGCAGGGAAAGCGGCTTTCCCTCGCTTCCGCGATCCGTCGTACCCAGGGAAGATGACTTTCCCTCCGTTCGCTGGACCGTCGTCTGCAGGGAAAGTGGTTTCCCTCTGTTTGATGAGTCGTCGTCATGAGGGAAAGCGGCTTTCCCTCGCTTCCGCGGCGCTGTAAATTACGACGGCTCAGTGATATCCGGCCCCGGGATACAGCAGGTTCAAAGCCAGGGTCTGCAGCGGGCTGGAGACGTAGGGGAAGACGCGCCAGGCGGCGAGGAGGCCGAGGAGGGAGAACATCGGCTGGTGCAGGAGCTGCTGGTAGCGGCGGGCCGTCTCGTCTCCCATGAGCGCGGGCAAGATGGCGCTGCCGTCCAGAGGCGGCAAGGGCAGCAGGTTGAAGGCGAAGAGGAGAAGGTTGAGCGAGAAGAGGATGGACAGCGGCGTCACCACTCCCGTGGCCCAGCTCCCCTCTACCGCGGCGGTCACGGACGTGAAGTTCGCCGTGTCCGGCGCGTAGAAGACTCCCCGCCAGATCCCGATGCGGATCAGCAGGCCCGAGACGATCACCAGCAGCAGGTTCGCCGCCGGTCCGGCCGCCGCCATCAGCGCCGCGCGCTTCGGATAACGATGGGCCCAGAACGGATCGTACGGCGCGCTGGCCCAGCCCATCATCCAATGGTTGAGCGCGAAGGAGATCAGGGGCACCAAAACCATGCCAACCGGTTCGCGTTGGATGTGAGGCAAAGGATTCAGGGAGACCTGCCCGCCTTCGTACGCGGTGCGGTCTCCCATCTTCGCCGCGGCCCAGGCGTGCCCCGCCTCGTGGAGCGTGGTCGAGAAGATGAAGACCACGAACCACGTGAGGCCGAGGACGAGGATATCGGGTGTCACGCCCGGCTCAGGTACTTGTTCTCGCGGGTGTCGATGAGGATCTTGGTGCCGGGCTCGATGAAGGGGGGCACCTGCACGACGAGGCCGGTCTCCATCTTGGCCGGCTTGTAGGAGGCGCTGGCGGTGGCGCCCTTCATGCTGGGCTCGGTGTCCACGACCTCCAGGGTCACCGTGTTCGGCAGCTCGATGCCCACCGGCTTGTCGTCGTGGAAGTCGATCTGGAGCACGGTATTGGGCAGCAGGTAGAGCATGTTGTCGCCGAGGGTCTCGTCGTCGAGCGCGATCTGCTCGTAGGTCGCCTGGTTCATGAAGTGGTGGCCCGAGGAGTCGGAGTAGAGGTACTCCATCTGCTGGGTGTCGAGGATGGCCCGCTCGACTTTCTCGGTGGAGCTGAAGCGGTGCTCGAAGCTGTTGCCGTTGCGGAGGTTCCGCATGCGGGCCTGCACGAAGCCGCGCAGGTTGCCCGGCGTGACGTGCTGAGCGTTCATGATGCGGCAGACGTCCCCCTGGAAAAGGATGCACATGCCGGGTCGCAATTGTGAGGCCTGGATCATTCCTGCTCCTCCTGCTTGTGCTTCGCCGCCTCGGCGATCAGCTTCTCCTGCACCGGCCGCGGCACTTCCTCGTAATGCGAGAACTCCATGTGGAAGCTCGAGCGGCCCTGGGTCATGGCGCGCAGGTGGCGGTCGTACTCGAGCATTTCGGACATCGGCACGAGGGCCTTGATGATCTGGCTGCCGTTGGCGGAGTCCATGCCCTGGGGCCGGCCGCGGCGGTGCGAGAGGTCGCCCATGATGTCGCCGGTGAAATCCTCGGAGGTGACGATCTCCACCTTCATCACCGGCTCGAGGATGGTCGGCTTGGCGTTCGCCATGGCGTCCTTGAAGGCCAGCGAGCCGGCGATCTTGAACGCCAGCTCGGAGGAGTCCACGTCGTGGTACTGGCCGTCGAGCAGGCGCACCTTGAAGTCCACCACCGGGTAGCCGGCGAGGTAGCCGCGGCGGCGGGCTTCCTGGATGCCTTTCTCGACCGCCGGCCGGTAGTTCTGCGGGATGGCGCCGCCGAAGATGGCGTCCTCGAAGGCGAAGTCGCCGCCGCGCGGCAGCGGCTCGATCTTGATCTTGCAGTCGGCGAACTGGCCGCGGCCGCCGGTCTGCTTCTTGTGCCGGCCGTGGCCGTCGGCGGGTTTGAGGATGGTCTCGCGGTAGGGCACTTTCGGCGGATGCAGCAGGACGTCGACGTGGTAGCGGTGCTTGAGCTTGGCGACGGCGATCTCGATGTGGAGCTGGCCGTTGCCGGAGAGCAGGTGCTCGTGGGTCTCGGCGTCGCGGCCGGCGCGCAGCGCGATGTCCTCGTCCATGAGCCGCGTCAGGGCTTCGCCGATCTTCTCCTCGTCGCCCTTGGACTTGGGCTCGACGGCGAAGGCCATGGGCGGCTCCGCGACCTGGATCCAGGCGAGCTTCACCGGCCGGTCCTTGGCGCACAGCGTGTCGCCGGTGGCGGTGATCTTGAGCTTCGCCACGCCGCCGATGTCGCCGGCGACGAGCTTCTGCACGTTCGAGCCCTGCTTGCCCTGGAGGATCATGAGATGGCCGAGGCGCTCGGTCTCCTCGGCGCGGCTGTTGTAGACCGTCGTGTCGCTGCTCAAGGTGCCGGAGACGACGCGCAGGATGGAGATCTTGCCGGTGAACGGATCGGAGAGGGTCTTGAACACTAGGGCGGCCAGGGGTCCTGCCGCATCGGCGGCGAGGGCGACGTCCTCTCCGCCCAGGTTCTTGGCGGGAAACGGGGCCCGCTCCGCCGGCGAGGGGACGAGGGAGAGGAAGGCGTCGAGCAGCGCCGAGGGACCGATGCCGTGGCTGCCGGAGGAGAGCGTCACCGGGAAGATCTGGCGGCGCGCCACGGCCCGGCGCAGGCCCTTTTCCAGGTCCTCCTGCGACAGGGTGCCGTTCTCGAAGAAGCCCTCCATGAGCTGGTCGTCGGTCTCGGCCACGGCCTCGATCAGGCGGCCGCGGTGGGTCTCGACCTCGTCGGCGAGTTCGGCCGGCACGTCCCCCGGGGTGGCCTTGCCGTTGCCGTCCTTGGTGAAGCGGTAGGCCTTCTGCGCCACCAGGTCGACGACGCCGGTGAAGTCGTGCTCCTGGCCGATGGGAATCTGCACCGGCAGCAGGGCGCGCCCGAAGCGCTTCTGCAGGCCCTCCAGGGTGCGGCCGAAGTCGGCGCGCTCGCGGTCCATCTTGGTCAGGCTGACGAGCATGGGCTGCTCGATCTCGGCGGCGAACTCCCACACCCGCTCGGTGTTGACCTCGACGCCGGCGACGCCGTTGATGCAGAGCAGCACGGCGTCGGCGGCGCGCATGCCCTGCTTGGTCTCAGCGAAGAAGATGCCGTAGCCGGGGCAGTCGATGAGGTTCACCTTGTGCTGCTGCCAGGGGACGAAACAGGGGGCGAGCCCGATGGAGATCTTGCGCTCGACCTCCTCATGGTCGAAATCCGTCAGGGTGTTGC
The DNA here is from genome assembly GCA_046765915.1 of Acidobacteriota bacterium. Lineage (GTDB taxonomy): Bacteria > Acidobacteriota > Thermoanaerobaculia > Multivoradales > UBA5704 > DATARR01. The sequence goes on along the minus strand of JBKPTH010000068.1, from coordinate 125,266 downwards.
CGTCCTCGACACGGTTGAGCCGGGTGGTGACGCCGCCCGCGTAGAGCAGGGCGCTGACGAGCGTCGTCTTGCCGGTATCGTTATGGCCTGCCACCGCAACGTTGCGGAGCTTTTCGGGGCTGTCCACCTGCATCGTCGGAGACCTCCTTCAGGGCGCTTAGGTCAAGGGGCGGAAATATATCATCCTTGGCGGCCTTCTCCTGTCTTCAGAGGGTGCAACCCGGCCGAGGCGGCTGCCCGCCCAATGTAGAGACGCCCCGGGGGCGTCTCCGAGGCGGCGATAACGTCTCCACCCTTCTCCAGGCGTTCCCGCGGGGGAGTCGTGGTTCAGGAAAAGATGTCGCCGCCCCGGAGACGCCCCGGGTCGTCTCTACATTGGGAAGGCGCCGATTCTCGGGTTACAATGCCCTGACGCGACAAGCGGTTATCGCCATGCTGCCCCTGACACCGACCAGGCTCGGCCGTTACGAAATTGTCGATGAGATCGGCAAGGGCGCCATGGGTGTCGTCTACCTGGCGCGCGATCCGCTGATCGGCCGGCTGGTGGCGCTGAAGACGTTTCGCATCGGCTACTCGGTCAAGGACCAGGAGATGGAGCAGTTCCGGGTGCGCTTCATGCGCGAGGCGCAGAGCGCCGGCATCCTGACCCATCCCCACATCGTCACCATCCACGACGTGGTGGAGGACAGCGGCGACGGGCTGGCGTTCATCGCCATGGAGTACGTGCGCGGCACCAATCTCAAGCTGCTGATGCAGGGGGAGCAGCCGCTCTCGCCGCAGTTCGTGCTCGACATCACCGCCCAGGTGGCGGACGCCCTCGACTACGCGCATGCCAACCGGGTGGTGCACCGCGACGTCAAGCCGGCGAACATCCTGATCACGGCCGAGAACCGGGTGAAGATCACCGACTTCGGCATCGCCCGGCTCGACAGCTCGAACCTCACCCAGGAAGGGCAGCTCCTCGGCACGCCCAACTATATGGCGCCGGAGCAGATCCAGGGCAAGGACGTGGACTGGCGCGCCGACCTCTTCTCGCTCGGCGTGGTGCTCTATGAGATGTTCACCCGCCACAAGCCGTTCCAGGGCGAGAACCTGACGGTGGTGAGCCACCGCATCGTCTACGACCACTTCACGCCGCCGCGGGAGTACGCCCGGGAGCTCCTCCCCGGGGTGGAGGCGGTGCTCACCCGCGCCCTGGAGAAGGACCCTGGCCGCCGCTACCAGCGGGCGCGCGAGCTGGTGGACGACCTGCGGCGCGCCGTGGAGACGAGCCTCGCCCAGGACGATCTCAACGAGACGCGGAGCCTCGCGGACTCGCCGGTGGTGTTCATCCCTCCGGACCCGCCGCCGCCCCGCCCGGCCGCGAAGCCCTCGCTGCTGAGCCGCTGGCGGAGCCGTTCCCCCGCGCCGCCGCCTCCTCCCGTACCGCCGCCCCCCGCGACGGGGGACAGCTCCGCCTCCCTGCCGCCGCCGGTGCCCTTGGCGCCACCGCCGCCGCCTCCCTCGGAGGATCTGGTCGATACGGTGGCCACGGAGGCGCCGCCGCTCGTCCCACCGCGCCGGCCGCTGCCGCTGGGACGGCTGCTCGCGGTGGGCGGAATCCTGCTCGCCGTCGCCATCCTCGCCGGCGCGGCGTACCGCCTGTCGCGAGGGTGGTCGCAGCCCGAAGCCCCGGCGCCCCAGGCCGCGGCGGCGGATCCCACCCAGGCCCAGGCGGCCAAGCTGCGGGACGATGCGGACAGGTCGATGCGCCGGGGAGAATTCGGCAAGGCGGTCGATCTGTACCGCCAGGCCGAGCAGCTCCTGCCCGGCGATGAAGGCCTGCGCCGGCAGCGCGAATTGGCCGAGCTGCAGCTCCAGGACTTCCCGAACCTGGTCAATCAGGAGAAGGCGATCGCCGCCAATCTCTCCGGCGCGCAGCACGCGCTGGCGCAGAAGAAGTACGACCAGGCGATCGCGCTGGCCGGCCTCGTGCTGGGCATGGAGCCCGCGAGCGAGGAGGCCAAGACCGTGCTCGCCAAGGCCCAGCAGGGCAAGGCGCGCCTGGCCAGGCAGGCCACGGCGGAGCAGCCCGGAACGCCGGCTCCGGGCGAGGAGGCGGCCGTCACCCCGGGTGCGGGCGAGGCGCAGCCCGCCGGCCATGGCGAGGCGGGCTCGGCGGAGGCGCAGACCTCGTCGCTGCAAGTGCATTTCCAATCCGAGATCGACGCGGTCCTCATCGTGCGGGTGAACAACCGCGAGGTGATGCGCCACGATTTCAGCCGCGGCGGTTTCTTCTGGCAGCGGCGGGGCGGCCAGGGCTACAACCTGACGAAGACGATCGGCGACCTGCCGCCGGGCAATTCGAAGGTCAGCGTCCACGTGGCGCCCAAACGGCTCGGGGCGCGGATCAAGCAGCTCGACGCCACTTTCGTGAGCGGCGGCACCCGCCGCCTGGAGATCTATCTCTCCAAGTCCGCGGAGCTGACGGCGCGGTGGGTTTGAGGTTGGGCGACGCGCCCCTATAGAGATTCCTGCTGCACCGCTTGCAGCTCGCCCTCGGGAGCCCAGACGGTCACGGGTCCGAGGCCCGCGAACTGCGGCTCCAGCTCCTCGGCGGGCCCCACCGCCACGATGGCGATGTGCTCCGGATCGAGGTGGCGCCGCGCCGCCTCCAGCACCTCCTCGCGGGTGACGCCGGCGACGCGCTGCAGATGCCACGTGTAGTAGTCGTCCGGCAGGCCGTAGACAGTGAGGGTCTCCAGCCGCTTGGCGAGATCGCCTATCGTCTGCACGGTGTAGGGAAAGACGCCGATCAGGTAGCTGCGGGTCTCCTCCATCTCCTCCGGTTCCACCAGGGCTTCACGGACGCGCCGCAACTCGTAGAGGACCTCGCGGGCGGCGGTGCCGGCGGATTCGGTCTCCACTCCCGCGGCCACCATGAAAGGTCCCGGACCCATGCGCGGCACGAAGCGGCTGGTGGCGCCGTAGGTGAAGCCGTGCCGCTCCCGCAGGTTCATGTTGATCCGGCTGGTGAACTTGCCTCCCAGCAGGGTGTTGAGCACGACGAGGGTGACGTACTCCGGGTGCTTGCGCGGCACGCCCACATGGCCGAGGCGGAGCTCGGTCTGCGCGGCGCCCGGGCGGTCCACGAGGTGGACGGCGATGCCGGGCAGGGGTGCCGGGCGGATCTCCGGCGGCGCCGGGACGGCCGGCGGCCGGGCGTCCGTGGTGAAGAGGCTCTCGGCCTCGCGCAGCAGCGCCTCCGGCTCGCAGTCGCCGACGGCGATCAGCGCCGAGCCGGCGAGGCCGTAGTGGCCCCGGTAGAAGGCCAACATCGAGTCGCGGTCGAGCCGCGCGACGCTCTCCGCCTCGCCGAGCAGCGGCGCCGCGTAGACCGTGCCGCGGTAGACCTCGCGGTGGAAACGGTCGTCGGCCAGGGCGGAGGGATCCTGGGCGCGGCGCAGGATCTCGGTGAGCCGCTGCCGCCGCAGGCGGTCGATCTCCCCTTCGGGAAAGGTGGGGGAGAGGGCGACCTCGGCCAGCAGCTCGAGGCCGGCGGGGCGGTGCTCCGAGAGCAGGCCGGTGGCGAGGTAGCCGACGTCCCAATCGGCGCCGCTCACGAGATAGCCGCCCAGCCGCTCGGCGGTGGCCGCGATGTCCATCGACGAGCGCCGGACCGTCCCTTCGTCGAGCACGGCGGCGGTCATGGCGGCGATCCCCGCGTTGCCCTCGGGATCGAATTGCCCGCCCGCGGGGGAGACCAGCTCGATGCTCACCAGCGGCGGGCCGAGCTGGCGCGCCGCCAGCACCGCGAGGCCGTTGGCCAGCCGGGTGCGCAGGAAGGGCGGGAAGCGGAACGGGCGGATCTCGCCGGGCGAGGGAGGGGCGGTGCGGTCTACTTTGCGCATGGCCTCAGGTCTTCGAATTCCCAAAGGGCTGGCACGATGCTCATCCGTTCCCCTGCCGAGGAAGAACCCACAGCACCACCCGCTCCGGCTCCGTGCACCAGCCCGCCGCGTAGTCCATGAGGTCCTGCGCGGTGATCTCGAGATAGCGGCCGGCTTCGCGCGCGACGCCGGCGGGATCGTCGAAATAGGTGGTGAACTGAGAGAAGAGGTCGGCCAGGCTCTCCAGCTTCTGCAGAGCGCTGTAGGAATCGGTCAGCATGCGGTTGCGGGCGCGCTCCAGATCGGCGGCATCGGGAGGCCCGGCGGCCGCGCGGGCGATAGAGCCCAGCAGCGCTTCCTCCAGGGTCTCGATGGCCACGCCCGGCCGCGCCGTGGCGACGAGCAGGAAGGTCGCGGCGCTCTCGTAGGGTCCCAGCGAGACGCCGACGTCCTGGGCGATCTGGCGCTCGTAGACCAGCTCGCGGTAGAGCGGGCTCGACTTGCCGCCGGCGAGCACGGCCGCGAGCAGATCCGCGGCGTACCACAGCCGCTCGCCGTAGGCCGGAGCGCGAAAGCCGACGTAGACGCGGGGCAGGCGCACGTCGTCCGGCAGCACGGCGCGCCGCTCGCCGCCGAGGGGCGGCAGCGGCGCCGCGACCGGCGGCACCGGCGGACCGGCGGGGATCTCGCCGAACCACGCCGCGATGCGCTCCAGCGCGTCCGCGGGCTGGAAATCCCCCACCAGGGTGAGCACCGAGTTGTTGGGCGTGTAGTAGGTGCGGAAGAAGCTCCGCACCTCCTCCAGGGTGGCGGCGGCGATGTCCTCCATGTAGCCGATCACCGGCCAGTGATACGGGTGGCCCTGCGGGTAGAGCAGCTCGTGCAGCCGCTCGCCGGCGAGGCCGTAGGGCTGGTTCTCCACCCGCTGGCGGCGCTCGTTCATCACCACGTCGCGCTGCATGTCGAGGTTCTCCTGCGTCAGGGCGGGGAGGAAGAAGCCCATGCGGTCCGACTCCAGCCAGAGGGCGAGGTCGAGCTGGTGCGCCGGCACGGTCTCGTAGTAGTTGGTGCGGTCGAACCACGTCGAGCCGTTGGCGACGCCGCCCACCTGCTGGATGTAGCGGAAGTGGTCGTGGGTGCGCACGTGCTCGCTGCCCTGGAAGAGCATGTGCTCGAAGAGATGGGCGAAGCCGGTGCGGCCCGGCCGCTCGTTCTTCGAGCCGACGTGGTACCAGAGGTTGACCGCCACCAGCGGCAGCGCGGCGTTGCGGTGGAGGACGACCCGCAGGCCGTTGTCGAGGGTGTGGCGCTCGAAGGGGAGGTCGGGTGTCGCGGAGCTCATCGTCGGTGGAGCACGGGGAGAATGAGGCGCACCCGGCGCGCTTCGGCAGTGTATGGAGGGGTGTTGGGAGGTGTCAAGGTGAGGGCCTCGTCCCCTCCAGCAGCTACAATGCCCTTCGCGGGCACGAGATCCGCATCGCTCCGCAGCAGCCCGCCTGGGAAGGGGAGGAGTTTCCGATGAGCGCCCACCCGACAACGCAGACCAACCGCCTCGCCGGCGAGAGCAGCCCCTACCTGCTGCTGCACCAGCACAACCCCGTCGACTGGTACCCCTGGGGCGAGGAGGCGATCGAACGCTCCCGGCGCGAGGAGAAGCCGATCTTCCTCTCCGTCGGCTACTCGACCTGTTACTGGTGCCACGTCATGGAGCGCGAGTCGTTCTCCTCGCCGGAGACGGCGGAGGTGATGAACCGCGAGTTCGTCAACGTCAAGCTGGACCGCGAGGAGCGGCCGGACCTCGACGAGATCTACATGACGGCCACCCAGATCCTCGCCGGCCAGGGCGGCTGGCCGAACTCGGTGTTCCTGACGCCGGAGCTCAAGCCCTTCTACGCCGGCACCTACTTCCCGCCGGAGGACCGCTACGGCCGGCCCGGATTCCGCCGCGTCCTCGAGGACCTCGCCGCCGCCTGGCGCGAACGCCGGAAGGACGTCGAGGAGCAGGCGGAGGAGATGGCGCGCGCCATGGCCCGCTTTCTGGAGGAGCGGGCGCAGCCCACGCCCGAGCCGCCGAGCGGCGCCGCGGCCCTGCGGGCGCTGGAGTCCCTCGCCCGGCGCTTCGACCGCGAATGGGGCGGCTTCGGCGGCGCTCCCAAGTTCCCGTCGCCGTCGAACCTCTACTTCCTGCTCGCCCTGGCCGACGAGCGGCCGGAGGCGGCGGAGATGCTCGCCGCGACGCTGGACCGCATGGCGCGCGGCGGCATCTACGACCAGCTCGGCGGCGGCTTCCACCGCTACGCCACGGACCGCGAGTGGAAGATCCCGCACTTCGAGAAGATGCTCTACGACAATGGCCTGCTCCTGGAGCTTTACGCCCGCGAGCACGCCCGCACGGGGGACCTCCAGGCGGCGCGCGTCGTGCGCGAGACGGCGGCCTGGATCGAGCGCGAGATGACCTCGCCGGAAGGCGCCTTCTGGAGCGCCATCGACGCCGAGACCCACGGCCACGAAGGGGCCTTCTACGTGTGGACGCGCGAGGAGCTGCTCGCCGCGCTCGGCGAGGAGGACTTCGCCTTCCTCGCTCCTCTCCTGGGCTTCGGCGGTCCGCCCTTCTTCGAGGGCAGCCATTACGTGCTCCACCTGCCCGAGCGGCTCGACGAGGTGGCGCGCCGGCGGCGGATGAGCCTGGACGACCTGATGCGCGATCTCGACGCCGGACGCGCGAAGCTCCTCGCCGCCCGCGCCAGGCGGGAGCGACCGCTCACCGACGACAAGATCCTGGCGGATTGGAACGGCATGGTGATAGCGGGTCTCGCGACGGCGGGCAAGCTGCTCGGTGAGCCGTCCTTCGTCGCGCGGGCGGCGCGGGCGGCGGACTTCATCCTCGCCACGATGCGGCCCGCCGGCGGTCCGCTGCTCCATGCCTGGCGAAAGGGCCAGGGGCGGATTCCGGCGTATCTCTCGGATTACGCCTGGCTCGTCCGCGGTCTCCTCGCCCTCCACGAGGCGACGGGGGAGGAGCGCTGGCTGCGCGCCGCCGAGGAGCTGACCATGGAGCAGGTGCGGCGGCTGCGCGATCCCAGCGGCGGTTTTTTCGTCGCGGGAGCGAGCCCGGACGGGCTCTTCCGCAGCAAGGAGATCTTCGACGGCGCGACGCCTTCGGCCAACGCCGTGGCGGTGCTGAATCTCCTCGATCTCGCCGCGCGCACGGGTGACCTCGGCTGGCGGGCCGAGGCGCGCATGGCCCTGTGCGCCTTCGGGCACGTCGTCGAGAGCCATCCGGACGCCGTGCGCATGCTGGTGACCGCCTTGCGCCGCTACCACGAGATCGGCGGCGGTCCCGAGGAGGTCGCGGCGGAATACGACGAGGCGCGGGCGGCCCGCGAGCGCGGCGCCGAGGCGGCCGGAGTGAGCAAGCTGGAGCACGAGGCGGAGAAGGTGGTGACGCCGCACCTGACCTGGGACGGCGAAGCCTCCGGAGGCTGGCGCGCCTTCCGTCTCGTCCTCGACATCGCGCCGGGCTGGCACCTGCAGGCGAACCCCGCCACCGAGGAGTACCTCGTGGCGACCGAGGTGAAGGCGGAGAAGGACTGCCAGGTGCGGAACGTCAGGTATCCCGAAGGCGAGCGGTTCCCCTCCCGCTATTCGCAGCAGCCGATCGCGGTCTACACCGGAAGGGTGGAGATCACCGGCGAGGCCTCGGGGACGGAGCGGCTGTCGATTACGTATCAGCCTTGTGACGAGGGGCGGTGTCTGCCGCCGGTGGAGCGCAGGATCACGGGCGCGTAGGAGGAGGGGGCGGTCTGCCCTTCGAAACCTCACCCCCTGCCCCCTCTCCAGCGGAGCTGGAGAGGGGGAAACTCCCCCCTTGCTATACTGCACCCCGAGATGTCCCGTAACCTCAATCCCTCCCGCCTTTCCCGCTTCGCGGCCCTGGCGTTCCTCACGTTGGGCCTGGCGGGCCTGATCGCGCCTATCCTGGCCGCGGCTCCGGCGGCGGGCTCCGGCGAGGTGCTCGTGGTGCGGGTCAAATCGGCGATCCATCCGGTCTCGGCGGAGCTCATCGAGGACGCCGTGCGGGAGGCGGACCGGGCAGGGGCGGCGGCGTTGGTGATCGAGCTGGATACGGCGGGAGGGTTGATGACCTCCACGCGCGACATCACGACGGCCATCCTGGGAGCGCGCACGCCGGTGGTGGTCTACGTGGCTCCCAGCGGCGCGCAGGCGGCGTCGGCCGGGTTCTTCATCCTCATGTCCGCCGACGTGGCGGCGATGGCTCCCGGCACCAACGCGGGCGCGGCGCATCCGGTGGGCGGGCAGGGGGAGGACCTTCCCGAGATCCTGGGCAAGAAGATCGAGCAGGACGCGGCCGCCAACATCCGCTCGCTCGCGGCGCGCAACGGCCGCAACGCCGCGCTCGCCGAGGAGGCGGTGGTGAAGAGCCGCTCGTTCACCGCCCAGGAAGCGCTGGAAGGAAAACTGATCGATCTCGTCTCGCCCAACCTCGCGAGCCTCGTGCGGGCCCTCGACGGCCGGCCGGTCAAGCGCGGCGATACGACCGCGACGGTCCACACCGCCGGGGCCGAGGTGCGGCGCTTGGAGATCTCGCCGCTGCGCGAGCTGCTCGGCGTGCTCGCCGATCCCAACGTCACCTATCTCCTCTTCGGCCTCGGCTGGCTCGGGCTGCTCTTCGAGCTGATGCACCCGGGCGCGATATTGCCCGGCGTGGTGGGTGCGCTCTGCCTCATTCTCTCGTTCTACGGGCTCTCCGTGCTGCCGGTCAATTACGCGGGCCTGGCGCTGATCTTCCTCGCCATCGTCCTCTTCATCCTGGAGATCAAGGTGACGAGCTACGGCATGCTGACCGTCGCCGGCGTGATCAGCCTGGTGCTGGGATCGCTCATGCTGTTCAAGACGCCGGAGCCGGCGCTGCGGGTGAGCGTGGAATTGATCGCCATGCTCTCGGCCTTCACGCTGCTGGTGGTGGGTTTCCTCGCCTTCATGGCGCTGCGGGCCCAGCGCGCGCCGGTGCGCACGGGGATGGAGGGGCTGATTCATGAAGTCGGCACCGCGCGGTCGCCGTTGAATCTCCGCGGCAAGGTCTTCGTCCACGGCGAGATCTGGGACGCGGTGGCCGACGAACCGGTGGCGGCGGGAGAGCCCGTCGAGGTGACGGCCGTCCGCAATCTGACCCTGGCGGTACGCCGCCGCCAGGATTTAGCGGTCGTATAAAAGGGAAGGGGTTCTCCGATGAGTTATGGACTGATCGTCGTCATCTTCATAGCGGTCTTCCTGTTTTTCAAGTGGGTCAACATCCTTCGCGAGTACGAGCGGGCGGTGACCTTCTGGCTCGGCCGGTTGTCCTCCCAACCGAAGGGTCCCGGCCTGGTCCTCATCTTCTGGCCGTTCGAGGTGATGATCAAGGTCTCGCTGCAGACGGTGGTGCTCGACGTGCCGTCGCAGGACGTCATCACCCGCGACAACGTCTCGGTGAAAGTAAACGCGATCGTCTACTTCCGCGTCGTCGATCCGCAGAGGGCGATCGTCGAGGTGCAGAATTACCTCTACGCCACCAGCCAGCTCGCCCAGACCACCCTGCGCTCGGTGCTCGGCCAGGCCGAGCTGGACGACCTGCTCTCGGAACGCGACAAGCTGAACCTCCAGCTCCAGGAGATCATCGATCGCCATACCGATCCATGGGGCATCAAGGTGTCGATGGTGGAGGTGAAGAACGTCGACCTGCCGCCGGACATGCAGCGGGCGATGGCGCGGCAGGCCGAGGCCGAACGCGAGAAGCGGGCGAAGATCATCCACGCCGCCGGCGAGTTGGAGGCCTCCGTGAAGCTGGCCGAGGCGGCGAACATCGTCTCCTCGAACCCGGTGACGCTGCAGCTCCGCTACCTGCAGACGCTGACCGAGATCTCGGCGGAGAAGAACTCGACCGTGATCTTCCCCTTCCCCATCGACCTGGTGAAGATGTTCATGAAAAACGAGTAGGGGAGCCGAACCGACGTGGCTGAATCGCACGAGCCGAGCTATTACGAGATCGCGCTGACCAACCGTCAGGTGATCGTCGCCTTCGTCATCCTCCTGGTCTGCCTGCTCTCGGCGTTCTTCTCCGGCGTGTGGATCGGCCGCGAGAGCGCGGCCCGCGCCGCCGAGGAGCAGGTGGTCCGCAACACGCCGCCCGCGGCGCCGAAGGAGGGGCAGAACCTGGAGGAGCTGGAGTTCTTCGACTCCCGCAACAAGGACAAGAAGAAAGAGGAGACTCCGGCCTCGCAGACCGCGGCCGACACCACCTTGCTGGAGGACTTCGGCGGCAGCGAGCCCGCTCCCGAGACGACGGTGCCGCCGGCGGGAGACGAGCCGGCGGCCCAGCCGGACTCCCCGGAGCGGCGCGCCGACGGGACCCTCGTCCCAGCCCCCGAGCCCAGCACGAACGAGACGCCGGCGGAGCGGCGGCGCAAGCGCAGGGAACAGGCGGCGCAGCAAGCCGCGCAGGCCGCCGAGCCCGCCGTTCCCAAGGGCGCGGTGGTGATCCAGGTCTTCTCCTCCGCGGACCAGAGCCAGGCCGACCGCATCCGCGACCGCCTCGCCGGCGGCGGCTACAAGGCCTATCTCTCGCCGGTGGAGGTGGGCGGCCACACCATGTACCGCGTGCGCCTCGGCCCCTTCAAATCGCGCGACGAAGCGCAGAAGACCGCCGAGAAGGTGCGCAAGGGATACAAGCTGGATACCTGGGTGACGGAGTAGGGGGGAGCCGCACCGCCCCTCTGAACCACCATCTCCCACATGAATCACCCCGCTCTCCGCTATCTCATCGCCGCCGCATCCGGCGTCCTCTGGGGGCTCTGCTTCAGCCGCACGCCCTACTCCCTGGCCTCGTGGATCGCCCTCGCGCCGTTCCTGTTGCTGCTCTCGGCGCCGCGCACGGCTCTGCTCGGCTGGGTCCATGGCCTGGCGGCCTGGATGACCGGCCTCTATTGGATCGTGCCGACGTTGCAGACGTACGGCGGCATGCCCCTGGCGCTGGGGATCGTGCTCACCGGCTTGCTGGCCGCGTATCTCGCGCTCTTCCACGCCGCCTTCGCTTGGCTGGGGGCGCCGATCTGGCGGCGGTGGGGCTTCGCTCGTCTCTTCGCGCTGCCCGCTCTGTGGGTGGCTTTGGAGTGGCTGCGGACGTATCTCGGCGGCGGCTTTCCCTGGAACCTCGCCGCCTATGCCTGGGTGGACGTGCCCGGCGCTTTGCCGCTCTCGGCGTTCATCGGCGCCTATGGCGTCTCGTTCCTCGTCCTCCTCGTTGGTACGGCGGTGGCGGCCGCGGTGCAGACGCGGCGATGGGAACCGGCGGCGGCGGGATTGCTCGTGCCGCTGCTCCTGCTGCCCATGGCCGGCCGCTGGAGCATGCGGCGGGAGGCGATCGAGATGCGCGAGGCCGGCGGTCCGGGCCGGCTGGTGCGGCTGCTGCAGCCGAACATCCCGAACCTCGTCTCCTTCGAATCGGCGGCGGTGATGCGCAACTACCGCAAGGTGGTCGACATGTCGCTCGACTCCTGCCAGCCGGGCTCGCTGCTGGTGTGGCCCGAGAGCGCCGCCTGGCCGTTCCTCTACGGCCGCGATCCGCGGCTCGACGCGGATCTCGCGGCGCTGGTGGACCGCGGCTGCAGCGTGCTCTTCAACTCCAGCCATCCCATCGGCGACTCCTTCTACAACTCCGCCTATCTCCTCTCCGCCTCGCAGCCCGTGGCGCGCTACGACAAGCGCCACCTGGTGCCGTTCGGAGAGTACGTGCCCTTCCGCGGCGTCTTCGGCTGGATGGACAAGCTGGCGCGCAACGCCGGCGAGTTCCGGCCGGCGGACGAGACGGTCCTCCTGCCCTGGGCCGGCGAGAAGATCGGCATGTCCATCTGCTACGAGGTGGTGTTCCCCTCGGAAGTCGCCGATCTCGTCCGCGCCGGAGCGACGATGCTGGTGACGATCACCAACGACGCCTGGTACGGCGACACCTCGGCGCCCTGGCAGCATTTCCGGGCGGCCCGCTTCCGCGCCGCGGAGAACCGCCGGCCGTTGCTGCGGGCGGCGATCACCGGCGTCTCGGCGTACGTGGCTCCCGACGGCTCGGTGCGCGGCCAGCTCGGCGTCTTCCGCGAGGGCGTGATCACCGCCCGGGTGCTCGGGCTGCGGGGCTTCACGGTCTACACCCGCTGCCCCTGGCTGGTGCCGCTCCTCTGCACCCTCGCGGCGGCGGTCGTAACCCTTCGCGTGCGCAGGCGGCCGCATCTTGGCGCGGGTTAGCGGAGCCCGCGGCCGGTCGTCAGATAGACCGCGAAGCTTCCCAGCCAGTGGCCGCCCTCATAGTGCTCTCCGGTCACCGCTCGGAGGCCCGCCTCGCGGTGGCGCGCCGCGGCGGCCCGTACCGCCGCGAGCCGGCCGTCCGACGCCGGCAGGCCGGAGGCGATGCCTTCCAGCATCCAGGCGCGGCTGAGGTTCAAGCCGTCGAGGTGGGCGAGCTTGGGATCTCCCGGATCGGTCACCACCGCCGGCTCCAGCCAGCCGGCGTCGCCGTTCCGCGGGATTTGCGGCAGGAATCCGGCGAGCCATTCGGCGTACCGCGGCGGCGCGAGGATCCGGCGCATCAGGTCGGCCTCGGCGAGGCAGGGGGAGAGGAAGTCCTGCCCGGAGGGCTCGTAGTTGAGCGGACAGGCGCGGTCCGCGAGATAGTACGCCTCGACGCGCGAGCGCAGCAGATCCTCCATCGCCCGGTCTCCCGCCGTCCGCGCCCAGTCGAGCACCAGGCCGAACGCGAACGCGGTCTGGTCGTGTTCGCCGATGCGGATCGGCCGCGAGAGCTTCGGCAGCCAGTCCGTGAGCCGGGCCGCCGCGGCGTGCTCCAGCGGAGCCAGGGCGGCGGACCACTCCCTGGCCTGCGGATCGTCCCATTCGCGCAGCTCGGCGGCGAGCTGGAGCAGCCAGGCGAGCCCGTAAGGCCTCTCGAACGACACCCGTCCGGCTCCCTCGATGTAGCGCACCTCGGCCGCGACGTGCTCGGGGGTCAGGCTCACGGCCAGAGCTTGCCGCGCCGGACCGGCGAACGGCGCGTCCGGGAACGTGCGCGCGAGGCGCGCCAGGAGCCAGTGGCCGTGGACCGAGGAATGCCAGTCGTAACAGCCGAAGAACGCGGGGGTGAGCTCCCGCGGCGGTTTCACGTCGCCGTCGCCGGAGAGCACGTGAGCGATCTTGTTCGGATACTCCTTGTGTACGCAGTCGAGGGCCAGCTTGGCGAACCGCGCCGCGTCCGCGGCGTCGAAACCGGCGGGCGTCACCGCGGCGAGCAGAAAAGGACAGGCGAGGAAACCCACCAGGAAGAGCGTCGTTCGCATGGCTGGGATCTTATGCGATGCGGACGCCGGCGCCAGCCAGGAGATCGTTCGCGTTACTGCGAAAGCCTTTTGCCATAAAGGACACTCCAAGTGATGCGGTCTTGCTGCGATCCCGTCGATCCGACGACTTCAGGGCGGCAAGGCCGTGAGGAGAGACATCATGATCAAGCCGATGGCCATGTACCGGCGGGCCGAGTTTTCCTGGAAGCGAGGACTTTTGCACGCGGTGGTAGCCACTGCCCTCTTCTTCGCTCTGGGACTGATAGTGTTCTTGGCGGTCGTAGGATCCCACGGGTCTGACTTGGACCGCCAGGTAGGACAGGCGGTAGGAATGCTCGGCTTCTGGGTCTTCCTGTTCACGTTCGTAGCCACCTACAGCTTCCAGACTGGAAAGAAGGTCCTGGGCATCCTGATGCTCTTGCTGCTTTGCGCCGTCTTTGCAGGTTTGCTCAATTTCCTTCTTCGGCTACCCCGAGCGCACGTCGAGGCCGGGCCACTGACCGCCGGGGAGAAGATTCGCCCATTTCGCGTTGTGAGCACGTCGCGCTGGTGTCAGCCCGCCTTCGGGCTTTCATTTCCCGATCCCGGAATCGATTTCAACGCCGACAAGGCTGTGGAACAGCAGCTCCAGCTCCAGTCGGAGAAGCTTCCCGACGAGATGGCGCAGTGGGCGTGGCGTGACACTCGCACCGGCCAGTTGCTCATCCTCCAAACCTTCAAGGGTGTCGGCGGGGCCGAAGGAGACTTCCGGAACCTGGTCGCGGGAATCAAGCACGGCATTGGCCGGAGTGGCAACATCACCCTGAGCGACGAAAACTTGCAATGGATGGATGATCACGGAGAGCTCACCCTTACGGCCACCAACGACCAGAGCGGGGTGAGGCTGCAGGCGCGGTGCACCTCTCGCGGGCCCGACGGCAAGTCTCCAGCAAAGGCGGCCTGCGTGGTGACGACGACTAGAGCCGGCGATCCTCTCCGAGGCGTCCGGGCCGGCCTTACTCTTGCGCCCTGCGACGCGGGTTCCTGACCAGTCAGGGCCGCGATGAAGCCTCGGATTAGCTCCTCAACCATCGTGTGAAGATCCTCTTGTAGCCGGAGTCGTGCCTCGGCTGCGCGGCCTTGCCTCGATGAGTAGACTTCGGCGTATTCGCTTGGCGAAGGGCTGATTTCGCGTCGTTCAGGATTTCAGGCTCTTGATGCTTTTCGCTGCGGAGAGTTTCTTCGCCTCGTCCTCGAGTTGCTTGAGGGTGTCGGCCTCCGCTTCGTCTTCGAGGCGGGCGCGGCGACGGGCGGCGAAGCGTTCATATTCCTGCTCCGCGAGGGCGTCGGCCTGTTCGCGGGTGATCTTGCCGCCGTCGCGCAGGATGGGACGCTCGTTCAAGCGCAGGAAATCGTCGAGCCGGGTCTTCCAGGTGCGCAGGAAGATCTGCTGGCGCCGCCGGGCCTGATCCTCGGCGAAATCGAGGAACATGACGACGATGCGGTTCAGCTCGTCGATCTCGGCCTCGCGCAGGTAGTTCTTGGCCACGGTCACATCACCCTTGCGGACCACGCCGCCTTTCCACGCCGTCAGCCCCATGTTGGGCTGGGCGGAGTCGGCCCGTTCGGCGATCAGCTCCGGCGCGGTCTTGCCGGTGACGGCGAAGTGCAACTTGCTCTGCACGGTCTGGAAGAAGGCCCGCGTCTCCGAGTCGGAGGGCGAGTAGTCGACGGCCAGCGCGAGGATCTCCCGCACGCGCAGGTACATCCGCCGCTCGCTGGCGCGGATGTCGCGGATGCGCTCCAGCAGCTCATCGAAGTAATCCGGAAGCCCCTGGTTTGGCGGGTTCTTGAGCCGCTCGTCGTCCATGGTGAAGCCCTTCACCAGGTACTCGCTCAAGCGCGCCGTGGCCCACTGGCGGAACTGCGTGCCCCGGAGGCTGCGCACGCGGTAGCCGACGGCCAGGATGGCGGGCAGGCTGTAGTGCTCGATGTCGCGCGCGACTTCACGCGCTCCCTCCTGACGAACTATCCGGAATTTCCGGATAGTTGCCTCCCGGCTCAGCTCGTTCTCCTCGAAGATGTTGACCAGGTGCTCGTTGATCGTCCTGACATCCTTCTGGAACAGCTCGGCGATGAGAGCCTGGGTCAGCCAGATCGTTTCATCCTCGAACCGGCACTGGATGCGGGTGCGGCCGTCTTCCGTCTGGTAGAGGATCAGGCTGGACTGCGGCGTCTGGTCGTCGGGCATGGCTATCGTCAATGGTAGCAGCACGGTGTGGCGCCAGTTGCGCTATATTTCGCCCCGAAGGAGTCCGCGATGATCGCCTACGACGACCAGCAACGAATCGATACCCTCGCCGAGCAGCTCGCCAATCTCCGGGGGTATCTTTGAGCAAGCCGACCTCGAACGCGAGCTGTCGGAGATCGACCATCAGATGCAGGAGGCCGGGTTCTGGGACAATCCGGCCCGCAACGCGCAGATCCTCCAGAAGCGCCGCGACATCGAGCGGCGCGTCCAGACCCTGAACCGGCTGCGCGCCGACGCCGACGAGCTCGACACCTGGCGCGAGCTGCTGGCGGAAGGCGTCGCGGATCCCGACTTCGACCGCTTCCTCGAACGCCTGGAGGAGGAGCTCGGCAAGCTGGAGCTGCAGCTCAAGCTCTCCGGCCCCGACGACGAGAAGAACGCCATCCTGGCCATCCATCCCGGAGCCGGCGGCACCGAGTCGCAGGACTGGGCGGAGATGCTGCTGCGCATGTATCTGCGCTACGGCGAGCAGCACGGCTTCGCGGTGGAGCTGCTGGACCGCCAGGAGGGCGAGGAGGCGGGCATCAAGAGCGCCACGCTCGCCGTCCGCGGCCCGTACGCCTACGGCTACCTGAAGAGCGAGCACGGTGTGCACCGGCTGGTGCGCATCAGTCCGTACGATTTCCAGGCGCGGCGCCACACCTCGTTCGCCTCGGTGGACGTCCTTCCCGAGGTGGACGACGACGTGGCGATCGAGATCAACGACAAGGACCTGAAGATCGACACCTTCCGCTCCTCGGGCGCCGGCGGCCAGCACGTCAACAAGACGGAGTCGGCGGTGCGCATGACGCACCTGCCCACCGGCATCGTGGTCTCCTGCCAGAACGAGCGCAGCCAGATCAAGAACCGCGCGATGGCGCTGAAGGTCCTGCGTTCGCGGCTCTACGAGCTGGAGATGCAGAAGCGTGCGGCCGAGCAGGCCGAGCGCGAGGGCAAGAAGATGGACAACTCCTGGGGGAGCCAGATCCGCAGCTACGTCCTCCATCCGTACCGGATGGTGAAGGACCACCGCACCGGCGCCTCGGTGGGAGACGCCGACGGCGTGCTCGACGGCAGGCTCGATCCGTTCATCGAGGCCTACCTGAAGGGGCAGATGGCTTCGGCGGCGGATCGGGACGAGGTGGTTTAGGGATTGAGGGCCCTCGACTACGTCTCCCCCCTCCCGCCCGTGCGCTCGGGAATCGCCGATTACAGCGCCGATCTGCTGCCGCACCTGGCGGCTCTGGCGGACGTGCGGCTGATCCGTTTGCCGGATTTGCCGGTGTCGCCGGAGATCGCGCGGGCCTGGCCGACGGCGGAGGCGGGGGAGACGGGTGCGGGCGGCAGGCTGCCGCTGTATCAGATGGGGAACAACCGCTATCACGCGGGCGTGCTGGATCTGGCGTTGCGGCTTCCGGGCGTGCTCACGCTGCACGACGTCGTGCTCCACCATCTGCTGCTCGACGTCACGCTCGGGCTCGAGACTCCCGAGTCCTTCTGGGATTACAAGGACCGCCTGACGCGCGATCACGGCTGGATTGGCGAGGCGGCGGCGCTCGCCAAGCGCTGGAACGCCTGGGGCAACGCTCCTATCTTCGAGCTGCCGGCGCATCGCCGCCTGCTGCGCCGCCAGCGGGGCGTGCTCGTCCACAGCGAATGGGCGGCGGCGTTTCTGGCCGAGGAGGATCTCGGCGTGCGCGTGCGGGCCATCCCCATGGGCATACCGCTGCCGCCGGAGGCGGACGAGGCGGCCGGTCTCGCGTTGCGCGCCCGTTTCGGGCTGCCGGCGAACGAGCCCGTGCTCGGCGCTTTCGGATTCCAGACGCCGATCAAGCGCACCGAGTCGGCCGTGCGGGCGCTGACCGCGCCGGGGCTGGAGCGGGTCCATCTGCTGATCGTCGGCCAGGCGGCTCCGGTGATGGATCTGGAGGGAGAGGCCCGGCGGGCGGGCGTCGCGGAGCGGGTGCACATCATGGGTTTCGTCCCGTTCGAGGATTTCGGCGCCGCCATCGCCGCCTCGGACCTCTGCCTGAATCTGCGCTATCCCACGGCCGGCGAGACGTCGGCTTCGCTGCTGCGGGTGCTCGCCGCCGGCCGGCCCGCCGTCGTCTCCGACTATGCGCAGTTCGCGGACCTGCCGCCGGAGATCGCTCCGCGGGTGCCGCTCGGCGACGAGGAGCCCGAGGCCCTGGCGGCGCTGCTGCGGGAGCTGCTGGCGGACCCGGCGCGTCTGCGCGCCAGGGGTAAGGCGGCGCGCGAGCACGTGCGCGTCCGCCACGATCCGTCGCGTGCGGCGCGGGAGGTGGTGGCCGCCTGTGAAGAATGGGCCGAGTTGCCGCCGCCGGGCGACGATCCGGAAGACCGGCCCGACGTGCCGGCGCCGTCGAGCCTGGCCTGGGGCCGGCTGGACGGCGAGATGGAGGTCACGGGCGTCGAGGCGCCGTGGCCGGAGGGCGAGCGACGGCGGTTGGGCATCCGGCTGCGCAATACGGGATTCGCCCGCTGGCTCGCCGGCGAGCGCGGTCCGGGCGGCGTCGCGGTGGTGGTGAAGCTCTTCGTGGACGGCGAGGATCTGCTCGCCGGCCGGCCCTGGCTCGCCCTGCCGCACGACCTGGCGCCGGGCGAGGAGGTGCGCTTCGAGACGGAGGTGCGCCGCCCGCCGGGCCCGGCCCACCTATGGATCGAGCCCCATCTCTTCGGCGGCCTCGGCCTTTCGAAGCTGGGCGGGCCGCGGTGGGAGGGGTGGATTTGAGACGGAATCCCCTCGAACTCGCCGGCTGGGCCATCCTCAGCCTCCTTCTCCTGGCCACCCTGATCGGCGCCGTGCGGCTGGATCGCACGAAGCCGCCTCTGCTCGGCGACGAGGCCACTTATGCCATGCAGGCGGCGAGCCTGGCGTGGGACTTCGATCTTTCCTACAGCCGCGCGGATTACGACCGCTTCGTCAGGCAGTGGGGAGAGCCGCCCGAGGGTCTCATCCTGCAGAGCCGGCCGGGCGGTGAACGGCTGGTCTATGGCAAGCCGCCGCTCTATGCGCTGGTGATCGCGCCGTTCGTGCGAGTGGCGCCGGTGCGCGGGCCGGTGGTGGCCAACGCTCTGCTGCTGGCCGCGGCGGCCCTGCTCGCGGCCGGCTCGCTGCGCCGCCGCATCGGCCCGGCGGCGCCGCTCTGGGTGGCGGTTTTCGTCTTCGCCTCCGTGGCCTTCGCCTTCGTCTTCTGGGGCGAGTCCGACCTCTTCCTGCTGGCCGCGGTGGCGGCCGGCTACGCCCTCGTCTACCGCGGCGACCGTGGCTACGCCGGGAGCGAGGCCCCGCCGCCGCAGATCTACGCCGGCGAGGAGACGGAGCGCGGCCGTTGGTTCTTCGCCCGCTGGCTCGCCGCCGGAGCGCTGGTCGCGGTGGCGGTGGCGTACCGGCCCATGTATGCCGTCCTCTTCCTGCCGGCGGCGCTGGCGGCGTGGGAAGCGCCGCGGCTTCGGCGCGGCGGCGCGGTGAGCGGTCTCGCCCTGGGCGCGGTTCTCATCCTGGCTCTCTCGATGGGAACGCAATGGCTCGCGGGCGGCGATCCGACGGGGTATGGCGGCCAGCGGCAGGGGATCTACGGACGGGATGCCTTCCCGGAGGTGGATTTTCCCGCCGAACGGTGGTCCCAGAAGATAGCGCGCGAAGGCAACGCCTCCTGGCTGCAGGCCGCGGCGGTGAGACCGCAGCTCAATCCGAAGCTCGCGGGTTGGAACGTTCTCTATTTCCTCGCCGGCCGGAACGTCGGCGTGCTGCCGTATTTCCTGCCCCTCCTCCTCGGCTTTTTCGCTTTCCGCGGCGAGCGCGGCCGCTGGGCGATCCCGCTCGCCGTGGCGGCCGCGGCGCTGGCTTTTCTCCTGCTGCGGCCGTTCAACTTCTACGGCGGCGGGGCGCTCGGCAACCGCTACTTCGTGCCTCTCTATCCGGCGCTGTGGTTCATGGCGGCGAAGCCGGCGCGTCCCGCCTGGGCGCTGATGGTGGCCGCGCTGGCGTCGCCCTTTCTCGCGCCGCTGTGGGCCCATCCCACCGCCTACCCGCTGGGCGAGAACGGCGACTACCGGCACGTCTCCAGCATCGCCCAGCGCTGGCTGCCCTATGAGACCACGCAGTCCGGCGCGCCCGGCCAGCAGGTTGCGGTCGGCGGCGGCCTGTGGGTCAAGCTGCTGAATCACAGCGTCTGGGCTTCGGGACGGAGCGGACGTTTGCGGATCGCCGGCGGCTCGCGAGGCGAGCTGCTGGTGGGAAGCCCGCAGCCGCTGGATGCCCTCCACGCCGAATTCGACGAGCGGGCGCCGACGCACCTCCTCGTCGGCGGCCGCGAGCTGCGTCCGCTCCTGCTCAAGGCCAACGGCTACGTCCTCTTCGAAGTCCCTCTCGGACGGGCGCGGGCGGTGCATCCCTTGGAGTGGAGCCCGTACGACTATCATCTCTACTCGCTGGACTTCCAGCTTCCGGGAGCGCCCGCCGCACCGATCGGCTTCCGCGTCCTGCCGGCCCGTGATCTGATTCACCGGCATTAGGAGGGATGATGGAAGGCGCGCGCCAGAGCTGGATCCTCGCCTTGAGGGAGCGGCTGGCTTCGCCGCCGCCGCGCCGGCTGCCGGTAAGCGAGCTGCGGCAGGCCGCGGTGCTGGTGCCGCTCTACGTCGAAGCCGGCGAGCTGTGGACGGTGCTCACCAAACGCACGGACACCCTGCCGAGCCATCGCAGCCAGATCGCCTTTCCGGGCGGCGGCCGCGAGCTGAAGGAGGATCCCTGGGCGGCGGCCCTGCGCGAGACGCAGGAGGAGATCGGCCTCGACCCGCGGGTGGTGCTCAAGATCGGGGAGCTGGACGAGGTGGAGAGCCCGATGGGCTTCCGCGTCATCCCGTGCGTCGGCGCCATCCCGTATCCTCACCAGCTCGAGCCGAGCGAGGCCGAGATCGCGGAGGTCTTCAACCTGCCGTTGACCGCCTTCGCCAATCCGCGCCTGGTGGAGGAGCGCGAGGTGCTGATCAACGGCATGAAGCGTAACATCCTCATCTACCACATCGGCAATCGCCAGATCTGGGGCATGACGGCGCGCATCCTCCAGAACCTGCTGGTGCGGGTGGGTCTGGAGTCGGGGGAGGAGAATTGAGAGGTTGCGCGCTTGAAGATTGAGCTCATCGTTGACTCGATTCGGGGCAACCGAATCAGAATCACGGATCATGCTGATGAGGAGGCGCGTGCGGATCATCTCACCTATGAAGAGATCTTCTTCAGTGTCCTGCAGGGTGAAATCATCAAGGAATATCCGGACGACAAACCTTTTCCGAGCTGTTTGATCTATGGCAGAACCTTTAGCGAAGACCCGGTTCACAGCGTATGGGCCTACAATGAGGAGAATCGTTGGGCGGTGCTGATCACGGCCTACCGTCCGGATCCGGATCGATGGCTGAACTGGCGGACGAGGAGAACCAAGGAATGATTCCGTTTGGCAAGTGCCCGGTCTGTGGCGGAGAAGTGATCGAGAAGCGTGTCGAGAAGCTGCTGAGAGGAGGTGTGCACACCGCGGTCCTTGAGGTCTGGGCCGAGGTGTGCCTGCGCTGCGGAGAGCGACTGTACTCTCAAGAGACCGTTCGCCATTTCGAGCAAGTTCGGGCCAAGTTGGAAGGTGGAGAGGTCGAGGATTTCCAGCCTTTGGGGCAGTCGTTCAAGGTCGCATGACCGATCTCCGCCCCGAAGCCGTCCAGCTCGAGCTCTTCACCCATCGCTTCGCGGCCATCGCGCGGCAGATGGGGGAGCGGCTCCAGCGCACCGCTGTCTCCACCAACGTCAAGGAGCGGCTCGACTTCTCCTGCGCGCTGCTCGACGCCGGCGGCGAGCTGGTGGTCAACGCTCCCCATATTCCGGTGCATCTCGGGGCCCTCGGCCTCTGCGTGCGCAGCCTGCGCGAAGTGATCGCCATGGAGCCGGGGGACGTCATCGTCACCAACCATCCGGCGTTCGGCGGCTCGCACCTGCCCGACGTGACGGTGGTCACGCCGGTCTTCGAAGAGGAGGGCGGCCCCCTGCTCGGCTACGTGGCGAGCCGCGCGCACCACGCCGAGATCGGCGGCAGCCGTCCGGGTTCGATGCCGCCCGGCGCGCGGAGGCTGATCGAGGAGGGCGTGGTGATCCCGCCCATGCATCTGGTGAGGAAGGGCGAGCCGAGATGGCGGGAGATGCGCTCCTTGCTGCTCGCAGCGCCGTTTCCGACGCGCGCCGTGGAGGAAAACCTGGCCGACCTGCGCGCCGCCGCGGCGGCGAATCATCGCGGCGCCGAGGCGTTGGTTGGCCTGGTCCGCGAGCATGGCCGGGAGACGGTCGCGCTCTACATGGCGGCCCTCAAGGAGCGCGCCGCGGAGCGCCTGCGCGCGGCCCTGGCTCGCATTCCGGCGGGGAGCTATGAGGCCGTCGAGCGGCTGGACGACGGCTCGCCGCTCGCCGTGCGCATCGAGATCGCGGGAGCCGGCGCCGATCCCGCCGCGATCGTCGACTTCGCCGGCTCGGCGGGGGTGCATCCCGGCAATCTCAACGCGCCGCCCGCCGTGGTGCGCAGTGCCATCCTGTACGTCCTCCGTCTGCTGATCGCCGAGCCCCTGCCGCTCAACGAGGGCATCCTGAGCGCGGTGGAGATCCGCATTCCGCCGGGGATGCTGAATCCGCCGTTTCCCGAAGATCCCGCCGAGGCGCCCGCCGTGGTGGGAGGCAACGTCGAGACGAGCCAGCGCCTGGTGGACACTCTGCTCAAGGCATTGGGGCTCGTCGCCTGCAGCCAGGGGACGATGAACAACCTCCTCTTCGGCACCGAGCGCTTCGGCTTCTACGAGACCGTCTGCGGCGGCGCCGGCGCGGGTCCCGGCTTTCACGGCGCGAGCGCTGTCCACGTCCATATGACGAACACCCGCATCACGGATCCCGAGGTGCTGGAGCATCGCTACCCGGTGCGGCTGGAGCGTTTCGCCATCCGCGGCGGCTCGGGCGGTGAGGGACGATTCCGCGGAGGTGACGGCGCCATCCGCGAGCTGACCTTCCTCGCGCCGATGTCTCTCTCGCTGCTCACCCAGCACCGCGTCGAGGCCCCCTACGGGGTGGACGGCGGAGAGCCCGGCGAGCGGGGCCGCCAGCGGCTGGTCCGCGCCTCGGGCGAGATCGAGGATCTGGCCTCGGTGGACGGCCGCGAGGTGGGGCCGGGGGACCGGTTGATTTTGGAGACGCCGGGCGGGGGCGGGTGGGGGAAATCCACCTGATCCGCGACCCCCAATGTAGAGACGCCCTGCGGGCGTCTCTGGGGCGGCGACATCTTTCCCTGAACCACGACGCCCCCGCGGGAACGCCTGGAGAAGGTGGCGACGCTATCGCCGCCGCGGAGACGCCCGCAGGGCGTCTCTACATTGGGTGAACAACCATCGCGACGCATCACGCGTTTTCACCTTAAAGGACTCCTCCACTGCCGCACCACCTCGAACACCCCGAGCGCCACCGCCGTCGATAGATTCAGCGAGCGCACCTCCGGATCCGCGATGGGAATCCGCACCAGCCGGTCGCGGTAGCGTTCCCGGACCTCCGCGGACAGCCCTATGCTCTCCTTGCCGAAGACGAGGACCGTCCGTTCCGGATAGGCGACGCTCCAATAATCCCGCTCGCCCTCGACGCTGAAGAAGAACGGCTCGCCGAGGTCGGGCAGCTCCTCTTCGAGCTCCGCCCAGGATGACCAGACCCGCGGATTGACCCGTGCCCAGTAGTCCAGCCCGGCGCGGCGCACCTGGCGTTGCGTGAGGAAGAAGCCCAGCGGCCGCACGAGGTGGAGCCGCGCGCCGGCGGCGAGACAGGTGCGGCCGGCGTTGCCGGTGTTCCAGTGGATCTCCGGCTCGACGAGGACGACGTGGAGGGAACGGGCGTTGGTGTCCATGCGGGTGGTTCACGCCGGGCAGACGGGAACGGACTTTCTCTTCCGCCGGTCTACAATATCGCCATGCTGATGATCGAAGTCGTCATCTCGTTCATCTGCCTCGTCAGCCTCATCGTCATCCTGCTGGAGGCGCAGCATTTCGGCAGCTTCCGGCGGAAGTGGCCGATCGCCATCTGGGCCGTCAGCCTGGTGGCCCTGGCGATGCTGGCGCTGCTGCGCGTCTTCGCCAACCTGGACGATTGGAGCGACGCGCGCATCCTGATGGGCGTCATGGGCGCCGGCAACTTCCTCTTCGGCGCCGGGCTGCTCGTGCGCTGGCTCTTCTGGCGGCCGATGAGCTAGCGCAGCGTCACGTCGATCTCGCCCACGCCGCAGTCCACCGTCACGCCGGCGCGCCCCGTGCCCTTGTCCCAGCGCAGCTCGCGGGCGATCAGACCGGAGCTCTCGTAGCGCCGGCCGGCGGCGACGAGGCTGGCTTCGCCGACTCCGGTATCGAGGTCCACGGAATGGATCGCCTCCTTGGGCAGGGTGATGTTGACCTCGCCGACGCCCAAGCCCACGTTCAGATCGCTCGCCATCCCGCTGACGTTCATCTCGCCGACGCCCAGCTCGGCGTGCAGCGGGATGTCGCGCGGTACGCTGATGCGGGCGAGGACGTGCAGGCCGTGGGTGCTGAACTTGGGCCAGTTCTTGACCTCCACCTTGAGGCGGTCGCCGGAGTTGTCGTAGACGAGCCGCACGGCCTTGGCGGCGTCCGCGCAGCGGTGGGTGATGCTGTGGTTGCAGGCGAGCTTGACGTCGAGGTCCACCTGAGAGCCGTCCCAGGCCTCGACGGTGACTTCGCCGACCGGAAAGTCCAGGTAGATCTTCTCGATTCCCCCGGCCGGGATCTGCTGCCGGAACGAACGGACGACTTCCTCCGCGCCGGCCGACGCCGCCCACAGCAGCGCGAGGGATAGCAATAGAGCGGTCCTCTTCATGGATTTCTCCTCCTGTCTCGGCGATCACTACGTCGAGGAGGGCTCCAAGGTTACAAAACGGCACCGATCTTGCCAGACTTTCCCCGCATGGCAACGCAAGCGCCGGCGTTTCAGGAGGCCCATCTGGGCGAGCGGCCGATCCGCGATCTCGGCCTCGGCATCGCGGGCACGGAGCTGGAGCCGGTGATCGCTGAGCTGGAGGGCGAGATCGCGGCGGCCGGCATCCGCCGGGTGCGGCCGCGGTTCTACCTGTCGACGGAATGGGGCGTCCCCTTCGGCACCGTGGCGATCGCCATCCCCTTCTATCTCGCCCGGCCCGAGCTGACGGCCCTCCACGCCGAGCGCACGAGCCACGTCGAGGGCGCCGGCCGCCGCGAGCTGCTGCGCTATCTCCGGCACGAGATGGGCCACGTCGTCAACTACGCCTACCGCCTCTACGACCGGGAGGCGTGGGTGCAGCATTTCGGCCCCATCACCCGGCCCTACCGCGAGGAGTACCGCCCGAAGCCGTTCAGCCGCCGCCACGTCCGCCACCTGCCGGGCTGGTATGCCCAGAAGCATCCGGACGAGGACTGGGCGGAGACGTTCGCGGTCTGGATGACTCCCGGGCTCGACTGGCGCGCCGAGTACGCGGGCTGGCCCGTGGCGCTCGCCAAGCTGGAGGTCTGCGGCGAGCTGATGCGGGAAGTCGGCGGCGCCGAGCCGCTCGTCACCGCGGAGGAGCTGGACGAGGACGTCGGCGAGATCGCCTATACGCTCGACCAGTATTACCGCTCGTGGGAGGACGGCGGCGGCGAATTTCCGCCGGGATTGGACGGCGCGCTGCGCTCGATCTTCGAGGACTGGGGCCGGCCCGAGGACTCGACGGCGGAGCCTCGCCGTCCGGCTTCGGATTTGATCCGCCGGCTGGCCCGCGAGCTGCCGGCGGACGTCTACCGCTGGACCGGCCACTTCCCGGAGCGCACCCGGCTCCTCCTGCGCCATCTCGCCGAGCGCGCGGACGCCCTCGGCCAGGTGTACCCCGAGGACCGCGAGGCGCCCGCGGTCCTCGCGTTGACGACGATGGTCACCGCGCTGGCGATGAATTACGTCCACCGCGGGAGCTACATGCCGTAGCGGTCCTCAGACCTTCTTCGCCGGCGCCCACTTCTCCAGGAAGGCCAGGATCAAGTCCGGCGCGTACGCGTCGCCGTTCATCAGTGCGTCCGGATTGTGCGACAGGAGCAGGGCGCCGTCCGAGTCGAGCACGAAGATGTGCGGATAGGACTGGATCTGCGGATACTGGGAGAGGAAGGCCTCGTTGCGCACGTCCGGGCTGAAGTTGACCTTGATGACGATGAAGCTGTCGTCGAGCCGCTTGGTGAGGCGCGCGTCGTCGTGGATGGTCTTGTTGAGCAGGCGGCAGTAGACGCACCACTCGCCGCCGACTTCGACGAGGATGCGCTTGTTCTCCTGCTTCGCCTGCGCCACGGCGGCTTTCAGGTCCGCGGCGGGATCGCGCATCTTGTCATAGCCCGCCGGCGGCAGGTTCGAAGGATGGCCGGCGAAAGCCGCCGCGGAAAACAGGACGGCCGAGAGAGCCAGGATCGTCATCTTCCATTTCATCGCGGTCTCCTCAGGTTCAGAATCGTTGGCTGCGTGGCGCGGCCTCGGGAGTGATCGATATGGTACGCGTCTCGCGGCCGCGCCGGAAGCGCAGCTCGACCGGCTCGCCGGGACGGAGCTTGCCGAGCGCGCGGCCGGACGCCGCGCCGCTCAAGGAGAGGCCGTCGATCTCCAGCAGCACGTCGCCGGGCTCCAGGCCGGCCAGTTCGCCGGGGCCGCCGGGCTCTACGGCGCGTACGACCGGCGCGGCGGGAGAGAACCAGAGGAGGGCTCCAGAGGGCATGGAGAACCAGCCGCACGGACCGCACTCGAGCTCGAGGCCGAAGCTGAACGGCGCGTCAGTGCGGGTCATGCGGCCCTGGAACTGCCGAGCCGCCTCGACCGCCAAGGCCTCCTGCGAGCCGAGCGACGCCGCGGTCGGCCGGGCGGCCGGACCGCTTCCTCCCAGGACCGCCAGCCGCGGCATGTTGCAGCCGAGCCGCGGCACGAGCTTTACGTCCATCTCCTTGCCGCCGCGCCGGATGCGCAGGAGGATCGGCACGCCGGGCTTGAGGTTGGCTAAGAGCCGTCCCCCTTCGCGGGTGGTGATCAGGGCGCCGTTGATGGCGATGATGACGTCGCCATCCTGGAGCCTGCCGTCCGCGGGACCACCGCGCAGGACGCCGTCGATCCGCGGCTCGGTGGAGAACTCGTGCCGGTACTCGCTGCCGGCCCAGAGGTTGACCTTGCAAGAGCCGCTGACGCAGAGCAGGGAGAGGATGCCGATGTCGCCCGTTTCCGGATGGCCTTCCGGACACCGGCTCTCCGCGACCGCCGCGGTCGTCTCGGCGCCTGAGGGACCGGCGAGGGAGAAGGTGAGGAGGAGGGCTGCGCAGAGCTGCGTTTTCATCGATCTTCCTCCCCGTCAGAATCGCACCGTCCGCTTGGGTGCGCGGCAGTCGGAGACCGCGTCGAGGATCTCGCTGGCGCCGGCGTCGCCCGGCGCCAGGCGCACCAGCTCGCTCGCGGCGCCGTAGAAGGCGGAGAGAGCGGCTTCGCGTCCCTGCTCGCGCGCGCCGGAGTGGTCCGTGCACTCGGCCAGCGAGCGCAGCGCGGCCACGTATTCGGTGCCGGTCCTCTGCACCTCGGCGGCGGCCACGAAGGGATCGCGCGCCGGCTCGCTACGGACCGCCGCGCCTTCGCGGGCTCCCCAGCGGTGGCCGGCCGCGACGCCGCTCGCGAAGAGGAGCAGGGCCGCGGCGGCCTGCACCCAAAATCGCCTCGGGGAGCGGGCGGTCGGCCGCGCGGCGGGAGCGATGCGCGCCGCCACCGCCGGCCACAGATCGCGCGCCGGCTCCGCCGCCAGCGGCAAGGCCGCGAGCCGCTGCAGGATCTCGCTCTCCTCGGGGGTATCGTTCACGATTTCGTCGTCGATCATGGTTTCAGGACCTCCATCAGCAATCGCCGCGCGCGGTGGATCTGCGCCTTGATCGTGCCGAGGGCCAGGCCGAGCAGGCGGGCGATCTCTTCGTACCTGTAGCCCTCGACGGCGTAGAGCACGAGGGGGACGCGGGCTCCCTCGGGCAGTCCGGCGAGGGCTTTCTCCAGCGCCAGGTTCGTCTCGGGCATGGCGCGCTGGGCCTCGCCGAGATATCTCTCCAGGTCGTCCGCCGTCTCGAACCGCTCCGTCCGCCGCCTCTCCATGCGTGCCTGGGAGAAGAAGACGCGGACAGTGACGCCGTGCAGCCAGGTGGCGAACGAGCTCTCGCCGCGGAAGCCGGCGAGCGCCTCCCAGGCGCGCACGAAGGCGTCCTGGGCCAGCTCCTCGGCGCGGCCGCGATCGCGCGTCAGCCGCAGGGCGAGCGCGTAGATGCGGCGGTGATGCTGCCGGTAGAGCTCCTCGAAAGCCCGCGCATCGCCCTGGCGCGCCCGCACCACCAGCAGCTCGGCGACCTGCGGCGGCGGCTCCGGTGCGGCGGTGTTCAGGGCTGGCTCCATCATGCTCGGCTCGGTGATGAGTGTCTCGCGGGAGGCGAAAGGTTTGAAAGGACGGAAAGGATAACAAGGACAGCAAGGACAAAGAACTCACCCGAACGCGCCTGTCCTTGTTGTCCTTGGAATCCTTTGGGTCCTTTTATGGGAGGGGGAGGAGGCCCGGCGGAGCTATGATCGCGAGGCTGTGAACGTCCTCAGAGCCCCCTGCGACGAAGGCGTGATCCGCTCCGGAGCGGCCGCGGCGCCGTGCGCGCGGGCGGCGGAGCCGTGGATCCTGGCCGCCGCCATCCTCGGCTCCAGCATGTCCTTCATCGACGGCACGGCGGTCAACGTCGCCCTGCCGGCCCTGCAGAGAGACCTCGGGGCCACGGTGGCGCAGGTGCAGTGGGTGGTCGAGGCCTACGCGCTCTTTCTTTCCGCGCTGCTGCTGGTGGGCGGCTCGCTCGGCGACCGCTACGGGCGGCGGCGGATGTTCCTCCTCGGCGTCTCCGGCTTCGCCCTCGCCTCGGTGTGGTGCGGCGTGGCGCCGGGGATCGGCCAGCTCATCGCGGCGCGGGCCGTACAGGGGATCGCCGCGGCGCTGCTGGTGCCGGGGAGCCTCGCCCTCATCTCGGCGTCGTTCGACGAGAAGCGGCGGGGGAAGGCCATCGGCACCTGGTCCGGCTTCAGCGCCATCACCGCGGCGGTGGGTCCGCTGGTGGGCGGCTGGCTGATCGACCACGCGTCGTGGCGGTGGGTGTTCTTCCTCAATGTGCCGCTGGCCCTGGCCGTGGTCCTGATCTCGCTGCGATTCGTGCCGGAGAGCCGCGATCCGGAGGCGGCCGAGAAGCTCGACGTGCAGGGAGCGCTGCTCGCCACGGCGGGGCTGGGCGGCGTCACCTTCGGGCTCATCGAGTCCTCGCGGCTGGGGTGGAGCAGCCCTCAAGTGCTCGCGGCGCTGGCGCTCGGCGCGGTCTCGCTCGCGGGTTTCCTGTGGACGGAGTCGCACGCGCCCGCCCCGATGATGCCGCTGTCGCTCTTCCGTTCGCGCACCTTCGCCGGCGCCAACCTGCTGACGCTATGGCTCTACGCGGCGCTCGGCGGCTCGCTGTTCTTCCTGCCGTTCAATTTCATCCAGGTGCAGGGCTACAGCGCCACCGAGGCCGGAGCCGCGCTGCTGCCGTTCGTGCTCTTGATGTTCTTCTTCTCCCGCTGGTCCGGCGGATTGGTGGGCCGCTTCGGCGCCCGGCGGCCGCTGATCCTCGGTCCGGCGATCGTCGCGCTCGGCTATGCCCTGTTCGTGCTGCCGGGGAAGGGCGGGAGCTACTGGACGACGTTCTTTCCGGCCATGCTCGTCCTGGGAATCGGCATGACGATCAGCGTCGCGCCGCTGACGACGACGGTCATGGGAGCGGTGGAGGAGCGTCACGCGGGCCTCGCCTCCGGCATCAACAACGCCGTCTCCCGCACCGCCGGCCTGCTGGCCGTCGCGGCGCTGGGCGTGATCCTCCTGGGCGTCTTCAACCGCGG
Organism: Acidobacteriota bacterium; assembly: GCA_046765915.1. Taxonomy (GTDB): domain Bacteria; phylum Acidobacteriota; class Thermoanaerobaculia; order Multivoradales; family UBA5704; genus DATARR01. The sequence goes on along the minus strand of JBKPTH010000068.1, from coordinate 95,746 downwards.
CCTGGACCGCCGCCTGGCCGGGCTCGATCTGCCGGCCGCGACCCGGCAGGAGCTCGACAAGGAGCGCACGCGCCTGGCCGCGATTGAAGCCCCCGCCTCGGTGGGTGCCCGGACGCGAGAGCGGATCGAGGACGCGGTGGACGAATCGTTCGTGACGGGATTCCGGGTCGTTATGGGTGTCGCTGCCGGGCTGGCGTTGTTGGCCTCGGCGAGCGCGGCGTGGATGATCGAGGAGAGGGGACGGTGAATGCCGATCCGTAGGATTTCTTGAATTGAACCGTGGCCGCGCCGCCAGGCCCCTCACCTCCCCGGCCCTCCTCTCCCGCCTCACACCCACCCACCCGGGCGAGGAGGGAGACTGTTTGATTTGTTTTTGAAAAGCCCCTCCTCTCCCGGGGGTCGGGTGTGCGGTGGGAGAGGAGGGGTTGGGGAGGTGAGGGGCCCGAGGCGGCGGACCACGGTTCTTTCTCGGCACGACCTCGGACGTCAGGATTTTCGCAGCCGTTCTATCCTGTTCTCCCACCAGGGACCACCATGGCCGATCTCGATCAACTTGCCGCGCGCATCCACGAGCTGCCTGACCGGCCCGGCATCTACATCTTCAAGGACGCCGGGGGGAAGCCGCTCTACGTCGGCAAGGCGAAGTCGCTGCGCAAGCGCGCCTCCTCCTATCTCGCGCGGGATCACGAGCCGCGCCTCGCCGCCATGGTGGCCGAGGCGGCGGACCTGGAGTTCGTGGCCACCGACTCCGAGGCCGAGGCGCTGCTGCTGGAGAACACCTGGATCAAGCGGCGGCGGCCGCGCTACAACGTCCTGCTGCGGGACGACAAGACCTACCCCTACCTCAAGCTGACGCTGAACGACGAGTATCCGCGCCTCGCCTTCACCCGCCGCATCCGCGACGACGGCGGCGAGTACTTCGGCCCCTTCCTGCCCGGCGGCCTCGCGCGCAAGGCCATCAAGCTGGTGCAGAAGCTCTTCCAGGTGCGGGTCTGCCGCATCGAGATCGACGGCTCGCTGCCGCGGCCGTGCCTCTACTACGACATGCACCGCTGCCTCGGCCCCTGCTCGGCCGGGCTGACGACGAAGCAGGCCTACGACGAGGCGGTGCGCCAAGCGAGGCTCTTCCTCGCCGGCCGCAACGAGCAGCTCGTCAAGCAGCTCAAGCGGGAGATGTGGGAGGCCGCCGAGTCCACGGACTACGAACGCGCCGCCCAGCTCCGCGACGCGCTCTCGGAGGTGGAGGCGATCAGCCAGCGGCGCAAGCTCTCTTCCGTGGAGGAGGAGGACCTCGACGTCTACGGCGTCCACATCTCGGGCGGCAACGCCGCGATGGCGGTGCTCGTCATGCGCGGCGGCCAGGTGCTCGACCGGCGGGAGCTGTTCTGGGAAGGGGTGGGGCAGATCACGCCGGAGCACCTCCTGTCGCAGGTGCTGCCGCAGATCTACGACCGCACGAGCTTCATTCCCAAGGAGATCCACCTGCCGGTGCCGATCGAGGGCGAGGAGGCGCTGGTGGAGTGGCTGTGCGAGAAGAAGGGGGAGAAGGTCTATCTGCGCATGCCGTCGCGCGGTCCCAAGGCCGAGCGAGTCGCGCTGGCGATGCACAACGCCCAGCTCGCCCACAAGCGGCGGTTCCGCGGCGGCAAGGTCACTCCCGGGGCCATGGCGCTGGAGCGGCACCTCGGGCTGGAAGAGCCGCCGCGGCGCGTCGAGGGATTCGACATCTCCCACTTCCAGGGCGGCGAGACGGTGGCCTCCATGGTGGTCTGGGAGGAGGGCCGCATGCGCAAGGGCGAGTACCGCAGCTTCAACATCCGCGACATCCGCCAGCCGGACGATTTCGCCTCCATGCGCCAAGCCGTCGAGCGCCGTTACCGGCGGGTCCTGGAGGAGACCGGCGCGATGCCGGATCTCATCCTCATTGACGGCGGCCGCGGCCAGCTCAACGCCGCGCTCGCCGCGCTGACCGAGCTGGGGGTGGAAGAGACGGCGGTCGTCTCCCTCGCCAAGCGCGAGGAGGAGATCTACTGCCCCGAGGCGCCGGAGCCGCTGCGCCTGGGACGCGACGATCCCGGCCTGCGGCTGCTGCAGGAGATCCGTGACGAGGCCCACCGCTTCGCCGTCTCCCGACACCGCCGCCGTCGTTCGGCGCGCACCCTGCACAGCCGTCTGGACGAGCTGGCGGGCGTCGGCCCGCGCCGCCGCAAGCTGCTCATCCAGACCTTCGGCAGCGTCCAGGGCGTGCGCGAGGCGGGCCTCGAAGACCTGCAGAAGGCCCTCGGCCCCGCCATGGGACGAAAGGTTTTCGAGCAGATGCACACAGGGGAGAAGGAAGCGCCGGAGGTTGCGGCGGACCCGGAGCGTTTGCGGGTACAATAGAACCAGGCTTTATGAGCAGTGACGTTCCACGCCTCAGCGAAGATGAGCTCCGGCTCTTCACGGCGAAGGTGGGCCGGCGCCTCGCCGACCGCCCGCTGGACCTCGATCCCGCCTCCCACCGGGAGCGGGTGGCGGGCCTCCTGCGCCAGGCCGGCGAGGCGAGCTTCTACCAGCTCCTCGGCATCGTCCCCACGGCGGCGACGCAGGAGGTCCACGAGGCTTACGAGCAGATCTCTCAGCTCGTCCATCCCCTGAACGCCGCGCGCCTCGGACTGGTGGGCCGGGAGGCGGTGCTGGAGATGCTCTTCGAGCGCATCACCCACGCCTATCTCACCCTCTTTCAGCCGGACCGGCGAAAGGCCTACGACCGCGAGCTGTCGCCCAAGGCCTGGTCCGAAGCCTGGGCGCCGGCCCAGGGCCGCCGGCGGGAGGAGATCCGCGACGTCGCGCAGAGCTTCTACGAGCGGGCGGCGGCGCTCGCCGAGGCCGAGGACTTCCACTTCGCCATCGAGCTGCTCCAGCAGGCGGTGCGCGCCGATCCCCGTCCCGAGTTCTACGCCCTGCTCGGCAAGCTGCAGGCGAAGAATCCCCGCTGGCTGCGCGCCGCCGGGGAGAGCCTGCGGCGGGCCCTGGAGCTGGGAGCCCGCGAACCGGAGCTGACGGCCGCCCTGGAGGAGGTACAGAAGCGCCTCCAGGCGGGCGAGGCGCTAAAGCAGGACGCCACCTCCACGTCGGCCTCGCCGGCGGCCCGCGCGGCCAGGCAGGACGCGCCGGAGGTGGAGTTCCTCGATCCGGGCGGCGATGTCGAGTCCTTCACCAAGACGCGGCGGAGTTTCCGGCGGTAGGGACTCCTAACGTGCGGTAGGGCCTCCTACTGTAGAGACGCCCTGCGGGCGTCTCCGCGGCGGCGATATCCTTTCAACAGGCCTCAACGCCCCGCGAGAAACCCCTTTGCCGGACAGGGCCTCATCCCCGCCTCGGAGACACCCCGCGGGACCGCTTCGGCCGAACAACTGTATTTCCCGCCCCGGAGACGCCCGCAGGGCGTCTCTACAGTGGGGACCCTCCGCTGCGAGAATCTTGTAGGTACCCGACCCTGTTACACTACCTACGCGCCGGAGAGCTCCAGGCGGTCGCTTCGCGCGGCTTTCGGGCCGGCGCGGAGAGGAAAGTCCGAACTCCGACGGGCAGCATGCTCGCTAACGGCGAGGCGCGGCGACGCGACGGAAAGTGCAACAGAAAGCAAACCGCCGGGTCTTTCGGGATCCGGTAAGGGTGAAAGGGTGCGGTAAGAGCGCACCGCTCCACCGGTGACGGTGGAGGCACGGCAAACCCCATGCGGAGCAAGACCAAATAGGGGAGCGGAACGCGGGCCGCCCGTCCCGCCTTCGCGTCCGGTTCGCCGGGCGCGAGGCCGCTTCCGGGTAGGTTGCTGGAGGCCGGCAGCAACGCCGGTCCAAGAGGAATGACCGCAGCCCGGCGTCCGCGCCGGGACACAGAATTCGGCTTACGGAGCTCTCCGGCGCCTTGATCTCACCGCCCCGCCTTCCACCCTCCGCCGGCCCCGGCGACCGGGTGGGCGTCGCCGCCCTCTCCGGACCGGTGGATCCGGCGAGGCTGGAGGCGGGGCTCGCGGCGTTGCTCCGTCTCGGCTTCGAGCCGGTGCCCGCCGCCAACCTTCTGTCGCGGAACGGCCTGTTCGCCGGCGGCGACGCCGAGCGCCTCGCCGCCTTCCACGCGCTCGCGGCCGATCCCGATCTTCCCGTCATCTTCTTCGCCCGCGGCGGTCACGGCCTCCTGCGTCTGCTCCCCGCGCTCGACTGGGACCTGTTGCGGCGGTTCCCGCGCGCTTACGTCGGCTATTCGGACCTGACACCTTTCCTGTTGGAGGTGGTCCGCCGCCTCGGCCTCGTGGCCTTCCACGGTCCCATGGTGGCGGCCGACCTGGCGCGAGGGCTGAGCCCGGAAGAGGAGGCGTCGCTGCTCGCCGCGCTCGCCGGCCGCTACCCGGCCGAGCAGCCGTTCTCGCGCTGGCTGCGCCAAGGCCCGGCGAGCGGTCCGTTGCTGGGGGGCTGCCTCAGCCTGTTGACGGCTACGCTCGGCACGCCGTTCGCGCCGGATCTCGACGGCGCGCTGGTGTTCTGGGAGGATCTCAACGAGCCGGCCTACCGGGTGGACCGTATGTTGACCCACCTGGGGCTCTCGGGTAATCTCGCAAACATCGCGGGCATGATCGTCGGCCATCTCACGGACGGCCGGTGGCCGAATGGCGAGCCGCCGGATTGGCCGGATCTGGTAGGCGGCGGCGTCGCGGATTTCTCCTGGCCCCTGGCCTGGGGCCTGGAGAGCGGGCACGTGGCTCCCAACCGTACACTTCCTCTAGGATTGCCCGCGCGGCTGGAGAGCGACGGCCGGCTGGTGCTCGGCGAGGGATAGGCAAGCATGGCCAACCAGGTCTTCAAGTCCACCGGCGGCGGCACCGGCCCGGGGTCCGCCAGGAAGGGCTATACCCTCGAGCTGAAGGAGGGGGAGTACATCTTCCGCGAGGGCGATCTGGGGACGGAGATGTACATCATCAACGAGGGCAAGGTGGAGATCCTCAACGAGGTCGGCGGCGAGGAGCAGCTTCTCGCCGTGCTGGAGAAGGGAGACTTCTTCGGCGAGATGTCGGTGCTGGAAGACCTGCCGCGCGCCGCCTCGGCGCGGGCCCTGACCGACGTCCGGCTGTTGCAGATCAACGGCTCCACCTTCGACCAGCTCCTGCAGGGGAATCCCGAGATCGCCGTGCGCATGATGCGCAAGCTCTCGCGGCGGCTGCGCGACGCGGACGAGATGATGAAGTCCGTGCTGGGCTCCAAGGCGCACTCGCGCGAATTGCCGCGCCCGGCGGTCCAGGCGCCGGCCGAGGGGGCGGAGCGGCTGGTGCACCCTCCCTCGGGCATGGAGTTTCACCTCTCGACCGGCTCGGAGACGACGATCGGCCGCAAGGACCCGGTGACCGGGATCTATCCCGACATCGACCTGACCCCCATCGACAACCAGCGCTCGATTTCCCGCCGTCACGCCAAGATCTTCCGCCGCGGCAGCAAGTTCTTCGTCGGCGAGGAGATCGGCACCATGAACAGCACCTTCCTCAACGGCAGGCGTCTGGATACCGGCGTCCCCGCCGAGATGAAGACGGGCGACGAGCTGCGCTGCGGCGTGGTGGTGCTGCGGTTCGAGGGGACGTAGGGCCTGGATCTCGACGCCCTTCTTCGATCGGTCCGCGGCGTCGGCGCGGCGCGCGCACGGGCCCTCGCCGAGGCCGGCTACTCCACGGTTCGCGATCTCCTCTTCCACCTCCCTCAGCGCTACGAGGACCGCCGCGAGACCCGGCCGGTGAGTGCCGCGGCCGCCGGAGCCGCGTTCACCTTTCGCGGCCGGCTCTTGGGGTTGCGCCGGGTCTACACGCGCCGGCGCGGCTTCACCATCGTGCGCGGCTTCCTGGAGGACGGCACCGGCCGGCTGGCGGTGATCTGGCTCAATCGGCCCTATCTGACGAATCAGGTCGAGGAAGGACAGGAGTATGTTCTCCACGGCCAGGTGCGTGAGGCCAAGGGCGGACTGGAGCTGCTCAACCCCTCCTGTGAGAAGGCCGGCTCGGGCGAGTCGCGAATCGTGCCGATCTATCCGGCGGCCGGGAGCGTGGGGCCGTCGGCGATGGAGCGCATCCTGGAGACCGTCCTAGCGCAGGTGAACCTCCCGGCGATCCCGGAGACGCTGCCGGAAGTGCTGCCGCGCCGTCACGGCCTGCCGCCTCTCGGAGAATCCCTTCAGGCGGTGCACCATCCGCGCGAGGACGCCGACGCCGAGGCGCTGAACCGGCGGCGCACCCCGGAGCAGCAGCGGCTCATCTACGGCGAGCTGCTGGAGCTCCAGGTGAGGCTGGCGCTGCTGCGCGAGCGGGAGAAGGGAGAGCCGCGGCGCCGGCGCTACCGCATCGACGCGAAGTTGAGGCGTGCCCTGCGGAAGATTCCGCCCTTCCCGCTGACCGGAGCGCAGGAGAGGGTCGCGGAGGAGATCTTGGCAGACCTCGCGAGTCCCCATCCCATGCGCCGTCTGCTGCAGGGAGACGTAGGGAGCGGCAAGACGATCGTAGCCGCAATGGCGCTGGCGGCAGCCATGGAGAGCGGGTTTCAAGGAGCCTTCATGGCGCCCACCGAGCTGCTGGCCGAGCAGCACTACGCCAACCTTGAGCGTCTTCTGGGGAGCCGGTACCGGCTGGTCCTCCTCACCGGCTCGGCCGCCGAGGCAGAGCGCCGGCGTGAGCTACTTTCTACCGGCGAGGCGCAGCTCGCGGTGGGCACCCACGCCCTCATCCAGGAGACGGTGGAATTTCAGAGGCTGGGGCTCGCGGTAATCGACGAGCAGCACCGCTTCGGCGTGGCGCAGCGCGCGCTGTTGCGGGAGAAAGGAGACCGGCCGGACCTGCTGGTGATGACGGCCACGCCCATTCCCCGCTCCTTAGCCCTCACCGCCTATGGCGACCTGCCCGTCTCCACCCTCGACGAGCTGCCACCGGGCCGCTCGCCCGTGCGCACCGAGGTGGTGCCGGCGCGCCGGCGGCAGGAGATCTATGGCCGCCTGCGCGAGGCCGTGGAAGCCGGAGCCCGCGCCTACGTCGTGGCGCCGCTCATCGAAGAGAGCGGCCGGCTCGCTGCTGCCTCGCTGGCCGAGGTCGAGAAACAGGTCCGAGAATCGCTGCCGGGTCTGCCCATCGCGGTCCTCCACGGCCGCATGCTGGCACCCGAGCGCGAACGGACCATGCGAGCCTTCGCCGCCGGAGAGGTGCGCGTTCTCGTCGCCACCACCGTCATCGAAGTGGGAGTCGACGTGCCCGAAGCCACCTGGATGATCATCGAGAGCGCCGAGCGCTTCGGTCTCGCCCAGCTCCACCAGCTCCGCGGCCGGGTGGGGCGCGGCGCCGCGTCGGCCACCTGCATCGCCATCCATGGACGCCTCTCGGAAGCGGCGCGGCGGCGCCTCGAAGTCTTCGCCTCGACGCTCGACGGCTTCGTCATCGCAGAAGAGGACCTCGCGTTGCGCGGTCCCGGAGACCTGATGGGCACGCGCCAAGCGGGCCTCGCCACGCTGCGCGCCGCCCGCCTGCCGGAGGACTGGGACTGGCTGGTGCGAGCCCGCGACGACGCTCGCGAACTGCTGGGAAGGCTGGATGAATCGGCGTTGAAGGCGCTGGAAAAGGCGGTTCAGGAGGTCGAGGCGTGACAGGCGTTACCTGCCCGTAGAGACGTTCCAGCCCGTCCACGACAACCCAACGCAGGCCACGGGGACGGCGGAACGTCTCTTTCGAAGAGACCGTCGTTCCGCCTTGCCGCCATCCCTGATAAGGACACCTGCCCCGGCCATGGTTTGCCCCCGGGGTCGGCATCGCTCCCTGCGGGGAGACGTTCCGCCGTCCCCGTGGCCTGCGTTGGGTTGTCGTGGACGGGCTGGAACGTCTCTACGGGAACGTGGGAGGTGTGGCGGGAGGCGGGTCGGCGCCCTCGCTCATATCATTCCGTCGACAGTTGATATGAATGCGCCTTGCCGTCATATCAATGCGACGAGATTTGATATCAACGGCTCATCTGCCTCGGTCCGCCCAGGAGCTGCTGATATCATTTCTTTGCAAACTGATATCAGTAGCCATCCTCCTCATATCAGCCGAACGTCTGGTGATATCACTGGCTGGCCTGTTCATATCATCTGGAGTCTTGTTGATATGAAGGAGTGATCGGTTCATATCAGCAGCGAGCCCATTGATATGCGCAGTTGAGCCGGCCATATCAGCAGGCCGTCTTTTGATATCAAGGAGCGGCCTGGAGCGCCTGGAAGCGCTGCTGTTGATATCAACGGCTGCTCGAAGTATGGGCACGGCACCGGCACGGCGCGCTCCTCGCCAAGCCGGCTCGGCTTAACCTGAGGCAGAGGCAGAAGTTGTCAAAGAGCGGCGGCCTGAGACTGGCCGCGGCATAGAGACTGGCTCCGCTGGTCAGCCTACAACAACGGCTTGGCGGTGGCCGGAATTTCAGGAGCCCTGCTCGGCGATGCGAGCACGGAGGGCGGCGACTCGCGCGGCATCCTTCTCGGCGTCGGGATGGCCGATTTCGCGCTCGTAGTCTACACAGACCTGCATCAGATCGGCGGCACGGGCGAGATCACCTTCCTTCTCGATCGCGAGGCCCAGATTCCAACTAGCGATCGCCTCGCGCCGCCGGTCGCCCATCTCGCGTGTAATGGCGAGTTGCTGTTCGTAGTACTCGATGGCGCGCCGCAGCGCGCCGAGATTCTTATAGGCGATACCCAGGTTGCCGAGGGCATTACCTTCTCCTAGGCGGTCGCCGATCTCGCGAGCGATGGCGAGTCGCTGCTCGTAGTGCTCGATGGCGCGCCGCGGCTCGCCAAGATCCGCGTAGGCGATGCCCAGACTGCCAAGGGCATTGCCTTCTCCCCGGCGGTCGCCGATCTCGCGAGCGATGGCGAGTCGCTGCTCGTAGTGCTCGATGGCGCGGCGCGGCTCGCCGAGATCCGCGTAGGCGATGCCCAGACTGCCGAGGGCATTGCCTTCTCCCCGGCGGTCGCCGATCTCGCGAGCGATGGCGAGTCGCTGCTCGTAGTATTCGATGGCGCGGCGCGGCTCGCCGAGATCCGCGTAGGCGGTGCCCAAGTTGCCGAGGGCATTGCCTTCACCTCGCCGGTCACCGATGTCACGAGCGATGGCTAGACACTGTTCGTGGTGCTCGATGGCGCGGCGCGGCTCGCCGAGATCTGCGTAGGCGAGGCCCAGGTTGCCGAGGGTACCGCCTTCCCCTCGCAGATCACCGATGTCGCGAGTGATGGTTAGACACTGTTCGTGGTGCTCGATGGCGCGCCGCAGCTCGCCAAGAGCCGCGTAGGCGAGGCCCAGGTTGCCTAGATGGGCGGCCTCGCTGTCTCGGTCCTTTCGCTGGCGTGCCGCGGCGAGAGCGAACTCTCTCCAGCGGATCTGTTCCCGTGGATGCTGCCGCAAGTCAAGGAGATACGTTCCAGCGTCCGGGTAGTCGTCGCAGATCCTGGCGGCGGTCTCGTCTTCCTGAGCACGGCCCGAAGCCCAGGCGAACCCAGCCTGGATGTTGCCCCACTCGGCGTCGAAGAGCCGTAAACCACGTCCGAGGGAGTTGTCTCCTTGCTTATATAGACCTTTAGCGGCCCGAAGCAGCTCCAGGAAGTACTCTGCATGCTGCCTCCGGGCGGCTTCCCGTTCCGTCTCGGCAAGCTGCCGGTCCGCAAAGCTCCTGGCGAGGTCATGTAAACGATAGCGCTCGTCCCTCTCTTCCCATTCGACGAGGCTGCTCCGGACCAGATCCCCGAGAGCCTCGGAGACGGAATCGATCTCAAGTTCCCATACGGCTGCTGCAGCTTGAGCGTCGAAGGTGTCGGGGAACACCGCCAGCAGGCGCCAGAGGCGTCTCCGGTTTTCATTCAGCAATTCGTAGCTGACGGTAAGGGCGGCTTCAACCTTATCGAACCGCGCCTTTCCTTCTTCCACGAGCCGAGTGTAATCGGCGATGGAGAGGTCCGGCCGCTCGGCGAGGACGCTGCCGGCAAGACGGAGGGCGAGAGGTAGGCGACCGCAAAGTTGGGCGAGGGTGTTGGCCTCCTTGCCGATCCGTGATGCGATCTTCAGGAGCAGATTTCGGGCGTCCTCGAGAGGCAACTCGTCCAGATCTCTTGAGACCAGTCCGGGAAGGTGAAAGTGGAACCTCGAGGTCACCAACAGCAGGGAGCCGGATGGAGGAATCAGCGGTTCCACCTGCTCGCGGCTGGCGGCGTTGTCCATGAGGAGGAGGGTGCGCTTGTCATCGAGAACGGATCGGTACAGCCCCGCCAGGTCGGCTTCACCCTCGGGGAGTCGCGCCTCCGGGTGATAGGACCGGATGACGTGCGCCATCGCCTGCGCCGTAGTCAGGGGTTGCGGGTCTACGCCTTTGAGGTCGAGGTAGAGCTGAGCATCCGGGTAGAGAGGCTTCAGCTCCTCGGTGAGTTTCAGGGCGAGGACGGTCTTGCCGATACCGCCTGCACCACGGAGGCCGAAGATCGCGCCGGTGCCGCCTTGGGCGAGTGCGGAGCGGAGGGCTTGCAGATCCTCTTCGCGGCCGGTGAAGTCGGCGGGTGGGGAGGGGAGTTGGTGGAGGGAGGAGAGGGCGGTAACGATCGGAGGCGTGACTATGGGTTCAGGGGTTCTGGTCCCATCGAGGATTCCTAGGATCTCCTCGGCGATTTTCGTCAGCTCCGAGTCGATGCGGATTCCTCGAAGCGCCAGAGGTTTGCCGTCAAGAGGGCGAACCTGGAGCTTCGCGAGCCAAGGGACTTTCTGCCAGGCGCAATCCTTGACGATCACCGGAAAGATGACGACGCCCTCCTGAGAACGGCGCTCCAGGAGACGCGGGACCTCTTGGTTCCGGATGAATTTGGACGTCAGAGAGTTGGCGGAGATCAGCAGGACGGCCACGCGGGCCGTATCCATGCCCTTCCGGATCTCCTCGAACCATTCGTCGCCTGCCCCGATTTTGCGGTCGTTCCAGGTCTGGAGGAGGCCCTCTTCTTCGAGGACGCCGAGGTGCGTGACGAGGCGATCCTTCCAGTCCTCGTCCTTGTGGCTGTAGCTGATGAAGACGGTTGGGGCGGGCATTTCCTAAATTGTAGCGCCTCGGCGTGGGGGATCGCGACGCCGGAGGTCGTGGAGGATCGGAGCGACATCGCCGCTTCGGAGACGACCCGCCGTTGTACGCCTTCGAACCGTTGTCGCACATCGACTGGGTCGTCTCTACGGACCGTCCGACGCGCGGCGGAACGGGTGAGATTCCGTGAGCGATGGTGCGTTTTCCGATCTTGAAACACCCTTCACGGAACCACCAACCTACGCCGTCTCTCCAGCGGTCCGTAGAGACGCTCCAGTCGATATACGACACCGATTGGACGGCCACGGGGACGGCGGGGCGTCTCCGAAGCGGCGATGTCGCTACGATCTTCCACGGCCTTCGGCGTCGCGGACCGTTCCGATATCCTTGGCCCCGCCCATGCGCGTCCTGCTGATCGCCAACACCCTGCCGCCGCGGGACGTTTCCGGCGTCGGCGAACAGGTGCTACAGTTGGCGGCTGGTCTGCGCGAGCTCGGCGACGAGGTCGAGGTGTTGGGCCGCGGTCCCGGGGGGGCCGCGGGTCCGAAGGTGCTCTTTCCACTCTCCGTCGTCCCGGCGGTTTGGCGCTCGGTGCGGCGATTCCGCCCGCACGTCGTGCAGGTGCACGAGTCGGACGGCGCGCTGGCGGCTGTGGCCGTCAAGGCTATCGGGGCATGGTTGGAGCCACAGCCCCTCGTCACGGCCTTGCTCCAGGTGAGCTACGTCGAGGAGTTGCGGGCGGTGCGGCCGCTGGTGGCGGACGGGCGGATCCTGGGGCGGCCTGGAAGCGCCGAGATCCTTTTTCGCTGGGTCAAGGCGCCGCTCCAGATCCTTCTCGGGCTGGTCACCGTCCGGGCGGCCGATCTGGTGCTGGCGCCGAGCGCGGCCACTGCCGAGGAGATCCGCCGTGACTACCGGGCGGATCGGGTGGGAGTGATTCCCAACGCCACGGGAGGCCTGGAGGTCGAGCCCGCCGGAGCGGCGGAGGGCGAGGGGGGAACTCTGCTCTTCGTCGGCCGGTTGCGCATCCGCAAGGGCGTCGAGGTGCTGCTGGAGGCGTTGCGGGAGCTGCGGCGCCGGATGCCGGATGCGGTGCTGCGGATCGCCGGTGACGGCGAGCACCGGGACCGGCTGGAATGGAAGACCGCAGAGCTGGGGTTGGAATCAGCCGTCTCCTTCCTCGGCAGTTGCGGCGCGGCCCGGGTTCGAGCGCTCCTGCGCGGCGCGGCGGCCCTGGTGGTGCCCTCGATCTACGAGGGCATGCCGCTGGTGGTGCTGGAGGCGATGGAGGCGGGTGTGCCGGTGGTGGCCAGCCGGGTGAGCGGCATTCCGGAGGTGGTGGTGGACGGCGAGACCGGCTGGCTCGTACCCCCCGAGGACCCGGCGGCGCTCAGAGATGCGCTGGCCGAGGTTCTGGCGCACCCCGAGGAGGCGCGGCGGCGGGGGGCGGCGGGCCGGCGGCGGGCCGCGGAGCTCTACCGACCGGCGGTCGTGGCGAAGAGGTGGCGCGCGATGGTTGGAGGATTGTTTCGATGATGGGACGTGCCTTATTGATCGTCGGCACCATGGCGACCCTCGGCGTCGTCGCCTCGGCCGTGCTGGGCTATCTGCTCAGCGCGCCGACCGATCCGGACATGCCGCGCCACGTGCTGGTGGGGCTGGCGTCGAGCCTGCTGCTGCTCTTCTCCCACTGCTGGATCATGTTCTACCTGATCGGCACCGGCAAGGCGATCAAGGACGCCGTGCGGGAGCACGGTCTCGATCCGGCGTTCGTCGAGGAGACCAAGCGTTTCAAGAACGCCTCCTACCCATGGATGATGCTCGCCATGGCCCTGGTCATGGCCACTTTCATCCTCGGCGGCGGCGTCGCCACCGGCTCTCTGCCGTCCTGGGTGCATCACGTCCTGTTCTACGTCGCGGTGCTGGCGCAGATCTATGCCCTGTGGATCGAGCGGCGGGTGCTCGCCGACAACGAGCGGCTGATGGCGGAGGTCGACCACCGCCTGGCCGCGGCGTCCATGCCGGCCGGCGCGGGAGCCTGAGACGCGATGAGCGCGGACCTCCTCTTCTCCTCCCTCGTCCAGCTCCTGCTGCTGTGGCTGGCGGTCTCCGTCCATGAGGCGGCGCACGCCTGGACAGCCGCCCAGTGCGGCGATCCGACGGCGCAATCGCTGGGACGCACCACCCTGAATCCGCTGCGCCACCTCGATCTGCTGGGCTCGGCGCTGTTCCCCGTCCTGTTGCTCACCGTCGGCTGGCCCCTCTTCGGCTGGGGACGGCCGGCGCCGGTGGTCGAGGACAACCTCCGCCGGCCCTTCCGCGACAGCCTGCTCGTCCGGGCCGCGGGTCCCATCGCCAACCTGCTGGTGCTGGGGCTCGCCACGTTCGCCATCATGGTGACGGTGCGGGTGCTGGGACCGGAGGCGCGGCAGGCCGCGATGTCGAGCCTCCTGCAGCAGACCGGCGCCGAGCGCCTGCGTTCGTTTCCGGTGATGTTCACCCTGGTGAAGCTGGCCTCCATCAACGCTTTCGTCGCCGCGTTCAATCTGATCCCCGTGCCGCCGCTCGACGGCGGCCAGATCGCCCTGGTGCTGCTGCCGCCGGACTGGTCGGCGCGGTTTGCCGCCATCCGCCCCTATGGCTTTATCATCGGGGTTCTGGCCGCGGTGGGGCTCGTGCCGGTCCTGCTTCTGGCCTTCTACGGCATCCTGGGCCTGGTGATCAACCTCTCCTGAGGAGGACGAGTGAGCGAACAGAAGACCGTGCTCTCGGGCATGCGCTCGACGGGCAAGATCCATCTGGGCAACTACTTCGGCGCCCTGAAGAACTGGATCGACCTGCAGGACCGTTACCGCTGCTACTACTTCGCGGCCGACTGGCACGCGCTGACCAGCGACTACGCCGATCCCTCGGAGATCGCCGACAACTCGATCGACATGGTGATCGACTGGCTCGCCGCCGGGCTCGATCCCGTGCGCTCGACGATCTTCGTGCAGTCCATGGTGCCCGAGCACGCCGAGCTCCACCTGCTGCTGTCGATGATCACGCCCCTCGGCTGGCTGGAGCGCGTGCCCACCTACAAGGAGCAGATGCAGCAGATCGAGAACAAGGACCTCTCGACCTACGGCTTTCTCGGCTATCCGGTGCTGCAGACGGTGGACATCATCATCTACCGCGCGGACTTCGTGCCGGTGGGGGAGGACCAGGCGAGCCACCTGGAGATCAGCCGCGAGATCGTGCGCCGGTTCAACCATCTCTACGGCGGCGAGGTGTTCCCCGAGCCGCAGGCCCTGTTCACCCCGGCCGCGCGGGTGCCGGGCATCGACGGGCGCAAGATGTCGAAGTCCTACGGCAACGCCATCAACCTCTCGGACCCGCCGGAGGTCATCCAGCAGAAGTGCATGCAGATGTTCACCGATCCGCAGCGGATCAGGCGCAGCGATCCGGGACGGCCCGAGGTGTGCAACCTCTACGACTTCCACAAGCTGGTGTCGACGTCCGAGGTCCAGGAAGACGTGGCGCGGAAGTGCCGGGCGGCGGAGATCGGCTGCGTGGACGACAAGAAGCTGCTGGCCAAGATCCTCATTGACTACCTGGCGCCGTTCCGGCAGCGGCGCGAGGAGCTGGTGCGCGACCGCGACACGGTCCACGACATCCTCGTCGAGGGCTCCCGCAAGGCGCGCGAGCGCACCGCCGAGACGATGCAGAAGGTGCGGGAGGTGATGGGCCTCGATTACCGCAAGGTGCTGGCGAAGGTGGAGGCTGGATGAGCGACGAGACGCAGGATCTCGAGGAAGCGGCCGCCGGGAGCGAGGCGGCCTCCGGCGCGCTGCCCGAGTCGTGGCGCGTCCATCTGCCGATCTTCGAGGGTCCGCTCGACCTGCTGCTGCACCTGATCAAGATCAACCAGGTGGAGATCACGGACATCCCCGTGGCCGTCATCTGCGATCAGTTCCACGCCTACCTGGGGCTGATGGAGGAGCTGAATCTCGACATCGCCGGCGAATACATCTACGAGGCGGCGCTGCTCATCCATCTGAAGTCGAAGCTGCTGTTGCCGCGTCCGGTCCGGGCCGCGGGCGAGCCCGAGGAAGATCCGCGCCAGGAGCTGGTCGAGCGCCTGCTGGAGTACCGGCGGCTCAAGGAGGCCGCGCAGTCCCTCGCCGAGCTGGACCGCCTGCGCATGGGGATCTGGACCCGCCAGCCGCAGCCGTTGCCGGCGGGTCCCGCCGAGGACGAGGAGATGGACCTCGGCGAGGTGTCGCTCTTCGATCTCCTCGGCGCCCTCAAGCAGGCCCTGGTACGCTATGACAAGGAGCATCCGCCGCCGCTGCTGCTCACCGGCGAGGCCTACTCGGTGCGCGGGCAGTTCGACCGCCTGCTGGGCAAGCTGGACGCCGGCCATCCTTTCGACCTCCTGACCGACCTCAGGGAGCTTTCCTGCCGGGCGGAGGCCATCGCCGCGTTCCTCGCCGTGCTGGAGCTGGCGCGGCTGAACCTCGTCCGCATTCATCAGACGCAGAGCGGCGACGTCCTGCTCTACCGCACGACGCGGGAGCTGGACGCGCACGACTGGGAGGCGATCGGCGGATGACGGAGCGGAGCGAAATGGAAGCGGCCCTGGAAGCGATCCTCTTCGTCTCGTCCGCGCCGGTGCCGCGAGCGAAGCTGCTGGAGCTGTTCGACGAGGCGGAGCGCGAGCAGGCCGCCGAAGCGCTGGAAGCCGTGCTGGCCCGCTACGTCGGAGAGAGCCGGGGCGTCATGGTGGAGGACGTGGGGGGCGGCGTACGCCTCGCCACGCGGCCGGAGCTGGGGGGCTGGCTGCGCCGGTTCTTCGAGGTCTCCGGCGGCACCAAGCTCACCATGGCGTCCCTGGAAACCATGGCGATCGTCGCCTACCGGCAGCCGGTGACCGGCCCGGAGATCCAGGAGCTGCGCGGCGTCAACTCCGCGGGCGTGCTCAAGACCCTGCTCGAGCGCCGGCTGATCCGCATCACCGGCCGCAAGGAGGTGGTCGGCAAGCCGTTCCTCTACGGCACGACGAAGGAGTTCCTCGTCCACTTCGGGCTCAACAGCCTCAAGGATCTGCCGCCGCTGGAGGAGTTCGAGGAGACCTTCGGCAGCGGCGACGCCGGAGCCGTCGCGGGCCTCTCGGAGATGGCGGGGCTGGCGCAGGAGACGACCGGCGAGGAGGCTCCGGCCGCCGCCGAGGATCAGGAGGAGCGGTTCCTGCGCGAGGTGGCCGAGCTGGAGGAGCAGGAGGACGAGGTGCCGGTGGAGGAGACGTCGTGAGGGGGGAAGCACGGACGATCACGGACGGGCACGGACGATCAAGGACGATCAGGACAGCGCGATGAGCGAGGATCGCCTGCAGAAGATCCTGGCGCGGGCCGGCATCGCGTCGCGGCGCAAGGCCGAGGAGCTGATCCGCGAGGGGCTCGTCACCGTCAACGGCCGGGTGGCCACGATCGGCGATAAAGCCGATCCCGCGCGTGACGCCATCAAGGTGGGCGGCAAGCGCGTCCAGCTCTCCCAGGAGCACCGCTATCTGCTCCTCAACAAGCCCAGGGGATACATGTCCACCGTCTCCGATCCCGAGGGCCGGCCCACCGTCATCGATCTCGTGCCGCCCGGCATGCGCAAGGCGCTGGTGCCCGTCGGCCGCCTCGACTTCCTGACCGAAGGCCTGCTGCTCCTCACCGACGACGGCGAGTTCGCCCAGCGCATCGCCCATCCGCGCTACGGCAGCACCAAGACGTACGAGGTCAAGGTCCGCGGGATTCCCAGCGAGGCCCAGCTCGACCGCCTGCGCGCCGGCGTCGTTCTCGACGGTCAGCGCACCGCTCCGGCGAAGATCACCTCCCGCGCTCCCTTCAAGCCCGCGGGAGCCCGCCGGCGCGGCGAGGCCGAGAGCGAGAACTCCTGGTGGATGGTCGAGCTCACCCAGGGACGGACCCGCCAGATCCGCGAGATGTTCCAGTCCATCGGGCACCCGGTGCAGAAGCTGCGCCGGGTGGCGATCGGCTCGCTGCGCGATCCCCACCTGCCGCTCGGCGCCCTGCGCGAGCTGGACGAGAAGGAGATCCAGCGGCTCCTCAAGTCCGCGCGAGCCCCGCAGGAGAAGAGAACCGGCAAGGGAGCTCCCGCGAGCAGGAGTGGAGCGGGGACCGCGAAGCCCTCCGCTCCGCGGCCTGTCCGCAAGGCGGCGAAGCGATCGGCCGCGAAGAAACCGGCTCTCCGCGCCGGCCGCTCGGGCGCCAAGCCGCGGTCGGGGCGCCGATGAGCGTCGCCCATCCTCTGATCGTCGCCATCGACGGTCCCTCGGGCGTGGGCAAGAGCACCGCAGCGCGGCGGCTGGCGCGGCGGCTGGGCGTGCCCTTTCTCGACACCGGCGCCATGTACCGCGCCATCGGCCTCAAGGTGCTGGAGAGCGGCGCGGATCCGCACGATCGGGACCGGGCGGTGGCGATCGCCGGAGAGGCGGACGTCCGCCTGGGCCGCCGCGACGACGGCAGCTTCGAGGTCCTGCTCGACGGCGAGCCGGTGGAGGCGCGCATCCGCACGCCGGAGGTCGGGGAGGCCACCTCCGCCATCTCGGTGTACCCCGAGGTCCGCCAGCGCATGGTCCGCCTGCAGCGCGAGGCGGCCGGCCAGTTCGGCGCCGTCCTCGAAGGGCGCGACATCGGCACCCGCGTCTTCCCCGACACTCCCTACAAGTTCTTCCTCGACGCCCGCGCCGACGTGCGTCACCAGAGGCGCTTCGAAGATCTCGCCGCCGCCGGCCGGCCCGTGCCCTACGATCAGGTGGTGGAGGAGATCAGCCGCCGCGATCTGCGCGACAGCACGCGCACCGATTCTCCGCTGACGAGGGACGGCTCCTACACCCTTATCGATTCCTCGGACCTGTCGATCGACGAGGTGGTGGAGCGGATGGCGCGGGAGATCGGGGGGCGGGACTCCGCGCTATCATAGTTGAGGGACTCGGACGCGGGTTTCGGGAGGATCGCCATGACACTGCCGCTGGAAGACGTTCAGTACATCTCGGATGCGGACGGCAATCCCACTGCCGTTATCGTGCCCATCGACCTATGGCGCGAGATCTCCTCCGAGAAGGAGACTGCCTATCTGCTGCAGAGCGAGGCCATGAAGCGCCGGTTGCTGGAGGCCCGCCAAAGAAAGGAAGGGATCCCCCTCGAGGAGGTTCGTGAAAAGCTTGGAATTTGATCCCGCGGCCTTCCAGGATCTCGCCTGGTGGATCGCGCAGGATCGCAAGATGGCACTGAGGATCATGAAGCTGGTCGAAGCGATCCAAATCGACCCATTCTCGGGTATTGGGAAACCGGAGAGCCTGAGGCACGAGCTTGCCGGTTGCTGGTCCCGCCGGATCGACCAGGAGCACCGGCTGATCTATGAGGTTTCGGAGAAGAAGATCCGGATCTTGTCCTGCCGATATCACTACCGATAGAAATCCGCCGATTCGTTCCGGCAACCATCTTGCAGACTCCGCTCCTGGCGCAGTAGGGCACGTACTCGTGCCATCGACCAACCACCTAGGAAGGAGTCCACGAATGGGTCTGATCCAATTCGTCAAAAATGTAGGAAAGAAACTCGACCTCAACCAGAAGCCGCCGCAGCAGGCGCAGCAGCATCCCGCCGCTGGCGCCCAGGCGCCCTCGACCCGGGATCTCGCGCAGCTTCAGGAGCGGCAACGAGAGGCAGCCCTGGTCCACCTCATCAATGGGATGGGCTTCAAGGTCCGGGAGCTGGCCGTCGATATCGAAGGCTCCAAGGCCCTGGTACGCGGCCAGGTGGACAGCCAGGAGGAGCGCGAGAAGATCCTCCTCATGGTGGGCAACACCGAAGGGATCGATGCCGTGGAGGACCGGCTCCAGGTGTCGCGGCCCGAGCCCGAGGCCCAGTTCTACGACGTCAAGCCGGGAGACACCCTCTCCAAGATCGCCAAGCAGTTCTATGGCGACGCCAACAAGTACCACCAGATCTTCGAGGCCAACCGCCCGATGCTCAAGGACCCGGACGAGATCTATCCCGGGCAGAAGTTGCGCATCCCGGCCATGGCCGCCGTCCACGCGTGAACATGGCGCGTTGATTCTGTAGGGGCGGCCCTGCGTGGCCGCCCCTACTTCATCTGCAGCGGTACGAACTTCACCTCGGAAACGGCCTTGCCGTCGAAGGCCCGCAGGACCAGGCCCGAGCCCTGGGCCGTGGCGGCGCAGCCGGAGAGGAGGAGCCAGGTTTCCCCTTGGGGAACGAGCACCTGCGTCACCGGCAGGCGCTCGCCGCTCTTTGTCTTCACCTCGCTGGGGATCTCCGCGAGACGCGCCCACTGGCCGCTCTGGGTGAGGTGGGTGAGGACGATGACTTCCTGCGCGGGCCGCCGGCGATCGAACCAGACGAGGCGCAAGGAACCGCGATGATCGCCGAAGGGGAAATCGACCCAGTAGTCGTGGCCCTGCCGCCAGATCCCCGTCGTGCCGGTGGAAGCCCACGGCGTCCAGGTGGAGCGGCGCCAGCTCTTGCCGGAGTCTGCCGAGAGGTACACGACGCCGTCGCCGGAGACGTACGCGGCCGCGGTGCCGGTCAGCGCGATGAGCTGTCCCCGCCGTTCCGCCGGCAATCCCGGCAGGCCTGTGACCCACGTCTGGGGCGGGCCGGAGGCCGAGAAGAGGCCGGTGCCGGTGAGCACTCCGTCCTTGCGCTGAGGAGCGGGAAGGGTCGAGGGCTGGCCGACGGCGGCCACGGTCATCGAGCCCCGGTTCCGCCACTCCCGGCCGACCAGGCGGAAAGCCCAGGCCTTCTGCTGGCCGACGGCGGTGCCTGAGCCGTGCAGGAGGAACCAGGGCGTGCCCGTCTGGTCGTAGGTGGGATTCGCCGTCGCGGCGGTCGGCGCGGGGATGGATTCGCCGAGCGGCTCCCAGGCCCCTTCCTGCCAGCGCACCGGCTGGATGCACGATGGTCCGCACGGGCGGGCCGCGATCACGGGACCCGGACCCACGGAGCCGGAGAAGCGGCCCTTGGGGTCATCCTGCCATGCCCGCGCCTGCCGGCCGTCGCCGTCCAGCTCGACGAGCCAGGAGCCCTTGCCGCCGGTCGCCGGCAGCGAAAAGAGCGTCCGCCCCGTCGAGGTGTCCATGCCGACCAGGGTGAGGACGGCCGAGCCGTCGCAGATCGGAGGCGCGGCCACCGCCGTGGAGGCTGCCAAAAGGCAGAGCGCGAGGACTACCAGAGCGCGGCTCACCGCAGGTTCTCCACCTTGATTACAGCGCTCCGAGCGCGGCGAGAACTTCCTCGTCGTGCCCGTCCACGCTGACCTTCTTCCACACCTTGCGCACCTTGCCCGCGCCGTCGATCAGGAAGGTGGAGCGCTGGATGCCCATGGACGTCTTGCCGTACATGTTCTTCTCCCGCCAGGCGCCGTAGCGATCGGCGACTTTATGGCCGACATCGGCCAGGAGGGGGAAGTTGAGGCGGTACTTGTCGCGGAACTTGCCGTGGCTCGCCACGTCGTCGGGCGAGACGCCGAGCACGGCGGCACCGCGGGCCTTCAAATCCGCGGTGCGGTCGCGGAAGGCGCACGCCTCCTTGGTGCAGCCGGGCGTGTCGTCCTTGGGGTAGAAGTAGAGCACCACGGGCTTGCCGCGGAAATCGGAGAGCTTGACCTGGCGCCCGTCATCGGCGGGCAAGGTGAAGTCGGGGGCGTTTTCGCCCTCCTCGACCCAGTCGGACATCGGGGATCTCCTCTGAAGCTTCGCGGGAATACTCCCGCGCGAGCAGGAGTCTATAGGATTCAGTCGCGATCCTCGATCAGCAACTCGGCGACGGTCTTTGGGCCGCGGACCGGTACTCTGTGGATGTGATCCGACAGCCTGCGACCATTCCAGTCAGCGATTCCCGCCTCGATGAGCTGTAGGAACTTCTCCTCTACCGGGACTTCAGGAAGATCGATGAGAACGAGCCGCGCTACGGCCTTCCCTCGCTTCGTGATGACGAGCGTGTCGTCCTCTTTGAGCTCCCGCAGATGAGAGCTGAGGCGCTTCTGGAAGTCCCGAATACCGATCCTCTTCACGTTCATTTTAGGCCTCTTTCCGGCATTCTACGATGGTCCCCCAGACACTACGACGCGCCGACACTGACCTTCCGCATCCGGAACGCCACCCCATCCCACAGCTTGAACGGCTGAGCCCCGTTCATCACCACCGAGAAGCCAGTCGCATGGCTGAGTTTCCGGACCTCGGCGCGGTCGGCTGTGGTGTCGTCCCGGTAGGAGAAGTGGAGGATGAGAAACTCTCCTCCCGGGGCGAGGACCCGCGTTGCCTCTGCGAAGTAGGACTCGACTATCGGCGATCCGGCCTGGTGAATATAGGGGAAGGAATCGACCGCCAGGACGAGATCGAAGCTCTCGTCCGGGAATTCTTCGAGGTCGTGGCCTGAGGAGATGGAGAAGTGGATGTTCGGTATCCCAGCGCAACGCCGGCGGGCCACCTCGATCATCTTCGGCGAGATGTCGATGCCGTGTATCTCAGCCACCCGGGGAGCGAGGGCGGCCTGCATGCGGCCGATGCCGCAGCCGATCTCCAGGACTTTGCGATCCGAGGCGAGCAGACCCCACTCTTCGAGCTGTCCGACGATCTCTTCGGTCACTTGGTGGAGGATCTCGGGGTCTCCCAGTGAGTAGGCGGCCACGCTCGCCTCTTCATTGCGGAGGACCGAGCGGTCGAAGAAGCGCCGGAACGTGGCGACGATCTCCTCCGGCGGGCCGGACATCCTCTCGGGGTCCGGGTGCTCGCGGAGCATCTCGGCCACGCGCTCGCACCCGTCGCGATGATCGTGCAGCAGCCGGGCGGCCTCGCGCAGACGGGGATCGAGCGGTTGTCCCCACCCTTGAGCAGCCCGGGCGAGAAACTCCTCCGTTTCTTGAACGCCTCCGAGGGCGAGGAGCAGACGGGAGAGCGCGATCAGGGGCGAGATCTCGTCGTCTAGGAGATCGAGGAGCACGCCGCGGGCGATGGCCGGGCCGATGCCTCCCAGGCGCGATTCGACCTCCTTTACGTCCAGTATTGTCGGCTTCGACTTCATGTCGGCTGCCAGCTCATCGCCGATCTTCCTGGAACGGCTAGACCCAACCGGCGATTTCCGGATTGTTGCGCAAGACCTGAAGACACTCTCGGTAGACAAGGAGCTCCGCGTCTGGGCCCGCCGCCATCCGGAGCAACGCGGCAAAGACGCCTGCGAAGGGGTGTCTTCTGATGGCTGTCTCGATCTTGCCTGCTTGCTCTTGATCCGCCTGCTCTCGGCACCGAGCATACCCAACCAGGAGATGCTGGAGAGCCGTCCAGGCGTCCAACCGACCCTGAGTCAGCGTCACTCGGTTGAGCCCAAAGACATGAATGGAGGGCTCACCCTTGGGAGACAGCGGATGAAGTAGGCCGGTCGACGGCGAGAAGGCCAAGTGGTCGAGGGGATCCTCCTCGGTGGGATTCACGAGCAAAGGATCTCCGGTCGCGTCGAGAGGGAACTGGTCCCGCTTGGAGTTGCTGTTGCAGTGCGCGCAGGCAATCAGGTAGTTCAACCAATCGAAGGCCCTCTCCGGGTACGCGGCTTTGGGCCAGAAATGCTCGATGTCGGTCCCCTCACTGTCCTCGCAGTACATGCAACGTTCGAGGCCGGAGGCCATCCTGGCCAGCGCCTCTCGGATCTCCCGGAAGGTCTTGTTGTTCTGGTACCTCCATAGTCGTGCGGCTTCGGCCTGTGGATCCGCCGTGCTGGCGACCTGGACGGCGCGCCTGTGGAGAAAGGCGAGGGCTCGTGAACTGAGCTCCTGCCGGTGAAGGAGCTTCATTCGTTGCTGGCCAATTTCAAAAGCGCCTGCTCTACATCCGTGCTCAAAGTCTGAGGTAGGCGGGAGCGGAGATCCTTGAGATGCTGCCGATCCTTGTCCTTGGCCTTGCCGGACTGGAGGAGGGCTTCGAGATAGGCAATCTGCTCTCGCAGCTGCTCTGATTTGTAGGAGTAAGGAGTATCGAGTCCAAAGAGATCTGTGAGGACGGCGTCGTCTATGCTGCCATTGACCACGGTGTTGTAGAGAGACTCCGGAACTTTTTCGGCAGTGCGATTCTCTCCCGGGGCTGGAAGCCGGATCAGTCCTCCCGGATCGGCCGCCTGGCAGATGAAGGGACTGTGGGTAGTAACGATGAACTGAATATTTGGGAAATGCCGCTTGAGCCAGAAGCCGATCCGCTTCTGCCATGACACGTGAAGATGGAGATCGACCTCATCTATAAGGACGACGCCCTCGTGGAGGATCCTTCTGAAAGAACCTTCCTCGTCCTGCGCCGACTCAGCCCGGAGCTCACCAAAGCAGCTGTGAAGGTGGCGCACAATGTCCATGACCAGAGCCGCGGTCGTCCGATGCCCATCGCTGAGTTCCTTGAGAGGTAATCGTGCTCCATATTGGGTCACCCAAAGACCGTCAGAGTCGACTCTTTCAACTTGGACCCCATCCGGGAGAAGACCGTCGTTAAGCAAGGAGAGAACAGCCTGCTCAAGCTCGGCGCTCCCCGGCTTTTTTTCGAGGCGACGCAGGTAGACTTCACGGAGCCACTGAATGCCTTCGATCAACGGCGCATCATCCAGGAACAGGTTCTCAAGTCTCTTGAGTCGATCCGGGCCATTCATCAAGCGCTGTGGATCCGTAAGACCGGACAGCCGTCGGTATGGTCCGTAGCCAGCAACAAACCAGCCTCGTTCACTGGTCCAAGGGAGTGCACTGTCCTGGTTTGTATTCGTCCCGGTCCTGGCACCTGTCAGTAGAGGTTCCTCTTCGGGTTGGGTCACGTCCCACTTGAGGGTTGTGGTGAACCCGGTGGAGTAGAATCGGGAAGATTTGGGAATCTTTGGATCAGGCGAAAACTGTCCATCCTCCGGGGTTGGATCGAGGTCCACCGATACCTCTGCGTTCGTTTGACCGAGGCGAATCCAATTCCAGAAGCTCCCGTAGAGGATGTGGGCCGTCGTAGGACCTGCGACGGCGAGGGCAATGGCCCGTAGAAGGGTCGTTTTCCCCGCCCCATTCCTGCCAGCCAGGACCGTCCAACCGGCCGGACTCCCACTTGGCCTGGTGAGGTTTAGCTCTAGGTTCGCAAAGCCTCGAACATTGACAATCTCTACTCTGTGGATGTGCACCGCACCTCTTCTCCCATCGGGAAGTTCACGACAAAACAGTATCCTACTCCCATGGACCCCCGCGCCACCGCCGATCTCCTCAAGACCTGGGCTCTGGAAGCCGGGTTCGACCGTGCCGGCGTGGCGCGGCTCGATCCCCTGGAGAACGGCGGCGCCTACCTGCGCTGGCTCTCCCGCGGGGATCAGGCCGGCATGGGCTACATGGAGCGCCGGAGCGAGACGCGGATCGATCCCGCGCAGGTTTTCCCGGGAGCGCGCGGCGTCCTCTGCGTGGCGCTCCAATACCACCCCCTGGAGCGAGAGGACGGCGCGCGTCAGCCGGAGCCGGCGGGAGATCTCTGGCGCCGAGTGGCCCGCTATGCCCGCGGCGTGGACTACCACGAGGTGATGACCGAGCGCCTGAAGGCCGTCGAGGCGCGCGTTCGAGAGGCGTTCCCCGGCAACGAGTCCCGGCGCTACGTCGACACCGGGCCGGTGCTCGAACGCGAGCTGGCGTCGCGGGCGGGGCTGGGGGCGGTGGGCAAGAATACGATGCTCCTCCACCCGGAGGCGGGTTCCTGGTTCCTGCTCGGCGAGCTGTTCCTGAGCCTCGATCTGGCGCCGGACCAGCCTCTCGCCGATCTCTGCGGAAGCTGCACCCTGTGCCTCGAAGCCTGTCCCACCGGGGCTCTCGCGGAACCGTACCGCCTGGACAGCAACCGCTGCATCTCCTACTGGACCATCGAGCACCGCGGCCCGCTGCCGCCGGAGGCACGGCGGATGGTCGGGGGCTGGGTCTTCGGCTGTGACGTCTGCCAGGAGGTATGCCCCTGGAACGCGGCGCCGGCGGGCACTGTCCATCCCGAGATGGAGCTGCCGCCGGAGCGGGCGGAGCTGGATCTCGCGCGGCTCCTGCGCCTCTCGCGGGAGGAGTACGTCGAGCGCTTCCGGGGCAGCGCCATGAAGCGGGCCAAGCTGGAGGGGCTGCGGCGGAACGCGGCGGTGGCGATGGGCAACCGGCTGGAGTCGCGCTACGTCGCTCCGCTCGCCGAGGCCCTGCGGGAAGGGGAGCCCGTGGTGCGCGGCCATGCCGCCTGGGCCCTGGGCCGCATCGGCGGCGAGCCGGCGCGCAGAGTGCTCGCGGCGGCGCTGGAGCGCGAGGCGGATGAAGCGGTGCGGGCGGAGATCGAGGCGGCGGTCGCGATGAAATGAAAAGGCCCGCGACGACGCGGGCCTCGTTCAGCTCCAGCGTAAGCCGGAGGTTAGCGGCTGGCCTTCAGGGCGAAAGCACCCGCCAGCGACATCAGACCGAGCAGGCCGATGAGCGGCGTGTCGCTCGCCGTGCCCGGCAGGTTGGCGTTGTCGGCGGCCGTGTTGGTGGTGCCGTTGGCCTCGCCGGTTTCGTTGATACCCGAGGCGTCGGTGTCGGCGTCGCCGTGAGCCTTGACGTCGACGTCCACCGCGCCGTTGGCGTTGGCGCCGGTGTCGACGTCCACGTCGGGATGGCCCGTGTGCTCCGGCTGGCCTGACTGGTCGACCTGCTGGCTGGGCGGAGTCGTCTGCGTGTTCGGGTAGGTCTGGGCCGCCAAGCCGCCGGCCAGCGCGAGAACGAGGATGACGAGCAGCGTGAAGATGGTGCGTTTCATGATTCCTCTCCTGTTGGCAGTTCTCGGAGCGGTTCCGGAGGGAACCTTCCGGCAGGGGAGATCCCCGCCGGTCCGAAGAGGGAGGATCTGCAATGAGGGTGCCACCGTCCGGAAGCCGTGGATTGACACCCGGCCCCCCCGCCCCTATACTCGAAGGCCCGAGTTCTCAACCACTTAAGCGGAACTCGACGTCCCCACGGCCGTGGGGAAACAGGCCGAGAGCCTGAATCCAAGCCCAAGGAGGTAGTTTTTTCTATGCCGGCTAGCGAAAATGAGGACCAGTCGTTGTTGACGGCTGAGCCCGAGGAAGAGCGGAACGCGGAGGAGTATCGCAAGCTGCTCGATCTGTATGACGAGAGCATGCGCAATCTCACCGAGGGTGAGATCGTCACCGGACGGGTGATCGGCATCACGTCCAACGCGGTGATCGTCGACGTCGGTTACAAGTCGGAAGGCTTGATCCCCATCGAGGAGTTCACCGACCGCGGCGGCGACCTCTCCGTGAAGGTCGGGGAGGAAGTGGACGTCCTGCTGGAGAAGACCGAGGATCTCGAGGGGCACGTGCTCCTCTCGTATCAGAAGGCCCAGCGCATGCGCCGCTGGACCGAGGTGGAGCGGGCCTACAAGGAGGGCCGCATCATCAAGGGGCGCATCACCGACCGCATCAAGGGCGGCCTGACGGTGGACGTCGGCCTGCGCGCGTTCCTGCCCGGATCGCTGGTCGACATCAAGCCGGTGAAGAACCTCGAGTCGCTGCGCGGCCAGGAGCTGGAGTTCAAGGTGATCAGCCTGGACCGGCGGCGCAACAACATCGTGCTGTCGCGCAAGGCGGTGCTCGAGACCGAGCTGGTGAAGAAGAAGGCCGAGACGCTGAAGCGGCTGGAGGAGGGGGCGCGGCTGCGCGGCACGGTGAAGAACATCACCGACTACGGCGTGTTCATCGACCTCGGCGGCATCGACGGGCTGCTGCACATCACCGACATCTCCTGGGGGCGGGTCAACCATCCGTCCGAGCACTTCACGGTGGGCGACGAGGTCGAGGTGGTGGTGCTCAAGTTCGATCCCGACACCGAGCGCGTGTCGCTCGGCTACAAGCAGCGGTCGGACGACCCCTGGACGCTGGTCGACAAGAAGTATCCGATCGGCTCCCGCGTCCACGGCCGGGTGGTCTCCATCGTCGACTACGGCGCTTTCGTCGAGATCGAGGAGGGCGTCGAGGGCCTCATCCACGTCAGCGAGATGTCGTGGACCAAGAAGGTGGTCAATCCGGCCAAGATCCTGGAGGTGGGTGACGAAGTGGATGCGATCGTCTCCGAGCTCGACATGGAGCAGCGGCGCATCAGCCTGTCGCTGCGCCAGACCGAGCGCAATCCGTGGGAGGAGCTGGAGGACAGCCATCCCGTGGGCAGCGTGATCGAAGGCAAGGTGCGCAACCTGACGGAGTTCGGCGCCTTCGTCGAGATCACCGACGGCATCGACGGCCTGATCCACGTTTCCGACATGAGCTGGACGAAGCGCGTCAAGCATCCGAGCGAGGTGCTCAAGAAGGGCGACACGGTGAAAGCGCGCATCACCAACATCGACGTCGAGAACCAGCGCGTCTCGCTGTCGATCAAGGAGTTCATGCCCAACGAGTGGGAGGACTTCGCCGACCGCCACCAGCCCGGCGACGTGCTCGAGGGCCGCGTCGTCAACGTCACCGACTTCGGCCTCTTCATCGACATCTATCACGGCCTCGAGGGCCTCGCCCACGTCAGCGAGATCGACGTGCCGGCGGGCGCCAAGCTGGAGGACCACTTCCATGTCGGCGACTGGGTGCGCACCCGCATCCTGCGCATCGAGGAGGACGAGAAGAAGGTCGGCCTTTCGATGCGCGGCGTGGCGCAGCCGTCGGCGGAGGAGATCGCGGAGCTGCAGGCCCGTGAGGGGAAGAGCGAAGAGGAGGGCCGGGACAAGAAGCACGAAGCCGGTGAAGGCGAAGCCGAAGGAGACGAGGAGTAGGTCTTGGGACCCGGAACGGCGGACGTTCCCGAGCCGCGGAGCGTCCGCCGTCGCCACAGAGAGAAAAGGGGTGGGAGATGACGGAGCCCTTGAAAGACGGGATGACCAAGGCCGAGCTGGTCGAGGAGGTCGCCCGCACCACTCAACTCACCAAGAAGCATGCCGAGATCATCGTCAACACGGTGTTCGACAGCATCGTGCACTCGCTCAAGGATGGGGAAAAGATCGAGCTGCGCGGGTTCGGCAGCTTCCGCATCCGCCGTCGCGGAGCGCGCACCGGACGCAATCCCAAGACCGGCGACAAGGTGAAGGTGCCGCCCAAGCGGATCCCGTACTTCAAGCCGGGCAAGGAGCTGCGGGAGCTGCTCAACGACGAGTGCTGACGCGGCGAGGCCCCCCCGCGGGGCGTCTTGCCCGAAGCGAGCCGGATGCAACAGCTCTTCACTCCCTGGAGGTACGCCTACATCACCGCGAGCCCGGCGGAATCCGGATGCTTCTTCTGCGCCGCGGCGCAAAGCCCGGAGGATCCGGACGGGCTGGTGGTCCATGTCACCCGCCATCACCTGGTGATGCTCAACCTCCATCCGTACGCCAACGGCCACCTCATGGTGGCGCCTCTGGACCATGCGGCCTCGCCGGACGAGAGCCCGCCGGCGGCCCAGGCCGAATTCTGGCCGCTGGTGCTCCGCTGCCGGCGGGTGCTCCTCGAGGCCTACCATCCCCACGGCTTCAACCTGGGGATGAATCTCGGCTCGCCGGCCGGCGCCGGCGTGCCGGGTCATTTCCACTTTCACATCGTTCCGCGGTGGTCAGGGGACACCAACTTCATGACCGTCCTGGCGGAGGTCCGGCTCATCCCCGAGGACCTGCGCCATTCCCGCGAGCGCCTGCGGGCGCTGTTCGCTCGAGAGGAGGATTGATTGGCCGAATCGGGAAGCTCTTCCGCGCCGCCGTCGCCGGCTCTCCCCACCGGGAACGCCGCGGTGGCGGTGCTCTCCGCCTGGCTGGTTCCAGGAATGGGGCACATCTATCTGAAGCGGCGCCTGCGCGGGCTCGCCTTTCTGGCTCTGATCGCCGTCGCGATCCTGATCGGCTGCAAGCTGGAGGGCAACCTCTACACCCCCGTCCCCGGTCAGCCTCTGACCTACCTCGCGACGCTGGGCTCGATGGGCATGGGTTTCCCGTACTTCCTGCTCCGTTACGGGCTCCACTACCAGGGCGACATCCGCGGCGCCGGCTACGAGTACGGCACCGCCTTCCTGCTGACGGCGGGATTGATGAACTGGCTGCTGGTGCTCGACGCCTGGGATATCGTCCGCGGCAAGAAGGAGTGAGCCCGAGCCATGCTGAGCCATTTCCTGCTGATGGTCCTCTACGCGCTCCTGGTGAGCCTGTTCTTCGCCCTCCTCTGGCGCCGCGGCCGCCGGGAGCAGGTCAAGCTCTTCTGCCAGATCTTCCTCGGCATGGTGGGCGGCGGCCTGCTGGTGGCCTGGCTGATGTATCCGTTCCCCTCCGGACCTCCTGCTCCCATCCCGTGAGGCCGTCGCGGTCCGCAGAGATCCAGGGCGCCGAGGCATGGCCGTGACTCCTCCCGAGCTGCTGGTCGTCGCCGGTGAGGCTTCGGGAGACCTGCACGGAGCGCGGCTGATCGCCGAGCTGCGCCGGCGCGTGCCGGGCCTCGCCACCTTCGGGCTCGGCGGCGACGAGATGCGGGCCGCCGGCCTGGAGGCCACGGCCCACAGCTCGGAGATCTCCGTCGTCGGCCTCACCGAGGCGTTGAAGGTGCTGCCGCGGGCGCGCAAGGTCTTCGCCGGGCTGCTGCGCGAGGTGGACCGCCGCCGGCCTTCCCTCGCCGTGCTCATCGACTCCCCGGAGTTCAATCTCCGACTGGCCCGTGAGCTCAAGCGGCGGGGCGTCGAGGTGGCCTACTACGTCAGCCCGCAGGTGTGGGCCTGGCGGCGAGGGCGCATCAAGACGATCGGCCGGCTCGTCGACCGCATGCTCGTCTTCTTTCCCTTCGAGGCGGACCTCTACCAGGGGCACGGCGTCGACGTGGTGCACGTCGGCCATCCACTGGTGGACGAGGTCCCGGCGTTACCGCAGGCCTGGGACCGCGGCGAGCCGGTCGGGGAGCCGTACCGCGTGGCGCTGCTGCCCGGCTCGCGGCTGAGCGAGGTCGAGGCCCTGCTGCCGACGCTGCTCGCGGCGGTGGGACGGCTGGCCGCCGAGCTGCCCGTCGAGGCGCACATCATTCAGGCGCCGACGATCCCGCGCGAGGTCCTGGAGGATCACGTCGAGCTCTCGGGCCTGCCGGTGCGCATCGTGGCCGAGGACCGTTTCCGCGCCATCGCCGACTCTCACCTCGCCCTCTGCGCTTCGGGCACCGCGACGCTGGAGGTGGGGCTGCTCGGGACGCCCATGATCATGGTCTACCGGCTGGCGAGCTGGACCTACGTGCTGGCCAGGCTCCTGGTGCGCCTCCGCGACGTGAGCCTGGTCAATCTCGTATTAGGGAAGCGAGCCGTGCCCGAGCTGATCCAGGGCGAAGCGAACCCGGAGCGGATCGCCGCGGAGGCCGCCCGGCTGCTCACCGACGCCGCGGCGCGGAACGAGATGAGGACGGCCCTCGCCGAGCTGCGCGAGCGCCTGGGCGAGGGCGGAGCCACAGGCCGCGCGGCGGCGGAGGTCGCGGCGATGCTGGCGGAGGCGGCCAGGAATTGAGGATGACGTCCTTCCTGTGGCGCTACCTGCGCGGCTACGCCGTCTGGGCGATGCTGGCCGCCTGCGGCATCGTCGTCTATGCGGCCGCCACGGCGAGCGCGGCGGCGCTGATCAAACCTATCTTCGGCGAGGTGCTCCTCGCCGGCGGCAACGTTCCCGGACCGATGGGCGTGCTGGCGGCTCCGGCGCCGCCGCGCGCCGAGAAGCGGCCACAGCCCGGATTGCTGGCGGACTTCAAGAAGCGGCTCGACCTCGCGCGCCAGATCGACCGCAGCTACGAGTCCCTGAAGCGCCGCCTGGGGGTGAACCGCGACAACGTGGTCTACTTCGTGCCGTTCCTCTTCGTGCTCGCGTTTCTGCTGCGCTCGCTGGCGGACTTCGGCTCGGGCTATGCCTTCCAGCACATCGGCCTGGGGGTGACGACCGATATCCGCAACGATCTCTACCGCCACATCCTGGAGCAGTCGAGCCGCTTCCACGCCGAGCACCCCTCGGGAGAGCTGGTGGCTCGCGTCATCAACGACGTGGCGCTGATGCAGAGCGCCGTCTCGAACCGGCTGCTGGACCTCTTCCAGCAGTCCTTCACCCTGGTCGCCCTCCTCGCCTTGCTGCTGTCGACGAATTTCAAGCTGGCGCTGATCTCGCTCGTGCTCGCCCCGGCGCTGCTGTTCCCCATCGTGCGCTTCGGCAAGGGGATGCGCCGCACGTCGCACCGCAGCCAGGAGCGGATGGCGGACCTCGCCAGCCTGATGACGGAGGGAGTGCGCGGCCACCGCGTGGTGAAGGCCTTCGGCATGGAGGGATTCGAGTACAACCGTTTCCGCGAGGCCACCCGGCGCCACCTGCGCGTCAACCTCTGGGCGCAGATGCTGGCCAACTCCTCGGGTCCCGTCGTCGAGGCATTGGCCGTGGTCGGCGGTGCCGGCCTGCTGATCTATGCCGGCAAGGCGATCCGGGCCGGGGATCTCTCGGCGCCGGAGCTGGTGCAATTCCTCACCACCTTGCTGATGGCCTATGACCCGATCCGCAAGCTGAACAAGGTGAACCTGGTCCTGCAGGAGGCGACCGCCGCCGGCCAGCGGATATCGCGCCTGATGGAGACCCCCAACGACATCCAGGAACGCCCCGGAGCCCGTCACGTCGAAACCGTGCGCGAGGGGATCGCCTACGAGCGGGTCTCCTTCTCCTACGAGACCCGGCCGGTGCTACGCGACGTCTCGCTGCCGATCCGCGCCGGCGAGATCGTCGCCCTGGTGGGGCCCTCCGGCGCCGGCAAGTCGACGTTCGTCAACCTGCTGCCGCGCTTCTTCGATCCCACCGCCGGACGGGTGACGATCGACGGTCTCGACATCCGCGACCTGAAGCTCAAGAGCCTGCGGGCGCTGATCGGCATCGTGACGCAGGAGACGGTGCTGTTCAACGACACGATCCGCAACAACATCGCCTATGGCCGTTCCGATCTGCCGCTCGAGCGGGTGCGGGAGGCCGCGGCCGCGGCGTACGCCGACGAGTTCATCATGCAGCTCCCGGAAGGCTACGACACCGTGATCGGCGAGGCGGGCGTGCGCCTCTCGGGCGGCCAGCGGCAGCGGTTGGCGATCGCGCGGGCCCTGCTCAAGAACGCCCCTATCCTCATCCTCGACGAGGCGACCTCCCACCTCGACAGCGAATCGGAGGCGCTGGTGCAGAAGGCGCTCTACAACCTCATGCAGGGCCGCACGACCTTGGTGATCGCTCACCGGTTGTCGACGGTGACGCGAGCGGACCGCATCGTGGTTATGGAAGCCGGGCGGATCATCGAGGAAGGCTCCCACCGCGAGCTCCTCTCGCTGGGCGGCTCCTACAAGCGGCTGTTCGACCTGCAATTCCGGGTGTGAGCCCACGGATCGTATCGTTCCTCGCCGCCTGGTTCATCCGGGCTTTGCGGGCGACCGTGCGGCTAAAACATCACGGGGACGAGCGGCTGAGGCAGTGGGAATGGGACGGCGACCATTTCATCCTCGCTTTCTGGCACCGCCATCTTCTGCTGATGCCGTACGCGTATCGGGGACGGAAGATCTCCGTGCTGGTCAGTCAGAGCACCGACGGCGAGCTGATCGCGAGCACGGTCGCGCGCCTCGGCATCGACTCCACCCGCGGCTCCAGCAGCCGTGGCGGGGTTGTGGGGATGAAGACGATGTTGAAGAAGGCAGCGGAAGGTTGGGACATCGCCTTCACGCCCGACGGTCCCCGGGGACCGGCGAGGGAGGTCCAGCCCGGCGTGATCCTGGCGGCCGCCGCGACCGGCCTGCCGATTCAGCCGGTGGCGATCGCGGCGTCGCGGGCGAAGCTGCTCCGTTCCTGGGACCGCTTCCTGGTGCCTTTACCGTTTTCAACGGTCCACCTCGTTTACGGCGAGCCTCTCAGCGTGGAGCGCCGGGGAGATTTGACGGAGGCCGCGATGGAGCTGAAACGCCGGCTGGACGCGACGGAGGCGGCGGCGGAACGGTGGGTGAGTGGTCGTGGTTGAGGGCGTGGTAGCATCCAAGGGCATGGAAGTTCTGCTTCAGATACCGGACGACATTGTCGAGAGACTCCGGGTTCGCCCTGAGGATGTCCCCCGACGAGTTCTGGAGTCCCTGGCGGCAGAGTCTTATCGTGCTGGGATTCTCACCTCTGCCGAGGTCGGGAGAATGCTCGGCTTCGAAACCCGCTGGGAGACCGACGGGTTCCTGAAGGAACGACAAGCCTACCTCCACTACTCCATAGAGGATTTCGAGAAGGACATAGAGACGTTGAACAGGCTTTCGGCAAGGGACGCAAATGGAAAAACTTGATCGGATCACCATCAATCCTGATGTATGCCTTGGGCAACCGACCATCCGAGGGATGAGGCTGACGGTCAGCGTCATCCTTAAGATGCTGGCGAATGGCCATACAAGCCAAGAGGTTCTCGATGCTTATCCAGAACTGGAGGAGGAGGACGTTCGCCAGGCCCTCGAGTATGCGGCCTGGTTGGCCTCCGATCAGCATCTCGTGCGGACGGCTTGAGTGGGGAGGGCGCCGACGTCTCGCTGTCTAGCCGATCTCAACATCTCACCTCGGACTGTCGAATCTCTGAAACAACAAGGTTGGGATATCGTGCGCATCTCGGCTTTCCTGCCGCTTCGGGCGTCAGACAAGGAGATCCTGGACTACGCCTATCGGGAAGGCTTTGCCATCATTACTCAGGACCTTGATTTCTCTACTCTTCTGGCTCTAAGCGGCAGATCCCAACCGAGCTTGATCACGCTACGGCTCTCTAGGTCGGACCCTGAGACGATAACTCGCAAGCTCCTGGATTTGCCTCTTTATCCGCTGGATCAGCTCCTTTCGGAGGGGGTTGCTATTACGGTCGAGGATGCGGGAGTTCGTTTTCGTAGATTGCCGATCAGCTCACGGGAGGCGGACTCTTGAGGATCTCTCCATGCGCAGCATGACCGGTTACGGTGAAGCTTCAGGGGAGAACGCCCGGCGTGGGATTACGGTGAGCGTGCGGGCGGTCAACCACCGCTTCCTTGACCTCCAGCTCCGCATCGGCGACGAGCTGCGGGCGAGCGAGGCGGCGTTGCGCGATGCCATCGGCCGGGAGGTGACGCGCGGCCGGGTGGAGGCCCGCGTGGAGGTCCGCCCGGTGACGGAGCGCAAGGCGGCGGTGCAGGTCAACATGGGCGTCATCCGCGAGGCGCACGCGGCCGTCCACCAGCTCGCCGAGGCGGGGCTGGTCGAACGGGGTCTCTCCGCCGGCGACCTGCTGCGACTGCCCGAAGCCTTCCGCGTCGAGCTGGCGGATGAGGAGTGGGCGGAGGACGACGAGGAGCTGCTGCTGGCCGTCGTCCGCGATGCGGTGGTGCAGCTCGTCGCCAGCCGGGAGAAGGAGGGCGCCAGCCTCATCCTCATCCTGGAGGAGAAGTTGCGCCTGCTGGAGGATGTGGTGACGCGGCTGGATACGCTGCGGGCTCCCGTGCGCGAGGAGATCGCGGCGGCGCTGCGGCGAAGACTGGCCGAGCTCCTCGCCGGCCAACCCCTCGACGAGGCGCGGCTGGCGCAGGAAGCGGCCCTCCTCGTCGACCGCAGCGACGTCAGCGAGGAGATCGATCGGCTGCGCTCGCACGTCGAGCACTTCCGCGCCGTCTGCCGGGAGTCAGGCGCCGCCGGCAAGCGGCTGGACTTCCTGACCCAGGAGATCTTCCGCGAGCTGAACACCCTGGGGGCCAAGTGCCGCAACGCCGAGATGACCCGCGCCGTGCTCGACGCCAAGGTCCTCTGCGAGCAGATCCGCGAGCAGGTGCAAAACGTCGAGTGATGGTACGATAGCGCCCGCTCCAGCCTGCCCCTGGTACCCTAATTGAGCGAAACCATGCCACCCGGCGAGCTGTTCATCCTCTCCGCGCCTTCGGGCGCGGGCAAGACGACGCTCATCCAGAGCCTGATGACGGTGGGGGAGAGCTTCGCCTGGTTCGACGTGGCCTTCTCGGTCAGCCACACGACGCGCGCGACGCGCCCGGGGGAGATCGAGGGCAAGGACTACCACTTCATCGACGAACCCGCCTTCCAGGAGATGATCGCCGCCGGCGCCTTCCTCGAATGGGCCAAGGTCCACGACAATTTCTACGGCACTTCGTGCCAGGAGGTCCTGCCGCGCCTCGCCCGGGGCATCGACGTGCTGCTCGACATCGACGTCCAGGGAGCTGAGCAGGTGCTTGCCCGCCACCCGGAGGCGCACAGCATTTTCATCATGCCTCCCAGCTACGACGACCTGGAGCGGCGGCTCTACCGGCGGGGCCTCGACGACGCGCAGGCCATCTCCCGCCGCCTCGCCGTCGCCAGCGCGGAGATGAGTCGTTACGATCGGTATCATTATGTTATCATCAATGATGATGCCCGCCGGGCGAGCGAGGTGCTCGCGGCCATCATTCTCGACAAACGACACCGGCGGCATCGCATGCAGCCCAGGGTTCAGGAGATCCTGCGGGATTTCCGGGAACGGGGCTCCCTCCCGCCGGCTTAGATGATTTCGACCAGCGGCGATCCGGACGCCGCCAAGGAGACAAGTTTCGATGGATGAGAAGGCTCCAACGATGGACAGCAAGTTCCGGCGTGTGCTCGTCGCCGCCACCCGCGCCGAGCAGATCATGCGGGGCGCCCGCCCCAAGGTCGAGGCCGGCAAGCGCAAGCCGACCCGGGTCGCGCTGGAAGAGGTCGACCAGTCGATGGTCGAGTGGGGATATGGTCCCCCGCCGCCCAAGCCGGAGGAGACCGAGGCGCCCGCGGTCGAGGAGCCGCAGCCGGCCGAGGTGCACTGACCTCACCCCAACCCCTCTCCTAAAGGAGAGGGGCTGGAAATAGATCTTGTCTCCCCTCTCCTTCAGGAGAGGGGCCGGGGGTGAGGTGACTCGCTCATTACGCGTCCTTCTCGGCGTCAGCGGCGGCATCGCGGCCTACAAGGCGGCGGAGCTGGTGCGGCGCCTGCGGGCCCGCGGCCATGAGGTGCGGTGCGCGCTCACCCGCAGCGCGGGCTCTTTCGTCACGCCGCTGACGCTGGAGGTGCTCTCCGGCCACGCGGTCTACCAGGAGGAGTACCTCACCGCGACCGGCAGCGGCGAGGAGGCCCACATCGCGGCCGCCGCCTGGGCCGACGTGCTGTGCGTGGCGCCCGCCACCGCGCACGCCCTCGCCCGCCTGGCGCTGGGGCTCGCCGACGATTTCCTCACCACCGCGGCGCTCGCCTTCAACGGCCCCGTCGTCGTCGCTCCCGCCATGCACTCCGCGATGTGGGAGAAGGAGGCCACGCGCTGGAACGTCGAGATCCTCCAGCGCCGCGGCTTCCGTTTCGCCGGTCCGGTGGCGGGGCCGCTGGCCTCGGGCGAGGCGGGCATGGGGCGCATGGCCGAGCCGGAGGAGATCGTGGAAGCCGTCGAGGCCGCCGCCGGAGAGGGGCCGCTCGCCGGACGCACGGTGCTGGTCACCGCCGGTCCCACGCACGAGCCAGTGGATCCGGTGCGCTTCCTGGGCAACCGCTCGAGCGGACGGATGGGCTTCGCCCTCGCCGCCGAGGCGGCGCGGCGCGGCGCCCGGGTGGTGCTGGTCGCGGGGCCGGTCTCACTGCCGACTGCTCCCGGGGTGAGCCGGGTGGACGTCGTCACCGCCGCCGAGATGGAGCGCGCGGTGCGCGAGCACGCGCCGGCGGCGGACCTGATCGTGATGGCGGCGGCGGTGGCCGATTACCGTCCCGGCCGGCCGGCGGCGAGCAAGATCAAGAAGGAGAGCGGCCCGCCGGTCCTCGCGCTGGAGGAGAACCCGGACATCCTCGCCGGCCTCCGCGACCTGGCGCCCCAGGCCGTGATCGCCGGTTTCGCCGCCGAGACGGAGGACCTGGAGAGGAACGCCCGCGCCAAGCTGGAGAAGAAGCGGGCGGATTTCCTCGTCGCCAACGACGTCTCCCGCTCCGACATCGCCTTCGAGAGCGAGGAGAACGAGGTCACCGTCTTCCGGCGCGAAGGCGAGCCCGTGTTCTTCACCCGCCGGCCGAAGAGCGAGCTGGCGGCCTCGCTCTTCGACCTGTTCGCGGCTACACTCTCCAGCCGTGAGCGGGAATCTCCAGCCTAGCCTCGCCGACCTCCTCGCCTATCTCGGCGAGATGGGCTACGGCGATCTCTATCTGCGCCCCTCGGGAGAGGCCGCGCCGGCCCCAGGCGCGTCCGCCGTCCAACCGCCCGGTGAAGGGCCCGCGGCGGCGGTTCCGCTCACGGGCGAGCTCGCGGAGCGCGCCGCCGAGCTGGCCACGATGGCGGCCGCGGTGGCGGGCTGCACCCGCTGCCGGCTCTCTGAAGGACGGACCCAGGCCGTCTTTGGCGCCGGCAATCCCGATGCGGACCTGATGTTCATCGGCGAGGGGCCGGGGGCCGAGGAGGACCGCCGGGGCCTGCCGTTCGTCGGCGCCGCCGGCGAGCTGCTCACCCGCATCATCCAGGCCATCGAGATGAGCCGTGAGGAGGTCTACATCGCCAACGTGGTGAAGTGCCGCCCGCCCGGCAATCGCGACCCGCAGCCCGACGAGGTGGCCGCCTGCCGCGGCTATCTCGAGCGCCAGATCGCGCTGGTGCGGCCCAAGGTCATCGTGGCCCTCGGCCGCATCGCCGCCCAGACTCTCCTCGGCAACGACATGCCGATCGGCCGCATGCGCGGCCGCTGGTTCCGCGTGCAGGACGTCCCCACCATGGTCACCTACCATCCCGCCGCCCTGCTGCGGAACTCCGCCCTCAAGCGGCCCACCTGGGAAGACATGCAGCTCGTGCGCGATTTCCTCCGCTCCGGCTCTTCCGCGAGCCCTTGATTCTGCCCTCGCTATAAGCTGGACAGCCATGGCCGGGAGTGTTAAGTTGGATCTCACGCCAATTCTGTTCGGGTCCGTATGGTCACTTCGGAGCTCAGCGAGACCGTGTTGCCCTTCGAGGAGTTCCTCCGGACGGTAGAGCCCAAGCTCAAGCGTCTGC
Organism: Acidobacteriota bacterium; assembly: GCA_046765915.1. Classification (GTDB taxonomy): domain Bacteria; phylum Acidobacteriota; class Thermoanaerobaculia; order Multivoradales; family UBA5704; genus DATARR01. The sequence continues at coordinate 57,604 of JBKPTH010000068.1, read as the reverse complement.
TCTCCCAGTACCGCATTCCGAGCGAGGATGCCGAGGACGTTCTGCAGCAGTCGCTGCTGGCGCTGCTCTACCAGTGGGAGCGGGTGCGCGACCCCGAGAGCTGGCTGTTCGGCACGGTCAAGCGCCACTGTTTCATGTACTGGCGCATGCGCCGGCGGCGGATCTACTCGGCGGTGGATTCGACGATCCTGGAGTGGCTCTCCGAACCGCTGGCTCCCTCCCAGGAGCGGGCGGATCTCCTCAACGACCTGGAGAATCTGATCGATCGTCTACCCACCCGCTGCCGGTCGCTGCTCCGCCTGCGTTTCCGGCTCGGCTACGAGCCGCTCGAAGTGGCGCGCAAGCTCGGTTACCGCGCTTCGAGCATCGGCAAGATCACCACCCGGTGCCTGGCGGCCCTGTCGCGCGAGCTGCTGGCCTCGGGCCTGGCCGACGACCTGTCCAGCGCCGCGGAGGCCCGCCGCGCCCGCTGACGAGCAGATGTCCGAGCCTTTTCACCTCTTCCCTCAGCTCGACCGGCTGGTAGACAGGATCGAATCCCTGGACGCTCCCTTCGTGCAGCTTTGGGGATGGCCCGGGAGCGGCAGGGCGACCGTCCTGGAGGCCTTGCTGGCGCGGCACGCCGGCCGCGCCGCAGCGCTTCCCCTGGCCGCTCTCGGCGAAGAGCCAACCCTGCGCCAGGCCCTGGCGGCGGACGGCGTCCGCTGGCTCGTCGTGACCGGGCGGCCCGAAGAGGGAAGGCTCGCCGAGGCCGAGCGCTGGCTGCGCCCGGGGCAGCACCTCGTCTTCGCCGCCGATCGGAGAGGACGTTCGAAAGCCGTCTCCCGCGAGGTCGTGCCGCCCCAGGAGCTGCTGCTCACCGCGGCCGAGGTCGCCTCGCTGGGCCATCTCATCACGGGAGAGACCCTCGCGCCGGAGACCGCGCTGGCCCTCTGGCGGGCGACGGACGGCTGGTATCGTCCGCTCCGTCTGGCCTTCGAGGCCACCGGCGGATTGGGATTGGAAGACGCGGGAACGGAGACGATCCTGGAGATCCCCGCCGTGCGGCTCTTCTTCCGCCACGAGGTTCTGGACGCCTTCCCGGAAGAGGAGCGCGGCCTGTTGCTCGAAGCCGAGGAGGAGCGGCCCGCGAGCGGCGGGAAAAGGGCATGGAATCTGATCGACGAGCGCGGCCTGTGGATCGAAGGGCCGGAGCGGGACCGCCTGCCGCGGCTCCTGGCCGCCTCGCTGAGCCGGGAGCGCCGCCGGCGGCGTCCGGCGCGGAGCGGCGCCGCGGCTGCCTCCGCCGGGAGCCGGCTGGTCTACAAGCTCGGCCTGCTCGGCACCCCGGTCGCCCGCCAGCGGGACGAATCCGGCGAGCGCGATCTCGACTGCCGGCTCCGCCGCTCGTTCCAGGTCCTCGCCTTTCTCGCCTCCTCGCCCGGCTTGCAGGCCGGGCGCGCGGAATTGATCGAGGCCGTCTGGCCCACGGAAGGCGAGCGCACCATCGAGCGCAACTTCCACCCCACCCTCAGCCACCTGCGCCGGGCCCTGGAAGGTGGACAGCGGGGCAAGGACCGGCCGGCGCCGCTGCTCTTCCGCGGCGGCGTCTACCGGCTCAATCCGGACGTCTTGTGGGAGATCGACGTCCTGGAGCTCGGCCGGCTCAGAGAAGAGGGGCGAGAGCAGGAGAAGCGCGGCGACCTGGCGGCGGCGGCCGACACCTGGCGGCAGGCGTGGAGGCTCTACCGCGGACCCTTCCTGCAGGGACACTATGAAGGCTGGGTCGGCGCGCGCCGCGATTTCTACCAAGGACTTTACCTGCAACTGTTGCGCGACCTCGGCGATCTGGCGGTCCGGCTGGGGCACACCGACGAGGCGATGGACGTCTACCGCACGATGCTGATCGAAGATCCGCTGCAGGAACGCATCCACCTCGCGGTGATGCGGCTCTACGCGCAACAGGGACGCCGCGACCTCGTCCGCCGGCAGTACGACCATCTCTGCCGAATTGTCCTCGAAGAGGGGACGGAGGAGGAGCCGATGGACGAGACGACGCGCGAATACCACAGGTTGATGGCATGAGATTGCGAGCTTTGCGCGACGCCTGCCTCGGCGGCTTCCTCTACGGCTCGCTGCTCTACGGCGCCGTCCTGTCGCTGGTGCACGTCGTCCACAACCATCTCGGCTCGACGCGCGACGCGCTGATCACCTATGCCGTCTTCCTCCTGCTCTACGGTCTCTGGGGAGCCGCGTTCTTCGGCCTGGCGAGCCTTCTCTCGGGGTTCTCGCCGAGGCGCGGCATTCCCGTCGGCCTGTTCCTCTTCAACCTCTTTTTCTGGGAGGCCTTCTTCCTCTACGGCCTGACCTACGATCAGGCGCCCTTCCGGCCCGACGGCCGCTTCGGCATGGCGGCGGTCCTCCTCCTCCTCGCGGCCCTCATCGCCCTCGCGGTCGCCTTTGCCTCGTGGCTGGCGTTCCGGCTGCTGAAGGGGCTGTGGAGCCGCGACCGGCTGGAATGGACGGTCCTGCTCGCCCTGCTGGCGGGCCTCGCGGCGCACGCCGCGGCGCCGCTGTATGCGAAGGAGCCTGTCAGGCGCATGCCGCCATCGCCGCGGCTGCGGGCCATGGACACCGGCCTCAAGGTGGTCCTCGTCGGCTTCGACGGCGCGGATTGGCGGGTGATCCGGCCGCTCATGAAGAAGGGCGAGCTGCCCGCGTTCGCCGGCTTGGTGCACGACGGCGCGAGCGGCGATCTCGCCACCCTCCACGACTCCAATTCGGCCGTCATCTGGGCCTCGATCTACACCGGCGCGACTCCCGAGCGGCACGGCGCGCTCGACTTCTATCGCATCCGCCTGCCGGGGATGGCCTCGCCCGGGCTCTTCCCCGTGCACCGCACCTTCTTCAAGGAGCTCTCCGACCTCGTGGCGCCGCTCGGGATCACGCGCCAGATCCCCGTGGACCGTTTCTCTCTCGGCTCGCCGCCGCTGTGGGAGATCGCCGACCGCGCCGGCGTGCCGATCGGCGTCGTGGACGGCTACTTCTACTCCTTCCCGGCCTTGCGGGCCGCGCGCCCGGAGAGCTGGTTCCTCTCCTACGGCCTCGACGAGGCCGCGGTCCACGCCTCCAGCCGCGTCGAGCTCTTCGCGCAGCCGAAAGGGCTCTTCCGGCAGGTGCGGCCGTTGCTCGAGCGAGGCGATTTCTATTGGCAGTCGGCGGTGCTCCTCGATCTGCTCCGCCAGCGGCCGCAGCCCCGCTTCGTCAACTTCTACACCCACCAGCCGGACAGCTTCCAGCACTGGTACTGGAAGTGGTACGAGCCGCAACGCTTCTTCGGCGTCACCAAGCGGGGGCTCGCGGCGAACGCCGATCGCATCCCCAAGCTCTATCGGGATTTCGACCGCTTCCTCGACCAACTGCTGGCGTCGGTGGGGCCGGGGACCGTCGTCATCGTCGCCTCCGATCACGGCCACAGCCCGACGATCGTCCACAGCCTCTACACCCAGCACCGCCACGGTCCGCCGGGCATCCTGCTGATGCGGGGAGGACCGGTGAAGCGCGGGCTCGTGCTGCGGGACGCGGACATCTACGACGTTTTCCCGACGGTGCTCTACCTCCTGGGCCTGCCGGTGCCGGAGGATGCGTCAGACAGGGTGCTCGTAGAGGCGCTCGACCCCGGCTTCGTCCGGCTCCATCCCCTGCGCACGGTACCCTCCTACGAGGGCCTGGGGCTCTCGCCGGGTCTGCCCGGCGCCAGCCGCAGCGGCGAGATGAACGAGCTGGAGATCGAGAAGCTCCGCGCCCTGGGTTACATCGGAATGTAGGTAGAATCAGCCCGGAACCCGCGAAGGAGCCCAGTCCATGAGCAGGCCCGAGAAGCACGACATGCCGGTGGTCATCCTCTGCGGCGGCCAGGGCACGCGGCTGCGCGAGGAGACCGAGTACCGGCCGAAGCCGATGGTCGAGATCGGCCCGCAGCCGATCCTCTGGCACATCATGAAGATCTACGGCGCTCATGGCCTGGACCGCTTCGTTCTCTGCCTCGGCTACAAGGGTTGGGAGATCAAGCAGTACTTCCTGCGCTACAAGGAGATGCACTGCGACTTCACCCTGGCGATGGACGGCAGCCGCGGGCCCGAGATCCACAACGACGACGGCTATGAGTCCTGGCGCGTCACCTGCGCCGAGACCGGGCCGGACACCGCCACCGGCGCCCGTCTCTGGCGGGTGCGCCGCTACGTCGAGGCGCCCACCTTCTGCCTCACCTACGGCGACGCCGTGGGCAACGTGGACATCGGCGCCCTGCTCGAATTCCACCGCTCCCACGGCCGCATCGCCACGGTGACCGGCGTGCATCCGACCTCGCGTTACGGCGAGATGCGGGTGGAGGGCGCCAAGGTCCTGGAGTTCGACGAAAAGCCCACCCATGCCGAGGGCGTCGTCAGTGGCGGCTTCTTCGTCTTCCAGCGCGAGGTCTTCGACTACCTCGACGACGATCCGAACCTGTTCCTCGAGCAGAAGCCGCTGCAGCGCCTGGCGCGGGACGGCCAGCTCTCCGTCTACCTGCACGAAGGCTTCTGGCATCCAATGGACACCTACCGCGACTACCTGCACCTGAACGATCTCTGGAAGCGGGGGGAGACGCCCTGGAAGATCTGGTAAAGCGAGCTGACGGTCGATCCGGCCTGGGCTGCCGTTTCTGCGGCACGCCGCTCTCTCACGTCTTCGTGGATCTGGGAGCCTCGCCGCTCGCCAATTCCTACCTGGAGCCGGAGGACCTGGGGAAGGTGGAGCCGTTCTATCCGCTCTGCGTCTACGTCTGCGATCGGTGCTTTCTCGTGCAGCTCCCGGAAGAGGAGAAGGCGGAAGCGATCTTCTCCGACTACGCCTATTTCTCCTCCTACTCCGAGAGCTGGCTGCGCCACGCCGAGACGTACGCCAAGGCCGTGATCGAACGCTTCGGATTCGGCCCCGAGCACCAGGTGATCGAGGTGGCGAGCAACGACGGCTATCTGCTGCGCTGGTTCAAGGAGCGGGAAATCCCGGTGCTCGGCATCGAGCCGGCGCGCAACGTCGCCGCGGCGGCCGAGGCTGCCGGAATTCCTACCGTGGTCCGCTTCTTCGGCGAAGCCACGGCACGGGATCTCGCGGCCCAAGGAAGACGCGCCGATCTGCTGGTGGGCAACAACGTCCTCGCCCACGTGCCGAATCTGAACGATTTCGTCGCGGGCCTGAAGGTGCTGCTGGCGCCCATGGGCGTTCTCACCATGGAATTTCCCCACCTCCTGCGTCTGATCGAGGAGGATCAGTTCGACACCATCTACCACGAGCACTACTCGTACTTTTCCTTTACAACCGTGCGCAAGGTCTTCGCGTCCCACGGCCTGACCCTCTTCGACGTCGAGGAGTTGCCCACCCACGGCGGCTCGTTGCGCATCTATGCCCGGCACGACGAGGACGATTCAAAGCCGATCGGCGAGCGGGTGGGGGATCTCCTCGTCCGCGAGGAGACGGCGAGGCTCGGTTGCCTCAAGACCTACGGCTCCTTTTCCGAGCGGGTCCGGCGGGTCAAGCGGGATCTCCTGCGCTTCCTGATCCAGGCCAAGGAAGAAGGCAAGTCGGTCGCCGGCTATGGCGCGGCGGCCAAGGGAAACACCCTCCTCAACTACTGCGGCGTGCGGACCGATTTTCTGGATTACACGGTGGACCGCAGCCCGCACAAGCAGGGACGGTATCTGCCGGGCACGCGCCTCCCGATCCACGCGCCCGACCGCCTGCGCGAGACGCGTCCGGACTACGTGCTCATCCTGCCCTGGAATCTGAAAGACGAGATCATGGAGCAGATGTCGGACGTCCGCTCCTGGGGCGGCCGCTTCGTGGTGCCGATTCCGGAGGTCCGGATCCTCGAATGATCTTCCGCGAGACCCCGCTGCCCGGCGCCTGGCTCCTGGAGCCGGAGAGAATCGAGGACGACCGCGGCTTCTTCGCCCGCACCTACTGCCGCGAAGAATTCGAGAAGCGCGGTCTCGATCCCACCGTCGCCCAGTGCAGCGTCTCCTTCAATCACCGCCGGGGAACCCTGCGCGGCCTTCACTTCCAGATCGCGCCGCACGAGGAGATCAAGCTCGTCCGTGTCACCCGCGGCGCCATCTGGGACGTGATCGTGGATCTGCGGCCGGACTCGCCCACGTTCAAGCAACACTTCTCGATCGTGCTCTCCGCGGAGCGAGGAAATCAGCTCTGCATTCCAAAGGGCATGGCGCACGGATTTCAGACGCTGGAGGACGCGACCGAGGTCTTCTACCAGATCTCCGAGCCCTACGCTCCCGAGTTTGCTCGCGGCTACCGGTGGGATGATCCCGCGTTCGCGATTTCGTGGCCGGAGGCGGTGACGGTCGTCTCGGAAAGAGACCGGCAGCTCCTGTTTTTCTTCAGCGAGTGAGTTGCTCTGCCACGGGCAATGCTCTAGAGTTCGTAAGATGGAAGTCGATATCGCAGCCGGATCTCTACTGGACGAGGAGCTCGAAGCTGTGGCCGAGACCGGCCTCTACGACAGCAAAGAGGCCTTCCTCGCCCATGCCGTGGAGGTTCTTCTCACCGCCAGGCCCGATCTGCGCGAGGCGGTAGCCTGCAAGCTCTACGAGAAAGGTGTGCTGTCCATCGGGCGGACGGCCGAGTTCGCGGGCATCTCGATCGAGACCCTCAAGGAGGCGCTCCACCGCCGGGGAATCAGCCGGGAGTCCAGCGACAGCCTCGAAGAGGTGGAGGAGATGGCCAGGCTTTCCCTTCGCACAGCGGGAAGATCCGGCCATTGAGTCTCTCCATCATCCTGGATACCGATTTTCTCAGCGCGTTTCTCAAGATTGAACGGCTTTCACTCGTCAAGGACTTCTATCAGGTCGAGTTTCTGCTGATCCCTTCGGCTGTCTACAGCGAGCTGAGCGTCACCAGCCTGGGTCAGGCTTTGGCGAAACTGCCGTGGGTTCAAACGGAAGCCCCGCCCTCCGGCTGGGCTCTCCCGTCCACATCGGATCCCATCCTCCTTGGAGCAGGAGAGCTGCAGGCTATCGCTCTGGGCAAGGCAGAGTGATCAGGCTCTAATCCTCTCGAACGACAACAACGCACGGAGGCTGGCTCGCCGACTCGGGTTGAACGCGATCGACATCCCCGAGTTTCTTCTGTCCTGCAAGACCTCGGGATTCCTAGACCGAACGGAGCTTCAAGAGCTGATCCGAGGCCTCCAGGAGAAGGACCACTACGGCTTCCGGAAGGAGGTTCTGGACCAGCTATTGTCCTGAGGGCGCTACCAGGCCCAGGAGGAAGCGGCGTCAAAGCTGAGCTCTGAGGATATACTGCAGATATGGCGATTCCGCTTCTGAAGGACGTTCCGCTCGCGCCACCCGCCGATCTGGGACCTTACCGGCGAAGGGACTATGAGGACTTGCCGGACGAGCCTCGCTGCGAGCTGATCTACGGGAGGTTCTACGTGAGCCCAAGCCCCTCGACGCTGCACCAGCTCGTCGTGATGCTCCTCTTCGAAAAGCTTCGCCCAATCGCGCGCCGAGCGGGAGCCTGGGTTTTCATCGCGCCGCTGGACGTCAATCTGTTTGACCACTCTGTCACCCAGCCGGACATCTTCTACGTCTCGTCTTCGAATCGGCGAATCATCGAGGAACGAATCGAAGGGACACCGGATCTGGTCGTGGAGGTCCTTTCTCCCCGCACCGCCCGACGGGATCGCGGCGAGAAGCTCCGGCTCTACGCGGAGGCGGGAGTCCGGGAGTACTGGATCTTCGATCCGCCGGAACGCCAGATCGAATTCCTTCGGAACGACTCCGGACAGTTCGTCGTCGCCTTGCCTGAAGATGGCGTGTATCACTCCCAGGCGCTCCCAGAGATCTCCCTCGACGTATCCCAATTCTGGCGGGAGATCGACGAACAGCTCGCCGCCTTGGATACCGAAGACGAATCTTAGAGATCCTCGGCCGGGTTGGTAGGTCTGGCGACTCTACGGAAAGCGACCGGAGACTATCCGCTCGATGCGGTCCTCGAGGTCCGGGAGGTATTCCTACGCGTGCTGGTGCTCGAGCTCGATTGGCTGGCCTGTCGCCAGGGAGTAAAGAACGTCGGGATCGAGATCCGCTCCGTTGGGCCAAACGATCGTGCCGAGCTCGGGGTCAACACGGACCTTGGCGAATTCGGAAGGATCCTCAAGTGGTGCGAATACGCCTCGAAACTCTAGGAGCGAGGCAAGGTCTATATCGGCCTCGATGCCGTCTTCGAAACGAAGGTGGAGCACGTAGGGGGAGAGGGGTCGGACTGCAATGATGTCTTTGAGCATGGTCTACTCCAGTGGCAGAACCTTGTTCAGTGGTTGTTGCTGGCGAGCAAGGTGCCAGTTTTCGAGAAGCTCGTCCCGATGCAAAGCGGCCCATTCGGTGACGAGGCCAAGCGCGCGTGGGGAGAGCCGGCCCACGAGAAGACTTGGAGGATCTATGGTGACCAGCGCCTTTTGGGAGCCGTAGCGTACGTGGAAGTGCGGCGGTGCGTGGTCCGAGAAGTACATGGTGACGATGATGCCAAAGAACCGGCTGATCTCAGGCATCCTGTGTCCGCCTTCGGGTCTTCATCGGGCAGAGTCTACCGCAGGAACACGCCCCGAGCACGCTCACAAATCCAGCCGGATAAGGAACCCATCCCGTTCCTCGAGCGAAGTCAGCCGGAAGACGCGCTTGCCTCGCCGTTCTTCTTCCGCCGCGAGGGCGCGGATCTCCGGCATCAGATTGCGGTCATTTTCCCAGATCGTCTTGAAGAGGCCGTGCAGCGGTGGCGCTTGGGCGATGCCGGCTGGCGGGTTTGAAAGCTGCTCTGTTGCCCAGAGCATCTGCCGTTCTGCCGCGAGCCAGAAGTGCATCCAGAGCGGCATATCGATCAGGATGATGTCTGTAGCTCGGGCCAGCCTTGATGAGATCGAATCAGGCCTCCCCAGGCCGTCGAAGAGCCACCGCTCTTGCGTGATCCACCGCGCGTGTTCGGACTGGTACGCCGCAGCCGAGGCCAGCCGCCAGCCTGGAAGCCAGAGGATCGAGTCCAGATCGAGATACGGCAGCCCGAGCTTCGCCGCCAAGGGTCGCGCTAGCTGGGACTTTCCCCCGCCGCTATTTCCGATGACGACAACCCGTTCCATGGCCATCTCAGCTTGCGGAGCGCTGCCGTCATCTGTCGGACCGATATCTTATCTTGCGGAGCGCCACCGTCAGATGACGGGGCCTCATCTCAGATGACGGGCCGCCGCCGTCATTTGACGGGGCCGGATCTCATCTCGCGGATCTCGGCCGTCATCTGTGGGACCGGTATCTTATCCTGCGGAGTGCCGCCGTCATCTGACAGGACCAAATCTCATCCTGTGGATCGCCGCAGTCCTTTAGGGAAGTGCCATCTCATCTCGCGGGTCGCCGCCTTCATTTGACGGAGCCGCATCTCATCTTGTGGACCGCCGCCGACAGATGAACGGAGCCGCATCTCATCTGTCGGAACGCCGCCGCCATCCTGCGGTGCATCATCTTATTTCGCGGATGGCTGCCGCCATTTGACGGAGCCGCATCTTATTCTGCGGATCACTGCCGTCATCTGACGGGCCCGTATCTCATCTCGTGGAACGCCGCCGTCAGATGGTGGGGTCTCATCTCAGATGGCCTGCCGTCGCCGTCATCTGACGGAGCGCCATCTTATTCTGCGGAACGTCGCCGTGATCTGACGGGCTCGCATCTCATCTGTCGGAACGCCGCCTTCATTTGATGGGGCGCCGTCTCATCTGGCGGAGCCCGGCCGCCATCTGACGGAGCGCGGCCGCGAGATAATATGGGCCGCCGACAGATGCCGGAGAGAGGCCGTCAAATAAGATACGGCGCCGTCATCCTGCGGCGCGCCGCCGCGAGCCCGTATGAGAGAGGTTCTAAGCCTTGGCAACGGAACAACTTAGCGCGATGAGCGCCATAGGCGAGGAGATGCGCCGCTTCATCGCGGAGGCGTATCCCATCTGCCGGAGCCTCACCGGCGACGGGGTTCGCCGCACCCTTGCCCTGATCCGCGAGCGGATTGCCCTGGACGTTCACGAGGTGCCCTCCGGCACACCGGTCTTCGACTGGACCGTGCCGAAGGAGTGGAATATCCGCGACGCCTGGATCAAGGATCCCGCGGGCCGGAAGGTGGTGGACTTCCTGAGTTGCAATCTCCACGTCCTCAACTACAGTGTGCCAGTACACGCCAGGATGCCTCTGGAAAAGCTGAAGGAGCACCTCTTCACGCTGCCGGAGAAGCCGGACCTGATCCCATACCGCACCTCCTACTACAAGGAAGCCTGGGGATTCTGTCTCAGCCACCGCCAGCTTCAGACGCTGTCAGACGGAGAGTATGAGGTCTTCATCGATTCGACTTTGGAGGAGGGCTCGCTCACCTACGGCGAGCTGTTCCTGGAGGGCGAGTCCGAGCGCGAGATCCTGCTCTCGACGCACGTCTGCCATCCCTCGCTCTGCAACGACAATCTCTCCGGCATCGCGGTGATGACCTGGCTGGCCCGGGAGCTCCAGGCCCGGCCGCGGCGGCGCTATTCCTATCGCTTCCTGTTCATCCCGGGGACCATCGGCTCGATCACCTGGCTGGCTCAGAACGAGGAGCGGGCGGGGAGGATCGCCCATGGGCTGGTGGCGGCGAACCTCGGCGATTCGGGAGGGTTCCACTACAAGCGGAGCCGTTGCGGAGAGGCGGAGATCGACCGTGCGGTGACGGCCGTGCTGCGCGATTCAGGGGAAGAATTCGGCGTCGAGGACTTCGTTCCCTTCGGCTACGACGAGCGCCAGTACAACTCGCCGGGATTCAATCTGTCGGTGGGCTCGCTGACCCGTACCCCTTACGGCCGCTATCCCGAGTACCACACCTCGGCGGACAACCTGGATTTCGTCAAGCTCGAGGCGCTGGAGGGCTCGCTCCGTACCTATCTCGCGGTCGTGGACATCCTCGAAGGCAACCGCCGTTATCTCAACTTGAACCCGAAATGCGAGCCGCAGCTCGGCCGGCGCGGGCTGTATCGTTCGATCGGCGGCGATGACGAAGGCCGCTTCCGCGAGTTGGCCCTGCTATGGGTCCTCAACCTCTCCGACGGCGAGCACGATCTGCTGGCCATCGCGGAGCGGTCGGGCACGCGCTTCGCGGCGATCCGCGAGGCGGCGGACGCGCTGCTGGAGGTCGGGCTCCTGCGCGAGCTCGAGGAGGAGGCATGAGCGTGCTCCAGGAAAAGGCCGTCCTCATCACCGGCGCCAGCAGCGGCATCGGCGCGGCCATCGCCGTGGCGCTCGCCCGCGAGGGAGCGCGGCTCCTCCTTTCCGGCCGCAGCACCGAGAAGCTCGAGCAGGTCGCGACGGAGGCGCGAGAGCACTCGCCGGCCGTCGAGACCTTCGCCGCGGATCTCGCCGAGGACGAGGCCGTCCGCGCCCTGGCCGCCCGCGCTCAGGCGGCGTTCGGCGGCGTGGACGTGCTGATCCATAGCATCGGCCTCTTCGCCGCCGGTCTCTTCGAGTCCTCGCCGGTGGAGGATCTCGACCGGCAGTACCGGATCAACACACGCGTTCCCTATCTGCTCACGCAAGCGCTGCTGCCGTCCCTGATCTCGCGCCAGGGGCAGGTCCTGTTCGTCAACTCGAGCACGGGCTTCCATCTCCCGCGCGCCGGCTGGGTGGGCTACGCGGCCTCGAAGCACGCCCTGCGCGCGCTGGCCGACGGTCTGCGCGACGAGGTGAACAAGAAGGGCGTGCGCGTGATCACGGTCTATCCCGGCCGCACGGCCACGCCCATGCAGGAGGAGGTCCATCGCTACGAAGGACGGCCGTACGATGCCGAGCGTTTCCTGCAGCCGGAGGACGTCGCCGCCGCGGCGGTGAATGCGCTCTCGCTGCCGCGCACGGCGGAGGTCACGGATCTGCATATCCGGCCGATGCGGGGGAGCTGAAAGGACTACAGGGACACCAAGGACAGCAAGGACTGGAGGCTTTGTCCTTGCAGTCCTTGTCGTCCTTTAGGTCTTTTCATCCAGTGGTGTGGTGCACGGCGAACGGAGCGCCCTGCGGATCGACGGCCATGGCAACCATGCCGCCGGGAACCTCCATCGGGCCGTTGGTGATCTGGCCGCCGTGCTCCTTGACCTTTTCGCTGGTGTTGTGGACGTCCTTGACGCTGACGTAGTACAGCCAGGCCGGCGGGCCGGGAGTCTCCTTGCGCTTGGTGTAGATGCCGCCGTACATCATCCCATTGCGGCCGTACATCTGGTAGACGCCGTCAGGCCCCATGTCCATGTTCCACTCCTGAGGATTTTCCCAGCCGAAGAGGTCTGAGTAGAAGTCCCAGGCGGCGGCTCGGTCCGTGGTGGCGAGCTCGTGCCACGACCAATCGCCGAGGCCCGGCTTCGTCTCCGGTCTCGGTCCATCTTGGGGGGTAGGGGTAAAGGCGGCGAAGCTCGCGCCTTGGGGATCCTGGATGATGGAGAAGCGGCCGATCGTCGGGATGTCGGAGGGCTCCTTGTGAATCTTGGCGCCGAGCTCACGGGCGCGGGCCGTCGTGGCGTCGGCGTCGGGAGTGCCTATGTAGGCGATCCAGAAGGGGCGCCCGCCTTCTGCTCGCGCCTGCTCGGGCAGCTCCATCAGACCTCCCATCCGGCTGTCTCCCCACATCCATAGCGTGTACGGATTGGGTCCCTCCCAAGCCTTGGGTTTCCAGCCGATGACGGCGCTATAGAAGGCCTTGGCGCCCTCGGGATCTGTGGTCATGAGCTCGTGCCAGAGGAAACGGCCGCGGATGTTCTCTTCTGCCATGATGTCCTCCTCGGAAGACGGAAAGGACCGGATGGTCCCCTCGCCTAGTTTATCCAGAAAGGTAATCCGGCGGGTGAAAGGTAGGTTACGAATCCTGGAGATCCGTCCGCGGGCTGACGTCGATCCCCGCCTTGCAGAGCACCCGGCTGCCGCTCGGGATATCCCGCGTCACGATGGCGTTGACGCCGATGAAGACGTTGTCACCCACGGCGATGGGGCCGATCACCTTCGCGCCGGCGCCGATGAAGGCGCCATCGCCGATCACCGGCATCGCCTCGATCCGGGTGGGATCCGGCGAGCCGATCGTCACCTGGTGGAGAAGGATGGCATTGCTGCCGATCCGCGCGTAGCCGCCGATGACGATCCCCGTGCCGTGGCTGATCAGCAGGCCGGGGCCGATCACCGCGCCGGGCCCGATCTCAACGCCGGTCAGGAACAGGTTGAAGCGGGCGATCAGCGGCCCGAGCACGGGGATGCGCCGGCTCTTGAACCCATGGGCCATCCGGTGCAGGACGACCGCCTGGTAGCCGTTCTCGAAGAGCAGCGACTCGATCACGTACCAGGGGAACGGCCGGCGCTTCCAGATGCGCAGCCGGCGGGTGTCCTCGCGCAGGTTATCGAACACCGGGAGCCTCCTCGGCGGATAGCACCTCGACGGGAACGCGGAAGGTCTTGCCGCCGTTCTTCTCCGAGAACCACGCCACCGTCTCGAACACCGGGTCCAGCTCGAGGATGTAGCGGCCCGGCCGATCGGGCGCCACCACCTTCTGCCGGACGCTGACCCGGCCGCCGGGCGGCACCGGCAGCGGGATCTCCGTACGCAGGCCATCCTTCACCACCGTCCTCCCGCTCGCGTCCAGCCAGTGGTAGGAGAGGTTCACGCGCGCCGCGCCGTCCGCCGTCCAGGAGAACCTGCTGCGGTTGAACAGGCGGGTGAGGACGCTGAAGGCCTCTCCCGCCCGCACCCGCGGCGACACCACGGAATTGCCCCACTGGACGCTGTAGAGATCCGCCTCGAGCTGCGCTCCCGTGCCGAGGTAAGCAAGGGCGGCGCCGGCGTAGAAGTTCTCGTCCGTGCGGGCGTTCTGGACGAAGTAGGGACAGGTGTTCGGCGGCGATTCGCGCACCCAGTGCTGGATGCGGCCGCCGCGGGAGGTGACGATCATCCTGTAGACGTAGAAGGTGGCCCACTTCTGCCGCCGCACCCGGAACGGCTCGCCGGGTTCGAGACGAATGCGGCGGGTCTCCTCGGCCGGTCCGAAGTCCAGGATCTCCCGGCCCTCTCCCATCGCGATCTCGACGTGGTTGCCGGGCGCCAGATTGGTCACCTGAAAGACCGCCGCCGGGATGGGCCGCGCGCCGATGAAGTAGAGCTCGACGCGGTTGGCGCCGCCCACCCACATCTGATCGCCGAGGGGCAGGAAGACGTCCTTGCGGCCGACGATGCGCAGGTCGCCGAGCTGGACGCGCTCGTAGCCCGGCACGTTGCGCAGCGAGAGCTCCAGCGGCAGGAAGCGGAACGGCGCGTTGCGCACGTGCGCCTGGAGGGTGGGCTCGGGCACGATGGCGCCGAAGGGCGTGAAGAGCAGGGGGCCCAGGAAGAGCCCCGCCGCGGCGTGCCCTGCCAGGATGAGCCAGCGCGGGCGGATCTCGGTGACCAGGAAGAGGAACGCCGGCATGGCGTTGATGAAGTAGCGGTTGCCCAGGAAACCGCCGCCTCCCTGCCAGTTCCAGGCGATGAAGACGAGGAAGTAGAGCGCTATCGCCGAGACCGCTCCGAGCAGCACCCAGCGCTCGGGCGAGCGGCGTCCGCGCAGCAGGAAGAGGAGGACGGCGAGGCCGGCGAACGGGGTATAGATGAGGAAGCCCGTGTGGCGGCCCACCAGGAAATACCAGATGTTCTCGATCAGCTCGTAGAAGGTGACGTCCGGAGCGCGGAAGAGCCAGGTGAAGGTGTTCCCGGTGGTGGAATTCGGCACGGCCCGCGCCGCGGCCTGTAGGGGCTGCACGGCCGCAGGGCCGATCGGCATCTTCCCCGGCTCGCAGAGCGTCACTCCCTGGCGGTGGACGCCGAAATAGGCCGAGGGATGGCCGGTGAGGAGGATGGCGAGGCCCGCCACGACGGCGAGGCAGAGAACGGCTCCCGCCAGCCAGGCGCCGATCGTCCGCCAGCGCCGCCGCCGGGCATAGGCCCACAGGGGAGCCAGTCCCACGGCTCCGAACATCGGCTTGTTGTACACAACGAGCACCAGCACGGCGCCGGAGAGGAGGGCGTAGAGCATCTCCCGGCGTTCTTCCGGCTGGCCCGTCTCGTCCGGGCGGGGCATGCCGAAGAACAGGCAGGCCGCCACGCTGGCCATGTTGAAGACCTCGGGCTGCAGCCAGAAAGCGTAGGAAAAGCCCACGCTCAGCAGGAAGAACGAAGCCGAGAACAGGGCCGCGATCCCTTCCTGGTTGTACCGGCGCAGGTAGAGGTAGCCCATCCAGACCATCGCCATGGTGAGCAGCATGTTGAAGCAGACGAGGCCGTCGGCGCCGAAGAGCGCCGCGAAGGGAGCGGCGAAGAAGGAGTAGACGTAGGGCTTGGCGAAATAGACCGTGCGCCAGCCGTCGTCGGTCATCAGGATCAGATTGTTGACCGGGCCGAACGGGAACTCCTGGAAGGCGCGGTCCACGTCCTTCGTCTCCAGCCGCAGATCGCCGTCGCGGGCGAGGCTCAGCGCGGCGAGGTAGTAGGCGCCCTCGTCGGCTTTGAGATGCGTCGGCAGACCCGGCTTGCCGAGGGTCAGCGGAAAGAGGAGGAAGAACGCCGTGACCGACGCGAGGACCAGGGAAACTGTGCGGCTCACGATGCTAGATTCTATCGGCAACCTGAGCTAGAGTGCTCTTGTCCGTTGTAGATCGGACACGGCATTCGACTCGACGGGTATAGACCATGTTTGAGCAAGAGCTGAAGTTGTACGGCCAGATGAAGGACACTCTGCCCGTTGGGCAATTCGTCGTGATCCACGGTGGGGAGTTGGTCGGTCTCTATGGAACAGAAGCTCAGGCGATGAGCGAAGGGACGCGGCGATTTGGACGGGAGCCGTTTCTAGTGAGGCAGGTTGGCAATCAAGGATCCGTCCTTTCCAATCCTGCGCTTAGTCTGGGAATACTTCGTGCCCTTTCTACATCTTCAACTTCAAGGTGAGGTCGCGGGTCCGGACGGCAAGAAGCACGCGCTTCCGCCTCAAGTTGCCTTACAGTTACGCGGTCCCGCCGTCCAGGTGGCCCTGCATTTTCCCGCCGTAGTCGCACAGGAGCTCACCAATAGAGGAGAGTCGTTACCCAACCCGGTCGTCGGAGAAGCGCTCATCGACACGGGAGCAAGCTTTTCGTGTATCGATGTTGAGGCGGCAAGAGATCTAGGGCTGAGTCAGATCGATGTCGCGAGAATGCATTCAGCCTCTCATGCGGATCAGGAAATGCCCGTCTACTTTGCCGCAATCGAATTGCTTGGAATGGGGGCAAAGCTAGAACAGCGTGTCATGGGGGCGTCTCTCAAGGCGCTAGGCTTGGTGGCGCTCATCGGAAGGGATGCCCTTGCGACCTCGATGCTGTTCTACAATGGCCCGCCGGGTCAGGTCACCCTGATTCAGCCGTAGGCTGCTCTGGTACCCTCGAGATTAGGCGCTTACCCTTCGAGGACTTCTGAAGCCAAGTCACCCGAGAGGCTCACCATGACCACCATCTACCTCGATACCCACCTCGGCGATGAGGAGCGGCGGCGGCGGCTCTACGCCGGAGACATATTCGTCTATTCGCCGCGCCCGAGCACCAAGGCTCTCACCGAATTCGCGCGCACGCTGATCGAGGAGGCGTTCCAGCCCCTCGATCCACAGCACGCCCAGGACACCCTGCCGGTCGAGAAGTTCGTCGAGATCGTCGGGCCCTTGAAGCCCCGGTTCATCCATCACCCGCGCACGCTGGAGCTGCTGCTGGAGCTGCTGCGCGACATCGGGGCCGATCTCGACAAGACCTACTTCGACGTGCCGCGCATGCGGGTGGCGACGAGCGGCGGCTATCTCACCGCCGGCGTGGCCTACGTGCTCCATCCGCACCGCGACATCTGGTACTCCTCGCCGCCGTGCCAGCTCAACTGGTGGCTGCCGGTCTACCCCTTCGAGGCGGAGAGCTCGTTCGCCTTCCATACCCGATACTGGGAAGCGCCGGTGCCCAACAGCTCGCACGAGTACAACCACTACGAGTGGAACAAGGTGGGCCGCGCGAGCGCCGCCACGCAGGTCAAGACGGACACGCGCAAGCAGCCCAAGCCCACCGGACCGCTGGAGCTGGAGCCGGAGCTCCGCGTCGTCTGCCCGCCCGGCGGCCTGCTCCTCTTCTCGGGCGCCCATCTGCACTCGACGGTCCCCAACACCTCCGGCCGGTCGCGCTTCAGCATCGACTTCCGCACCGCCCATCTCGACGAGCTGGCGTCGCTGGGCGGCGCGCCGAACATCGACCGCCACTGCACCGGCACGACCCTTTTCGAGCTGCGGCGCGCCTCGGATCTCTCGCCGGTGCCGGAGGACATCATCCGCCTCTACGATCCCCATCCGCCGGAGGACCGGGAGGGCCTCGTCTACAAGCCTCCGGCCGCGGCCGTGCCCGCCTCGGGGATGTAGTCAGGAAGCGAGGCTCGGCGGGGGAGGGATCTCCGCCCGCAGCCCCGCGCGCATCCCCTTCAGCTTGGCGATGACCGCCGCCTGGTTGCCCCGCCGCCGCTCGCGCAGCCAGGCGAGGGGAAAGGCGGCGGCATTGAAGGCGAGATAGCTGAGCCACTGCAGGGGATTGGCGTAGCGGCGGACGTAGATGGCGCCGCTGCGGCCGAACTGGAAGTTGCGGCCCGGACTGTAGCCGCCGGTGGTGAAGGCCACCATGTGGTAGAGCACCGCCCGGTGCGCGTAGAGGCAGCGGAAGCCGTGCTGCTTGAGGCGGGTGCAGAAGTCGGCGTCGTCGACGCAGATGTAGAACACGTCGTCCCACATGCCGGCGGCCTCGGCGGCGGCGCGCCGGATGAGGATGGCGCAGCCGTTGACGTAGTCCACCTCCTCGTCGCGGTCGTACTGGCCGCGATCGATCTCGCCGTAGCCGCGTTCCCGCGTGATGGACTCGCGGAAGCGGAGGATGCCGCCGGCCGACCACAGCCGCTCGCGGTCGCCGTGGAAGTAGCACTTCGGGCCCACGGCGCCGATCTTCGAGCCCCCTTCGGCGACGCGGACCAGCTCCGTCAGCATGCCCGGCTCGACTTCGATGTCGTTGTTGAGCAGCAGGACGTAGTCGTAGCCGTGCTCGAACGCCCAGCGGAAGCCGGCGGCGTAGCCGGAAGAGCTGCCGCGGTTGGTTTCGAGACGAAGCTGCCGGAGGTCCGGATGGGCCTGGGCGAGCGCCTCGGGCGAGCCGTCGGTCGAGGCGTTGTCGAGCACCACGAGGTCGAAGTTGGGATAGTCCATCCGCCGCAGGCTCTCGACCGCCTGCAGCGTGACCTCCTTGCCGTTGTAGTTGACGACCACGGCGGCGACGCGAGGGGGATTCTCCGGCATCGGCGGGGATTGAACCATAGGGACGGCGGGGAAGCCACCACCTGGCGGGGTGGTGCCTGGGAGCGTCGGCGTCCTCGCCGGCCTTGTCTTAATGAAGCAGAGGGGAGCCGGCGAGGACGCCGGCGCTCCCAGGCGCCCTGATACCATCCGTCCGCTCATGCCCCTCCCGCCTCTTCGCCGAGCCGCCGCCCGCCTTCTCCTTCTGGGTATCAGCGTCCTCATCGGCCTGCTCCTCGCCGAGCTGGCCGTGCGCCTCATCCGCCCGCAGCCGGTGATGCTCGTCTCGCGGGGCCTCTACGCGCCGGACCCGCCGCGACGCTACCGTTTGCAGCCCGGGTTCAAGGGGAGCATCAGCAACCGCGTCGAGTTCGATACGCGGATCGCCGTCAACCGCCAGGGACTGCGCGGACCCGAGATCGGCCCGAAGAAGCCGGGAACGCTCCGCGTCCTCGTCCTCGGCGATTCGTTCGCCTTCGGCGTCGGCGCCCAGGAGGGGGAGACGTATCCGGCGCAATTGCAGCGCATCCTGCGCTCGCGCGGCGTGCGCGCCGAGGTGCTCAACGCGGGCGCTCCCGGCTTCGGCGTTCCCGACGAGGTGGCATGGTTCCAGCGCTGGGGCTGGACGCTCGAGCCGGACGTGGTCGTGCTGACCGTCTTCGTGGCCAACGACCTCCAGGACGCCGCGCCCGGCGGACCGAAGGCAGAGGCCGTGGACGGCGCCCTGATGATCAAGGGCGAGGGGAAGCGCAGCCTCTCCCGCTGGCTCTATTACCACTCCCATCTGTACGTGCTTCTCAAGACCTCGGCGCTGGGAGGAGTCATGCGCCGCCTCGTCGGCGCGCCGGCGCCGCTGGAGACCCGGGAGCTGCGCTCCGAGCTCGATCTCTATACGAAGAGGGAGCTGCCGAAGGCGATTCGGGAGGGGGCGGCAGAGACCGGGAAGGCCGTCGCCGGTCTGGCCCGCAGCGCCGGAGGAGCCCGCGTCCTGGCCGTCATCCTGCCGTCCCTGATCCAGGTGGAGCCTCGGCGCTGGCAGGCTGCTCTGCAGCGCTTTGGCCTCGCGTCACAAGACTACGATCGCGGGCGCCCGAACCAGCTGTTCCGCTCGATGTTCGCCCGCAACGGCATCCCCGCGGTCGACCTGACGCCGAGCTTCGCGGCGGCGATCCGCAGGGGAGAGGGGATCTATTACGCGATCGATCAGCACCTGACGCCGGCGGGATACAAGTTGGCGGCGGAGGGGGTGGCGGAGGCGTTGAAGAGCGCGCCTCCGCCGAGCCGTTGAGCCGTCAGGGGCCGACGATGTGGACGTCCTCGGAGAGCTCGGTCAGGGCGCCGGCCTTCATGAAGCGGATCTTCACGGTGTGGGTCTCGCCGCTGTCCGGATCGTCGAGCGTGTTGAACGCCGCGCTCTTGGAGAAGCGGGCCACGATCTGATGGCCGACGCGCCGCACGTCGAGCGGCGCCAGCGGCGTGGCGGTCGCGAGGTCGCCCACCAGCCGGACGGTGGCGAGGTCGACGTCCGCCAGGCCCGGTCCGCGCAGGAAGGCGTGCACCTGCCCGGCGCTGTGCGCCCAGTTGGTGTTCCAGTCGTCGGGCTGGATGTTGAGCGCGAGGTCTCCGGCGTCATCATCGCCGTCATCGTCGCCGGGCTCGGGGCCGACGATGCGGATCTGATCAGTCAGCTCTTTCGCGTCGGTGCCCACCTTGAAACGCAGCGTGAGGGTCAGCCGATCGCCCGGATGGACGTCGTCGCCCAGCAGATCGAAGGCGTCGGCCTTGCCGAAGGTGGCCACGAGCTGGCCGCCGGCCACGCGGGCGGAGCGCGGGTCCAGGGTGTCTCCGTTCGGCGCCACGAGCTGGACCGAGCCGGCGTCGATCTTGGCCGCGTCCTGGCCGCGGACGAAGGCCTGCACGTTGCCCTCGGCGTGGGTCCAGTTGGTGTTCCAGGTGTCGGGATGGATCTCGAAGGTCAGCTCTCCGCGGTGGCCGCCGCCGTTGCCGCCATTCCCGCCGTTGCCGTTTCCATTGCCGCCGTTGCCATTCCCGTTGCCGCCATTGCCGTTGCCGTTCCCACCGCCGTTGCCGCCGCGGCCACTGGGCTTACCGCCGCGGGCCTCCGCGGTCACGCCCGTCACTCCGCCGTCCGTCTGGCCTTCCTGGGCCGCTGACCGCAGCGCCCGTACCCGCGCCGCGGCAGGTCCGGACACCTCCTCGGCCGCCGGCGCGGTCTCCTGCCCCGCGGTCACGGCGGCGGCGACCTTGGTCTGCGCGATGGGTTGCGTGGGTTCCGTCGGACTGCTGCCGTTGCAGCCGAGGGCCAAGAGAGGCAGTAAAAAGTACAGAGCCTGCAAGCGGCGGAGGGACGGTGCGATGTTCATACTCACCTCCTGAAGTAAGTTCCTCGAATTCGATTATAGCTATACATCTCAGATTTTGTCACCTCTGAGAGCAAGCTTTGTCAGGTGGGTCGTCATGGGCTCGAAGGAGAGGGGGCCCTGGCGCGGCCCTCGGGTCCCTATGCTGCAAACGCAATGCCTTGCCCCTGACCGGCGGCGATCGGTTGCCTCCGGTCCGCCGATCCGTCAGGATCTCGCCGTCTGGGGAGGGCCCCTATGCGGCTGGTCAAGATCGCCATCGGCAGCGTCAATCCGACGGTCGGAGCGGTGCGCTCCAACGTCGATCGCCTGCTGGTCCAGGCGCGGGCGATGGCGGCGGAGGGCGTGACGGTCGGCTGCTTCTCCGAGCAGGTGGTGGGGGGCTACCCGCCGGAGGACCTGGTGCAGTGGCGGTCCTTCCTCGCCGCCCAGCGCACGGAGCTGGAGCGGTTCGCGGCGGAGACCGCCGGCACCTCGACCGTCTTCGTCGCCGGGGTGGCGGTGGGCGTGGGCGGGCAGATCTTCAACTGCGCCGCGGTGGTGCACGGCGGCGCCATCCTCGGCTTCGTGCCGAAGGAGAAGCTCCCCACCTACAACGTCTTCTACGAGGCGCGGACGTTCTCGCGCGGCGCCGCCGGGCTCGCCCTGGAGGCCGGCGGAGTTCCCCTCGGCGACTACCTCTTCGAATTCGACTTCGGCCTGCTCGCCGCCGAGGTCTGCGAGGACGTGTGGTCTCCCGACGGACCGATGCGACGGCGCTGCTACTCGGGAGCGGAGTTGGTGGTCAACGTCTCGTCCTCCCCTTTCCGCGTCGGCGTCGTCTCCACCCGGCGCGAGATGCTGGCCACCCGCTCGGCGGACAACGAGGCGACGTTCGCCTATGCCAATACGGTCGGCGCCCAGGACGGCCTGGTGTTCGACGGCGGCGGCTTCGTCTTCCAGAACGGCCGCCTGATGCTGGACGCGCCCCGCTTCCGCGAGGGCTGGACGGCGTGCGTGGTGGACCTCGACCGCACGCTGCGCGCCCGGCGCGAGGCTTCGACCTGGCGCAGCGACTGCGAGGCCTTCCAGCGGCAGGAAAAGGCGGTGCCCGTCCTGCGCGGGGGCGGCCCCACCCCGGACCGCTCGCGGCTCGCGTATCCGGCGCCGGCCTGGCAGGACCTCTTCCTGCCGT
Source organism: Acidobacteriota bacterium (assembly GCA_046765915.1). Taxonomy (GTDB): domain Bacteria; phylum Acidobacteriota; class Thermoanaerobaculia; order Multivoradales; family UBA5704; genus DATARR01. The sequence continues at coordinate 35,625 of JBKPTH010000068.1, read as the reverse complement.
CGTCGGAGAGGCCCGAACGGTCGCGGCGCGAGGAGATGCTCGACGATCTGGTCGAGGCGATGGCGCTCGGGGTGAAGGACTACTTCCGCAAGACCGGCGCCTTCAAATCCATCGGCATCGCCCTCTCCGGCGGGCGCGACTCCATGCTGACGCTGCTCGTCGCCTGGCGGGCGGCGCAGCTCCTGCGGGAAGAGGAAATCGGTACGGATGCGGCCGAGCTGATCCAGGCTTTCTACATGCCCACGCACTTCTCGGGCGAGGGCACCCGCGACGCCGCCTCGACGCTCTGCGGCGAGCTGGGCGTGCCGCTGCGCGTGGTGCCTATCGAGGAGGCGTTCGAGCGCGAGGTGGAGGCGGCCGGGAAGATGCTCGGCGGCGGCGAGCCGACGCCGCTCACGCTGCAGAACATCCAGGCCCGCCTGCGGGCGTCGCGGATGTGGAACTGGGCCAACAGCGCCGGCGCCCTCTTCCTGCAGACCGGAGACATGAGCGAGAAGGCGGTCGGCTATACGACCATCGGCGGCGATCTGGAGGGCGCCCTGTCGGTGATCGCCAACGTGCCGAAGACGGTGGTGATCGCCCTGCTCGAGCGCCTCCTCCAGCGCTTCGGCTTCGCGGGCATCCGCCGCACGCTGGAGACGGAGCCCGGTCCGGAGCTGGCGGAGGCGCAGACGGCCGAGGAGGAGCTGATGCCTTTCGCCGTGCTCGACGCCTGCCTGTGGCTGTACGCCGGGGAGAAGCTCTCGCCGGCCGAGGCGGCCCGCGCGCTCCATGCGATGTTCCCGCAGACCGATCCGGCGCGGCTGGACGACTGGGCGAAACGCTTCGCCGTCCTCTTCACCCGCTCGATCTACAAATGGGTGCAGGCGCCGCTGGCGCTGCACGTGGGCTCGCTCGATCTCGACCGCGAGCGGGCCCTGCAGCTCCCCGTCGTGCAGCGCGGCGAGTGGTCGGACTTCGGCGCCTAGCGGGACGCCTGCGCCCCGCGCTGCAGCACGATCTCCTTGTGGCTCTTGTTGCCCACCTGATCGACGGCCTCCACCGTCAGCACGGCGCGGTTCTGCTCGTTCTGCAGCCGCAGGGTCATGCTCTCGACGCCGGCGCCGGCGTCCTCGGCCGTGATCCACAGCAGGCGCTCGCCGAGCGTGGAGTTGGCGCCGTCGACGACGGCCACCGTCCCCGGCGCGGCCAGGAAGGCCTGCGGACGATCGCTCTTGATCTCGATGGGATAGACGGCGCGGGCGAGGAAGCTCTTGTTGGGATTCTGCACCCAGGGGAGCGGCGTCTGCAGGACGCCCGCGACGCTGATCCAGGTGTCCTTGGCCGGCTTGCCCTCGGTCCGCGCCCAACGGATGCGCCGGCGCTCGTGCTCGGAGTCGCGGGCGAGCCGGCCTTCGAAGGTCCGCCGGTCGCCCGCCTCCCAGCGGATCGCGGGCGGCGCGGTGTCCATGGTGAAGGCCACCGGCGCGGCGGTGCCCCGGCGGCCGCAGCTATCGACGGCGGCGGCGCCCACGGTGTGCTCGCCGGCGGTCCAGGAGTCGGGCCAGGCGCTCTCCTCCCGGCCGTCCATCACGGGCTTCCACTGCTCGGGTCCGAAGGCGGCGTCGGCGGTGGCGACGGAGATGCGGGCGCCCGGTCCGATGAAGAGATGCTCGCCGACGCGCACCTGCGGTCCCGTCACCTGGATCGAGCCGGTGGGCGCCGCCCCCTGCGAGCAGTCGGCCTCCTGGGCGGAAGACGACGTGGCGAGGGTGAGCAGAGAAGCGAGGAGAGCTCCGCAAACGAGGGCTTGTCTTCCTTCCACGTGACGTTCCTCCCAAGCGCGCCGCGATGCGCGGTCCGGCTCGTTCTGTCGACGATTCGCTCTTAGTTTACCTCACCCGCCGGCTTCAAATCGTCCGCTCTCGCAACCCGGCCGCGGCCTTGCGCACGGCGGGCTCCTGGCTGGTGTCGAGGAGGCGCGCGGCGTCCATCAGCGCCTCGCGCGCCGCGGCCTTCCTGCCCTGCGCCAGGAGGGTGCGGGCGAGGAGCAGGGTCGCCGCGGCCTCGCCGGGCGCGTTCGCCAGCTCATGGAAAGCCTCCATCTCCCGGCGGGCGGCCGCCTCGGCCTGGGCCGCAAGGCCCTGCCGCGAGGCGAGCTCGGCGAGGGCGAGCCGGCTCTCGGCCGCGGCGAGCTTCTCGCCGATCCGGGTGCGGATGGCGAGCGCTTCCTCGTGCCGCATGCGGGCCGGCGCCAGGTCTCCCTGCTGCGCGAGGAGCTGGCCGAGGCCGTAGCTGGCCGCCGCCACGCCGCTGCGCTCGCCCCGGCGCCGAAAGATCGCCAGGGCTTCGTCGAAACTCTTTCGCGCGGCCGCGGGATCTCCCAGGGCCTGCTGAGCCTGTCCGAGCCCCACCAGGGCTTCGGCGAGAGACGCGGGCTCGTGCAGGGCGCGGCTGAGCTCGATGGACCGCTGCAGGGCGGCGAGGGCCTGCCCGGCTTCGCCGAAGCGCAGCATCGCCCGGCCCTGGTGGGCGAGGGCCGCCGCCTCGCCGCGGCGGTCTTTCTGCTGCCGCGAGCCGGCGAGCGCCGCTTGGAACCGCTTCAGCGCCTCCATCAGCTCGCCCTGCAGGGTCAGCGTGACGCCGATGTCGTCCTGGATGGAGGCCTCTTTCTCCGGCAGATCGAGCCGGTGGAAGAGGCCGAGCGCCTGCTGCAGGAGATCCAGGGCCGCCGTCAGGTCGCCTTCCTGCCGGGCGACCGCCGCCAGGCCGCCGAGGGCCCGGGCTTCCTCCGGCTCCTGGTGCAGGCGCCCGGCCAGCTCGCGGGCCGCCGCGCGCTCCCGCCGGCATTGCGGCAGCTCGCCCAGGGCGAAGCTCACCTCGGCCAGATTGTTGTCCACCTCGGCCAGGTTCTTCTCGAGGCCGCTCCGCCGATAGACGGCCAGCGCCTGCTGGTGGTATCTGCGGGCGTCCAGGAGCTCGCCGTCCGTCATCGCGATGGTGCCCAGACCCTGCAAGGTCGCACCTTCGCCCTCGGCAAAGCCGATCTCCCGGTGCAGCGGCAGGACGCGCAGAAAGAGCGCCTTCGCCTCCGCCAGCCGGCCGCGCCGCCAGGTCATCGTCGCCAGGTTGTGCAGGATCTTCGCCTCGTTCCAGCGGTCGCCGATGCGGTGAGCCGTATCGATGGCCTGGCGATAAAAGGCCGCGGCCCGGTCCAGGTCTCCGGCCCCCAGATACAGATTGGCGGTTTGCCCGAGGCCGCGGGCCACCTCTTCCTCGGCCCCCGCCGCGCGGAAGATCCTGACCATCTCGTCATAGGCTGCCCGCGCCTCCGCGATGCGGCCTTGCTGGGCGTAGATCCCCGCCAGGCCGCGCATCGCCAGGGCGGTGCCCCGCGGATTCTCCGCCGCGGCGAAGGCCTGCCTGGCATCGGTGAACGCCCGCGCGGCACGGTCGAAGTCCCGCAGCCCCGCGAGCGCTTCGCCTTGCTGCTGGCGGGCCTCGGCGCCGAGCGTCCGGTCCTTCCGAGCCGCGGCTTTCCCGAGCGCTTTTTCGGCCGCCGCCTTCTGCTGCGCGAAATCCCGCCGCGCGCCGGCCGCCTTCGCCGCCGCGAGATCGATGCGCGGGTCCTCGCCCAGGGGGGCCGGAAGGCGCCGCAGCCGTTCCAGGGCGGCCACCGCCTCGGCGTTGCGGCCGGCCTCCACCTGCACCGCCGCCAGCCGCAGTCCCGCCTCGACGTCGTCGGGGGAGATCTCGAGGATCTGTGCGTAGCTCGCGCCCGCGGCGTCCCATTCGCGCATCACCTCGTGGTAGCGCGCCTCCAGGACCAGCCGGTCCTCGCGGCGCAGCGCCGAAGCCAGAGCGAAGGCCTGGCTGGCTTCCCGCGCGGCTTCCTGCCGGTATCCCAGGTCCTGCCAGGCGGCGGCGAGCGCCGAGCGCAGGAGCGGGTGATCCGGTTGCGCGGCCGCGGCCTTCTCCAGGAGGCCGCGGGCGGCCCGCGCATCGAACCGGCGCAGGCGATGCAGGGCCTCGCCGTAGAGGACGGCTGTCTCCGGGTTCGGCAGCGCGGCGCGCAGGGCTTCCTCGTCGACCGGCGACAATTCGCCGGCCCCGAGCCTGGCGCGCAGCCGCCGGCCGAGGTTGTCCAACGACTCCTCGCCGGTGAAGGTGGCGGCCGTCCGGCTGGTGTAGGCATCCCGCACCAGCACGTCGTAGCGGCTGGGCGTCTTCCCCGGCTCCGCCAGGAACGTGCCGCCGATCAGGAAGTCCGCTCCCAGGCGCTCGCGCAGGCGTGGAACGGCGCTCGCCGGCAGGTTCGCGGGATCGGCGGACGCAAGATCGCGCACCGCCCGGTCCACCTGGTCCGGCGGGATCACGCGCAGCTTTCCCGTCGCCGCGAGCTCCGCGGGGAGCAGCTCGAAGAGCGCGAAGCTCCAGGAACTCGTCCCGGAATCCGACAGGTTGTCGAACGGCAGCACCGCCACGGAGGGGCGGAGCGCTATCGGAGCGGCGGCTGCCGCCGGAGCCGCATTGTCGCCGGTCGCCCGGTTCGCCAGCGGCGCACCGCGAAAGAGCCAGAGGCCGCCGGCGAGCGCCGCGCCCAGCAGGAGGGCCATCCCGAGCTGCCAGCGCAGGCCGCGCCGCCGCCGGGGGTGGACCAGCACCAGCGGCGACGTGGCATCCTCCTCGGCCTTGGTGGCGCCGAGCGAGCGCACCACGTGGCGCACGGTCTTGAAGCGGTTCGCCGGCTCGCGCTCGAGGCAGCGCAGGATGGTCGTCTCCCAGGCGGGATCGAGGTCCGAGAGGTGGACGCGCGGCGAAGGGGCCGGCTCCTGCAGCCGCTTGAGCGCCGTGTAGAAGGCGCTCTTGCCGACGAACGGCAGCTCGCCGGTGATCATCTCGAACATCACCACGCCGAAGGCATAGATGTCCGTCGCCGGCGTGGCCTCCTCGCCGCGCACCTGCTCCGGCGCCATGTAGGCGGGGGAGCCCACCAGCTCGCCGGTGGCGGTGAGGGTGACGGAGCCCTCCTCGTGGACCGTGCTCCAGGCCAGCCCGAAATCGGTGACCACGGCGCGAAGGCCGGAGGCGGCGGGGACCAGGAAGACGTTGCCGCTCTTCAGGTCGCGATGCACGACGCCGTTGGTGTGAGCGGCCTCCAGCGCGGCGGCGATGTGGCCGATCACCGGCAGCGCTTCCGCGGTGGTCAGCCGGCCCTCGCGGGCGAGCCGCTGCTCGAGCGTCTCGCCGCGCAGCAGCTCCATGGTGAGGAAGACCCGCTCGGCCGGCGTGCCGGAAGCGTCCTCGCCGTGGTGATGGACCAGGTCGAACACCCGGCAGACGTTGGGATGAGTCACCCGGCGGGCGAGCTGGATCTCGCGCTTGAACCGCTGCAGCACCCGCTCGTCGCCGGCGATCTCGGGCCGCAGCACCTTGACGGCGATCTTCCCGCCCAGCTCCAGGTCCTCGGCTGCGTAGACCTCGCCGACCGCGCCGCGGCCGAGGAACGAGACGATCCGATAACGCGACGCGAGCACCAGTCCCGAAGCCAGTGAGAAGCCTTGGAGCTCTTCGGAGGAGTGGAGCTCGGGTTGCGTCATGGATCTTGCAATTTTACCTCCGCGCGGTCGTTTTACAGCAGAAGAGAAAAACGTTCACTTATCGAAACAGCTCTCTGCTTTCGCGGTCCTGCCCGCCGGCGCTCTATCGCCGGCCGCCGAGCACGCCGCCGGCCATTCCCGCCAGGTCGTCGAGGACCTGACCGTCGCCGTCGCGGTCCAGCAGGACGTTGAGCAATCCTCGATGTTGGGGATGCGCCTGCTCGACGCGCTGGCGCTCGCTGCCGAGGACGTCGGAGAGCCCTCCGGCGTCGAGCCCGCGCTGCCGCTGAGCGCGGCCGAGGGCCCCGAGCACGAAGGGCGCGAGCAGCATCAGCAGCCTGCCGGCGGTCGCCGTGTCGAGCCCGGTGGCGCGGCCGACCTGGGTCTCGACGGCGGGCCGGCGGGCGCCGAAGACGTGGCCCAGGATGCCGGCGCCCTGCTGACCGAGTTGCGGGCTCCCCAGGACCCCGGCGAGGTCGTCCAGGACGCTGCCGTCGTGGTCCCGCGAGAGGGCGCCCAGGAGCTGCTCGGCGCCGGCGGGCTGGTTGGCGTTGTGGGAGAGTCCGCCCAGGAGAGCGGTGAGAGCGGCGGGCACGGCCTGCCGGGTGGTGCCCGGATCGACGCCGAGCTGCTGGCTGAGCTGCGAGACCGCGCGGTCGTCGAGCCGGTCGTTGACGAGATCGATCAAGGGAGCCAAAGCGTACCTCCTTCTGGAAAGGGAGGCGCGCCGGATTCAGCCCGCCTCGCTGGCAGAGGGATAAGCAATGGCTCTGCCACGGCCGGCATTTAGAGGTCGCGGCTTCACGGCTCGGATAAACTCCGGAAGGGACGAGCCTCGATTGTACCGCTCATGGCCTTCCATCGCCGTTTCATCTTCCCGCCCGTGAGCTGGGCCTCGCCGGACGGGGTCATCGCCATCGGCGGCCGCCCCGATCCGGAGACCCTCAAGACCGCCTACAGCCGCGGCATTTTTCCCTGGCCGCATCCGGGCGTGCCGATGCTCTGGTTCTGTCCGGATCCCCGCTTCGTCCTGCGTCCGGAGGAGGCGCACGTCTCCCGCTCGCTGCGCAAGGCGATGCGCCGCGGCGATTTCGCGATCCGCGCCGATACGGCGTTCGGAGAGGTCATCCGCGCCTGCGCCGCGAAGCCGCGTCCCGGCCAGGACGGCACCTGGATCACCGATGAGATGATCGACGGCTACACCGCGCTTCACGAGGAGGGGCTCGCTCATTCCGTCGAGGCCTGGCAGGACGGCCGGCTCGCCGGCGGCTTCTACGGCATCTCCATGGGAGGCGTCTTCTTCGGCGAGTCGATGTTCGCCGACGTGCCGAACGCCTCGAAGGTGGCCTTCGCCACCCTCCTCGCCAATCTCGTCCGCTGGCGTTTCACCCTGGTGGACTGCCAGAGCTACACCGATCACCTCGCGGGCTTCGGCGCCGTCGAGTGGCGGCGCGCCCGGTTTCTCGCGGCGCTCAAGCGGGCGCTCCGCCAGCCGACGCGCGTGGGCCGGTGGACGCTGGAGGTGGGACCGGCCGAGGCGGCAAACCTAAACTCATGAGACGATGAACGCCACCACCCGCTTCCGGCTTCGCCGTGCCGTCGACCCCAATTACGATCTGCGCTTTTGGGCCGTGGTGCCTGGGCCTTTCCGGCGATCCTCGGGCTTTGGCGCTCTTTCCGCCGGCGGCAAGGTTGCCAAGAGCTGCCAGGCCCGGGAGAGGTGCGAGCGCAATCTCTCGTCCAACTCGCCGAGAAGCGCCTCGGCGCTCTGACCTCGCCAACGATTTGAGCGCTGGAGGGATTCGGCCAGGAGAAAGATCTCCTCGGCGTCCGCCAAGGCGAGATTAGCGCTGGCAGCCATGCGCTCCAACTGATCATCGCTGGGCTCGAACTTTCCCAACTCGATCTGGGCGATCAGCGACGGATGGACGCCGATCTCCTCCGCCGTCTGCTCCTGCGTCTTGCCGGAGAGCGCCCGCAGCAGGCGGGCCAGCCGGTTCTTCCGTCTCATCTACACCCCCACTTAGTACAAAGGTGAATTTTCACCTAAGCTTCCGCCTGAGGACCCCAAAGGCCGGGCGCGGCCCGCGCGGGCCAAGGGAGGCTCGCCGTCCGGCGCCGCGCTGGAGACCCGTACCATGAGCCGCACCATCCTTGCCGCAGCCCTCGCCACGTCGATCATCACCACCACGCCCTCAGGCCTCTTCGAGCCGCTCTGGCATTTCCTGTCGTTGCCATGGGACGACTCGCAGCCAGTTCCCAAGAACGGTTGCGGCTTTGATCCGTGGGGCCGGTGCGCCCCCGCTCCTCAACCGCAGTCGGACTCAAACTCCGGCTTCGATTCCATCGGCACCTCGAGCGGCGGATCATGACTTAAAATGCAGTTCCTGGTCGTGGCGTGCCCGGAAGAGGAAGCGAAGAATCTGTCGGGCCAACTCGGTCGTGGCCTCATCGCACTCAACCGCCTGCTGAAAAAGTCGTAGGGCTGCCAGAGCCTCACGGTGAACCCCCTTGGACTCAAAGACCTCGGTCAGCTTCGGCGCCAGTTTCTTGACCTCGGCAGGCCACCCCTCATCCAAGAGCAAAACTGCCTCCTCCAGCAACGTAAGGGCAACGTCGTAGAACATTCCGCGAACGGCGAATTCTGTCCGGGCTCTGTTCAGGAGATTCCGCGCCTCCACGCTTCGCTTTAGCCCAGCGGCGACTCGGCCTTCGACCCAGAGAATACGAATCAGATCAATCTCGTCGCCTAGCTCGGCAGCGAGCGGCCGGGTTTCTTCTAAAAGTTTCGCGGCTTCGCCATAGCGGCCAACATGGCATAGGTTGATTGAGAGATTAAGGCGCACGATGTTCCGCAATCGCGGCTCAGCGGCCCGATCAGCCAGAGGAGCAGCTTGAAGCAATGTCTCAATGGCACGCTCATACTCTCCCATTACCTCAAGCGTGAATCCTTTGCTGACCAAAGCGCGCTCGGGATAACTCACGGCTGCTGCTTGATCGAGGAGGCTCATCGCCTCATCGAACCGACGCTGTTCTCTGCGTAGGGAAGCTTCTAGGTGGAACAGTCTCCCCGGATCCAGCACGCCGAAGGGATCGGAGCCGGATTGCCACAGGTGTTTGGCCTTCTCAAGACCGGCCTCTGCAGCCTTTAACTCGCCGGTCACACGCAGGACGTTGGCTTCGTGCGCGACAGCGTAGCCCCGGAGGCGGTTACCTTCTGGCACTGTCGTCCGCTCGGCGATCTCACGGGCGAGCCGCGCCAAGGAGGCCGCGCTGCCGAGGTCGCGCGACGCCTCGCGCACCGATTGCTCGCAGACTGCCTCGCAGAGCGCCCACGTCTGAAACTCCGTGTCCGCCCGCACTACGTCCATCCTCGACTCCGTCGGAAAAACCTTCAGACGCTCCAGCAGCTCGGCAGCCCGCTGGCGGGCGGGCACCAGGGAGGAGGCTTCGGGGTAGCCACCGGCGGAAACCAGCCGGGAGCGCCGGAGAGCCTCGGCCAGACCCTCGCGCGCCAGCCGCGCGGCTCCCGCGGCCGCCTTTTCGATCATGGCTAGCTCTTCGTCCGACAGGTCTTGAGTCTGCTCCAGAGCCTCCAAGCCCTCGAGGCAGGCGGTGACGACTTCAGCTTCCGCCGGCTGGCGCGCCACCGCCGCCAGCAATCGCTCGAACAGCTCGTCGGCCATCTCTGGTGCGGCGAGGACGCGGGACACCCGTTTCTGCGGGATTCCGGCACCGGCGCCAATCTGCTTCTGGCTCAGGTCGTGCCAGAGAGCCAGCATTGAAATCAGCAGCGACCGGAAGTTGCGCGCCATCCAATCCTCTATCGAAACCCCTGCCTTTCAGGCTTCAAGTGTGACACAGGATTCTGTGCGCCGCTCCGTTCTCGCGCAACTGCCTCCTCCAGGAGAGGCCTGAGTTGCTCTCCGCGGGAAATTTCATCCTTTGGCTAAGTAGCCTTCAGTACGTTCCCGCTTTTAACCTTCTTCTACATGAGCTTTGGAAACAAGCATCCGGGAAGCGCGCAACTCGAGCGCTTCATGCGCGGAGAGCTGTCACGGGTCGAGACCCGTCCCATTGTCCGCCATCTGCTGATCGGCTGCCCGCGGTGCTCCCTCGCGACTCGCCGGTTATGGCATCTTGGGGAGAGGTCGACAGGAGTGAAAGTCGAGCTTGCCGAGGCCGTGCTCCAGCGGAGCCGCGGGGGCCGGCGCATGACGAACGAGGTTTGATCGCAAGAGGAAATAGGCCATGACGGAGCCGGAAGCCGCCGCCAGAAGGAGGACGGACGGGGGGAAGCCGCTCCCGAGTGGGGAGAGGGCGCTCCCGAGTAGGGAGAGGGCGCTCCCGAACGGGGAGAGGCCGGTCCCGAGAAGGGAGAGAGCCGTACCGAGTGGGGAGAGGTCGGCCCCGAGAAGGGAGACACCGCTCCCGAGAAGGGAGAGGCCGGTACCGAGTGGGGAGAGGGCCGTACCCGTTCGGGGGTGGCCTCTCCCCGTTCGGGACGGCTCTCTCCCCACTCGGGACGTGCCGGCAGAATGTGAACGGGACCACCCCAACGTAAGGCGATCTTGAGAAGGAGGCAGGAGCCGTGACCGAAGCCGAGGCCGCCGCGCAGGAGGAGCTGAGAGGGATCGTCGAGGAGCTGGACGAAATCTGCTCCCGCATCGCGCACGTGAACGAACGGTTGCCCGTCTCGCCTGGGGAATCCGCAATGCTCCTGGGCAAAGAGGAGATGGACGTCACGACACAGGTGCGCTCCGTCATCGAGTACGCCTTGATCGACAGGCTGTGGCCGTCTACCCGGGATCTCGCCGCGGCGGCTTCCTACCGACCGAAGGGGAGGGCGGCTCGCTGAGCGAATTGAGGGAGCGGCTTCGGGCGCGAGCGTGGCTTCCAAACAGACGAGCGGCTCGGGGGAGAGGAGGAGAGAAGTGGCTGGTGTTGGCGAAGCACAGGATAGTGCTACCGAAAAGGCACTGGCCGAAGCTCGCGATCTGATGGAAGGGCTTGCGGACGAGGTCAATGGTGAGTACGACGGATGGGAGGTGGGGGTACCGGAGTAAGGAGATGACGGACGGCCTCACCGGCCTATCTAGTGCAGCCTTCTGGACCGGCTGCTTGACTTGCAGAAGCCCCTCGTACGAGGAAGACGGCCGCTGGGTGCGCCACACCGGCATCGTGGAAGAGTAAGCGGCGTTCCGATATCCTGCCGCCATGGAATGCCGTGCCGGTTGCGGAGCCTGCTGCATCGCCCTTTCCATCTCCTCTTCGATCCCCGGTATGCCCGGCGGCAAGCCGGCCGGCGTGCGCTGTATTCAGCTCACCGAAGACAACCGCTGCAAGCTGTTCGGCCGGCCCGAGCGGCCGGAGGTCTGCGTCCGCCTGCGGCCGGCGGAGGAGATGTGCGGCGAGACGGCGGAGCACGCCCTGGCGTACCTCGCCGAGCTGGAGCGCGCCACGGCGCCCTCGTCCCGTTCCCTCGACACGAAACGTCCTTTATGATGGATCGCAGTCCGATGAGAGAACTCTGGCCTTCTCTCTGGGAACTCACATCCGCAGGCCTCAAGGTTCGAACCTCAAAGGAGATCGCGTATGTCTGAAGACGATTCGATCGGCAGAGGGGAAGAGAACGCCAAGGATGAGCTGAGCCGGAGGACCTTCCTCCGCCTGGGCGCCGTCGCGGGCGCCGCGGCTCCTCTGGCAGGAATGCTGGGCGGCGCCTCCGCGGCCGCGGCCAAGGTGCCGGTGAGCGACGCCGCCATCGCGCTGGAGGAGGCGACGATCGCCGGGTTGCAGGCCGCCATGACGAATGGGGGTCTGTCGTCCCTGGCCCTGGTCAACATGTACCTGGAGCGCATCGCCTCGATCGACGAGGGCAACATCGGCCTCAACTCCGTTCTGGAGGTCAATCCCGACGCCCGCCGCATCGCCCGGCAGCTCGATCGCGAGCGCAAGAGCGGTCACGTGCGGGGGCCGCTCCACGGCATCCCGATCATGCTCAAGGGCAACATCGACACCGCCGACCGCATGACCACCACCGCCGGTTCGCTCTCCCTGGTCGGCGATCCGCCGCATCAGGATTCGACGGTCGCGGCGCGGCTGCGGGCGGCGGGCGCGGTGATCGTCGGCAAGACCAACCTCTCCGAGTGGGCCAACTTCCGCGGCTTCAACTCGTCGAGCGGCTGGAGCGGCCAGGGCGGCCAGACGCGCAATCCCTACGTGCTCGACCGCAACCCCTGCGGCTCCAGCTCGGGCTCCGCCGCCTCCGTGGCGGCCAACCTCACCGCCGCCGGCCTCGGCACCGAGACCGACGGCTCCATCGTCTGCCCGGCGACGATCAACGGCGTCGTCGGCATCAAGCCGACCGTGGGCTTGACCAGCCGCGCCGGCGTCATCCCGATCTCCCACACCCAGGACACCGTCGGCCCGCACGCCCGCACGGTGGCCGACGCGGCGGCGGTGCTCTCGGCGCTGGTGGGAGTGGATCCGCGCGATCCCGCCACCTCGGCGAGCGCCGGCAAGTTCTCCACCAACTACACCCAGTTCCTCGATCCCCATGGTTTGCAGGGAGCGCGCATCGGCGTGGCGCGCGGCGGCGGGTTCACCGGCTATAACCGGGAGACGGACCGCGTCTTCGAGGAGGCCATCGCGGCGATGGCGGACGCCGGCGCGGTGATCGTCGATCCGGCGGAGATCCCGACCATCGACGAGCTCAACGCCGATCCGGCGGAGATCATCGTCCTCATCTACGAGTTCAAGCGCGACCTCAACGCGTACCTGGCCACCCGCACCGGCGTGCCGGTCCACACCCTGGCCGACGTCATCGCCTTCAACCTGGCCCATGCCTCGCAGGAGCTGCAATACTTCGGGCAGGAGTTCCTCGAGCTCGCCGAGCAGGAGATCTTCACCCAGCAGGAGTACGAGGACGCGCTGGTCCGCGGCCACGAGCTCGCCGGCAAGAACGGCATCGACGCCATCCTGGCGCAGGAGCACCTGGACGCCCTGGTGGCGCCCACCGGCTCGCCTTCCTGGCCGATCGATCTCGTCAACGGCGATCACTTCCTGGGCGCCAGCTCCGGTCCGGCCGCCGTGGCCGGCTACCCGATCATCAACGTGCCGGCGGGATTCGCCTTCGGATTGCCGCTGGGGATCAGCTTCATGGGCACGGCCTTCAGCGAGGCGAAGCTCATCAAGCTGGCCTCCGGCTTCGAAGCGGCGACGCACGCGCGCCGTCCGCCCACCTTCATCCCGACCGAGCCTCTGCCGAGGGGCATCGACCCGTTCACCGGCAAGTCGGCGGTGGTGGCCCGTCTCGAGAAGGTCATGGACAAGCTGTCCGCCAAGCCGCAGCTCCGCTCGCTGCTGCGCAACCTGTAGGCAGGAAAGGACCCAAAGGACAGCAAGGACTCCAAGGACAGGAAACCTCCTGTCCCTGCTGTCCTTGCTGTCCCTGTCGTCCCTTTCTGCGGAGCGCCTACTTCGCCATCACACCCCGAAAACCCCGGCCGATGAGCGCCGCGATATCCGCAAGCACCAGCGGGAAGGCGAAGCCGCCGGGGCAGGCGAGGTAGCGCGGCTCCCAGACGGGATCGAACTTGTCCTTGTACTGCCGCAGGCCCTGGAAGTTGTAGAAGTGCTCGCCGTGGCGGAAGACCAGAGCGCCCAGACGGCTCCACAGCGGTGCGATCGCCCGCGCCTCCAGGCCCGCCAGCGGCGCCATGCCGAGGTTGAACCAGCGGTAGCCCTGCGCGCCGCCCCACAGCATCAGCGCCAGAAAGAGGTAATCCATCACGCCGGTGGGAGCGTCCAGGGTATGGCGCATGAGGTCCACGGAGAGCTCCTCCAGGTCACCTCCCGGCCAGACGTTGGCGAAGGCCACGACGGCGCCGCCGCGGCGCACCAGGGCCACGGGCAGCCGCGTCAGGTAAGGACGGCTGAACGAGCCGAGAGAAAAGCCCTTCTCCCGCGTGTTTTTGGAACGCAGCCAATCGTCCGAGATCCGCTCGAGCTCCGGCAGGCAGGCCTCGACGCGCTCGGCGGGGACCACCTCGAAGCTGCAGCCTTCCTCCTCGGACCGGCGGTAGGCGTGCCGCAGCTTCCGGCGGCTGCGCCCCTCCAGCGAGAAGCCGTCGAGCGGGACGCGCGCCTCCTCGCCCAGCTTGACGAGCGCCAGGCCGAGATCGACGTAGAGATGCAGCCGCCGCTCGCTGACCTGGTAGAAGCAGGTCCAGCCGGCGTGGCGGTCCACCAGCTCGCGGAACTTCCAGACCAGCTCGGCGCGCTCGCGCTCGGGACCGACGGGATCACCCATCGAGACCCAGCTCCGGCGCTCGACGCCGAACATCACGAAGGCGTTGCCGGCGTCGTTGAAGAGGAGCTGCTTGTCGCCGAGCAGGGCGAGGTAGGCGTAGGTGCGCGGCGCCTGGGCCGCGATGGCGGCGGCGCGCGCGGTCTCCTCCTCGGACGGCCTCGCCGGCGCCGGCGCCGCCGGACGCAGCAGCCGCCAGAAGGCGACGCCGAGGGCGAGGGCCGCGACGCCCACGGAGGCGCGCAGGAAGCGCGGGGCGTTGCCGAACAGGGTGAAGTGCCACCACAGGTCGTGCGAGTAGTCGACGTGCTTGTAGGCGAAGAAGCCCAGCCACAGCGAGCCCAGGATGCAGATGGCGATGGCCGCGCTCCAGCCCGGCGTGAACGACTCGGCGGTCAGCGACGCCTGGCGGTAGAAGTGGCGGCGGCAGGGAGCGAGCGCGGCGAGCATGACGGCGAGGATCAGCGCTTCCTCCCAATCGAGCCCCTTGGCGAGCGACAGCGCGATGCCGCTCGCCAGCAAGGCCACGGTGAGCTGATACGCCGCGCCCAGCCGCCGTTGCAGGCCGATGGCGAGGAAGAGCAGGGCCGCGCCGGCGAGGCTGCCGAGGAAGTGGGAGATCTCGATCACCGGCAGCGGCAGGACGTCCTGCAGCCAGGAGAGGCGCGAGTGGACGGCCGGCGTCGCGCCCGAGACCAGCAGCACGGCGCCGCCGAGGAAGGTGGTGACGGCGAAGAGCTGCGGCACGACGTCGGGAACGCGGCCGCCGAAGCGGCGCGTGAAACGGCCCACCTGGTGCCGCCGCCGGACGATCTCGTTGACGCCGAGGGTCAACGCCGTCGCCAGCAGCGGCAGCAGGTAGTAGACGCCGCGGAAGGCGACCATCGCCGCCACCAGTTGCGGGCGCGGCAGCTCGGGGGGAAGCAGCAGCACCATGAGCGTCTCGAACACCCCTAGGCCCCCGGGCACGTTGCTCAGCAGGCCGGCCGTCTGGGCGAAGAGGAAGACGCCCAGGAAATGGAGGAAGGTGACGTGCCAGGCGGGCGACAGGCTGTAGAGCACCGCGCCGGCGAACGCCCAGTCGAGCGAAGAGACGGCGAGCTGCGTCAAGGCCAGCCGCGGACCCGGGACGGCGAGCTCCAGCCCCTTGAGCGTGAACGGCCGGCGGCGAGTAAAGGAGGCGATCAGATAGGCCGCCACCAGCGCCAGGAACAGCACGCCGAAGGGACGCGCGCTCGCCACCGGCAGGTGCAGCAACCTGGGGACGGCGATCGGCTCCGCCAGGAAAGCCGCGCCCGAGAGGCCGAAGAATCCCAGCCAGAAGGTGGCGTAGCTGAACAGCACGACGCGCGTGATGTCGAGGCCGGTCAGCCCCCAGCCGGAGTAGAAGCGGACGCGCAGCGGCGTGCCGGTGAACAGCGACAGGCCGAGGGTGTTGCTGACGGCATAGCCGGTGAAGGAGGCGAGGGCGATCTTGCGATAGGCGACGCGCTTGCCGATGTAGCGGCAGGCCAGCGCGTCGTAGCTGGTCAGGGTGAGATAGCTGCAGACCGTGAGCACGACGGCCAGCGCCACGCGGCCCCACGGCAGCACGTCCAGGAAGCGCATGACCTCGCGGTAATGAAAGTCGCGCAGCTCGCGGTGGAGAAGCCACAGCGCCAGCGCGAAGAAGAGCAGGCTGAGGAAGGGTTTGAGGCGGGAGAAGGAGGGCTTGGTCACGCGAAGCCCTCTTCAAGAGGGTCCGTGAATGGACCGGCGGCCTGCCCTCCGAAACCCTCACTCCCCCCTGCCCCCTCTCTCCCACCGCACTCCCGACCCCCGGGAGAGAGGGGGTTGGAAAAAGCAAAAACAAATTCTTGCTTTTGTAGTCTCCCTCCTCTCCCCGGGTGGGCGGGTGTGAGGTGGGAGAGGAGGGCCGGGGAGGTGAGGGGCCTCGGCGGCGCGGCCGGCGGTGCGGCGATCGCTACCATGTGAATCGGCGCTATCGCTCCCCGATCCGCGCCTCCTGCAAGATCAGCCCCGCGACCTGGCCGTAGTCGCCGCCGAAATGGTGCGCGCCGGAGAGCTCCACGGCCTTGCCGAGCGCGGGAGCGATCTGCGGGCAGAGGCTGTCGTCCTCCCGCGAACCATACAGGCAGAGGACGTGGCGGCCGGCCAGCTTCCTGACCTCGGGCAGCACCGGCTGCTCCTCGCCGCCGCCGAGGCCCAGCCACTCGCCGACGTGGAACTCGAAGCTCGCCGTGCGGTCCGGTCCGAGCAGCGCGATGAGGCGCACCCGTCCGAGCAGATCCGGCGGCAGCCGCTCGGCGAGGAACGGCAGGACGTCCGCGCCCAGCGAGTAGCCCACCAGCACCGCCTCCTTGCGGCCCCAGGCGGCGAGGTAATGGCGCAGGATGCGCGCGAGATCCCGGGCCGCGCCGTCCGGCGTGCGGGCGGTCCAGAAGTAGCGCAGGGAATCGAGCCCCACCACCGGCACGCCCTTGGCGGCGAGCGCTCCCGCCACCTCGCGGTCGAGCCCCGCCCAGCCGCCGTCTCCCGAAAGGATCACGGCGAGGGCATCGCCGGAGGCTCCATGCGCGGGCACCTCGACGAGCGGCAGGTCCGCCAGATCCTTGGGCGCGGCCGGCCGCGCCGCCGCCTTCTCCGAACCGACGAGGCGGTGGAAGCTCTGGCGGAACTGCGGCACCCAGCGCGCCTGCTTGCCGAAGCCGTGCCCGACCTTCGGCAGCAGCACTGTTTCGGCTCCCTTGACCTTGGCGACGTAGCGCACCACGTCCTTCTTGAAGCAGACCTTGTCCGAGTCCCCCTGGAAGGCGATCCAGGGCTGCTCCAGGGTGTTGGTGGGCAGGAAGCTGATGCCCTTGCCCTGCGGACCCGGCTCGCCCTTCAGCCCATGGCCCTCGCAGAACGGGCGATGCAGCGGCAGGTCCGGGCAGAAGCCCATGCTGATGGCGCCGCGGAAGGTGTTCGGCGGCGCCTGCACCAGGGCGGCGTAGACGAGCGTGGCGCCGGAGGAGTAGCCCACCAGCACCGGCGACTCGTAGGCGGTGAAGCCGAGCTTCTTCTGGATCACCTTGCTCAACCCCTCCAGATCGGCGGCGGGGTAGGAGCAGGCCTCGTTGGTGGCGGCGAGCTGCTTCAGGTAACGGGGTAGATTGATGCCGGCCACCACCGAGTCCATGCCGGCGAGGATGCGCGCCATGTCGACGACGCCCTTGTTCCAGCCGCCGTCGCCCGAGAAGAACAGGACGACGTGATGCGGATGCGGCGATTCATGGTAGAGGGTCACGGTGCCGAGCCGGCCGTAGGTCAGGGTCTCGGGCGCCGGCCCGGTCTCGGGCGCTGGCTCGGACTTGTTCGCCGGTTCGGTCTCGTCGCCGAAAGCCGGAGTGAGAGACGCGAGGAGGACGCAGGCCAACAGGAAAACGCTCTTCTTGAGGATCACTTCGCTGCTCCTTGAAGGGAAAGCCTAGAACCAACCCTTGCGGCGGAAATAGGCGACCATCACTCCGGCGACCACCGCCATGATCGCGAGGGAGAAGGGATAGCCGAAGTACCAGTTGAGCTCCGGCATGTTGAACGGGCTTTTCCCGGTATTGAAGTTCATGCCGTAGACGCCGGCGATGAAGCTCAGGGGGATGAAGATGGTGGAGATGATGGTGAGCACCTTCATCACCTCGTTCAGCCGGTTGCTGAGGCTCGACAGATAAACCTCCAGCAGGCCCGAGGCGAGGTCGCGGTAGGTCTCGATCATGTCGATCACCTGGATCGTGTGGTCGTAGCAGTCGCGCAGGAAGACCCGGGTCTCCGGACGGATGAGGTGCGCCTCCTCCCGCTGCAAGGCGTTGATGACCTCGCGCTCGGGAAAGGCGGTGCGCCGCAGCAGCAGCAGCTCGCGCTTGATGCGGTGGATCTCGTTGAGGACCGCGGGCTCGGGCTTCAGCACCACCAGGTCCTCCAGCTCCTCGACCCGCTCGCCGTAGGACTCCAGGACGGGGAAGAACTCGTCCACCAGGGCGTCGATAAGAGCGTAGAGGAGATAGTCGGGACCCATGCGCCGGATCTGTCCCTTGCCGTGGCGGATGCGCTCGCGCACGGCCTCGAAGGAGTCCCCCGGCACCTCCTGGAAGGTGATCACGTAATTGCCGCCGAGGAAGAAGCTGATCTGCTCGATCTGCAGCTCGTCCGCCTTGCGGAGCAGCGACTTCATGACCATGAAGTGGTAGCTCTCGTAGTCCTCGATCTTGGGCCGCTGGCCGCAGTTGAGGACGTCCTCCAGCGCCAAGGGATGGAAGCCGAAGTGCTTGCCCACCTTCTCGATCAGCTTGACGTCGTGGAGTCCCTCGACGTTGATCCAGGTGACCGTCTGGGAGTCGCGGTAGGGGAAGACCTCCTCGATCTTCGAGATCCGCTTCTCCTCGAAGTGTTCCGGGCCGTAGTCGATGACGCTGACCCGCACCGGTCCGGCGCCGGGGATCTCGCGCAGGGTGCCCGGCGCCGTACCCGGCTTGTGGTACATTTTGCCGACCTGCATCTTCCGCCCTTTGCGCGCCATGCCGGCTCCCTCCTCCCCAGGGAGATTATGTCGCCAAGTCTTCAACCTCAAAACGGGAGAGCAGATTCCGAGCGCCCGGTCTCGTCCACGAAATCTCACCTGTCCCGCGCGCATCAGGCGGTCCGTAGAGACGCCCCCAGTCGATAAACGACACCGTCAGGGAGGCCACGGGGACGGCGGGGCGTCTCCGAAGCGGCGATGTCGCTCCGGTCCTCCACGACCTCGGGCGTCGCGATCCGGCCTGGCACATATCGGAGCCGCTTCCCCCTCGGGGAGAGTGGCGTAGCAAGAGGGGGAAGCTGAGCTTCCCCTTCGGGGAAAGTCGCGTAGCAGGAGGGGAAAGTGGCGTAGGAGGAGGGGAAAGTCACGTAGGAGGAGGGGAAGCTGAGCTTCCCCCTCGGGGAAAGTGGCGTAGCAAGAGGGGAAAGCCGCATAGGAAGAGGGGAAAGTGGCGTAGCAAGAGGGGAAAGTCGCGTAGGAGGAGGGGAAGGTGGCGTAGCAGGAGGGGAAAGTCGCGTAGGAGGAGGGGAAGGTGGCGTAGCAGGAGGGGAAAGTCGCGTAGCAGGAGGAGGAGGTGGCGTAGCAAGAGGGGAAAGCCGCGTAGCAGGAGGGGAAGGTGCCGTAGCAGGTGGGGAGGGTGCCGTAGCACGTAAAGGATTGATTCGGCGGCCGTTTGTCCCTGCCGGGGAGCTTCTCCCCCGCTGGGGACTTCCTCCTCAAGGGGACGTTTTCCCCCCACGAGGGGAGAGCTTCTCCCACGAGCAGCTTCAATAGGATCGTCAAAGAGGACCCAAGGGCAGGAAAGCTGCCGGGGTCGTCGGCGCTCCGAGAGGCTTATACGACCGAATCGCCTCCGTTTGACCCCGACACCGGAGAGGATGTAGAATTCTATAGCTAATAGAATGAATGATATAGGCCACTTTGCGGAATTCGAAGGTGCCCTTGGCGCGAAGCACGCCACGGGGTTCGCATAAGCTCAGTGCGAGGTTAGGCGCAGGGAAAGGTGATAGTCAGAAGATCAGCAGCCCTCCGGGAGTAACTATGTACCTCATCCACCCTGCGCGCGGCGCCAATTTGGCGAATTTTGGGCCTTCTCCCAGCCTGCCGGGACCGAGTTAAGCAGGAGCCAGGTTCGACGACACTCTGGGCAGACCGGGTTTGAAATGAGCGATGAAACAAGCGACGCTCGTCTTAAGCAAAAGAGCGAGATTTTATCAATTATTCAATAATAGAAGAGGAGATGCCGCCATGAAAAAATTACTAACGCTGGCCTTAGCTCTCGGAGCTCTGGGTGTCTTGACCGGCCCTGCAATGCTGCATATGGATGCCTACAACGTTACTACAGAAGCACTCGGCGCGCCGGTTGCCTTGGCCGATCCTGTCGCATTGGCCTCCGATTATTTGAACTTAACGGCAAGTGCAGCGGCCCCGAATCCTAGCACGACAATAGGTTTATCTTGGTATGGCCACGCTGGACACACCTACAAAGTGCAATGGAAGAAATCTTCTGGCGGATCGTGGATCCATGAGCCTGATCAATCCGTCGGCAGTGATGGCACATTCTATTACCTCATAGGCAATCTGTCGTGCAATACGAAATATGACTTTAGAGTCAAAATGGAAGGCAGGGGATGGAGAAACCAATCTGCGCCAACAGATGTTTGCACATGCCAGATCGCTGCCGGGAACCTTGTTGTGAATTCTTCGGGAGACCATGTGTTCTTCATTGGTACCGACAAGCGGGTGTATAACTACTGGGTGAATAACGGCAAGTTTCAGCTCGATGCGTTGGGTCCGGCACAGATCGCTGCCGGGAACCTTGTTGTGAATTCTTCGGGAGACCATGTGTTCTTCATTGGCACCGACAAGCGGGTATATAACTACTGGGTGAATAACGGCAAGTTTCAGCTCGATTGGCTGGGTCCGGCGCAGATCGCTGCCGGGAACCTTGTTGTGAATTCTTCGGGAGACCATGTGTTCTTCATTGGTACCGACAAGCGGGTGTATAACTACTGGGTGAATAGCGGCAAGTTTCAGCTCGATTGGCTGGGTCCGGCGCAGATCGCTGCCGGGAACCTTGTTGTGAATTCTTCGGCGGATCATGTGTTCTTCATTGGTACCGACAAGCGGGTGTATAACTACTGGTGGGACAACAACGGCAAGTTTCAGCTCGATGCGTTGGGTCCGGTGCAGATCGTTGCCGGGAACCTTGTTGCGAATTCTTCGGCGGACCATGTGTTCTTCATTGGTACCGACAAGCGGGTGTATAACTACTGGTGGGACAACACTAGGAAGAAGTGGCGGCTCGATTGGCTGTGCACGTAAAAAGGGGGGCCAGGTCTTGCAATAACACATGCTGGCCCAACAAGGCGCTGAACACGGACGCGCGAAGGACGCGCGCCGGTTAGCTTTGACGTTTGGGCGCAAAGGAACTCAGCTTTGAAAGGTAACTCGTGATTGTAATTTATTTCATGACGGCGGCACAGCAAGGCCCTCCTGGCGACCTCTGGAGCGCTCTCGCTGGTGCACTCCGGGATAACCCGCTCCTTACGCTTCTTGGATGGAGCCTCGCCGTGTTCGGGGCGGGCTTCGCGGCTCGCCGATACTTTCAAGATCGTGAGCTCGACAGACTCAGGACCTCGCTCCGAGAAACGAATGAGAGGCTAGAAAGCGCGACCGCACGGCTTCAAGCTATCGAGTCCGGCGAACAGGAGAGCAAAGATCAGATGAAGAGGATTGCCGATTGCCTTACACCTGATGACCTTAAGAAGCACTTGGCTAGTCCGCTCAGCCACTGGCCAGTTGAGAAACACGATCTGCTAATAGCCGGATTGATGCGCCAACTAATCTCAACGCCAGGGCGCGCTTGGCTCTGCACTCCAGCTGGCACATCTCTGGTGAAGGTCGACTGGGACGAGCACCGCAGTGCCTGCAGGATAGGTTCAGAAACCAATTCGCAGGTGGACCCGATTAAGGAGCTGCGCGAACTCATTACGGACCGAGAGACACTTGACGAGGTATTGTTTGACGTTGCAGTGCATGGGATCACGAGCATCGCAATCAGGAGCGGACCAAAAACGCTGCAGCGGATCCTCATAAGGCAGGGACCGGGTCTTGGCTGGGAACTCGAAAAGCAGACTCTGGAACGTGTGGAAACAGCGCCCAGCCCGGCTGCTCCAGCGGACCAGAAAGCGCGGCGACGGTGAGCTTGCGTTCGACGACACAGGTGGCGTTAGCGGAACGTGGGTGAAAGAGAGCGACAGAGCTCCAGACGAACAGACACGCGTATACATCATGGTGGACGATATTTCGGACACTCTCAAGAAGATCGAGGCTGCGGGTGGCAGAGTGCTGACGTCACGAACAGACATCGCCCCAGGTTCCGGCGCATTTGCCGTTTTCGCGGATCCGGCGGGCACCGAATTCGGACTATACGAGGAGCCGAGGCGCTAGTCGAAGACCGCCGAACACCACGTTGCAGCAGACCGCGCTGCGGCTGCTGAACGTGCAGCCGTTAGGCGCCGCCCGGAAAAGGTGCCACCTTAATCTGCGACAATCAAAGGTGAGCAGGCCGATTTTCGAGCCTCATGCGACCAGAATGTCTCGAAGTGCCAGGCCGAGCCGATCTGAAGGCGCCAGGAGGGTGGATAGGCGGCCCCCCGAGAGCGGCAAATCCGTCCTCGGAGCATACGCCTCCCTGTCTATCGGTGAGGATTGTGAGGTGACCAGCAGGCTTGAGTAGCTATGCTGCTGAACCGGCAGCCGATAGGCCGCCGCGAACGAAGGGAAGCCCGGGTGGGAAGCTCCCTTCAGGGAACCTCGCCATCCGGTCTCCGGCTCGCAACTTCTCGGCAGCGTCTCGGAAGGCCGCGACAAACCAAGCGTAGGCTTCAACCATCGCCTTGCGGACCTCCCGGCTGAAGGCGTGCACCCGGGGCGCATACGAGCGCTTGGTCTTCACCGGCTGGCCGAAAGGATGCTGAGCCAGGATCTTGTCTGGGCCGAGAGGCCGGCTGCCGGCCGCTTTGTGCCGGGCTGCAGTCTCGACGGTGATCTTTTCCACCAGGCCGGCCATCCGAGAGCAGTACTGCTCCTTCGGCAGGTGTCGCCAACAAGGCAGCGGATCGAGCTCGAAGACCTCGGGCAGGGCGACCTCTACATCAGCAGGTTCTCGAACGGGTGACGGTTCTTCCAGCGATACGCACCGAAGTCGCGCCCATCGACGGAGAGGATGCGCCCGTGCCCGAGCCACTCGGCGAGCAGCACGAGCGTCGCGTCGGCCAGATCCATCGGGAGCGCTTCGTACTTCTCGATCAGCGGCAGGACGCGTTCGGGCGGGTGGATCTCCGGCGCGGCGATCTCGAACGCCCCGGCGGCGTGGGAGGCGAGGAAGCGGGCCTGCGCCGCAGGGCCGATGCGGTCGAGCAGCAGGTAGCAGGTCTCGGTCATCACCGGCCAGGTGACGATGAGGCGCTCGTCCACGAGCGCGTCGAGGGCCTGGACGGCGTTGCGGTGGTGTGCGTCCTTGCGGTTGGCGAGCGCGAGCCAGAAGCCCGTGTCAGCGATGACCATGCTTGCGCCCGAAGCCCTCGTGCAGCCGCGATTTGTAGGTCGCCGAGAGGTCGGCCTCGGCTTCGCCGCAGCCGACGAGACCCGACCGCAGGATCGCGTCGCGCGCGGAGCAGCCCGGTCTGCAGACTTCGTCGAAGTAGCGCTCGAGCGCAGCACGCACGATGTCCGACGTGCTCTGCTGGGTCGCCCGCTCCAGAGCTTCGAGCTTCCGGGACAACTCCTCGCTCAACCTCGCATTGAGCCGCATCAGCCACCTCCGCGTCATACGAAGTGTATGACGCCTTGAGAGCAGCGTCAAGAAGGAAGGGGAGCTCGCGGTAGGATCGGCTGCGCCGGACCCCGCGAGGGAAGCGGGCCGGCGTCCAGCCAACCGCGAAGACGAGGAGGTGACGTTTGGACCGCTTTCATCCCCCTGGATTCCTCACGGACTTCGCGCGCCGGCCCGACAGCGCGGAGGACCGCGCCAAGGCCTGGAGCGCGATCGTGTCGGCCTGGATGGACAATGCCGCCGAGGCGTACGGGACGCCGGAGGTCCCCAGCCTGTTCTTCAATCCCCTGAAGGACGAGACGCCCGGCGAGCCCGCCGCGGAGTCGATCGCCTGGGATGCCTTCCCGCGGTTCCTCACCCGCTGGTTTCAGGATGAGGACGAGCCGGACGAGAAGCGCTGGCTGGCCGCCGAGACGCTGCGTCCGCTGCGCATCAACGGCCGTGCCCTGCGCCGCGTCGACGAGCAGGGCTTCCTGCGGGAGGAGCTCCAGCTCTTCTACCGCCTCCGCCATGCGCTGCATTGAACCGCTTGCGCCAGCCCGCGGCCGAGCCCCGTCTGCGCCATGAAGATCCATGGCTCTATTTCTCTGTCGCCCACTGCTCCCCTCGGAGATCGAGGCTCGTGTCGCTCGCGGGCGGCTGCGGTATAATGGCAGGCGCGAAACCGCTGGCAGAGAAGCGTAGCTCAGGGCTCTCCCTGCGCTCGGGCGTAATTGCCAAAACCAGCCAACGGCTTTCGGGGCGTGAGTGGCAGCGGGAAGGATCTCGCGCGAAGCCCCTACGGAGGATTTTAATCCCCATAGCGGGCAACTCGGACTCGCCCGCGGCTTCGTTCAACCTGGGTCCATCCGGAATCCTCGCGCACCGGTCGAGGACTTCGGATAGACCCTTTCAGGTTGGCCGCACGACTCTCAAAGAGTGATGCACGAGTGATGAGCGAGCCATTTATAGCGGGACTCTTCGGATGCAGTGGAATCCTGCTCGGGGCACTCTTCCAGTTCTGGCTCAGTCGGCGAACCGAGCGAGAAGCAAAGTACATGGAGCTGAAGATCAATGCCTATGTGGACTATGTGAATAGCGTCGCACGGGTCGGATTCGTTAGCCCTTCCGAGCGCGCCAAGGTCTTGGATCAGGTAGCTGCATCGAAGGCAAGGATCTGTGTGTTTGGAGACCAAGAGGTCGTTGAGGCGGCAGCTAAATTTGAACAGTCAAGTAGGAATTTGGCCAATATCGATGCCCAGTGGGCCTTTACGAATCTCTGCCAAGTGATGCGCGAGCGTGGTATCGCTGGCGGAAGCGTCGACGATGAGGATATCACCACAATATTGTTCGGCCATGAGCCGACAGCACCGCAAGTGGCGAAACCGGCGAGTCCCGATGGACACTAGCCGTAGCGTGGCTGAGATGTCCTGCCGTAAGGCCGCAACCGGCTTTGCCGTTGCGCCGTTGAACCGCTCCATATGTCTCGGTGGTAACCCTGTTCCGGAGCAGATGCCAACTCCAAGTCGTCTTATCCAAGGCCCGCACTTGGCTGCGCCAGCTGCTATGTCTGGTTTCCTGATGCCGGCAGCCTTGTCTTCCCTTTCAGAGGAGTTCGCGGTAGCATTCAGCCAGTAGCTTAAGAGCACGAGGGCGCATGTACATATCGAACTGTCGCGAAGAGAGGCGGCCAATCCCGACAATAGAGCGGGTGGAGCCGGCCGCTTCGCGCCCGATTCGCCGCGTCGGCGTCCGTTCTCAAGCTGCCCATTCTAACGCACTGAAGAAACGAGGCTGAACTCTGACTAGCGCAAGCGACTTAGCGGGAGAACTGATTGGTGAGTCTAGCGAAGCAACTCTCGAGCTTGAGCGCGTGCGCTTCGAGTACTGCAAATACGTTTACGATAGGCAGACGGAGATGATTGCGGCAGTAGAGCGCAAGGCACAATTTTACTTCTCGTTTACCACCGTGTTCCTGGGTGCAGCATTGCTAAACATTGACTCCCTCAGTAAGATACGGATTCTCTTGTCACCAGCGCTTGCTTCGATTTATGCCGCCGGAGTGCTTCTGGCGCTGTTTATTCTCTTCGCTGCGTCCCTCGCACTGTCACTCTTTTGTGTCCTCCGAAGCTTACATGTAAGACGATTCAAGAGCGGATATCCGAGCGACCTCTCTCACAAGGTGTTCCTTCCGGGGGGCGAGTTCCTTACGTCAGGTGGTGCGGGGGAGTTCCTGCGGACCGGTGCTATGCATTATGCAGTCGCCGTTGATGAAAATCGTTTCTTGATTGATCTGAAGGCTAAGTGGTTGGCAAGATGTTCCAACGGTTTGCTCTCGGCTGTTTTGTCTCTGTTATTAGCTGTCTGCTTTATCGGATTTGCATTGCTCGGCTGATGAAAGTGGGCCTGCTTAGATGAAGGGAACTTCGCAGCCTCTGCCCTTGACCGAGGACAAGTTAAACAGCTTTCTTGCGTCTGCACTACGCCGAAAGAAATTACCGATAGAAATCGGGCGACTAAACGCGGAACAGAAAATCATACTGGCAAGAATGCTGCTCGCTGAGGACCCGTCCCTCTTTCCCGATTTGTTAGAGGCGAGCAAGGAGAGCGTCAATGAGATGATCAACCAGACTAGGGAGAGCGATGCAGATACTCTAAACAGTGGTCCCTGTTTCATAGCTACCGCGGTTTATAGATCCCCGGATTCGCCGGAAGTAGCCACGCTAAGGCAATTTCGCGATGAGGTTCTCCTCCAATCTCTCCTGGGTCGTTTTCTGGTTAGGTGCTACTACGTAATGGCGCCTAGGTTTGCATGGTTGCTTAAGCCCAAGCCAGCCGCACTGCTTCGCTTTGTATTGAGGGTTGTCGTTTTTGATCCTTTGATAGTAGCGATTCACCGACATGCCAGAACAAAGCGTTAAGGGGCCGAACCAAACGCTTGCACCGGCCGGGCGGCTTTGCCACCGCCGGTGAAGCGCCAAGCGTTCTGTGTCGAAACTCGCCGCACGGGTCGCCGCTACTCGCACCCCGCTCCCCCCGCCACGCTAGCCACCGCCGCGCAGGCGTCGGCCTGGATGATATGCGTGGGGTTCAGCGGGCGAGCGGTCTTGCGGATGACTTCCGCGACGCGGGCGGGCGTGAGCTTCGGGTCCTTCTGCAGCAGCAGGGCCGCGATGCCGGAGACCTCGGCGGCGGCGAGGGAGCTGCCGGAGAAGAAGTCGTAGGAACCCTTGGGCACGGTGGTGAGGACGTCCACCGCCGGCGCCGCCAGGGCAGGTCCCTGGGAGCTCGCGGCTGGGGTGGGCGCCGCGGCGCTGCCTTTCAGGTCGTCGCTGCCGATGATGCCGATCACTCCCTGGAGGCTGGCGGGAAAGTCGCGGGAGGGTCCGCCGTTCGCGGCGACGACGACGATTCCTTTCGACAACGCGACGCCGATCAATCTCCCGAGCAGCGCGTCCGGCGGACCGCCGAGGCTGAAGTTGATCACCTGGCTTCCCTTGGTGATGGCGAAGTCCATGGCCTTCGCCAGCGTGTAGCTGTTGCAGACGGCCTCGCGCGCCGCCGGCGGCTGTTGCCAGCACGCCTTGAGGGCGTAGATCTCAGCATCCGGCGCCACGCCGACGATACCGACGTCGTTCACCGAGGCGGCGATGACTCCGGCGACGGCGGTGCCGTGGATGTCGGTGGTGAACGTCCGCTCGCCCCGGTCGACGAAGTTGTTGGCCACCGTGACCCGATCGCGCAGGTCCGGATGATCGAAGTCCACACCGGTGTCCACCACCGCGACGCGTACTCCCTTGCCCGTCGCCAGGCGGTGGGCCTGGTCCAGGCGCAGGGTCTGATAGCTGTGCTGCAGATGGGTATAGGGATCGTTTCTTTCCGGTGCGGCCAAGGTCGAGAAGCTCTCGACCGCCTGCACCGAGCTGACGCGGCGGTCGGAAGCGAGCCGGCTGATGATGTCGCGGGCGGAGCGGCCCGGGGGGACCTCGAAGACCACGCACTGTTCGCCGAGGGAGGCCATGGTCCACGCGTAGAGGATACGCATGCGGTAGACCTCGGAGAGCTCGGCCGAGGTGCGCGCCCACAGCGGCGGCGGTCCCGGCGGATAGGTGACCATCACCTGCCGCTCCGCCGGCGGCGGGGCCTCGGCGGCGGGGTCGGCGCCCTTCGCCGCGTGTCCTGTGGAGATGCCGGCGCAGCTCAGGAGGGCCAGGGCCAGGACCAGCGCCGCCGAGCGCCCGAGGCTGCCGCCTCGGGCTATCGAGACGTCGCTTCTCCGAAGCGGCTCGCCTGTTCCCGCTGGGCGACTCGCGGCGCTCATGGATCTACTTCACCTCCCCGCCGGCCGCTCGCTCGGCGAACGCCACCTGCGGCTCCGAGCGCAGCCGCGCGAGGATGACCTTCAGGGGATCGCCGTCCGCGGGCACCTCGACGGTGTAGACGCCCATCGGCGAGGGACCGGCGACGATCTGCCCCCGGATGCCGTGGAGCAGATCGCGGATCTCACGCTCCGTCGCCTGCGGCGAGAACATCACCCGCAGGCCGAGCGAGGGGACCGGCGCGGGGGCGGGGTCCGAGAGCGTGACGTACTCGGCCGGCGGCGCGGCCGATGGCGTGCGGAGCTGCTGCCAGACGAGCAGGCCCACCAGCAGGAGGATGATCGCCGCCTGGGCCACCAGCGAGAGGCGCAGCGGACCGGGGGTGGCCTCGACCAGCGCCCGCAACGGCATGCCGCGCCTCCACCAGCCGGCGCGCGAGCGCTCCTCGCTTTCGCTCTCCTCGATGCGGGCGAGCATCCGCTGGAGCTGCACGGGGTGAGGGGAGGGAGCCGTTTCGCCCACCGACTTTACCGCCGCGGCGGTGCGCCGGCAGATCTCCTCCTCCTCCTGACAGAGGCGGCAAACGGCGAGGTGGGCTTCCACCTTCTCCCTCTCCGCTTCGGCGAGCGTGCCGTTGGCGTACCACGGGAGCAGCTCCCAGATCCGCTGGTGCATCCTCCCGCCCCGTTCGTCCAAGTGTTGCATGGTCTCGGTCTCCTAGCCCGCGTAGCTCGAGATCCCCAGCCCGGGCAGCAGGTTCCGCAAGCGGCGGCGGGCGTGGAACATTCGCGTCTTCACGGTATTCACCGGGCAGCCCACGATCTCCGCGATCTCCTGATAGGCGAGCCCGTAGTAATACGCCAACTCGACCACCGCCCGCTGCTCCGGCGGCAGGGCGCCGAGCGCCTGGCCCAGGACCCCCGCCAGCTCCCGCCGTGCCGCCAGGCTCTCGGGCTCCTCGCTGTCCAGGGGCTCGGGCCTCTCGCCGTCGTCCTCCACCGATTCTTCCGGCCGCCGGACCAGAACCTTGAGAGCCTTGTGGTAGGCGATGCCGAAGATCCAGGTCGACACCCGGGACCGGCCGTCGAAGCTCGCCGCGCCCTTCCAGACGGCGAGCATGACGTCGTTGAGGACCTCTTCCACCAGGTCCACCCGCCGGGTGAGCTTCAGGAGGTAGCCGAAGATACGGCGGTAGTAGAGATGATAAAGAGCCTCGAAGGCCTTGCGGTCCTTCGCGGCCACCCGCCGGAGCAGCGCGAGCTCGTCGTTCGGTGGCATGCCGAAGAGTATGTCCCGGAATGGGGGTGGAGGGTTCATGGGGGCAGGATGGTAACCTGGCCCCCTCTCCACTTTTGTGGAGAGGGGGCCAGGGGGTGAGGTCTCGAAGGGCAGACCGGCTAGATTAAGGACTCCCCCTGAACCTTTCCCAGCGCTCCCGGAACCTACGGCGCAGACGGGAGGAGGATCCCATGCTGCTTTGCCGTGCTTTGAAGCTCGGGAGGGGTCTGGTGGGGGCCGTGCTGCCGCTTTTCCTCGCCGGCTGCGGCACGGTGAAGACGCCCACGGAGCCGCTGGACAGTCCGGGAGGCGTGGCGGCCTTCACCTTCTCGCAGATCCAGGGCAACATCTTCACTCCGATCTGCGCCAAGTCGGGATGCCACGCCGGATCGACGGGCGGGCAGGAGGGCCTCATCCTCGACGCCGGGGTGAGCTACAACCTGCTGGTGAATCATCCGGCCACGGAGAACAACACCCTGGACCGCGTCGAGCCGGGGGCTCCCGAGCGCAGCTACATCATCCTGAAGCTGCGCGGCGATCCGAGCATCACCGGCGACCGCATGCCCCAGGACGGCCCGCCCTACCTGAGCGACCAGCAGATCGACGCCATCGCGGCCTGGATTCGCGCCGGCGCTCCGAACAACTGAGGAGGATCAAGGGGATGCGAACGCTCGTTCCGGCGGCCGCGCTGGCCGCCCTGTTCCTCGCCGGAGCCGCCGCGGCGCAGCAGCCGGGGCCCTACGATCCCGTGCATCGCGATGCGGTCGGCACCCGGCTGATCAACAGCGCGTCGCCTTTCCCGATCGGCGGACACAGGATGGAGGTGCTCTTCACCCACCGCTTCCGCCAGGCGATCAACGACAGCAACTCGCACGACCTCTGGGGGCTCGACAGCGGCGCCGACGTCGGCATCGGCCTGGCCTGGGGCGTGACGCCGCACCTCGACCTGTCGTTCTACCGCGCCTCGTTTCAGGAAGACTTCGAGCTGGCCGGGAAGTTCCTCATCTTCGAACAGGCCGCCCGCGTGCCGGTCACCGTCTCGCTGCGGGCGGGAGCCGACCTCCTGCGGCGGCCGGGCGTGGTGGACTCCAGCCGTCCCTTCGCGCAGCTCCTCTTCGCCCGGCGCCTCGGGCCCGGGGTGAATTTTCTCGTCTCTCCCTCCTGGGTGGCGGACACGCCGCGTCTCAAGGACGCCTTCAACGTCCCGCTCGGGCTGACCTTGCCGCTGCCCGGTCATCGTCTGCTGGAGCTGGAGTACGTGCCGGCCAACCATGACCTCGACGACAGCCACGCCGCCTGGCACGTGGCGGTTTCCAAGCCTCTCGGCGGCCACATCTTCGAGGTCATCTTCGGCAACTCGCGGGCCACGACGGTCGATCAGATCCTGGGGGGTGACTCCGCCGCCGGCTTCGAGAAGGACGACGTCCGCCTCGGCTTCAACATCATCCGCTATTTCAACCTGTGATGGAGGGAGTCATGTCGCCGAAGTCTCGCCTCCGTCTCCTCGGTCTCGTCCTGGCGCTGCCGCTGCTCGCCTGCGCCGCCTTTCAGGCTCAGCACCAGGCCGCCAAGCCCCAAGCCGCCTCCTCCGAAGTCGCGCCCGTCGCCGTGAATCCCAAGGGCGAGTTCAGCGAGCTGAGGCCGGACCTGCAGATCGCCCGCGTCAAGAGCGAGCTGAAGGAGGTCAAGGACACCCTGGCGCAGCAGGGCGCCTACTCGTGCTGCGTCGATCCGCCGTGCACCGAGTGCCTGCTCCGGCAGGGCCATTGCCCGTGCCGCGACATGGTGCGCAAGAAGGGCGTTCCCTGCGGAGAGTGTACGCAGGGCTGGGTCCAGGGCCGCGGGATCGTCGAGGGCGTGGACTCCAAGGACCTGGTGGAGCGCAGCAGGAAGGCGGCCGACGAGGCGGCCCCGAAGGATACCGAAGCCGCGCCGCCGCCGCAGGATCACCACCGCTGACGGGGACCGCCTCCTCCCGCGTTTGACCCGGCGGGAAAGACCGCCGTACGATAGCCGTAGCTCGCGACGGGAAGGAAACCAGGAGGTCCCATCATGGCCTTTGACCTTATTCCTTTAGGCATGGGCGCTTTTTTCATCGCGTTGATCTTCAACCTGCGTCTTACGCGTCGCGCCTTTTCCGAGCTTACGGATGAAGAAAAGCTACAGCTCGTCGACGAGAACAACAACAAGAGTGAGTGGGGCCTGATCTTGGCCTTGCCCTTTTTCCTTCTCTGGATCTTTGTGCCCACGTTCTTTTTGCGAGAGTACGCGGAATGGCTTTTGTTCGGGGAATGCGCTCTCCTCGTGCTCACCATGTTCATCTACCAAGCTGTCGCATATCGCCGCCTCGCGCGGGTGGGCATCTCTGAAGCGTACCGGCGGGCCTTTTTCAAGGGGAGTTGGATCCTGGTGGCCGGGAGCCTTGTTCAAGCGGCCACGCTTGTACTGGCCACGCGCGTCGACTCGCCGTGACGCGCGCCTTGCGGCGACCATGACCATCGAATTCAGCCGCCGCCTCGCCATCGTCTTCGGCATCGTCACGCCGTTGGCCGAGACCTTTCGTCGATGGCGTCAATTGTCGGACCTGAGGATCTGGCCGTTCTGGCTGGACGACTTCGTCCTTGGAGGCCTGTTGCTATACGGCGCCTGGCGCGTAGGGAAGGATGTTCGCATCGGACGGCCCTTTCTCGCGGCCGGCTGGGGCTTCACATGCGGCATGGCCTACAGCAGCTTCTTCGCGCAGCTCAACCATCTTCACGAGCCGGATCCGGCGCCGATCCCGTCCGTCTGGGTAGCCGTCATCAAGGGAGTGGGGCTGGTGCTGGCGACGGCCGCTTTGATCGTCACCTTGAGACGCGGCTCGGACGAGAAAGAGACTTGATAGGACTGCTGGTGTCGAGGTAAAGGATCAACGGCGGTCTTCCAGGACAATCGCCGAGGCGCTCTTGCCGCCGAGTACTTTCGGCCTTGGGCGCGATACCTGGGGCTTGCCGCCGCTCCAGCTCGCGACACCGCTCTCCACGAGCTTCCAGGCTCGCTTCTCCACTTCGCTTGTTTCAATGGGGCTCAAGATAGCGATCGACCGTCCACCCTCGGTGATGAGGACCCGCTCCCCCTCCTGAGCCAACCGCAGATAATCGCTCAGCCGAGCTTTCAGGGTCTCGATCTCTACTTCCGTCATGACAGAACTAGTCTAACAGAAACGGCGTAGTGGGTCCTCTCGGCCGCCATCCGGGCACAGCTTTCGCAACGGCCATGCCGCCATGGGGGAGTTGCGCCTCAAGGTGATGTCCTACAACGTCGGCGGCCACGGCGCGCGGTGGTCGCGGCGGCACATGGACAGGGTGGCGGCGGCGATCCGCGAGGCGGAGCCGGACGTGGTGGGCCTGCAGGAGGTGCACCGCGGCACGAAGCACTCGCGGCTGGAGGACCAGGCGGAGACGCTCGCCCGCCTGACCGGCCTGGAGGTCCGCTTCGGCAAGAGCATGCACCTGCACGCCGGCGAGTTCGGCAACGCCCTGCTCACCCGCGGCGAGGTGCGCTCGACCCAGATCCACGTCCTGCCGGGGCAGGGCGAGCAACGGACGCTCCTCCATTCGCGCATCGGCCTCGCCGCTGGCGAGATCGACTTCTACGTCACCCATCTCGCCGCCTGGGGCCGCTGGGGCCGGGCGGCGCGCAGCGTGCAGATCGCCGGCCTCGTCGAGCGGCTCAAACAGTCTCAGGGGCCTTTCGTCCTGGTGGGAGACCTCAACGCGCCGCCGGGAGCTCCCGAGATCGGCACCCTGCTGGCCGCCGAGCTCTTCCGCTTGTGCGGCGATGACGCGGCCTGCACGCACCGCTACATGCGACAGCGCATCGATTACGTCTTCGCCGATCCGGGATGGACCACCTGTTCCTATCGGGTGATCCGTTCCGGTCCTTCCGATCATTGGCCCGTGCTGGTCGAGCTGCACCGGGAGATGGGCGGAGAGGTGGTGGGCGGCGAGGTGAGGGCTGGAGGCGCATGAGGTTACCTCTGCAGAAGAAACCTGCGACAGGCCAGGCGGTCCACGACCACTGGTGGCATCGCACTCTGCGCCTCTCCTACGGCGCTGCCGCCTTCTATCTGTTCGCCTTGTTCTTCGTCACGATTCTCCTGTGGTCGACGCAGCGCGAGCGCGAGTCGCACGTCAGCGTTCCTGACGTGGCGTCCTTCGAGCAGGCCCTTCCCTCCGTCGCCAATCTCACCGGCTCGCCCATCCTCGCCGGCAACGCCGTCCGGGTGCTGCAGGACGGCGACGGCTTCTTCCCGCCTCTCTTCGCCGATATCGCGCGGGCGAAGGAGAGCGTCCATCTCGAAACCTACGTCTGGTGGAAGGGTGAGATCTGCGAGCGCATGGCGCGGACCCTCGCGGCCAAGGCGCGGCAGGGCGTCGAGGTGCGGCTGACTCTCGACGCCGCCGGCTCGAACAAGGGCGACAACGAGCTGTTCGAGGACATGACCAAGGCCGGCGTCAAGATCTCCTACTATCATCCCTTCCGGCTCGGCGACCTCGGCCTGCTCAACAACCGCACGCACCGCAAGCTGGCGATCCTCGACGGCCGGGTGGCGTACGTTTTCGGCCACGGCATCGCCGAGGAGTGGACCGGCCACGGCCAGGACGCCGAGCACTGGCGCGACACTGGCGTCCGCCTGGAAGGACCGATCGTCAACGCCGTGCAGGCCGTCTTCTCGGAGAACTGGGTGGAGATGACGGAGGAGGTGCTGGCGGGGGAGAAGTACTTCCCGCGGCTCGGCGCCGCCGGTCCTGTGCGCGCGCACATGACGGCCAGCTCCCCGCACGGCGGGGTCTCCAATCTCGAGATGCTCTACAAGCTGGCGATCGCCACCGCCCGCAAGCGATTGATCATCCAGAATCCGTACTTCATCCCGGATGGCCAGATGGTGCGCCTGCTGGCGGCCGCCGTGCGGCGGGGCGTCGACGTGCGCCTGATGATTCCCGGGCCGGTCACCGACAGCTCGATCGTGCGCCACGCCGGCCATCGCCAGTTCGAGGAGCTGCTGCGCCATGGGATGAAGATCTACGAGTTCCAGCGCACCTTGAGCCATCAGAAGGTGATGATCGTCGACGGTCTCTGGGTGCACGTCGGCTCCACCAACTTCGACGACCGTTCGCTCGACATCAACGACGAGGCGAGCGTGGGCCTGATCGATCCCGCCGTGGCCGCCGAGCTGGAGGCCGCGTTCGAAAAGGATCTGCGGGACTGCAAGCAGCTCGACGCCGCGAGCTGGAGCCGCCGGTCGCTCTGGCACAAGTTTATCGACGGAGCTTCCTATCTGCTGAACGAGCAGCTCTGAGGACCGCATGATCGAAATTCCACTCTGGGTGTTCATCACCATGATCGTGGCCATCGTCCTGCTCGGGACGATGCTGTGGAACAACCTGCGCGAGCGGGATTTCCACGTGCTCTTGCCGGACGTGGACTCCTTCGAAGAGGCGCTGCCTTCGATCGCCGGCATGACCAAGGCGGTGATCCTCGAGGGCAACGACGCCGAGATCCTGCAGAACGGCGACGAGTTCTTCCCGGCGCTCCTCGATGCCATCGCCCGGGCGCAGGAGACGATCCATTTCGAGACCTACGTCTGGTGGTCCGGCGACATCTGCGACGAGGTCGCCGATGCCTTCGCCGCGCGGGCCCGCGCGGGTGTCAAGGTGCGGATCACGATCGACGCCATGGGCTCGACGAAGATGAAGCCCTACCTGCGCGAGCGCATGACCGAGGCCGGCTGCAAGGTCGCCCGCTACCATCCGATCCGCCTCGTCGACCTGGGGCAGCTCAACAAGCGGACCCACCGCAAGCTGGCGATCTTCGACGGCCGGGAAGCCTTCATCTTCGGTCACGGCATCTCGCGGCTGTGGATGGGCCACGGCCAGGACAAGGACCATTGGCGCGACACGGGCGTGCGGTTGCGAGGACCGGTGGTGAACGCCGTGCAGTCCGTCTTCGCCCAGCACTGGATCGAGGAGACCGGCGAGGTGCTGGTGGGCCAGCAATATTTCCCGCACCTCGAGCCGGCGGGCGGCATCCGCATGCACGTCCTGGCCGGCGCGCCACTCGGCGGCGTCTCGGACCTCGAGCTGATGTTCAAGATGTCGATCGCCGCCGCGCAGAAGGAGCTGATCATCCAGAATCCCTATTTCATCGCCGACGAGGAGACGACCTCGCTGCTGAAGCGCGCGGTCAAGCGCGGCGTCGCGGTCAAGATCATGGTGCCCGGCGAGGTCACCGACAGCCCGATCGTCAGCCACGCCGGCCATCGCCACTTCAGCGAGATGCTGAACGCCGGCGTGAAGATCTTCTGCTTCGAAAGGACGCTGATCCACCAGAAGATCATGATCGTCGACGGGATCTGGTCGCACGTCGGCTCGACCAATCTGGACGACCGTTCCTTCGACATCAACGAGGAGGCCGGCGTCGGCATCATCGACGAGGGGATCGCGGCCGAGCTGAAGGCCGCGTTCGAGGACGATCTCAAGAGCAGCGTCGAGCTCGAGGCGAAGAGCTGGGACCGCGGCTACACGCTCTGGCACCGCATGTTCGACCGCGCGTGCTACTTGATCTCCGGGCAGTTGTGAGGGTTGCCGCAGCCGAATAATGCTGAGAAAGGTCGTAGCGGCGGGCGTTTTTGGGCTAGGCCTCTTGGTGGGCTCTTACTAAAACGCCGGCCACAAACGCACCACCCATGCACCCTCCGGCGTGGTTTTAAGGGGCTGGCACAA
>JBKPTH010000067.1:0-4291 GCA_046765915.1 Acidobacteriota bacterium | reverse complement strand
CCGGCGAGTCGTCTTGGAGTACGTCTCGAAACCCGCCGCCAGAGCCAAAGTCTTCTGGTCGCGCATCCATCTCCTCCTCGGTCAGAGCAAGCCGTTGAGTACAGACCAAAAAACCGTCAGACTTGATCAGAGATTCCCTAGCGTTTTCCGCAGTCTACTCGACCTTCATCGTCACGACCTCGCTCACCCGGCACGCGGAGCGGTCCACGGCCTGCAGCAAGAGGGTCTTGCCCGCGAGGTCTTTCGGCAGCGGGAGCTTGAGGCGGGCGTTGCCTTTGGAGTCGGCGGCGGAGGTGGCGGCGAGCTTGGCGTCCTTCATCGCGAGGACGATGGCGCAGGTGCGGACCGAGGTGCTGCCGCCCGCCGTCCCCATGTAGAGGTCGACGAGAGACGCGGGTTTCGCGCCGCTGACGAGCAGCATGACGTTCGTGCCCGCCTTGAGCTTCTCCGGCGGAGACAGGATGAAGGCACCCCCCGCGAGCTGCGGTGCCCTCGCCTTCAGGGTTAGCCCGCCGAGCCCCGGGGTATAGGTCATCTGAGCCGTCACGTTGCGGACCGGCTGAGTGGAGGACAATCCAAAGAAGAAGGTCGTCTCCCCGTGCCCGGGCGACGAGCCGGAGCAGACCGGCGGATTGAACGTGAAGGTGATCCGGTCCCCCGCCTGGTCCGCCGCAGACAGGCCCACCGAGCCCAAGCCTCCGGAGGTGACGACAAAGACCTGATCCGTGTTGCCGTCGCCGTCGTAGTCCACCAACGCGATCGGACCGAAATCGAGGCGGAGCTGCGAGACGCAGGGCGCCGCCGTGACTCCCGTCAGATTGCGGAGATCGATGCGGTACTCGTAGCCGAAGAGCCCCGCCGCGGCCGTGCCCGACTCTCCGGGCGGGAAGGTGCGCGATTGCAGGAATCCGCTGCCCGTCGCTCCCGGCAGCGCGATGGCGGCGGTGGAATCGGAAACCGTGATCTGGCAAGCCGTGTCGAACTTGCAGTTGATGGCCGGCGCGACGACGGTGACGACGTCCAGAGGCGCCGCGGCGGCGGCTGTGGCGACAGCGGACGCCAGAAGGAACAGCCTGATTTTGCGCATGGGAACCCCCTTCCTGCCTCTTCAGACGGTAGAAAGATATCGCTACTTCGCCACCTCTGGCGCCCGCTTCACGTACAGCGACTCGTAGCGAGCCCGGCCTTCCCGGGTCCGGTGAATGCGCCCGCGGACGGCCCAGCGGCGGAGGGTGGCGGCGATCGTCCGCTTGTTGACCTTGCGGCGCAGCTTGGCGCCCCAGCGCTGGTTGATCTCCTTGGTCACCGCCGACGGCCCGAAGGCCTCGTTCGGCGCCTTGGCGTCCAGCACACGGGTGATCATACGGCTCAGCGCCCGCCCCCGGGTCACGTCGAGCTCCGCGTCGCTCTCCGCCGAGGCAGCGGCCGGCCGCGAAGTCCCTCCTTACGACAGGCGGTATTCTAGAATCGCCATGCAACGGGCTCCGCTCCCTGCTCGTCCTCGTCGCTCTCCTCCTCACCGGCTGCGACATGCCTCCCTCCACCGCCAAGCCCGTGACGCTCGCCGTCCTCAACGCCCGCGTGTGGACGGGCGATGCCAGGCAGCCGTGGGCCGAGGCCATCGCCGTCTCCGGCGAGGAAATCGCGGCCGTTGGTCTGGGCTCGGAGATCCGCAAACGGCTCGACTCGGGCACGCACGTGATCGACGCCCATGGGCAGATGGTGGTGCCCGGATTCATCGACGCTCACATCCACTCCGTCGATGGCGGCGCCGCCTACGCGGAATTCGCCGAGAGCCGCAAGGGAACCCTCGAGCGCGGCAAGCTCGCCGACTTCGTGATCCTCGACCGCGACCTGACGCGGATCCCCGGCGAGGGGATCCGCGACGTCAAGGTGATGATGGCGGTGGTGGGTGGCAGGATCGTCTACACGCGCTAGCAGGGCTCGCAGTCGCAGATCACGTAAGGTGAAGTAGTGCCCCACCGGAAGGTGTGGCCGTTGCAGTAGACGTCCCGCTCCCCCACCTCGGTCGAGTAGGTCGAATCGCTGTAGTAGGTGCAGAAGCAACTCGAGCCCGGCAGCGCCGCGGCCGTGCGCGGTGCCGAGAGGATGAAGCTCCCGGCGAGCAAGGCGATGGCGAGGATCAGCAGGACGAGCTTGCGCTGGGTCGGGTTGGACATCGAAGACCTCCTTCTGGTTGCTGATTTCGGACCGAGGGACAGCCTGGGTCCGAATCGCGGGACGTACGGGGTGAATCCCTCGGATGCGACCCGCGACCCGAAGATTCTTTTCATATTCTAAGTTGCAGTCAAGTCCGCGCCTCGTGCTTCCCATAGCACGAACAGGCTGTACGTGATCGCCCAGGCCCCTGCGACGTCGATCGTGTAATGGAGATGCGCGAGCAGCACGACGGCCACCGTCGCCCAGTGGCTGAGCGCCGACCACCAGCGCAGTCCCCTACCCTCCCGCCGGCAGTAGAGCCAGAGCAGGAAGGTGGACGAGACGTGGCCCGAGAAAAAGAGGTCCTTGGTGAGGTACACGTGGGCGGCATTGCCGAAGAAAGTCGAGAGAGGATCGATCAGCACGAGCCAGGCGTGCAGCAGGGCCGCGCCGTGGAGGCCGGCGTTGACGTCCGCACCGTGGACGGGCCCAAGACCGGTCAGCCCTACGCAGAGGCCGCGGACGATGCTGACGATGCCGCCCAGGTAGAGGAAGCTGAGGAAGGCGCGCCGGTTGCGCCGCCAGAGGACGAGGGCCGGCGGCACGTAGAAGAGCAGCCAGAGCCAGTAGTTGCGCTCGTCGATCCACGCCACCCGCGGCAGCCGGTCGAGCACGAGGTCCGGCAGCGAGGGAGCCGGCCGGCCCTCGGTCAGCAGAGAGAGAAGGAGCATCAGCGCGTGGCACGAGTAGCGCCAGGCGAGCGCGGCGGAGACGGAATCCCGGAGGGAGCGCACGAGGGGGACTTTATCGTCCCCGGTGGCCTTCGACAGTTACTCGTACCGCAGCGCCTCGATGGGATCCAGCCGCGCCGCACGCCGTGCCGGCCAGAGACCAAAGAAGATCCCAACCGCGGCGGAGAAGAGGAAGGAGATGGCGATAGCGTCGACCGAGACGGCGGTGTTCCAGCCCGCCAGCCGCTGTAGCGCCACGGCGCCGCTGATACCGAGGAGCACCCCTATGGCGCCGCCCGCCATGCACAGCGCCAGGGCCTCGATGAGGAACTGCAGCAGGATGTCCCGCCGCTTCGCTCCCAGCGCCTTGCGCACGCCGATCTCCCGCGTGCGCTCGGTCACCGACACCAGCATGATGTTCATGATGCCGATGCCGCCCACCAGCAGCGACACCAGGGCGATGCCGGCGAGCAGGAAGGAGAACGTGCGGGTGGTCTCCTGGAAGGTCTGCACCAGCGTCGTCTGGTTGCGCACGGTGAAGTCGCTCGGCTGCGTGGCGCGCCGGCGGTGCTCGCGGCGCAGCACGTGATCGATCTCGGCCAGGGCGGCGTCCATCTTCGACGCGCTCACCGCCTGCACGTCGATCGACTGTACCCGGTCGGTGCCGAAGACGCGAAACTGGGCCGTGGAGAGCGGGATGTACAGGCCTTCGTCCGGGTTCTGGAAACCGGAGGACCCCTTGGGCTCCAGGATGCCGATGACCTGGAAGGGGATCCCCTGGATGCGGATCGTCTGGCCGAGGATCGACATCGTGGGCACTTTGAGGGTGTCGCCCACGGCGGATCCGAGCACCGCCACCCGCCGGCGTCCTTTCTCCTCGTTTTCGTTGAACAGCCGGCCGGCGGCGAGCTTGGAGTTCTGGATGGAGAAGTAGCTGGGCCAGCCGCCGGTGACGCTGAGATTGCCGTTGCCGTTGCCGTACTCGACCTGGATCCGGCGCTGCATCTCGGGAGTGACGTCCAGGATGTTCTCGGGATCGCGCAGCAAGGCTTCGGCGTCCTTGGCCGTGAGCTTGGTGTCGCCACGGTCCACGCCGCCGAAGAACTCCTGGCCGGGACGGACGATGAGGGTGTTCACCCCCAGCGACTGGAGCCGGGCCTGCACGTTCCGCTGCGCTCCCTCGCCGAGGGCCACCATGGTGATGACGGCGGAGATGCCGATGATGATGCCCAGCGCCGTAAGGAACGAGCGCAGCTTGTTGGCGCGGATAGCCTCCAGCGCGACGCGGAAGATCTCGGTGAAAAGCATGACTCATAACTCCTGTCGCAGGGTCGTAGCGGCGGGCCTACGTGCCCGCCGTTTTACCGTTCGCGTACCACCAGGCGGCGGGCACGTAGGCC
>JBKPTH010000066.1:0-1748 GCA_046765915.1 Acidobacteriota bacterium | reverse complement strand
CTCCGCCTCCGCCGCCCCCCGGCGCAGGCCGCGCACCAGCTCGCCGGCGGTGCGGGGGCGCCGGGCGGGATCCTTGTGCAGGGCCTCGCGCAGGGCGCGCCAGACCGGCGGCGGCAGGGGGAGCGGGGGAGGCTCCGTCCGCAGATGGCCGGCCAGCACCTCGGCCATCGAGCCCTCGAACGGCGGCCTGCCGCCGAGCAGCTCATAGGCGATCACGCCGACCGAATAGATATCCGATGCCGGGCTGGCCTCGCCGTCGCGGATCAGCTCCGGGGCGGCGTAGAGCGGCGTGCCGTGCAGCGCGTCCGTCAGGCCCGGAGCGCCCCCTTCCTCAAGGTGCGCGGAGGGTCCGCCTCCCGTGGGCGCCGCGAGCAGCTCCGCGAGACCGAAATCCAGGATCTTGACGCGCGGCGGATCCGCGGCGGCGTCGACGAGGACGTTGCCGGGCTTGAGATCGCGATGGAGCACGCCCGCGCCGTGCGCCGCGTCGACGGCCTCGGCGATCTGCTCCAGCAGGGGAAGCGCCCGCGCCGGCGGCAGAGGGCCCTGCGCGCGGCAGATCTCCGCCAGCGGCTCCCCGCCGAGGAGCTCCATGACCAGGTACGCGACGCCCGAGGGCTCGTCGATTCCGGAGTCCGTGACGCCGACGATGTGGGGATGCTGCAGACGCCCGAGCGCCACCGCTTCCCGGCGGAAGCGCGCCAGGGCGGCCGGCGCGCCGGCCGTCGTCAGCAGCTTGAGCGCGAAGGACTTCTCCAGGCCGAGGTGGACGGCGCGGTAGACGACTCCGAGCGCCCCTTCGCCGAGGCGCTCCTCCAGCCGGTACTTGCCGCCGACGGGATGCCGGATTCTGCCGAGGGTGACGGGAGACAGCGTTTGCAGAGCGCTCACCGGTGGATGTCCTCTCAGCGAACAGCGACCTCACCTCGCCGCTCGCTTCGCGGTCAGCCCCTCCCTTCTGCCACTTGTAGATGTTCAAACAAGGCAATCCATTTCGCGTTGCACGCCTGGCGCGTCTTTTCCGGGCGTACGACGGCGCGCTGACGAGTCGCCGTTCCGCCGGGTGCTCCCCCTGATCCGCTCGATCAAGACGGCCGGGCCATACCAGATGCTGATCCAGACCATGGACGGCGCCGACCCCGCGGTGGCGGCGGCCATCGAGGCCTCGGACTGGGAGGACCTCGTCGGCACCGTCTCCGGCCACAGCTCGGTCCTCCTGCTGACCGAGCACAAGTTCTTCCAGGACCTGCTGATCTACCGCCTGAAGTTCTTCAGGGGGGAGTACGGGATCGGGGAGGATAACGAGCCGTGAGGCCAAGTCTTGTTGCTCGGGTATCCTATCCCTATGGCCAAGCGACGCGTGGATAGCGAGAAGGCAGTTCGCCACATCGAGCGGCTGAGAGGCTCGGGGGCGCTCGACCCGGCGAGGATCGAGGAAGCTCGGCGGCCACTCGAGCTGGCGCAGGAAGCCCGCCGTCAGTCGCTGCTGGTCCGCCGCCGTCGCTCGGAAAGAGAAACTCTCGAATTCGTCGAACAGACCGCCGACACTCGGGGCTGGAAGTGAAGCGGAGGAGCCGCATTTGAACAGCCCGGCGCGGGAGCGCCGGGCCTAGCCCGCATTTCTCACCGTAACTGTAGAAAAGGGCTGCTCCCAGTGGTATAAGTGCTGTGTCACCAACCACTTAAACCACGATAGGAGGGCAGCCCTTTGACCACAGACTGTATTCCTCAACAGCTTGAGTTGCAAG
>JBKPTH010000065.1:0-34215 GCA_046765915.1 Acidobacteriota bacterium | reverse complement strand
CACACCTCCACACTCTACAGGTCGTCGGCAGCGTCAGATGTGTATAAGAGACAGGGGCCGGGCCGCGGCGGCGGGCAGATCCAGATCCGCGTGGGAGGCCCGCCTGCCGGCGGCGGCCGCCCCAGCTTCATGCCGGAGACGCAGCTCGCGGTGACGACGCTCTCCGAGCGCCTCGTCGGCGACGTGCGGCCGGCGCTGCTCATCCTGCTCGGCGCCGTCGGCCTGGTGCTGCTCATCGCCTGCGCCAACGTCGCCAACCTGCTGCTGGCGCGGGCCTCCTCGCGGCGGCGCGAGATCGCCATCCGCGCCGCGCTCGGCGCCGGCCGGCGGCGCATCGTCGGCCAACTGCTGGTCGAGAGCGCTCTCCTGGGCCTCGCCGGCGGCGTCTGCGGCCTGCTGCTGGCCTTCGCCGGCCTCCGCCTTTTGCTGGCGCTGGTGCCCGCCGATCTGTGGGGCGGCCTGCTGCGCCAGATCGCCATCGGCATCGACGCGCCGGTGCTCCTCTTCACCCTGGTTCTCTCGCTCGCCACCGGGCTCCTCTTCGGCCTCGTGCCGGCCCTCGGCGCCTCGCGCGTCGATCTCACCGAGCCGCTGAAGGAGGGCGGCCACGGCGGCGCGTCGCGGATGCGCGGTCTCCTGGTGACGGCGGAGGTGGCGCTCGCCGTCGTCCTGCTGGTGCTCGCGGGCCTGCTGCTGCGCAGCTTCCTGCGCCTGCGCGCGGTGGATCCCGGCTTCACGCCGGAGCGGGTGCTGGCGCTGCCCGTCGAGCTGCCGGCGGGCGCCTACGCGGTGCCGGAGGCGAGGCGGCAGTTCTTCGACGAGCTGACCCGCCGCGTCGCCGCGCTGCCCGGCGTCGAAGCCGCCGCCGTCAGCGATTCGATCCCCCTGGGCGGCGTCTCGATGATCGTCCGCGGCCTGCGGGTGGAGGGCCGGGAAGAGGCGCCGCCGGAGCAGCAGCCGGAGGTGGCGGTGACCGCCGTCAGCCCCGGCTACTTCCAGACCATGGGCATCCGCATCGTGCGCGGCCGCGCCTTCACCGCCGGCGAGGCCTTCGAATCGTCGCCCGAGGCGCTGGTCAGCGAGGGGATGGCGCGGCGGCTCTGGGGGAACGCGGATGCCGTCGGCCGGCGGCTGCGCATCGGCCGCCGGGAGGGCGTCCCCTGGACTACCGTCGTCGGCGTGGTGTCCGACGTGCAGCAGGACGGGCTCGACAGCGAGCCGCGGCCGCAACTGTACCGTCCGTTCGCCCTGCAGCCCCGTCAGGCGGCCTTCCTCTCGCTGCGCACCGCCGGCGATCCCGCCGCGCTCGCCGGCGCCGTACGGCGCCAGATCACGGCGCTCGAACGCAACATTCCCATCTACGACGTGTCGAGCATGGAACAGCGGCTCGCCGGCTCCGTCGCGGCGCGCCGGTTCAACCTCGTGCTGCTCGGCCTCTTCGCCGCCCTGGCGTTGGCGCTCGCCGGCGTCGGCCTCTACGGCGTGCTGGCCTACGCGGTGAGCGAGCGTACGCGCGAGATCGGCGTGCGCATGGCGCTCGGCGCGCACCGCCGGCGGGTGCTGGCGCTGGTCCTCCGCCAGGGGCTGGCGCTGGCCACGGCGGGGATCGTGGTCGGCGTGCTCCTCGCCTTCGCCTGCTCGCGCCTGCTGCGCACGTCGCTCTTCGGCGTCACCACCACGGACCCGGTGACCTACGTGGCGATCCCGCTGCTGCTGATCGTCGTGGCGC
Source organism: Acidobacteriota bacterium (assembly GCA_046765915.1). Lineage (GTDB taxonomy): Bacteria > Acidobacteriota > Thermoanaerobaculia > Multivoradales > UBA5704 > DATARR01. The sequence continues at coordinate 32,486 of JBKPTH010000065.1, read as the reverse complement.
TCCTCTCCTCCTACCTGCCGGCGCGCCGGGCGACGCGGGTGGATCCTCTGGTGGCGCTGCGGGCGGAGTAGGTTCTTGGATCGAGAACAGACGGCGGGCACGTAGGCCCGCCGCTACGACTCTTCGGCGGAGCGCCGTAGCGGCGGGCCTACGTGCCCGCCGTAGCTTCCTCCAGCAGTTCCTCCCCGATCACCCCGGCCCGCCAGCCCTGCAGCTCGCGGGGGAGGCGGGGCTCGGCCTTGCCCACGGTGAGGCGGAGGAGCGCGTCGAGGGCGCGGCGGGGGGCCAGGATCTCGGCCGGCACGCCGAGCGCCGCCGCCTTCCCGCGCACCTTCTCGCGCAGCCGGTCCTCCAGCTTGCGGGCGGCGGGCGAGAAGGGTTTCCCTTCGATGCGCGGCGGCAGCTCCTCCTCGGGCAGGCTCTCCGCCTGCTCGACGAGCTGCAGCCAGGTGTCGCCGTCGCGGGCGGCGCGGCGCGGATCGAACGACGGCAGCCGCTGCAGGTCGCGCGCATCCTGCGGCCGGCGGGTGGCGAGGGCGAGGAGGAGATCCTCCTTGAGGACGAAGCGCCGCGGCAGATCGCGCCGCCGGGCCTCGCGTTCCCGCCAGGCGGCGAGGAGGCGCAGGGCGGCGAGTTGCCGGCGGTCGAGACGGCCGGCGCCCTTGACGCGCAGGTAGGCGGTCTCGGCGTCCTCCTCGAAGCGCGAGGTGTCGAGCAGCGCCGCCGAGTCCTCGCGGGCCCAGGCGAGGCGGCCGAGGGACTCCAGCTCGCCCATCAGGCGCTCGTAGAGAGGCACCAGGAAGGCCACGTCCTCGGCGGCGTAGGCGAGCTGGGCGCCGGAGAGCGGGCGCGCCAGCCAGTCCGTGCGGGTATGCTCCTTGGCCAGCTCGACACCGAGGTACAGGGCCACGAGCTTCTGATAGCTGAGGAAGGCGCCGGCCCCGGCGAAGGCGCCGGCGATCTGGGTGTCGAACAGCGGCTCCGGCAACGCGCCGAGGAACCGGTAGAAGACCTCGATGTCCTCGCTCGCCGAGTGCAGCACCTTGACGCCGGGCGAGCGGAAGACCTCGGCGAGCGGCGAGAGGTCCCGCGCGGCGAGCGGATCGACGAGCCACGAGGTGCGGCCGTCGGAGACCTGGATCAGACCCAGCTTGTGAAAGAACGTATCGGTGCGGACGAACTCGGTGTCGAGCCCGAGCACCGGCGCCGCGGCCCATTGCCGGGAGAGCTCGGCCAGCGCCGCGTTGCTTTCGACGAGGGTGTAGGCGCCCGAGTCTTCCGGCATCGGGGTACTTTGTCATAGCTTGCTTTTTCTTCTTCCCCCTCTCCACTGTGTGGAGAGGGGGCCAGGGGGTGAGGTCTCGAAGGGCATACCCCTGAAGCTTGCAATGCCCCATGGACCGAGATACAAGAATCAGCATGACGGCCATGAACATCAGGAGATTCGCCGCCGCATGGATCGCCGTTCTGGCTCCGGCGCTCTGCCTGGCGGCGGCCAGACCCGACACCTACGGCATCCCCGGCGCCACGTTTCCCGAGCCGGGGGTGATGGCCGCCGGCCAGCCCACCGGCGAGCAGATCCAGCTCGCGGCGGAGGACGGCTACCGGACGCTCCTCGATCTGCGTCCGCCCGAGGAGCCGCGCGAGTTCGACGAGGTGCTGGCGGCCCGCCAGAACGGTCTCGCCTACGTGAACATCCCGGTCACGCTGGCCACCCTGGGCCAGGCGACGATCGACCGTTTCCTCGAAGCGATGGAGAGAGCGGAGCGCCCGGTGCTCCTCCACTGCGGCACCGCGAACCGCGCCGGCGCCATGATCTACGCCTGGCTGGTGCTGGAGAAGCGCGTGCCGCCGGAACAGGCGTTGCAACGGGCCAAGGCCGCGGGTCTGCGCCAGCCGGAGCTGATCGACAAGGTGACGAAGCTGGTGACCGAGCGGCGGGGCGGGGCACGGAAATAGATGTGTTTCTTAGGGTAGGGGCGGGTCTGGGCGGGCGGGAGGGGGCTCGACCCGCCCGGGGAGGCGCCGGCCGCTTCAGGACGGGTCGAGCCCCCCAACCTACCCTCCAGACCCGCCCCTACCCTAATCCAGGCGGGTGGTATTCTCTCCGCGGGATCTCCATGCGGATTCGGATTCTATTCCGGCGGCCCGGCCGCCAGCGCGGCTTCTCCCTCCTCGAAGTCCTCGTCGCGCTCGCCATCCTGGGCGTGGCGATCCTGCTGGCGATGGGGCTGGTGCTCCAGAACCCTCGCATCGTGCGCCGCGCCGACGCCGAGCGGCAGGCGTTCCGCGCCATGGAGTCCTCGCTGGAAGCGGTGCGGGCCGGTGTGATCCCCCTGCAGACCTCGACGCTCGACGGCTTCGTCACCGCGGTGGGCACGCCGGCGCCGCGGGATCTCTCGATCGAGATGCAGGTGGCTCCCACCGAGCTGCCCGGGCTCTTCGACGTATCGCTCGCGGCGAGTTACAGGGTCGAGCGGCAGACGCACGTCAAGCGGCTGCGGACGATGGTGTGGAGCCCCCCCTCGGCGGAGCCTTGATGCGCGGCGGCTCCCCTCCCCGCTCCGGCCAGGCCGGCTTCACGCTGATCGAGCTGTCGATCTCGCTGGCGATCCTGCTCGTCGCCCTGGCGCTCGCCTCGCAGCTCCTCATGGAGACCTCGCAGCTCTTCGCCGAGAGCTCGGGCGAATCGCTGGACGCGCCGGTGCCGCTGCTGATCGCGCGCATCCGCGGCGACGTGCAGGGCGCGACCGGCGTCGTTCCCATCTTCGACGACGGCGGCGCGCTCGTGCGCGTCGAAATGCAAGGGCTCGACAACCGCATCTCCTACGAGAAACTGGGCGTGGCGCTGTACCGCACCGTGCAGCCCCTCGACGGCAGCCCGGCGCAGACGGCGCTGCTGTGGCCGGGGGTCATCGCGTGGAGCTGCGGGCGGCTGGAGCCCAAGGGCCTGGTGCTGCTGGAGGTGACCTACCGGCGGCGCGCCACGCCGCACACGCCGCTGCCGGTGCTGCCCGCCGTGCGCGGACCGGCGCTGGAGACCCTGACGCAGAGGATGTTCCTCCTGCCGCGCGGCGCCGGCCTGGGAGAGACCTGGTGAGCCGCCGCGGCGAGTCGGGCTACGCGCTGCTGACGGCCCTGGTGGTGATCCTTCTGGTGTCCATCGCCCTCGGCCTGCTCGGCGCCTCTCTCCAGCTTCGCATGCGGCTGGTGCGCGCGGACGGCGTGCACGTCGTCCTCTCGGCGCTCTCCGACGCCGCCGTGGCGGAAGCGGTGGCGCACCTCGCCGAGAGCGCCTCTTACTCCGGCTCGCCCCTGCACGACTTCGGCGGCGGCAGGATCGCCAGCGAGGTGTCTGCCGGCGGCGGCGGGCTCTTCACCATCCTGGCGACCGCCGAGTACGCCGGCGGCAAGCGCGTCGTAGAGGCGGAAGTGGTGCGGCCACCCGGCGCGGCGCCGCGGGTCCGCCGCTGGCGCCGGCTGCCGGGGTGAGAAGCCTATAGCGACCTCAAAGCCCTATGCGCTGGGATCATTGCAGGCAACCCCGCTGTCCGTAAACATTGGGATAGCCTGTCCAACCGTCGAAAGCACGGTTTGACCAGTTCATCTGTAGTTTCCACGGGAAGCCGTTGGCGAGCCAGACCACGTTGTGGAAAGACCACGCGCACTTGTCTGCGTTCTCGTTGAACCCATTGTCATACCAACCCCCACCGCGCGGATCGGTAATGGCCTCCGACAGCTCGTGGGCGGAGACGTTGGCGAGAGCGGCCAAGCCTTGAGAGTGCGTGGTCCATGTGTCGTGGGGGTCGCAGCCGGCAATCCCATCGATGTTCGGCATGTAGGCCACCTGCACTGGCGCACCATTATTGCAGTTGCCCCAACTGTGCCACGCGCAATAGGAAAGGCCAGCGCCGGGACCGTTCGAGGTATAGATCAGATAGAGGGCGTTCGGATCGGGTTGGTTGCCCGTGATCTGGCACACCTCGCTGATCGCTCCGCCGACGGTCAAGGCGTTACTCGGCGGCGAGCTGGTGTCGATGACGTGGCCGAGGTATTGCGAAGCGCCGTACAAGCCGCCGCTCGGGCTGCCGTAGTACTCGGTCAAAGTATTGGCATAGAGGCTGAAACCGAAGCCACCGAAGAACTGATCGAGGCCGGAGATCTTGTCGCCAGCAAACGAGGGATTGGTCCACTGTGGACCCCAGAAGATTGCACGGGTGGTGTTGTTGGCCAAGACGTCGCCGTTCCACCAGAGCATGTCCCCATAGACGGTTTTGGCTTGGGCGCCGCCCGTCCGCGGAGTGTGGCCGCGCTGCCAGAAGATCCGCCTGGGGGCGGTAGCGCTCAAGAAGAGATCGCCGATGGGATGGACCAAGTTGGCCTGCTGTCCGATCGCATCGAGAATGTAGAGCCGGGCGCTGTCGGCGAGGCGGCCTTCAGCGGAGAGCAATCCTTCCTTGTCGATCAGCGTGGCGATGAGCCGCCCGTTCCGCACCCAGCGTACCAGCCCGCCCTCGGCGGACTGCAGGAGGTCGCCGTCGCGGAAAACGGAGCGCTCAGCGGGGTCCGGATGCAGCGCGATCTCCTCGGGCTGCGCGGCCACAAAGGAAGACGCAGAAAGCAGGATGAACAGTGTGCACAATACCTTTCTCATTGGTGAGCCTCCTCGTTAGAGTGTGGTGGACACGACACTCTGGGCCGGATGAACGCCAGGGCGCATCGTCACATCTCTTAATAAAAGGTGCATGAAATATAGGAATACGAGCCTTCGGCGGCACCAGTTCCTGCGGTGGCGGCAAGCGCATCGTAGAAGCGGAGGTGGTGCGGCCGCCCGGCGCGGCGCCGCGGGTCCGCCGCTGGCGCCGGCTGCCGGGGTAGCGGCAGGTTCACAGCATTTCCCAGTGGAGCGGGGGCCGCCCGCCGTGACTTCGCGGACGGGCAGCTCACGTCTTAGGTAGTGGCGTTGTAGTAGAAGACCGCGAACTTCTGCGGAGTCGTGCCGCCCCAGGTCGCGACCGTAACTTTGACCGTAAAGCTGGTCGCGGTATTTGGCGGGATGACCACCATCTCCACGTTGTTCTTGGTATCTGAAGGCTGCTTGGCGCCGCAGGAGGCGCCGGGAAGCGAGTACTCCGTGGTGGAGCTCAGTTTGTTTCCTACGTAGATGGTGCAGCCTCCGGGCAAGGACACATCGAGGTCGAGGTCGCGGACAAGAGTCGTCGGCGCTTGAGCTGCGGCCGGCTCGTCAGTCCAGGCGAGGACGACAACAGTGGCTTTGGTTGAATCATAGATACTGAACATCCGCGAGGTGGTCTGGCCAGCCCCTGTAAAGCTCATCCAAGACGCCTCGTCTAGCTGACTGTGCGGAACGCCGTTCGGCGTAGCCATGTCGAGGTTGAGCCGGCCGAAGCCCTGAGGAACATTGGGCCGGGCAGCGATGGTTGCGTTGGTGAGGTCATCGATACCCCCTTTGAGCGAAACCGAGCTACCGACCAACGTGGCTTTCAGCGCGGCCGGCGAGAGCGCGCCCCCGCCGAAGGTGGACGCATTCACTACCGCCATGGCGCCAGCGGCCTGGGGTGCGGCGAAGCTGGTGCCGGTGTCGACGGAATAGAGGAGCCAACCATGCTGGCCGGCGCAACGATCTCCGGTTTGATTCGGCCGTCGTTTGTCCCGCGCCGGCTGGCAAACGCGATTCTTTTCAATGAGGAAGCCCAGTAACTCTCCGCGTCACGGATCGTCTGTGTATTGTGGTCGCAGGGAGGAGCCATGTTGGGTCGGTACGACTCCGAGGCTCCCACGGTGAGGACGTTTTTAGCGGTGGCTGGCGGCAGCACCATGTTCGGGCAAGGCCGGGACAGTGGCGACGGGCAGATCGCATTCGTGGAGAATTGGCAGACGTTCCCGGCTGAAACCGTGATCGGCAGACTGTTGTCCCGGACCGCGTAGTCGAACGCCTGGGAGTCGGTCGTATAGACACCGTTCGACACCTGAACGCATACGTTGTTCACCTTGTCCAGCTTGTAGTCGTTGTAGCTGTATGTCTGAACTACAGACTGAGAGCCCCTCAGGTTCTTTTCGGCTATCGCGTCCTGAGCCCAGGTCGTAACGCTGCTGCAAAGAGGGCCACTAGAGCTGAAGATCCGTTGCGCGAACACGCCCGCGCCAGGGGCCAACCCCATCCCGTAATTGAAGTACTGGGTTCCCTTGAGATCCTGCGGCGGGCCTTGTGGATTTCCAGCGGCGAAACCTGCCACCATTGTGCCGTGCCCAAGGAAGTCGGTCCAACCTGTGCCGCAGTAAGTCTTGCCCGATATCGAGCTGAACTGAAAATCCGGGTGCATCGAGTAAATCGATCCGCCGCTGACCCCCGTGTCCGCGACCGCGATGAGCTGGTTGGGCAGCAGGACATCGAGCCCACGGTAGGCGATCCAGCCTTTATAATCACCCGTACCCTTGTACGGCTGTGTGCCGTCTTGATAGACAATACCGTAATCGCTTCCGGTAGCGGCGACGGCCTCGCGTTCTCCGGAGATCATCCATTCACTAGCACGCTCGATCGCGACGACGTGAGGATCGCGAATCAGTCGGCGAAGGACCTCAGGGCTCACCTCGACGGTCAAGTTGGTATACGGGCCATAAGAGCTCACCACCTCTTCGGAATGGCCCTCCCCGAGCAACTCCTCAATGATCCCAAGACTATCGGGGACGTTGACAAGCTGGACTACGTAACGGCCGACGATATCGTTCGAATGGAGGTCGGCCGGCTGCGCTCGAAAGGCGGGGTGATAGACGGAGGACCACTGCACGTGAGGCTCGGCTGCGAGACGGGCTACGGCGCTCTGGCTGCCGTACACCAGCACTGCGTTGTAGGGCAGGTAACTCACGTAACGGAGCCCCGCCTCCTCGATCAAGTCGTTGAACTCAGAGTCCTGAGGCGCATCGAACTGAACGACGTAGAGCCCGTCGCCGCCCGGATAGCCGCTCAGCACGCCGGAGTCAGGCAGGCGGGGGTCCCGCGTGTCAACCACGAAACCAGGAGTCAGGATTAGGTCCCAGTCGTCGTGAATGGTGGCGTTGAAGCCAGCGCCCCGAGCGACGACATCGATCTGTTGACGGCGATACTCCGGCACGCGAATGACGGTGAAGGCTGGATAGGACTTTATCGACTGGGCTTCGAGTCTGGCCAAGACCTCTGCAGAGGGGTTTCCGGTTTGGTGATCCTGCCGCTCCAGCACTACCTTGAGGAATCCAGGCTTAGCGTTCGCCCAGGCATTGGATACGGAGAGGGAGAGGAGACAGAGGTACAGAGCAATTACTGGGTGCTTCAAACTACTTCTCCTTACGGTAAGCGTAGCAGGGGCATCTGCTGCGGATACCATAAGGCAAGAAATACAGCAACAATTCCCGGTACCCTTCGATTACGTCAAAAAATCCAGCGGAGCTGGAGCGAGGAGGTCCCCCTGCCGAACCGCAGAACCAAGACCGCGCCGGTACTAGAGAACTGGATGGAGCCCGGCCCCCTCCAGACTCGTGAGAGGGGGCGAAAAGAGCTTCCTTAATCCGAAGGCGTGAACAGGAGCTGTCCGCGGATCGATCCGCCGGGAAGTTGATCGGTGTGGACGTTGGCATAGACCACGCCCGCTCGAATTCCCCGCAGCAGTGCGGCCAACTCGCCCGCAAAGAAGCTCTGCGTACCCGCGGGACTGATGCCGAGCACGTTGGCGGCGGTGATGGTGCCGGTGATCGTGCCGCTCTTCGTCGGACAGGCCTGAGTGCCGGCGGGACCATTACCCAGGTTCGAGCACAGGAACACCACGATGCCGCCGTTAACCGACCTCTGGGCGAAGTGTAGATGGGCCTGCGTCACGTTCCCCTCGATGTTGAAATAATTGAGCTCATACTCGATCTCCGTCCCGTCTTCGTTGATCGTCGCGGTGAAGAATCCACCGCCGGGCGTGGAGGCGGCCGGTACCTCTTCGAAGCTGCGCAGACGAGTGATGGCCGTTCCGCCCTGCGCCTGCGCCGGGATCGATGCCGCCAGCAACACGATGGACACGAAAAGCACTGCCAAGCACGCCTTTCTCATCTCTCTTTCCTCCTGCGCCGCATCGAAAGCGGCGCGTCAATGGAGAACACGCGTTGAAGAGCCTGCAAAAATGTGACCAAGGGATAAAATCCCCCGCACGGTAGGTTGCGGCGGACCGTCCGCAGGTTCAATCCAACGGTTTCGGGCCGAGCTGCAGGACGAGAGATGCGGTGGTGGCGGTGTCCGTGGTGCCGAAGCCGGCGACGGGCTCGTTGTCGAACTTGAGGTCGCAGCCGAGCCGCAGGCCCAGGTGGCGGTTGAGGGCCGCCTGCACTCCGAGATGACCCTCGACGCGATAGTCCGCGAGGTCCGCGAGATCGGGGAGGAACGTCACCTGCCCGTCCCAGGACGCCGTCGCGGAGAGGCGTGCGTCGCCGCTCACCTGCAGCAGTCCACCGAAGGAGTCCGCCGGCGGGCGGCCGCCGTGCGGGTCCTCGCGGCCGAGCGACAGGCCGGCCAGCGCGCGGAGCTTCCAGCCCGGCGCGTCGCGGATCTCCCACAGGGCGCTGACGTCGGCCGCCTGCCGGCCGTCGAGGCCGGCGAAACGGTTGCGCTCCCAGCGCACGCCGAGCGTGATCTGCACGCGCCGGAGCAGCCGGCGCTTGGCGCGCGCCTGCGCGTTGTAATTTTCGGCCGTGCGCCGGTGCCGCTTTGTAGCGGAGACACCGGCCGCGCTCCCCTCGACGGCCCACGCCCGCCAGGCGCGGTGGAACGCCGCGTCGAAGCTGGAGGCGGAGGTCCTGGCGTTGCCGGTCGTGGCGAGATGGGAGAAGCCCAGCTTCAGGTCCCAGGCCGGCGGAGGCGCCTGGGCGCCGGCCGCCGCGGGGACGAGGCAGCCGGCCGCCAGAGCTGCGGCGAGGAGGAAGCGCGGATTTGCGATGCGCAAGCGTCGCTCTCCTTCGAGGTCGGGAAAAGGCGACTACAGCGTGTATACGGATCGTCCGCGGACCGCGTCATCCCGGCACCGCGGTTCAGGGATGCCCCATCACCCGCGAGGCCCAGTCGAAGATCGGCTTCTCCACGAAGTCGCGGTGGTGCGGCGTCATGAAGTGGTCGATGTGGCCGAACTCCGGTTCGAGCCGGAAGATCTGGTCCGCCGAGCCGATGAGAGCGAGATTGTCCGGCATGTAGGAACCGAAGGCGCGGCCGCCGCCGATCGCCAGCACGGCGCCATGAAAGTTGCCGAGATTCGAGGTGTACGAGGTCTCGACGCCGGCCAACGAGCAACTGACGTCGCGCACGGTGGCGAGCGGCGCGTAGCTGATGAAACGGCTGATGTTCTCGAACATCCGCGGCTCGTCGGCGAAGAAGAGCCGGTCCTCGGGGAAGCTGCCGTTCATCTGGATGTAGTTCGGCACCGGCATGGTCACCGGTCCCGGTGACGGCACGGAGAGCAGCAGCACCATGATCTGATGATTGGTCAGGTTGGGCGGGAAGAGCGGGATCGGCGTCAGCCCCGAGGGAACGAGCCGGGCGAACCGGGTGACGTCCTTGAAGACGTTGGGCCCCACGCTGTCGAAGACGCCGCCGCCGGCGATCTGCGCTTCGATCGCCGCGCAGTAGCCCTGGTTGAGGGCGATCACCGCCGGGTCCTGGCTGTAGAGCATGCCTTCCCAGACGATGATGCCGTCGTAGTCACCGGGCGCGGCGTTGGCCACGGCGAGCGCCAGCATGCCGCCGAGCGAGGCGCCGCCGGCGACGATGCGGGTCCCCGGATGGAGGATCTCGATCTGCGCGCGGACGAAGGCGACGTCGTCCACCATGGACTGGATATTCCAGGTCGTCATGATGGAGCAATCGAGGAGGCCGGCCTCGCAGGTGCCGGCCGGAATGCCGTCGAAGCGTTGCCCATAGCCGTAGACGTCGAAGTTGCGGTCGGCGAAGTACTCGGCGATCGAGGAGCCGCGGGCGTCGTGCTCCCGCTGCTCGTAGAACGAGAAGCTGGGACCGAGCGGCGGCAGCAGCAGGATGGAGCCGCGGAGCTGGTCGGCGGGAACGTCCTTGGCGATGCGGACCATCTTGAACCGGTCGAGAGGGTGCGCGCCCACCTTGACGGTGTACTCGGTGCGCACGAGGTTGCCGTCGCGGCTCTGCGCCGAGCCCACGATCGTGTACGGACCGGCGGCGAAAGCCGTGCTCGCCGCCAGCAGGACGGCGAGGGCGGACAACAAGAGGATGCTGCGGATCTTCATAGTGTCTCCTTTCTGGAGAGGCTGGGTCAGAGCAATGTGAGCTTGAGAAGCTCCTCAAGCAGGGTGTGGGCAGGGGACAGGACGTGACGTCCACGGCTCACGGCAGAACAACGCTCTGATGCCGCCTCGGCCCTCACTCCCCTGTCACGCTAAGATAGGCACGATGCGTCTCCGCCGGAGCTTCCCCGAATCTTGAAGTCCCGGCTGAAGCGGCTCCTTCTCGGCCTCCTCCTGCTGGCGGGGCTCTACCTGCTGGCGCTCAACCTGTTCCTGAACACGCTCGGCCCGCGCACCTTCAGCCGGCATCCGGAGAGATTCCGCATCGCCTGGTCCGCGGCCTGGAGCCTCGTGCCGGGCTTCGTGCACGTCCGGGGGCTCCGGATCGACGGTCATACCCGCAACGTGGCATGGTCCGTCTCCGCGCAGCGGGCGGCGGGGCGGATCGATCTGCGAGCCCTCTCCGACAGGACCTTTCGCGTCTCGGAGCTGCAGGGCGAAGGCGTGCGTTCCGCGGTCCGGCGTGGCCGTGGCGCCGGGGTACCGCGCCGGCCGGGGCGAGGCCGCCGCGGCCGGCCGTGGACCCTGCGTTTCGAACGCATCGCTCTCGACCACGTCCGCGAGATCCGCTTCAACGATGCGCTCCTGGCCGGCGACGGGCACGCCGAGGGAGCGTTCCGGTTGGTCCTCGGCGGCGCGTTCCGGCTCGAGCCCTCGAAGATCCGCCTGCCCGCCGCCCGGCTGGCGATGGGAGGCACCACGATCGCCGAGAAGATCGATCTCCGGGCCGAGGCGAGCATGGGCCCGTTCGTCGTCCGCCAGCATCCGGGTCTGGCGGCCTTCGATTTCCTCTCCGGCTCGCTCCAGGCCCACGGCGACGTGCCGGAGCTGCCGTTTCTCGAGACTGCGCGAGCGCGTACCGACAGGCCGGGACGGCTGACCGTCAATCTGCGCACGGCGCGAGGCAGCCTGACGCCGGGCAGCCGCTTCGAGGTCAGCGCTCCGGCGGCCGGCGCCGGCTCGCCTTTCGCCATGACGGCCACCGTCGCTGCCGGTGCGGGCGGACCCGTGCTCCGCCTCGGCATCGGGGCGAGAGGGCTGGCGATCGGCCGGCGCGAGAAAGCGCCGCCGGTCTTCCGCAGCCGGACGCTAGCGGTCGTCTCCACCACCGCTGAGACGCGGCTGAGCCGGATCTTCGCCACGGCGCGCGACCTGCGGGCGCGCACGGTCCCCGCCGCGCCGCTGATCGGCGACGTGAAAGCCGAAGGAGTGCAGATCGAGGCGCCCGGATCGCGGGCCTCCCTGCGCGCCGTGCTGGATCGCGCCGCCGGCCGCGTGGATCTCGCCGCCATCCTCGCCCGCGAGATCCGCATTGACAGCCTGCAGGCGGACGGCGTCTCCGCGCGTCTGGATCTGGTGAAGGTACCTCCTCCCCCGGCGGCCGGGGCGGCGGCGCCATGGTCGGTGCGCCTCGCCGGCGCCCGTCTCACCGGCATCCGGGAGGTGGCCGTGGAGAAGTTCCTCCTTGCCGGCCAGGCCCGGGCGGAAGCTACGTTCTCCTACGAACGGGACGGCACTCTCGCCGTCGAGCGCGCGGCGATCTCCATGCCGGCCGGCCGCTTCCACATCGATGGCGAGCCCGCGGTACAGGATCTCTCCCTCGAGATCGAGGCCCGGATCGAGCCTGCGCTCCTGGGCGCGATCCATGGCCCGGAGCTCCTCCGCCGTGTCAGCGTCAGCAGCAGCCTGCGCGGCCGCATCTCCTCGCTGGGCGCTCTCAGCCCTTATCTGCAGAAGACCCCCTGGCTGGGGATCCAGGGCGCGGGAGGGCTCGCCGCGAAGTTCCAGCTCGACCGCGGCCGGCTCGCTCCCGGCTCCAAGCTGACGGTCACCGCCTCGCCGATAAGGGTGACGATCTTCGACAGCCTCGCCAGCGGCCAGGGCACGGTGACCGCCGCCGTGGAGCCGGCAAAGACCGGCCCGCTCACCACCCTGCGCGTCCGCTTCGAGCAGTTCGGCCTCACCGATGAGCGGCGGAAGGGCCGGCCGGCCTACGTCCGCGGCCGCGGCCTGCGCATCGCCGCCGTCTCCCAGGGCGCCCTGGATCTCACAGCTCCGGTGCCCGATTTCGACGCCACGCTCGACCTGCCGGACGCGGAGGTGCCGGACCTCGCGGTCTACAACGCCTTGATCCCCGAGGAGACCGGCTTCTCGATCCTCTCCAGCCGCGGGCGCGTGCGGATGCATCTCGAAGCCTCCACGGCCACCCGTAAGGCGAGGGGGAGCGCCACGCTGACTTCGGACGCGGCGAGGATCCAGTTCCAGAATCTGGAGCTGGGAGGAAACCTGACGATAAAAGCGCCGCTCGTCAGCTCCGATCTCGCCACGCGCAAGTTCGATCTCAAGGGCACGCGCTTGGAGCTGGACGAGGTCTCCTATCAGGACATCGCCGCCGCGTCGCCCGCCGAGCCGACGCCCTGGTGGATGCGCGCCGAGCTCGACAGCGGCACCCTCGTGTGGGGCGCGCCGCTCACCCTGCGCGGCGCCGGACGGATCGACATGAAGAGCTCGGGTCCCCTGTTGACGCTGTTCGCCCAGCGCAGCCGTTTCCTGCGCTGGTTCGACGACGTGCTGAACGTCGAGAACGTGGCGGCGCGCGGCGTGCTGCGGATCGGCGGCGGCGCGGTGGAGATCGAGTCGTTGCAGGCGACGGGAGGCCCTCTGGAAGTGCGATCCCGCATGATCTTCTCCAAGGTTCGCAAACGCGGAGACCTGTACCTGCGCTACGGCCGCCTGGCCGCCGGCATCGAGCTGCGCGACGGACGCCGCAACCTCAAGCTGCGCCGGGCGCTGGAGTGGTTCGAGAGCGGCCAGGGGGCGGGGAAGGCGCCGTAGGGCACTGCGGGAGGCGGCGCGCTAGGCGCTACGGCGCCTGGAACTCGGCGTTGAGGTTCACGTTGCTCGACGGCATGGTGAAGCCGCAGTGATTGATCGGGTTGGCGCAGAAGCAGCCCCAGCCGTAGTTCGTCGTCGTGCAGCCGGAGAGATACGGGTTGCTGGTAAACCACATGAACCAGTAATCCGGGTTGGCGATGGCGTCGATCGACACTTCCGTGCCGGCCGCCACCGAGCTCCCGCACGAGGTCCACGACGAGCTTCCCGAAGCGCGGCAGGCGATGCTCAAGGTGCCGCCGGCGAGCGACTGCACGCCGTCCGTGGTCACCGTCGTGGTGAGGGTGTAGTTCGTCGCGTATACCGTTCCTTCGCAACAGAGCCCGGCGAGAACGCCGAACAGCAGAGCGCATGTAGTCCCGCCGATCTTCGCGATTTTCATTGGACACCTCCTTTAGAAAAGGTGGTGCCGCGAAGGGACGGAAACGAGCTGGCAGCCGCTAGTTCACGTAGCCGAGCGCCCGCAACCGCTCGCGCGTCTCGCGGTCTGCGGGAGCCTCTTCGGGCTCCTCCGCGGTGCGCCCGCGCTCGGCCCAGGCGAGCAGGCGCGAGCGCAGCCAGGCCACCTCGAAGGCGCTGGTGCCGGCGAGATTCACCGTCTCGCCGGGATCGCGGACGAGATCGAAGACGTACTCCGGATCGCGCGAGCGGCCCCAGCCTCCGCCCATGCCCCAGGCGAGACCGGTGCGCGGCGCCCAGATCACCTTGAAGCGGGGAGACCAGGCGGCGTAGAGGCCGCCCTTCAGGCTGGAGGCCGCCGCCAGGCGCGGCTCGGGCTTGGCGCGAGCCCGCCGAAGCAGGGAACTGCCCTGCCCATTCGCGGCGAGACCGGCGAGATCGAGGAGAGTCGCGCGCAGGTCCAGGTTGTCGGTCGGTGACTTCACCACGGCCGGCCGCAGCCTCCCCGGCGCCCAGAGGATCAACGGGATGCGCAGCATCTCCTCATAGAGGGTGTAGCCGTGAAGGACACCGCCGTGATCGAACAATTCCTCTCCGTGATCGGCGGTGACGGCCACCAGGGTCTCCGCCGGCGGCGCCCAGCCTGCGAGCGCGTCGAGGAACCGTCCCAACTCTGCGTCGTTGTAGGCGAACGAGCCGGTGTACAGACCCTTCAGCTTCTCCCGGTCGGCGGGGCCGGCGGCGATCCGCTTGTGCTCGATGCCGACCAGCGTCCGGGTATCGCCTTTCATGGCCGAGGCGATCCCGGCGGTGAAACGGGAACGGAACGGCTCGGGAGGATCGTAGGGATTGTGCGGATGGATGGTGTGGAGATACAGGAAGGCCTTCGCGCCCGGCGGCAGCGAGCGGAGCCACGCCAGCGCGGAGGCGTGGACGCGGGCGGCGTTGTCGTTGAACCCCGGCCCGCCAGCGAAGTCGCCATCCATGATCGTCTCTTCGGCCGCATGCTCGAAGCCGCGGTCCATGCCGAACGCCGGGCTGACGTGTACGTTGCCCGAGAAGAGGCCCGTGCGATAACCGGCCGAGCGGAATTTCTCCGCCAGGGTCGGGCCGTCCGCAGGCGTGAGTTTCCAGCCGCCGCGCGAGAGGAAGGCATGGCCGGTGAAGAGGGCCTTGGTCGAAGGCAAGGTGTTCGGCGCGACGCTGCGATGCGCTTTGAAAAGGACGCCCTCGCGGGCCAGGCGGTCGCACGTTGGAGAGGCCCCCGAAAGGCCCATCCGGTCGGCCCGCAGAGCATCCATGACGTAGACCACGACCAGGCGTGGCGGAGGGATCTTCGGCAGGGCCTCGATCGGCGGCTTCGAGGCGGCATCGATCGTTCCACCGGCGAATCCCAACTTCTCCCACCTGCCCGCCGTTCCGGAGCCGGACGCAATCAGACGGATCCGGACGAATCCGGCGGCGTCCCCAAGCGGCAGCTCGACGGTGCGCCGACCGCGATGCCAGAAACCGGGGGTCCAGGAAAAACGGCCGATCTCTGAGCCGTCCTCTTTCTCCACCGTCAGATCGAACCGCTGATCAGGACGCGGCGAGTCCGGCGGCATGAACGTCCCGACCAGGACCTCGCCGCTGGAAACGGGACGTACGAAATCGATCAGAGAATCCCCACGCTGGATCAGGTCGGCGCCTTCGACGCGGCCCTTTCCCGTCGGCAGCGCCGGTCGCACCGCCGCTGCCAGCATCTCCGGAGTCTCTCCCTCGAACGTAAGATCGACGGCAACGCGGCCGAGCGGCAGCGCCTCCATCGCCAGGGGCAGCTCGAGCGGATCCGAAAGGGGGAACGTTCCGAGGTCCCGTCCGCCGGCCCGAACGTGCACCGTCCCCGCCCGCGGCGCGGCCAGGTCGAGCACCAGCGTCCGCTTTTTCCGTTCCAGGTTCACCAGCTCGAGGCGCGCCGGATGGCCAGCGGGAACGAGGACGCGGCGCCGGTCCGCGGTCCGGCCAGGCAGCCAGCCGGTGAGGAAACGGCCGCCCGCGAGCGCCGGCGGCCAGGCCACCTCCTTCCGTTCGATCATCACGTCCGGTGCGTGCTCGCCGTCGAGGAGGAGTTGCACGCGCATCCGCTGCCCGGAGTGAGGCTCGCCGCCGCGGCAGGCCAGCAGCAAGGCGAGGACCAGGAGAAAGGAAAAGCCAGGCTTCGTGCTCAGCGACGTCTTCGCCTTTCTGAGCCTTTCATCTCGCTGCCACCGGCTCCTTCAGGACGACGGTTCGCCGCCGGAGGAGATCGCGGAACCTCTTCCTCACGATCCGAGGCGGCTTGGCTTTAGTTCCAGCCAAGTAAGAGTGGACCTCAGAATGGGCGTAGTTGTCAGGCAGAGGCACGTGCTCGACACCGAACTCGAATACCTGTCCCGGTTCGGCGTCGAGTTTCTGAGGGATGTCTCCGACCGCGAAGGCGGCAATGCCAAACTGAGGATGCTCGCGGAGAATATCGTCCGGACGGCTGTACTTCTCGCGATTGACCGAAAAGGAGGGGAACGGAAGAAAGGCATCGGTGAGAATGCCGCTCACGAAGTGGTCGGGATGAATCCGCCGGAAGAGGCGTTCGGAAGCCTCGAATTCCGGGTCGGGAACCTGCCCGGACGCCGGGAGATCAGTCATCGAGGAATGCCGCGATACGTCCTAAGGAGCTCCGGAGTTGCTCCTCCTCCAGTGTCAAACACCAGATCGTCGGCTCGCTGGAAGGCTCGGAGAGGATAGCGAGAATCTCGCCGTCGTTGTAGCACTCGATGTCTGCGTACTTCGGCCCGCCCGCCGAGAAGACAAGGAGAGCTCCTCCTTCGGCTGAGGGCGCCACCTGAACAGGAAGAGCCTCTTCCTGCTCGTAAACGAATCGCAGCACGATTTGCCCATTCCGGAGGGCCGTTTCATTTGGCGGAGGAGCGTCGTAGCTGTCCCATCCGGGAGCCAGTTTCCGGAAGGATCCAAGCCTCGCGATCTGTTCCGCCAAGCCGACTCTTTCCAAAGCTGGGGAGTCTCTACGGCGAGCGGGGTTCCGAATGGCCATGGGCTTCGTTCTTCGTCGGGCGCCGCTCATATGCTAGCACGGACGCCCCAATCACCTTCCCAGCCCGGATTCCAGCAGCCGCGGGCCGGGCTGCACCGGGCGGACGGGCGTATCTGGACCGCACGCGTCATCCGGTTCGCCGTGGCCTCACGTATGATGGAGTGAATCCGTTCTCCGCAGGAGGCTGCATTATGGACTCGCCCCTTCCTCCCGGACGCACCGGTCTCCCGCTGCTCGGCGAGACGCTCACGTTCGTGAAGAACCCGTTCAGCTTCATCGAGCAGCGGCTCGGCGCGCATGGCCGGGTGTTCCGCTCGCACATCCTCGGCCGGCCGACCGCCATCATCGCGGGTCCGGAGGCGACGGGGCATTTCATCGACTCCGAGCGCATCATGCGCGAGGGCTCGATGCCGCCGCACGTCCAGGAGCTGTTCGGGGGCAGAAGCCTGCCGCTGCTCGACGGCGAGGCGCATCGCGCGCGCAAGACCCTCGTGCTGCAAGGCTTCTCGCGCGCGGCGATCTCCGCCTACATCCCCGAGATGCAGGCGATCATCGAGCGGGCTTTCGAGCGCTGGACCGCGCAAGGCGAGATGCGCTGGCTGGACGAGCTGAAGCGGCTGGCGATCGAGGTCATCTGCACGACCGTGATCGGCATGCAGCCGGGCGAGGAGATGGACCAACTGCGCCGCGACTATGGGACCGTGCTGGCCGCCTTCGCCGCTCTCCCCATCCCGCTGCCCGGCACGCGCTATACCAAGGCCCTGAAGGCGCGCGACCGGATCCTCGCGACGCTCGCCGGCCGGGTGCGGGAACGGCGGGCCAACCCCGCGGACGACGGCCTCACCCGCATCCTCCAGGCGCGCACCGCCGAAGGAGTCATGATCTCCGACGACGAAGCCGTGCTCGAGCTGCACCACGTCGTGATCGCCGGCCTCATCATCTTCAACGAGCTCGGCGCCATCGTGCAGCAGCTCACGCGGCATCCGGAGGTCCGGGCGCGGCTGCGGGAAGAGATCGAGCGGCTCGTGCCTGCCGGCGCGCTGACGCTGGAGTCTCTCACCGCGATGCCGTACCTCCGGCAGGTCCTCATGGAGGTGAAGCGGCTCTGTCCCATCATCCCGGCCATCTTCGGCAAGGCGAAATCGTCGTTCGAGATCGATCGGGTGACCATCCCGGCTGGATGGATGGTGCTGTGGGCGCCTCTGCCGACCCACAACTCGCAGAGCGCCTTCACCGAGCCGGAGCGATTCGATCCCGACCGGTTTTCGCCGGAGCGGGCGGAGGACAAGCGCCACGAGCACGCCTTCGTGCCGCAGGGAGCCGGCCCGCCACTCGGGCACCGCTGCCCCGGGCTCGATTTCGCCACCTACTTCATGGCCGTGTTCACGGTCGTGCTCCTGCGCGGCTACGACTGGACCCTGCCGCCCCAGAGCTTCGACTGCGATTGGACCAAGACGCCGCCTGACTTGGTGGAGGGACTGCGCGCGACGGTCCGGCGCGCGACCTGATCTAACCTGGGGCGGCATGCCAAGGTTTCTCAGGATATACTCCTATCTATGGAAGCCCGCAAGATCGCAGCGACCGACCACGTCCTTTACGACCGGGACGCCACCAAAGAGCCTACCCGGCTCACCGTGAACAGTGATCTCTTGGAGAAGGCCCACGAGCTTGGCGTGAACCTCGACGCCACTCTGGAGGAAGCGCTGGCTCTAGAAGTCTACAGAAGGCAGCGCGAAACCTGGTTGGAGGAGAATCGAGAGGCGATCGAGACCTACAACCAGCATGTCTCGCAACATGGCGTGTTCAGCGCCGGCTTGCGGGGCTTTTGATGGCACAATTCACAGTCTGCTGGAACAAGAATCCCCAGACTCGCTCGGCCGTACCCTTTCTGCTCGATATTCAAAATGACCTGTTAGATGACTTGGAAACCCGGGTTGTGATTCCTCTCTGCCCGCTCTCCGCGATGAGAGGCAAGACTCTGCGGGCGTTGATGCCCATCATCGAGATCGAAGGAGAGAGCTTCGTTTTGCTGACACCTCAAATGGCAGGGATTCCTAAGAGCGAGTTGGGAGTTCCGGTGACCCGAGTCGATCAACACCGCTTTGAGATCATCGCCGCCGTCGACTTTCTCTTGACTGGCGTTTGAGCCCGTGCCCACGCCAGATCCTCGGTCATCGCGGGCCTTCTTGCCTGGAATCAGCCCGGATCTCGATCGGGATGGGCCGAGCTCCCTGCGCGCGACAGGATCGCCGGTTGATCCCACACATCGAAATGTGTAGACTGTTTCGAGGAGGCGCTGAGATGCCGACGAATCTAGCTCTCGATGACTCTCTGATCGCCGAGGCGGTAAAAGTGGGGAACCATCGAACCAAGAAGGAAGCGGTGACCGCCGCCCTCCGCGAGTACGTCCAGGCCCGCAAGCGACGGGAGATCCTCGACTGGGTCGGGCGGGTTGACTACTACGATGACTACGAGCCCAAGCGGCTCCGTGACCGCAAGCCGCGGTGACCGTCCTCGTCGACACCACCATCTGGTCGCTCGCCTTGCGGCGGCGAGCTCACAAGCTCTCTCCCGAAGAGAAGGGTCTGGTCGAAGAATGGGCGGACCTCGTCAGCTCCGGACGAGCGGCTCTGATCGGTCCAGTACATCAGGAGGTTCTATCGGGGATCCGCGAGGCTGAGGTCTTCGAGGCACTCCACGAGAAGCTCTCGTCTTTCCGCTACCTGCCGACCCTCCCGGGCGACTTCGTCCAGGCAGCGCGGTTCTTCAATCTCTGTCGATCCCACGGGGTCGCCGGGTCCCACATCGACATGCTGATCTGCGCCATGGCCCACCGCTACGACGTGCCCATCTTCACAACCGACCCGGACTTTCCCGGATACGCCAAGCACCTTCCTATCCGACTGCACGAACCCGGGCAGCGGTGAGCCGTCCTGCCGACCCACAACTCGCAGAGCGTCTTCACCAAGCCGGAGCGCTTCGATCCCGACCGATTTTCCCCGGAGCGGGCGGAGGACAAGCGCCACGAGCACGCCTTCGTGCCGCAGGGAGCCGGCCCGGCGCTCGGGCACCGCTGCCCCGGGCTCGATTTCGCCACCTACTTCATGGCCGTGTTCACGGTCGTGCTCCTGCGCGGCTACGACTGGACCCTGCCGCCCCAGAGCTTCGACTGCGATTGGACCAAGACGCCGCCCGACCTCGTGGAAGGCCTGCGCGCGACGGTTCGGCGCGCGTGAGATGGCCGACTCTACCCGCTCTTCTCGGGATCTTCATGACCGCAGACGCTCGATCGCCAGATCCACGATAGCTTGTGTGACGAACAGGCTGCTCACCGTCTGGAGCTCCGTGAGATGGCGCTCTGCGGCGTCAAGACTGATCCGGCCCATCCGGTGTGCTCTCGCGATGACGCCCAAAGAGCCGACCGGAATTAACCCCAAGGCCTTGGCGGCTCGCCGTACTGTGAGGTCATCGGTCAGAAGCACTTCGACCGCAAGCTGCGAGCAGAGCAAGAGGCTCTCGCGCTCTCCCGCTTGAAGCTTGCTCAGCCCATGCTGTAGCGTGAATCTTGCGACCGCCTCTTGGTCGAGAGCATGCCGCTTCGCGAAGGTGAGCTGTTCTCGGATCGCTGCTGGCCGATCTGCCTCCCGCCAGACGCCCTCAGGGATATGAAGCTCCGCAAAAGTTGCGAGCAACTTCAGACATTTGATTTCTGCGAGATGGATCAGTGGGCCAGTGTCCGCGACCGCGGCTAATCGCCCCGTGCCCACGCCAAATCCTCGGTCATCGCGGCGTGTTGTTGGTCCGCCAGCTCCACCCAGTCGATTCCGACGCGCTCGATCGCCTGCTCCCGGGGAATCTCTCCCCGCAGATACAGCCCTAGGGTGCGCTCGCGCCAAAGCTGGCGGAGTCCTGCTTCGAAGGCCATGGTCATGACCTCGGCTTCCGGCTTGTGGAGCTCCCGTGCGAGGCTTTCGAGGTAGGTCAAGGCGGTGGCCATGGGGTTGGTCCTCGCGTTCGCTTCCGGCGGAGGCTCCTGACGAGCAAGGTACCTCAGCCTGAACGCTGTGGGTCAAATTCTAGCAGAGCTCGGCCCATCCCGATCGAGATCCGGGCTGATTCCAGGCAAGACGAGGGCCAACAAGCCTTGTGAGACCAAGAGTTACGGCCAAAACCCTGACGTCCACTACGTGCTCTTCGGGAATCGACTGGCACTTATTTCGGCTTGCGGAGCTCCCGTGCGAGGCTTTCGAGGTAGGTCAAGGCGGTGGCCATAGGGTTAGTCCTCGCGTTCGCTTCGGCGGAGGCTCCTGTCGAGCAAGGTGCCTCAGCCTGAACGCTGTGGGTCAGATTCTAGCAGAGCTCAGCCCATCCCGATCGAGATCTACCTTATTTCGGGGGCTCCTTCAGATGAGCCCGGAAGCGGCGGTTGGTCTCCACTCGTTTGCGATCCTGGACCGCGAGACTCCCTCCATGAGAATCCCTGATGGGTGAGCCCGACCGACCGATCCTGAAACCGATAGGCTGACGGCCTACTGGTTTAGTCCGAGCGCTTGCCGCGCCTGATATCTTGCGACTCCACCAGGCTCTTCAGCGTACTTGGTCAGCGCAGCACGCGCTTCGGCATTGCCCTGCTTCACAAGGGCGGCAAGCATACCGACCGCTTGGAAATGAATGCGCTCCTCCTTCTTGTCGGCGAGCACGGCCGCGGCAGGCGCCAGAGCCTTTGGGCTCCCGATTGTCGTCAAGGCCACAAACGCTCGAATGCGGGCGAACTGGACGGCTTCCTGGTCTGAAGCAATGGCGACCAATCCGTTGACCGCGGCTTCACTGGCGATGAGCCCGAGGCTTTCGGACGCCGGAATTGAATCCTCGCTCGTGCCTTTGCGGATGTCGGCGAGAAGAAATGGGACCGACTCCTCATCCTTGAGCTTCCCCAGCGCTTCGACGGCAAAGGGCTTCATTTTCGTGTCGTTCAATAGCGGCCGCACGGCCGGAGTGGCGGCCGGGTCTCCAATCTCGCCGAGGGCTTGGACCGCCATGGCTTTGACGGCATCCCCTGCCGTTCCAAGGAGGGCGGTCAGGGGGGCGACCGCGGCCTTCGACTTCCACGCCCCCAAGTTCGCCACTGCGGAAAGCTGAATCTGCTCCTGGGTCTTGTCAGCGGCGAAACGCAGCAGCACGGGTTCCGCCGCCTGGAGATTTGTATCGGCCAACAAACTCAAGGCCAAGAGTCGCATCCAGACCGGCTCCGAAGACGACTCCGCGGTCGCCGTCAGGCTCGCCACCGTTCGGGTGACCGACGTTGCTTTCGGTTCCTTGAAGTCCTGTTCAGCCGACGGTGCCTTGCTGAGATCGAAGCCGGTGGCGTCGAAGGAGAAGATCTGCTGCTGGATGGTCGATCCAGTACCCACTCGATAGCTCGGTGCGACCACCACGACCCGGCTGCTTCCGGTCTTCACGCCAATCGGAAACAGCACCTCCTCGGTGATCTCCCGCTTCGAGCGGGGCGAAACGCTTCCAAAACCGCCTCCCACAAAGTTGTATTCGCCGGGACTTCGGAACATGAGCGCGAACCGGTCGTTCGCGCTCATTCCGCTCGCCACGCGGCCGATGGGCCACAACCCCAGCGTTCCTTGGACGTCAACGCCCCATTGGAACCCATAGCGCTCTTCCACCATTTTGAGGCTGGGGCCCTCCGTCTCGGAATGAAGGGCGATGTAGACCGACGCGTACTCATCGTGACCGTCTGCGGGTTCGATGACGGCCAGCAGCCCACCCAATTCCACCTTGGCTTTAGTGTAGTTGGAGATCTGTAGCTTGACTCTCCATGCGGGCGTTGACCATGCCGGACTGGATCCCTCGTCGCGCTTTTGGAAGCGGGTGAGCTTTGCGCTCCAGACAACGCCTTGGCCGGCTCCGGTTACGGGAGTCTCCTCGATCTCGCGCTGGGCCAGCAGGGTCCCTGCGCCGAAAGCACTGAAAGCAACCAGGCAGAATGCCGGAAGCAACGGCCATGCACGCATGTGAGCCTCCTTTCTTGGAGCGAGCAACTCGTGTGCTGGAACGCTCCCAAAGAAGGGAAGTTGAAAATAGCCAATCAGCTATCCTGCTATCCCGAAAGCATTTGAATCATGGTATGGCACGGCCGGCCCTACGTCAAGGAACAAGGCGGCGGCCCGGATCAAGGTGCTGCAGATCACGAGAAACCTGAGATACGACTGCGATCCAACCAGCTTGGCGAGGTGCCGAGCCAATCCTTCACAGGCTGAGGTGCCGCTGGTGAATCGAGCTCGCGCCAGACAGCATCCGGGATCAAGACACGACCGAAGAGAGCTGGCAAGAGGTCTTGGAGGTCGATGAGCGCGAGGTAGTTCAGAGGAGAGGTGTTCGAGATGACCGTCATCGAAGCACGAGGCGATCGAGGTCCTTACGATCTTGCTCGAAGTCCTCCTCCGTGTATGCAAGAAACGCCTGGCGTTCCTTGAGAAACGCCTCCGTCGCCCAGAACGACAGGCCCAGGAGCCGACCGACCTGGTCGCGCGTGAGCGCTCCGTCACGATAACCCTCGACGGCTACCGCTTCGAGGGTGCCACGTGGGACATCGCGCCAAGCATTCTCCAGGTGCTTCGCGATGTCTTCCGGCAATTCAAGAGCGATGTGCATCTTCCATGGGCTCCCATTGAACTCTAACGGAGGTGGCGAAGGACCGCCACTCGCAGCCGGGCAGACAGCGCTGATCACATCAGCCCGACGGCCCTCTGCAAAAACCAGAAAGCGGCCATCGTGCCGATTCCGTAGGCCGGTACGGCCTTGGCCCATTGCGGCCAGGCGACGGGGACCTTACGGAGCGCCGCGGCGACGAGGAGCACGGCGCCGACGAAGGCGAGCTGGCCCAGCTCGATCCCGACGTTGAAGGAGAAGAGCGCCAGCGGGATCTCCGCCGTGGGCAGGCCGACTTCGGCCAGGGCTCCGGCAAAGCCAAGGCCGTGCACCAGGCCGAAGCCGGCGGCGACCGCCCAGGGGGCTCTCTGCGTCAGCGTCCGTTCGCCTTTGTGCGCGCTGGTGAGCTCGACCGCCAAGAAGTAGATGCTGAGCGCGATGGCGGCCTCTATCGGGGCTTGCGGCACGTGCACCACTCCCAGCGCCGCCAGGGCGAGCGTGACGCTGTGGCCGGCGGTGAAGGAGGTGATCGTCCACGCCAACGATCGTCCCCAGCCGACGAGAAGCACCAGGGCGAGCACGAAGAGGAGATGATCCCAGCCGAGCAGGATGTGCTCGACTCCCAGCGCGGCGTAGTCCTTGAAGACCCCGGTATGGCTGCTGTCGGCGTCGATCCTGAAGCTGGGCGCTTCGGCCTTGAGCACGTGCCGGAGCCGGCGGCCGTCGCGCAGGGTGATGCGCAGGAGCACGTCGGCCTGGCTGCCGGCGATGCCCTCGACTCCCACCGACTTGCCCGCCAGGCCTCCCGGACACCGAATCCGCCAGCGGGCGCGGATGCCGGAGCCCTCCTTCTGCACCACCGGATCGCCGATGCCTTCACACTCGACCGGCAACACCGGACGCAACTGGCTGCCCTGCACCCGGACCGCCGGCTGCTTCCACCTCACCGCGGACTCGGCGGCCGAAAGCTCCTTGATCTCCAGCAGGGCGGGCGCGAACTGGTGGGCCCGCGCCGGAGCGGCCGCCGCGAGGACGCCGAAGGCGATGAGGAGAGTCCACACGAGCAGGCGGAGCGGCGATCGACTCGTCATGAAACGCTTCCTCCCGGCACGACGATCTCGAATTCGGCGCGCAACTCGCGCAGCCGCAGCTTGAGCCAATCGTCGGCCAGCTTCTGGAGCACCGCCTGTTCGACCTGGTCCCGCACGGATTCGAGCGGCAGAACGCGGGCCTCCTGGAATTCATGAACCCAGACCAGGTGGTACCCGTAGTCCGAGGGGATCGGCTCCGACCAGCTTCCGGGCCGCAGCGCCATCACCGCGGTGGCGAAATCACCGCCGAGCTCCGACCGCAGGCCCTGCTCGGTCAGCAGCTCGAAGTGTACCGGCGCCGGCGTCTCGTCGGCGAGCGCCAGCGCCGCCTCGAGGCCGAGCTTCTCCGCCCGGATCCGCGCCAGCAGCCGGCGGGCCCTTTCCTCCGCGTCCGGCCACCGGAAGCCGTTGATCGCGACCTGCGAGATGCGGATGCGCGCCGGCCGCGTAAATTCCGCGGCATGGGCGGCGTAGAAGCGCTCGACGATCTCCGGCGTCGGCTTCTGCAGCAGCACGACGCTGCGGATCAGCCGCCTGGCGCTGTCGACGAGGATGCGCCGCACCACGAGATCCCCCTCGTGCAGGCCGAGGTCCATGGCCGCCTTGGCCTTGCCGGCCTGGGTCGATTCATGCGGATTGGCCTCGACGAAGTCGGCGATCTGCGCCAGCCGCGCCTGGGCGGCGGAGTTCTCGTGCATGCCGAGGGCGAGCGCGTACTGGAACAGCACCTCGTCGTCGATCTGCATGTCGAGCATCTGCTCCCACTCGCGCCGCGTGGGCCTGCGGCCGGTGTCGGCGACGAAGTCCTGCAGCATCGCCTGGAGGCGGTAGGCCGGGACCTCGATGCGCTTCTTGTGCGGCACGAAGGCTCCGCCCCGCAGCTCGCTGAAGCCGAAGAGCAGAGCCCCGAGCGCCAGCATGTGCAGCGCCGGAGCCTTGAGCCAACTCATTTCTTCGCCAGGCTGCTGCCGCCGGCTTTCTTCGCCGGGCTGTTGCCGGGTTTCTTCGCCAGGTTGCCGCCGGCCGCCGGCTCGTACCAGATCGGCGAGGTCCAGGCGCGTTCCTGGATCACCGGCTGCACGAAGGTGCTGGTGGTCTGGTTCGAGCAGCACATGGCGCCCTGGCTCGCCTTGGCGTTGTCCGCCGGGGACTTGCTGTTCTTGAGGTCCGCGAGCTGTCCGTTGCACCGGCCGGTATTGAGCGGATCGACGCCGATCCACTTGCGGCACCACAGCGTGCTGTAGCGGCAGACCGGCTCCTCCAGCACGCGCACGTAGTAGAAGGCGTGCTGCTTGGGATTGAAGTAGGGGTCCTTCCAGACCGCGCAGAGACGCTCGCGGCCGAGGTCCGGCTTGGCCTTGCAGGTATTGGGATCGATCGCCGCCTGCGGGTTGAGCGGGCTGCCCTCGTCGCCGGCCACGGTGAAGACCCGCTCGTGCTCTTTGCCCAGCGCATCGACCCAGCCCTTGATGATCTGGATCTGCTGCAGCTTGGTCTTGATCTGGTCGTCCCAGGTGGCGTAGGTGATGAAGGTGGGGGCGCTGTCCCTGACGGTGCGGGCGGGCAGATCGCCGCCCATGGGCACGCCGCCCTGATAGCCGATGTCGACGAAGTCCTTGCCGCAGGCGTCCGCCGGATAGTTCCAGCCGCCGAAGAAGCGCACCTTCATCCGCGGGCCGCTCGTGCCGTAGGTCTCCTTGCGCTTGAGCGCTTCGAAGATCGAGTCGCGGGTGTTCTCCTCGGCCCATACCACAGACGGGCCGCCGGTGCCGTTCTGGATCGTCGAGGCCTCCGCCATCGGGTAGGCGTCGTCGATGCCGAGGTGTCCCGGCCACTGGTCGGTCTCCGGATGCCAGCCCATCACGCCGGTGTGCGAGTCGGAAGCGGAAACCACCCCCATCTTGAACGGGTTGATGCCGCCGTAAGTCCCCTTCGCGGCGTACTGGATGCCGTCCTTCCAGACGTTGCGCACGTAGGCGCGGTCCCCCCAGGTGTCGGGCGCAGCCGGACCGCTGCTGGAGCCCCCCGAGCCGACGCCCGAAGCCGAGCCCAGGGTCTTGCCGTCGAGGATCTCGAAGGCGCAGTACTCGTCGATGGTTTTCGTGCCGGCGAGGAAGCGCGGATCGTAGCGGCATTCGCTGGCGCCCTTGTCCTGGTAGATCTCGACCAGGGGCTCCATCTGCTGGTGCCGCTTGGCGTCGTCGGTGTTGTAGGGGTCGAGGAACATGGGCGGGAACTCCTTGCCGCCGCCGCCGAGGTTCGAGTTGTGCGGGATGGTGATGAAGTCGCAGCGGCGGGCCTTGCCCCCGGTGACGTTCTTGCCCTTCGTGCAGTCCTCCTCCAGCTTGTTCCAGAAGGGCTGCGGCAGCGGGTGGTTGACCTTGGTGCCCGGCGGCACCGGCCACACCCGCGGCTCGTCGGGCACGATGGCGAGCAGGGTGTCGATCGGCTCCTTGGTGGGGTCCTTGTTGACCACCACCGCCATGTCGATGGCGTTGACCGGCTTCTTGACCACACGGTCGTTGCGGAAGATCACGTTGCGGTGCCAGTTGTTGAGCAGGGGCGTCGAGGTGTTCTCGTAGGCCACGAAGCTGGTGAACTTGCACTCGCTGCTGCGGTCGTAGGCCTCCTCGGCGGCCTTCTGGATCTCGCCCCACACCTCCAGCTCGGCCTTGGCGCACAGCTCCGGATTGTTGTTGCACACCGGGAGGTTGGTGTTCTTGCTGATCGCGCCGTCGTTCATGATGGTGAGCTGGGTGAACGCGTTCGCCGCCAGGCTCTTCCCCAGCACCGGGTTCAGGGCCCGCAGCGGCTCGTAGAAGAAGCCGTTGATCATCCGGCACTCCATCGACAGGCTCTCGGGCAGGTCCTTGCCGAGGAAACCCTTGCAGAAACCCATCACGCCGAAGTGCTCGGAGTGGTCGGTCACGGCGCCCCAGTCGAGCGGCTGGTCGATGCAGGGAGTGCGGCTCGGGCCGCCGCCGGCGGGCTCGGTCGCCGGGTCGTTGCAGGAGGCGCGCCGCTTGGGCTGCAGGCCCGAAGGCTCGGGAATGCTGATCGGCGCCTTGCCCTGGGCGAAACGGTAGGCGCCGCGGGGATCGTTGCCGCTCGCGTAGTCGACGAAGCGGATGCTGGCGTCGAAGGAGAGGCCGGTGTGCAGGTGCGTGGTGCCGAAGAGAGCCTGGCGCTTGGGGTTGTAGTTGGTGCAGCGCGGCCGGTCCTCGGTGGTCTCGAAAGGAGGCTTCGCAGCCGGGCTCGCAGCCGGCTTCGAAGGAGCCTTGGAAGGCGGCTTTGCAGGAGCCTTGGAGGGCGGCTTTGAAGGCGGCTGTGCGCCCTCGGCGAAGCTCAGCGCGGCGAAGACCAGGACGCCGGTTGCGGCCAGACGAGAGACAAGACGCACAGCCTGAGAGGACTGCATCGGGTCACCCCCCATCCCGCTAAGGCGGGCAGATCAAGGAATTTCGCGGATGGTAGCAGGATGCTCGAGCGAAGTCGATAGAACGGTGGCCGTGCAGCAGGGCAGTCCGGCCTGGCCACTTCGTTTCAATAGCTCTCGAACGCGTGAACCTATCTTGTCAATCCGGGTGCCGGGCTCAGGAAACCTCGGCGCGCGTCCGTCTCTTCCTAAGGAATGGTAAGCTGTTGAAAACTACAAGAAAGATCCGGAGGCCCTCCCATGATTGCCCGAACCGACCCGGTGGAGGACAGTGCTCCCCTCTATCCCAATGATGAAGACCAGTTCCTTCGCCGCCACCGCGTCTTCGTCCGTAGGGCGAGGGACATCAGCCATCAGGCCCTGTTCTTCCTAGGCTTGCTCTACGACACGACGCGCCAGAAGGCGGAGGTGGCGGTCAACGGGTACCGACCCTTTGCCATCGAGCAGGTCCAATCGCTGATCAGCAGCGTCATTACCCCGAGCAAACCGAAGCAGGAGACCGAGAAGATCCGCGAGGCTCTCGGCCTCCACGAGCTGTGGAACAACCTCGCCGCCCAGGATCAGGTCGCCGAGCTCCGGAAGAGTTTCGAGGAATTCCTGGAGAAATC
The DNA here is from genome assembly GCA_046765915.1 of Acidobacteriota bacterium. Lineage (GTDB taxonomy): Bacteria > Acidobacteriota > Thermoanaerobaculia > Multivoradales > UBA5704 > DATARR01. The sequence goes on along the minus strand of JBKPTH010000065.1, from coordinate 3,995 downwards.
CCGGACCGAAGGCGTGATCGGCAAGATCGCGCTGCACTGGCTCCCCGACGTCTATGGCTATTTCCGTAAGAACTTGGCGCTGATCTGGGGTTTCCTGATCCTGCTGGCGGTGACGCTCAAGGTGGAGGCGGTCAATTCCCTGCTGCACAACGAGATCTACTACAACCTGCCAGGGTTCGTGCTTCCGCTCGCGCTGCTGCTGGTGCCGCTCGCCATCTCCCGGGTATGGACCCGTGCGCTGCGCCTCCAAACCCCTCCCAAGGTCCCGTTCTGGGACATCTCGGGCTCTGCCTTCCGCAGCTTCCGCCGCCAGGCCCTGGAGCCCGGGAGGCTGATCAACCGCTGGCCCCGGCGGAGCGATCTGCGCCGGGAGATCGTCAAGGGACAGGCGGTCAAGCTCTCCGTCTACGCCCTCTGGTGGTTCGCCGCGTTCGGCCTGATTTACGGGCTGCACAAGAAAAGCTATCTCGGCGCGAGCGGGTCAAGCCTGACGGTCTTCATGGTCCTGAGCCTCTGCTATGCCGTCCTGATCGTGGCTCACATCGTCGATCTATGGGAGTACCTCGATCCACAACCGGTGCGGTTCCTGATGCTCGTGGCTTCCCTCGGCGGTCTCGTCTTCCTGCTCCTCGGCTGGGGCCGCGGGTTCTTCATCGTCGCCTTCCTCCTGGCTGCGGTCGGGTACTTCTACGGCTGGTTTCTCGACCGCGAGAGCACGCTTCGGCTGGTCTTGGGGATTTTCTTCCTCGTACTGGCCGGAGCGAACGCCGTGGGCTGGCACACTCATGACAAGGCGGCTTGGCGTGACCAGGGACAAGGGAAGCGATGGGATCGGCTCACCGTCGCCGAATGGCCGTGGCCGGGGTCGGGCCCGGTCGTGGTTCTTGCCGCTTCCGGAGGGGGCTCCCGGGCCGCCATCTATACGGGGCTGACTCTGAAGCGGCTCAACGAGGAGCGCCCGGAGATCGCCAGGCAGCTCCAGGCCATCAGCAGCGTCTCCGGGGGAACCCTCGCCAATGCCGCCTACGTCGCGCGGCTCCTGGATCTAGGCAACAACCGCTACCACCAGCAGGCGCGCGTCGCCGCTCTCGCCGACTTCGACAAGGATCTGGGCCAGGACTTCCTTTTCCCCACCCTGATGGGAGCCCTGATCCCCATGATGACCCGGGGAGAGTCGATCGAGGCGACCTGGGAAAAGGAGGAGGTTGCGCTCGGCGAGCACAGCCTCGGCGAACTCGCCGCGGTCTGGCGCCAGCAGCGAGGAGCATCCCAAGACCCGCCATTCCCGATCCCCCTGTTCAACAGCACCACGCTGGACGGGCACGATCTGGTCCTCAGTCCTCTGAAGAGAAATCTCTACACCTGGACTGAAATGGAGGAAGAGGCCAGGGACCTCCAACGGTCGGCCTACAGGAAAGTGGATTCCACGATCCGAACCGACGAGGACGATCCCCCCACCTGGGTGTACTACCGCGACGGCATCTACGCCCTGGACGATCTGCTCCCGGGCTTCGATCCCAGGCTCTCGCAGGCGGTGCGCGCCTCAGCGAACTTCCCCTTCGGCTTCCCCCTGGTCCGCATCAAGACAACCAAGCCTCTGTTCTTCAATCCCAAAGATAACGAGCTGCGGGAAAAGCAGGTCCAATTGACCGACGGCGGTGCCCTGAGCAATTCGGGGATGTGGTCGCTCTACCATCTGCTCACGCCCGACGAACCCGAGAAGCTCGCGGAACTCAAGAGGCGCGGAGTGCTGCTCCTGGTCGTGGAGGCTAGCAAGATGCCGGTCTATCCCAACCTGGAGCAGAGCCTCAACAACCTCTGGAGCACCATCGGCGACCAGGGGCCGGTCGGTCAGCGCCTCCACCGCCTGATGTTCGAGGCCCTGGGCCGGGAGTACGGCGATCGCATCGCCATCATCCAGTGGGACCTCATCTCCAGGGAGAGCTACAACGTGTTGACCAGTTGGGCTCTCGACGAGGACTCGATCTCCAATCTGGGCGATTCCTTCGAGTGGAGCTGGGGCAAGGAGAGAGTCGATCTCATGCGAGCCTGGCACGTCCTCACAGGCACGGAGGCGGGCAATGGAAAGCCCATCATCTCCACCCAGCGTCCTCCGCTGGATTGAGGATCAAGGCTTCGTCGGAATCGCGCTCCGGGAGAAGGTGCCAGTCGGTATGAGCCGGGCTCACGCGACGTGGACAACCAGGCGCTTGCCGCATGCCTTGACGTACTTGCGCAAGGTTGCGATCGATGGCGAATGCTTTCCCGTGGCCAAGGCGCGTTCCAAGCGCGCCACCGCAGGAGCCTGGGTTCCCATGCGCTCTGCAACCTGTGCTTGGGTAAGGCCGGCCTCCTGGCGCGCTTTCAGCAGAGCATCCAGCAGACCAGTTTCCTCCCGTTCAATGCGCTCGACCTCGGCTCGGACGCCGGGACGGCGCATCAGCTTCTTGACGAGTTGTTCATGCGTTTGCACGTTTGACCTCCTTCATTCGGGCAGGGAGATCGGGGTCGTCATGGTCCTCTCCACAGCAGTGGGAGCATTCCGCCTCAGGTATGAATTGTACCAGCTCCGCCACTCGGCCTCCGTGTGTCGAGCGCCTGCTTGGTGGGCCGTGCCGGTCTACTCGAGCAGCTCCGTCACTTCGCCCTTCACCATCGCAGCCATATCGCCGCGGGTTGATCCCGCGCATCGATATGTGCAGACTGTATCGAGGAGACGCTGAGATGCCGACGAATCTAGCTCTCGACGATTCTCTGATCGCCGAGGCTGTAAAGGTGGGGAACCATCGGACAAAGAAGGAAGCGGTGACCGCCGCCCTCCGCGAGTACGTCCAGGCCCGCAAGCGACGGGAGATCCTCGATTGGGTCGGCCGGGTTGAGTACTATGACGACTACGAGCCCAAGCGGCTCCGCGACCGCAAGCCGCGGTGACTGTCCTGGTCGCTTGCACCTGGATCGTCGTGAAGCCGTCCATGGCGATTCAGCGTATACTGTCCAGGGAGGGAGGGCGCAAAATGAAGGTTACCCGGGCCTACGAAGAAGTCGTCGATTTCATCGCGGCGGAGAACCCAAGCAAAGTCATCGCCTTTCGACCCTCCGCGTCTGCGAAGGCGCGAGTTGCCGAGCTCATCGCACGTGAGAAGGCCGGCCGTCTGACGGCGGAGGAAACCTCGGAGCTGGAGCACTATCTGCAGCTCGAGCACATCATGCGCTTGGCCAAGGCGTGTGCCAAGACGTATCTCTCCTTACCTTGCCAGTGAGCGCGAGTTATATTGCTTCCGAGCTACGCGGGCTCGTTGCGTCGAAAGCGCAAAACTTGAGACCTGAGCATCTCCTCAGAAAGTTGGTCATCAGATGAAGCAGCAGGTTTTCTACTCTTGGCAGTCCGATACTATAGAAGATAGCAACCGATATCTTATTCGGGACGCCTTAAGCGAAGCAACCAAAAAACTCGAGTGGGATCTCGAAGTGGATGAGGCTACCCGAGGTGTTCCGGGCAGTCCTGTGATATTCGAAGCCATTCTCGCTAAGGTAGATAGGTGTGCGGTGTTTGTTGGCGATCTGACTATCTGTGGTACGTATAGAGGTGAAAGGAGCACGTCAAACCCGAATGTATTGATTGAATATGGATACGCTCTTCGCGCTGTCGGCGGCGATAGGATAATCACTGTTCTCAATCGTCATTATGGGGATCCAGAAGCACTACCGTTTGACCTTAAGACCCGAGGCGTGAAGGTTGTGTACAATCTAGATCCAAAATCCTCCACCGACGTAAGCAAAGCAGTCTTCACGAACCTCACTGGCTTATTGTCTCGAGAGCTGGAGACTGTGATGGTGAAGTCTCTTTTCAGAGGCTTAGCCTGGATTATTCATGAAAGTCATTTCTACGTCCGGGTTTCTCCTGAATGACGGCTTTACGGCCGTCTTGCGGGGGTTGGGTGATCGGAAACTGGATTGCGGCGCAGTCTTGACCTCCGGCAGAGCCGGCAATGGAG
>JBKPTH010000064.1:0-34196 GCA_046765915.1 Acidobacteriota bacterium | reverse complement strand
TCCAACTCGCGCAACACGATCAGGCCGGCATCGCTACTGAGGGCGCCGCCCTCGAAGTCGAGGACGATGCGGGGTTGAAACTGGAAGCCGAACGGGATAGAACACTGTGTGGCCATCGCTCCTCCGAGATCTGGGTGTCTTATTTGCTCGCAACATCTTGATACCACAGATCTTGGGGCCGGTGGCCATCGTTTTGGACTCGACTTTCATGAATAATCCAGGCTAGCCGTCCAGTGCAGGGAGCTGTGCTAGGCGTTCTACCGCACATCGACCGACAATATCCACTGCCATCTACCTGAGCTTCCCGCTTGAGCGATCCTGTCAACGACCTCCATGCCTTCTTGAACCTCGGCGAGAGGAGTGTACATACCGTTCAGGTACGGCGCATCGCCAGTTAGGATAAAGAACTGCCAGCCCTCACGGAGGGGATTGCCGCTCGTAGACATTCCCACAAGGCCGCGTCGGAACGAGAAATCAGACAACTCGGGACGTTGGTAAGAACCAAGAGGATTATCGGAGCGATAGTTTGCTTCGACTAGGACGCCAGGCACAACTCTCCGAAACTGTACCGCGTCATAGAAGCCCTCTCCGGCGAGAGCAGCGAAACGCGCGACATGTTCCGGCGAGCGATCGGCAAGCAGGCGCAGCTTGATGATTCCAGCTGTCGTGTGAAGAATAACTTCCTTGGGATCCGTAACCGCGCGGCGAGACGGCATCGGCGTAATCGATCGTAATTTGTTGGTGGCAGGGTCGAGAACCGGTGGCGACTGTTGAACTGATCCCTCAGGCTGCGTCGAAGGAGGCGAATCGGCGAGGAACTCATGAATCGATTGCTTGCCAGTCAAGAACGTGATGATCCCAATCAGGGAGGCGACGACCCCTATTACAGTCCACAGCTCGCTGCGCTTCATGGGTGCCTAACCTCGCACTGATCTTATCCAGTCTTTACCAGCCCGCTCCGGAGTGCTTACCGGCGGGGCCCGCATAAGCTAGAATCGCGACTTATGTTCTTCATTCTATAGAACGTAGGAATTCTAGGCCTCGATCCTAACAGCGTCAATCGGGCCTCAGCAGTCGGCTAAGCGCCGGGCACCATGGACGAGCCAATGAGTCAATTCCGTCAGCTCTTGCCGGGAAGACCTTTAAAGTTGCCCGTCGAATCTCGCCGCGAACGCGCGGGAACCGTCGAGGAAGGCTCTCGATTTCTGCCAGGGTCTCACGAGCTGCCACAAGAAATTTGCCTCCCAACCCTGGTCTTTGGCCTTCGTACCAAGCTCGGGCCTTCTCGATGTCAGCTCGAGCTTCCGGCCGGAGAAGGAGCGGGGTCACGAGCGATTCTTCTCGATCTCTTCCAGGGCCTCCCTCCAGGGTTGCCCTGAATTCTGATCCCTTCGGTAGGCTTCAACCCGACGGTCGAGCTCTTCGGCCTGAGCCGCGGTGAGGGGCAGCGCTTCCGGTTGATCCGAAATGCTTTCCCAGAGCTCGTCCGCGAGCTGCACCCGCTCGTCCGGTGTCAGATGACTGAAGTCGAATTGCGGCTTGGCCATAATTAGCCTTCCTCCATCTGGTCAGGGCCGTCCTGAGTTTACCACCGGCGCGTTTTCCACCTCCCGCAGCACTGACGCCACCTCGTCCGCCCGCGCGGCGGTTTTCACGCCGTGGCGCAGCCAGCGCAGCGCGCCGGCCCGATCGCCGCGGGCGAGGAGAGTCCTTGCCAGCGCGAGATACGAGGCGGTGTGGGTGGGATCGATCTCCAGGGCGTGCCGCCAACAGCCGAGGGCGTTTTCCGTGAAGCCGAGCGAGGCGCGGACCTCGCCGAGGTTGTACCAGGCCGCGACGAGGTTGGGCCGGGCGGCGACGGCTCGCGCCAGATGCTCTTCGGCTTCCTGAGGACGATTGTGGAACGCGAGCAGCCGGCCGAGGTTGTACTCGGCATCGATCCGGTCCGCGCCGGTCCCCGAGATCTGCGCGAGGATCTCGATCGCCTCGTCCGCCTTTCCCTGACCGGCGCGGGCCAGGGCCAGCCATTCCTGGGCCAGTGCTTGACTAGGGTAGGGGCGGGTCTGGACGGTGGGCTGGGGGCTCGACCCGCCCTGCGAGGATCTCTCGATCAAGGCGGATAACGTGCGGTCCGCATCGGCGAAGCGGCCGAGCTTGATCTGGCCCTGCGCCAGGTCGAGCCACGGCTCGGGCTCGGCCGGCCGCGCCGCCGCCAGCAGCTTCTCCAGCCGGTCCACGGCCGCCGCGGAGGCGGTCATCCGCGATACGGCGGCGGCGCGGTAGATCTCGCCGAGATCCCCCCGTGGCGCCGAGGCATCGAACAGCCGAACCCCCGTCAGCACCGGCTCGGTCTCGGCGAGCGGCGTGAGCAGCTCGGGACCGCCCGGCCGCCGCCGGATGAAGTGATCGGTCATCACCACGTGGACCACGTCCTGCGTCCGCCGCTTGGCCATGTGACAGGAGACGCAATCCGCGGTGTCCGCGTGAGCCCCCGCCTGCAGGTCCGCCAAGCGATGGCAGGTGAGGCAGGCGGCCCGATAATGCGCGGCCCGCGAGGCAGCAGGCACGCGGCGGTGCGGATCGTGACAGGTGAGGCAGGAGAGGGCTCCCCGGCTCGCGATCCAGCAGCGGCTCTGCCGCAGGCGGTAAGGATGGTGATTGATCTCGAAGCGGTCCGCGGCGATGCGGCCCTCTTCCTCGACGTCCACCTGGACGAAGTAGTCCGCGAGCGGCTCGCCGGGACGGAAGGAGAAGTCGCCGCGGCCGAAGCGCCGCAGGCCGGGGAGCGCCACCGATGGCTGCAGATGGCACCCCATGCAGACCTCGTCGCGCCGCGGCGCCGGAAGCCGTCCCGGATTGAAGACGCTGGCGCGGATCTCCGCGTTGGAGCCGATGCCGCCGAGGGCGAGCCAGACGTGCTCGGCGGCCGGGCCGTGGCAGCGCTGGCAGCCTACGCCTTCGGGGAGCCGCGCCGGGAAGACTTGGGGAGCGCCGTAGGCGTCGGCTCCTGCCGGCACGTCGGGATACGAGGTGTGACAGAAGATGCACTCGCGCCGCACCCGCCGCAGGACTCCGTCGTGATCCGGCCGGTCGAAGCCGGGCGCCATGGCCCAGCTCCGCTCCTGGCTGTACCAGGCGAGCGGCAACTGATAGAGCTCGCCTTCTGGAGTCCGATAGAGATACGTGCGCGCGTGATCGCCCGAGCCGAGGATCCAGTCCACCGGCGTCTCGAAGACGTTGATCGGCTGGCCGTCAGGGCCGGTCTGCCAGCGCTGGAAGACGAGCCGCTCGCCGCGCCGCGAGATCTGGAAGCTCTCACCCGAAGCCGCGTGCACGAACGGCGGTGCCGCGAAGTCCTCGATGTCGCTCTCCGGCCGCGGACGCCGGAAGGCGCGCGCCATTCCCTTGTCGCGGTAGGTCTCCGCGATCCTCGGATGACAGAGGGCGCAGGACGCCTCGTCCACGAAGCCCGGCGCGGCTCCGGCGGTCACGGCAAAGCCGAGCCCGGCGAGATCCTTCGCCACCATCGGCAGCGGCAGGAGGGAGGCCGGCGGTGCTCCGGCAGACGGCGCCGGTGCCTGTCCCAGGAGCAGGAGGGAGAGGAGGCCAAGGAGGGCCGCCGATCGCGAACGATGGGAAGAGAGCACGACTTGGCGCCATCATAGCAGCCCGTCGATATTTCCGGATTCGAGGTCAGCCGAGAGGCCGCAGCTCGGCGAGCAGGCGAGGCGAGGACTCCCGGTCCCACGGCCGGCGGTCGTAGTCGCCCCAGAGATGAGTGACCTGGAGTCCGGCCGCTCCGGCGCGCTCCTCCAGCTCGCCCGTCGACCACAGGCGGGCCGGGAACGAGGCGCGCTCCACCCGCTTATTCCCCAGGCGGTATTCGAAGCAGGCGGAACAGACCCGGGTCTCGGCATCGCAGCGCCAGGTCTCGCGGACCTCGAGGGCGCCGCGGCCGGAGCGCTCCAGGATCAAGCCCTCCGGGAGAGCCGCCGCCCGCCGCTGCTCCGGCGAGAGCCACGCCGCGTCGAGCAGAAATCGCCCGCCCGGCGCGAGGTGCCTGGCGGCGACGGCGAACGCGCGGTCGCGGTCCTCGTCCCGGGTCAGGTGGACGAAGGGATCGTCCACCGCCGCCACGAGATCGAACCTGGCTCGGAACGCGGCCTCGCGCATATCGGCGATCAGAAGGGCGACGTTCGAGCGGCCGGCGAGCCGCCGCCGGGCGACGGCGATCAGCTCCGGCGCGAGGTCGAGAGCCACCACGCGGCCGGCGGTGCGGGCGAGGAAGGCCGTGGCGCGCCCGGTGCCGGCTCCCAACTCCAGGACGCGGCAATCCGGAGGCGTTCCAGCCGCCCAAGTCCATAGCTCCGCGTCGCCGCGTTCGGCCAGCTCCCGTTCGAAGAAGGGCAGGACGCGGTGGTAGTAGGCGCGGACGTCGTCAGCTTGGGCGACCGAGGCCATTAAGGAATTGTAGGCGACATGAAATCCGAGCGCAGGTCACTATCAGCAGGAGCCACAAAGATTTTGCTAGGCTTCAACAAGAACTTGGGAGGCATACCATGACCAAACGAACGATATATCCGTCGTTCCTGTTCCTTTGCCTGCTGACAGCCGCGGCGGTGGCCGCCGGTGCCGCCGGCAAGCTCGACAACGGTCTGCTCGATCCGGCCTGGTTCGGCCAGGACCTCGAGTTCCGCTCTTCCGAGCAGCTCGACTACTTCTGGGTCAAGCCGGGCTTCACCCTGCAGGGCAAGACCGTCCAGGTCGAGGACTGGCCGGATCCGGTCTTTCTGAGCGCCAAGGCGGACGTCGACAGCAAGGACTCGGCCCGCGCTTTCCAGCTCTCGAGCTCGATGTCGGGCTGGCTCCGCGGCTCCCTGTCGAACGCCTTGAGCGACTATGCCCAGGTTTCGAAGAGCGAGGGCGACTACGTGCTGTCGGGCCGCTTCGTCGACGTCAACGCCGGCAACCGGGTGGCCAAGTTCATGGTCGGCCTGGGGGCGGGTTCCGCGACGGCGACGTGGGACATGAAGCTGGTCGACAAGCAGACGGGCGAGCTGGTGGCCGCCATCCATCACCGGTCCGTCAGCGGAACCTACATGAGCGACATCGACGACAAGATCCTCAAGTGGATGGATAAGGACCTCGGCCCGGCGATGCGCCAGAACCTCGCGGGCTACGCCACCGCCAAGAAACCAAGGAAGTAGCGCGCCGCCCGCTTTTCTCCCCTCTCCTTTAGGAGAGGGGCCGGGGGTGAGGTCGCGATACCATGTCGCCTCGATGCGCCTCGCCGACCTCGTCGCCACCTCGCGCCGCGTCGCGGAGACCCGAGCGCGCTCGGTGAAGACCGGCGCGCTCGCCGATCTGCTGCGCCGTCTCGGTCCCGAGGAGATCGACATCGCCGTGGCCTACCTTTCCGGCCATCTGCGCCAGGGGCGGATCGGCCTCGGCGGCGCCGCCCTGCGGAGCGCCATGCCGGGATCGGCCGCCGCCGAGCCTGCGCTGACGCTCGGCGAGGTAGACGCGGCCTTCGAACGCATCGCCTCCGTGAGCGGCGCCGGATCGACGGCGGAGCGGGCGCGCCTTCTGGCTGACCTCCTCGGCCGCGCCACCCACGACGAGCAGGATTTCCTGGTGCGCCTGATCTTCGGCGAGCTGCGGCAGGGCGCGCTCGCCGGTTTGATGTCGGAGGCCCTCGCCGCCGCGGCCGAGCTGCCGGCCGACGAGGTGCGGCGCGCCCTGATGCTCGCCGGCGAGCTGCCGGCCGTGGCGCGCGCGGTGCTCACCGAGGGCCGCGCCGGCCTCGGCCGCTTTCACCTGCAGCTCTTCCGTCCCCTGCAGCCCATGCTCGCGCAGCCGGCGGGGGACATCTCCGAGGCGCTCGAACGCCTCGGCGAAGCCGCCCTGGAGCTGAAGCTCGACGGCGCCCGCGTCCAGATCCATAAAGCAGGGGACGACGTGCGCGTCTTCTCCCGCCGCGGCAACGACGTCACGCACGCCGTGCCTGACCTGGTGGAGACCGTCCAGGCCCTGCCCGTGCGCCAGCTCCTCCTCGACGGCGAAGTGATCGCTCTGCGGCCGGACGGCGCGCCGCATCCCTTCCAGATCACCATGCGCCGCTTCGGCCGCAAGCTCGACGTGCCGCGCCTGCGCGGCGAGCTGCCGCTGACGCCCTTCTTCTTCGACATCCTCCATCTCGACGGCGAAGACCTCATCGACCGCCCCGCCGGCGAGCGCTTCGCGGCGCTGGGCGAGGCGGCTCCCACATTGACCGTGCCGCGCATCGTCACCGCCGACGCCGAGGAGGCCGATGCCTTCTTCGCCGACGCCCTCAGCCGTGGCCACGAAGGGATCATGGCCAAGGCGACGGACGCGCCTTACGAGGCGGGCCGCCGCGGCTTCTCGTGGCTCAAGGTCAAGCCCGCGCACACGCTGGACCTCGTCGTCCTCGCCGCCGAGTGGGGCCACGGCCGGCGCCAGGGCTGGCTCTCCAACCTCCACCTCGGCGCCCGCGATCCCGAGAACGGCGGCTTCGTCATGCTCGGCAAGACCTTCAAGGGATTGACCGACGAGATGCTCGCCTGGCAGACCAAGAAGTTCCAGGAGATCGCCATAGGCACGGATGACTGGACCGTCTACCTGCGACCCGAGCTGGTCGTCGAGATTGCCTTCAACGACGTGCAGGAGAGCCCGCACTACCCCGGCGGCATGGCCCTCCGCTTCGCCCGCGTCAAGCGCTATCGCGAGGACAAGACGGCCGCCGAGGCGGATACGGTCGATACGGTGCGGAAGATCTTCGCGGGTGGCGGCAGAACGGCCCCGGAAGTGGGATAATCTTGGAGAAGTGCTTTGGAGGACTGGTGATGGATTGGCATGAGCGGATCGTGGTGGACCCAGACATCTTGGTCGGAAAGCCGGTCATCAAGGGAACGCGGATTTCCGTGGAACTGATCATCGACCTTCTGGCGCGTGGGTACACCAAGGAGCAGATCGTTGATCAGTACGACCACCTCAAGCCTGAGGACATCCAGGCCTGCCTGGCTTATGCGAGTGAAACCCTTCGCTCGGAACGGGTCTACGCTCTTCCTGGTTGAGCTTCGGGACTGTGCGCATCCTTGCGAACGAGAATTTCCCCAGACCTCTGATTCAGGAGCTACGTCGACGCGGTCACGATGTGGCTTCCGTGAAAGAAACCATGCGCGGCGCGCGTGACCATGAAGTCTTGGAGGCGGCTCAACGTGACGGTCGCCTGGTCGTGACCTTCGACAAGGATTTTGGCGAACTTGCCTATCGCTTCGGTTTGCCTGCTGGGAGCGGCATAGTATTGTTTCGGTTGTCGGGTGACAGTCCGGAGATCGATAACGCCCGAGCCCTTGCCGCACTGGAGAGCGGGATTGATTGGTCTGGCAACTTCGCTGTTGTGAGCGACGATCGAATTCGCGTCCGACCCTTACCTGAACGAGGTTCGTAGCCCTTCCGGCAGCTTCGCCATCGCCGCACGCGCCTCCTCAACAATCCGCTCCACCACCTCCGCCGCTCCCGGCAGATCGTGGATGAGCCCGAGGCTCTGACCCGCGAACTGCGGGAAGTGCTCGCCGTCGCCTCGTTTGGCGGCTGCCATGTAGATGTCCTCGGCGGCGTTTGATTGGACGAGCGGCGGCAGCAGCGGCGCTCCGGAGGCCGCGTACTCGTCCGCGAAGGTGTTGCGGACGGCTCGGGCGTGGAGACCGGTGAAGACATTCGTGAGGGTGGTTTCCTCACTCTGACGCTCGAGCAGGGAGCGCTTCCAGAACTCCGGCGCTTGCGATTCGCGCGTGGCCACGAAGCGGGTGCCGAGCATCACGCCCGCGGCTCCGAGCGCCAGCGCCGCGAGGAGGCCGCGGCCGTCGGCGATCCCTCCGGCCGCGATCACCGGCATCGAGACGGCGTCCACCACTTGCGGGACCAGCGCAAAGGTGCCCACGTCCGCCGGAGACTTCCTCTCCACCCAGGTCGAGCGGTGGCCGCCGGCCTCTCCTCCCTGCGCCACGATGGCGTCCACGCCGGAGGCGGCCAGCGCGCGGGCGTCTTCGACGGTCGCGGCCATGGCGATCACCTTGATACCTCGCTCGTGGCAGCGGCGCACTCGCTCCGCTCCCGGATCGCCAAGGCCGATGCTGAAGACGGGCACCCTTTCGTCGAGAATCGTCTCGAAGGCCTCGTCGACGACATCAGGCATGCCCGCTGGACGCTCCGTCCTGGCCGGCAGATCCATCTGCTCGCGGAACCGGTTGAGCGTGTCCTGGACGATCTCGACGAGGGCTTCCGGGAGCATTCCGGCATCCACCGGCGTCTCGACATCCGGGTGAAGCCAGAGGTTGACGCCGAAGGGGCGATCCGTCAGCTCGCGGAGACAGCGGATCTGGCGGCGCAGCTCGTCCGCACCAAGCCGAAGACCCGCGAGAATGCCGAGACCGCCGGCGCGCGAGACTTCCGACGCCAGCTCAGGCCCAGCTACGCGCCCCATGCCGGATTGAAGGATCGGGACTTCGATGCCGAGGAGATCGGCGAGTGGCGTTCGAAGTCGCATGAAGGCGGTGGTTCTCCCCTTCCCAGCTACCTGTCCACCCCGGAGGGGGCGGTTTCCCCCCTTGAGGGGGAGATTTTCCCCCACGAGGGGGCGGCTTTCCCCCTTGAGGGGGACGGTTCCCCCCACGAGGGGGAAGGTTCCCCCCCTAAGGGGGAGGTTTTCCCCCTGGAGGGGGCGGCTTTCCGGGCCGCCGAAGGCGAAGAGCCGCGGCAGCCCGAACCAGCGCGCGCGCTCCAGGGCGGAGAAATCCGCGAGCCCGAGAAGTCCGGCTACCAACACACCGAAGAGCATCAGACTGAAGAAGATGGCGCCGCGCGCGAGGATCCCGAACCGCAGCCGATGGCCGATCACCGTTAGCACGACGATCGACAGGACGGCCGCGCCCGCGAGCCCGAGCATCGTCGGGTCGGGATTGGCGAACACCCAGCCGCCGGCCACCCGGGCGAGCGAGATGCCGATCGTCAGCACCACGATGCCGCAGACGTACGGCGGCAGGTATCGGCGGAGCGGCACGAGGACGCCGCTCACGCCGACGACGATCTCGAAGAGGCCACCGATGAAGCCGGCCATCCACATCGCCGGCGCGCCGTAGATCGCGCCGGCGGTCGCCATGGCTCCGGTGTCGGTGGCCGAGGGTCCGAGCACGGACGGCAGCCGGTTGCCCCAGGTGGCGTTGGCGAAGGTCGCCAGACCCATCACCGTGAGGCAGGCCGAGATCATCGCCGCCGCCTGCGCCGCGGTGTAGCCCACGGCCCCCGCCACCATCAGCGGCAGAACATACGGCGAGACGTCGACCAGGGTGTGCTGCCAGGCGTAGAGCAGCGTCTCCAGCGGCGGCGGTACGTCGTCGACGCCGTAATACGGTGTGACGACCTCCAGGTCCTCCTGCCAGACGCGCTCGTCGCCCTTCGCCACCGCCGGCGAGATCAAAGCTCCACCCCCGATCGTCGGATCAGCTCGGCCAGGCAGCGCTCGGATTGGCGGTAGATCTCCGCGAGATCGAGCTGGGTGAGGCGGCCGTTCTCGACGAGGGGCCGCCCTTCCACCAGGACATGCCGGACGGCGGCGCGGGAGGCTCCGAAGACGACGAGATCGTGCGGGTCCACCTGCGGCGCGGCCCACAGCTCGGGCCGGTCCGTGGAGAGCACGACGAGATCGGCCAGCTTGCCGGGCTCGATCGTGCCCACTTCCTCCTGCAGGCCCAAGGCGCGGGCCCCGTCGTTGGTGGCGAGGCGCAGGGCGTCGAGGCCCGAGAAGGCGCCCGGACCGTGCTTGACCTTCTGCAGCAGCGCCGCGAGGCGCACTTCCTCGAAGTTGTCGAGGTGATTGCTGCAGGCCGCGCCGTCGCAGCCGATGCCGACGGGCACGCCGGCGCGGCGGAAGGCGAGGAGATCGGCCATGCCCGAGCCGAGCTTGAGGTTCGAGCTCGGGCAATGGACGACGCTGAAGCGGCCGTGGCGCACGCGGTCGAGATGCTCGCGGGTGATCCAGACGCCGTGCGCGAGGCGGAGGTCGGTCGCCAGCAGGCCCTGATCCGCGAAGTACTCGACCTCGTCCCGCCCGCCCTTCAGCTCCTTGACGGCGAGGGTCTCGTCGAGCTGCTCCAGGGCGTGCGTGTGAACCGGCCAGCCGCGGCGCGACGCCAGCTCGCGGATGCCCTCCCAGAGCGGATCGGAGCAGGTGAGGATGAAGCGCGGATTGAGCACGTAGCGCAGACGCCCGTTCGCCGCGCCCGCGAATTGGTCGCCCAGAGATTCGGTCTCGGCAAGCACGTGGTCGGTGTCCTGGCGCATCGCGGACGGCAGACCCTCGCCGCTGTCCATCAAACAACTGCCGGCAAAGGCGCGCAGTCCCGAGTCGGCGATGGCCTGGAGCAATCCCCGCGCACCCGGTCCGATGCCGATGTCCTGGATCGTCGTGGTGCCGCCGAGCAGGCATTCGGCCGCGCCCAGCAGACCGCACCAGTACGCGCTCTCGTCGTCGTGGGCGGCCTCCAGCGGCCAGATCCGCTCACGCAGCCAGGAGAGCAGCCGCCGCTGCTCGGCCAGCCCGCGGAAGAACGTCTGCCCCAGGTGGAGATGGCCCTGGATCAGCCCCGGCAGCACCAGGCAGCCGGAGACGTCGAGCACGCGCGTGCCCGGAGTCACCTCGGGAGCGCCGAGCGAGGCGACGCGGCCCTCCCGGATCAGCAGATCGGCGCCGCGCAGCACCGTCGCGCCGGCGTCCAGGGTGAGGATCGTGCCGCCCTGGAGGAGCAGAGGAGGATCGTGCGAGGCGGCGGGCGCGGCGTCTTCCTGTAGGATCATGGCCTGGGTCTCAAATCCTACAACGTCCTGTAAATGGAACCTGCCCATCTCGTCCTGCGCAGCCAACGGGTCGTAACCCCCGGAGGCGTTCGGCCGGCCACGGTGCATGTTCGCGGTGAGAAAATCGAGCGCCTCGGTCCGGTGGACGAGGCCGGCACGGGCTCGCCGCTCATCGACTGCGGCGACTCGGTGATCATGCCGGGGATCGTGGATACGCACGTCCACGTCAACGAGCCTGGACGGACAGAGTGGGAAGGCTTCGCGACCGCCACGCGGGCCGCGGCCGCCGGGGGCGTCACGACGCTCGTGGACATGCCTCTCAACAGCGTTCCCGCCACGACGACGCGCGAGGCCCTGCGCGCCAAGCTGGAGGCCGCGGCCGGACAGTGCAGCGTGGACGTGGGATTCTGGGGCGGCGTCGTGCCCGGCAACGCCGGCGAGCTGGCGGGACTCCTGGAAGACGGCGTCCTCGGCTTCAAGGCGTTTCTGGTGCCTTCAGGTGTCGAGGAGTTCCAGCACGTCGGAGAAGCGGATTTGCGTGAGGCCCTGCCGGTGCTCGCTCGAAGCGGTGCCGTCCTTCTCGTCCACGCCGAGCTGCCGGGTCCGATCGACGGCGCGGCCGGAGTCTGGGAAGGCGCCGATCCGCAAGCCCTTCGCGAGTACGATCGCTATCTGCGGTCCCGGCCCGACGCGGCGGAAGTGGAGGCCGTCGAGCTGCTGGTCCGGCTCTGCTTCGAGTACGGCTGCCGGATCCATATCGTCCACGTTTCCTCGGCGGAGGTGTTGCCGGTCCTGCGGAGAGCTCGCGAGGAATGGTTGCCGATCACCGCCGAAACCTGCCCGCATTACCTGACCTTCGCCGCCGAGGAGATCCCCGACGGCGCCGTCGCAACCAAATGCGCCCCGCCGATCCGCTCGCGCGCGAACCGCGAGCGCCTGTGGGAAGCTCTGCGCGAAGGCGTGCTCGATCTCGTGGCCACCGACCACTCGCCGAGCCCGCCGGCGATGAAGAAGGTCGACACCGGAGATTTCCGGGCGGCATGGGGAGGCATCGCTTCGCTCCAGCTCGCGCTGCCGGCCGTGTGGACCGAGGCGCGGCGGCGCGGCTTCACCGTCGAGAACCTGGCGGAGTGGATGTGCGCCGCTCCGGCCCGGCTCGCTGGGCTCACCCGTCGCAAGGGCCGGATCGCACCGGGATACGATGCCGACTTCGCGATCTGGGATCCCGATGCGAGCTTCACCGTGGACGGTTCGCGGCTCCGCCATCGCCACAGCCTGACTCCCTATGAGGGGAGGAGGCTGTTCGGCGTCGTCAGGCGGACCTTGCTGCGGGGCGACGTCATCCATGAGAATGGGCAGATCGCCGGATCACCGCGCGGAACGCTCCTCGCCGGGGGAGGGGGATGACCGACTTCACCGATCTCGTGGATCTCGCCGCCGAGCGGGTGGGTGGGGCCGTGCTCGCGGCGAACGACGAGTTCTTCGCGCCGAAGGAGAACCTCCTCAAGGCCGGCGAGGCGGTGTGGATCGAGGGGAAATATACCGGCGTCGGCAAGTGGATGGACGGCTGGGAGACCCGGCGGCGGCGCGAGCCCGGCCACGATTGGTGCCTCGTGCGGCTCGGCCTGCCCGGGGTGCCGCGCGGTGTCGTGGTGGATACCAGCCACTTCCGCGGCAACTATCCGGAGTCGTGCTCGCTGGAGGCCTGCGCGGTGGACGGCCATCCGGCGCCGGAAGAGCTGTTGAGCGCCGCATGGACCGAGATCCTGCCGCGCTCGCCGCTCGAAGGGAACGCGAAGAACCGCTTCGCTCTCGACGGAAGCGCCGGCCGGGTCACCCACCTCCGCTTTAATATCCATCCCGACGGCGGCGTGGCGCGGCTGCGGGTCTACGGCGAGGTGGCGCCGGACTGGACGCGGCTGCTGCGGCGCGGCAGCGAGATCGATCTCGCCGGGGTGGAGAACGGCGGTGTCGTCCTCTGCTGCAGCGACATGTTCTTCGGCAACCGGCACAACCTGATCCTCCCCGGCCCGTCGCTCGGCATGCACGACGGATGGGAGACGCGCCGGCGGCGAGGGCCCGGCCACGACTGGGCCATCGTCAAGCTCGGGGTGCGCGCCGCGATTCACCGCGCCGAGGTGGATACCTCTCATTTCAAAGGCAACGCGCCGGGGAGCTGCTCGCTGGAGGCTTGCGACGCGGCCGATGCCCCGCCGGAGCATCTGGCGCAGCCGGCGTTCAAGGGCTGGCGGGAGATCCTGCCGCAGACCGCGTTGCGGCCTCACACCCAACACCTCTTCGACGAGCTCGCGGCGGCGGGCCCGTTCACGCACGCGCGGCTCAACATCTATCCCGACGGCGGCGTGGCGCGGCTGCGGCTGTTCGGCAAGGTGAGCGCTCTCGACCGGCTGAACGCCGTCTCCGCCGCCGAGGCCGAGGCCCTGCTGCGCCCCTGCTGCGGCTCCCGCGCCTGGGCGCACCGGCTCGCCGAGAGCCGGCCCTTCCGGGACCTGAGCGATCTCCGCGAGGCGTCCGACCGCATCTGGTGGGATCTCGAGCGCGAGGACTGGCTCGAAGCCTTCGCCGCGCACCCGCGCATCGGCGAAAGGCCGCCGGAAAAGGCAAAGGATGAGCGTGCTGGCCGGTGGTCCGAGCAGGAACAGGCGGGCGTCCGCGGCGTGCCGCCGGAGATCCTGGAGAAGCTCACGGAGGCCAACCACCAGTACCAGCAGAGATTCGGCCACATCTTCATCATCTGCGCCACCGGCAAAGGCCCCGCGGAGATGCTGGAGAGCCTGCGCGAGCGGCTCGGAAACGACCCGGACACCGAGCTGCGCGTCGCCGCCTGGGAGCAGCACCGGATCACCAACCTGCGCCTGGAGAAACTCTTGTCATCATGAGCGGAATCACCACCCACGTCCTGGACATCGCGCGCGGGCGTCCGGCGTCCGGCGTGCCCGTAAATCTGGAAGCTCGAGCCGGCAGCGGCTGGCGAGGCGTCGGCCGCGCCGTGACGGACGGGGACGGCCGAGTGCAGCAGCTCCTGCGCGCGGATGCTCCGCTGACCGCGGGGATCTACCGCCTCACCTTCGGAGTCGAAACCTATTTTCAGAGAGAGGGGATCGAGACCTTCTATCCCGAAGCCTCGATCGTCTTCCACGTGCGGGACGCGGACGCGCATTACCACGTGCCGCTGCTGCTGAGCCCGTACGGATACTCGACCTACCGAGGGAGCTGACGATGGCCGTCACGCTGGCCGACAACAATTACGGCAAGCAGGCGGTGCGCCTGGTGACCGTGCGCCGCCGCCCGGACCGCCACGAGCTGCAGGACGTCACGGTAGGGATTCGCTTCGAAGGAGATTTCCTGGCGGCCTACGCCGACGGCGACAACAGCGGCGTCCTGCCCACGGACACGATGAAGAACACCGTCTACGCGCTGGCCGCGCAGCATCCCTTCGACGACATCGAGGATTTCGGCCTGGCGCTGAGCGATCACTTCCTGAGCAACAATCCGCGGGCGGCGAGGGTCCACATCGATCTGACCGAGCATCTATGGGAGCCGATCGAGCTGAACGGCGCCGCGCATCCCCACGCCTTCCGCAAGGGTGCGAGCGAACAGCGCATCGCGATGGTGACGCGGGACCGCGAGGGAGCGCGACTGCTGGCCGGCATCGAGGACCTCGTGGTGCTCAAGACCACGAAGTCGGCCTTCGAGGGTTTTCCGCGCGACCGCTACACCACGCTGAAAGAAACTTCGGATCGGATTCTCGCCACGGCCGTCCGGGCGACCTGGCGTTACTCGCGTCCGAACGTCGCCTTCGGCATCCTCTGGCGCGAAGTGCGGCGCCTGCTTCTCGAGACCTTTGCGGACCATGACAGCCGCTCGGTGCAGCACACCCTGTACGCGATGGGAGAGGCGGTGGTGGAGACGTTGGATATCGAGGAAATCAGTATCTCGATGCCCAACAAGCACCATCTGCCGGTGGACCTCACGCCGTTCAAATTGGAGAACCGCAACGAGATCTTCGTGGCGACGGCGGAGCCGTACGGTTTGATCGAGGGGACGGTGCGGCGGAAGTGATCACCCGCGCCGAGCCTTCAGGATCTTCACGAACGAGCGGCCGCGCAGCTCTTCTAAGGTCAGCCCCGACCTCTCCAGCGCCTCCTCTTCCGTGATCGCCCCGCAGTTGATGGCGCGCAGGAAGTAGTTGAGGAGGCCCTGTCCGGTCGCGGCGTCGTCGAAGACCTCGCCGACTAGAGTAGCCTGCGCCGCCTTCTGGACGAAGTTGCGGAGACGGTCCGAGGCGGCATCCAGGCCCTCCAGGAAGAAGGCGTAGAGCGCGGCGTAGCGCGTGACGAGCTGCGCCGGATGCAGATCCCAGCCCTGATAGAAACCGCCGACGAGCGAGTGGCGGACGTGCTCGGCGTGCAGTCTCCAGGCGCGGTGGACGACGGTACGGTTTTCTTCGATCTGAGCCGGAGTCAGCGGCGGTCCGTCCTTGGCCGCGCGATGCGGCGGCACGGGAAGGACGTTGGTAGCTCCGTCCGACAACCACAAACCTGTGCCAGCATACGCGACCTGCATCATGTGCTTGGCGAAGTCGCACACCGGATGCATCATCGATTGGTGCTCCGCCGTGATGTTGCAGGAGGCGGTGTAGTCGTAGGTGCCGAAGTGCGCGGCCACGCACCGGCCGCGCGCCGCCTCCACGAGGAGCGGCAGGTTCGACTCACCCCGCTCGTTGAGGATCGCCTGCGGCGTCTCGATCATGATCTCCAGCCGCAGCGAATCGGCCGCGAGGCCGAGCGCCGGTTCCAGCAGGTCGAAGAGATCGGCGAGCGCTGAGACCTGCTCGGGAAAAGTCACCTTGGGAAGCGTGACGACGAAGCTCGCCGGCAGCCGGCCTCCGGTCTCTTTCGTCAAAGTCGTCAGGAACAGATCGAGCGTACGCAGCGACCGCTCCCGCAGCTCCTCCGTGAACGGCTTGATGCGGATGCCGATAAACGGCGGCAGGCTGCCGGCGGACATCCCAGCGGCCACCTCACGCGCGGCGGCTTCAGAATGGCCGTCCTCCTCCGCGTCCGGCCGGTTGCCGTAGCCATCCTCGAAGTCGGCACGGAAGTCCTCGACTGCCTCACGGCGAAGCTTCTCCGCGACGCGGCCGTGGATGATGGAGGCGAGCCCCTCCGGCAGCCCGATCGCCTCGGCGAGATCCGCGGGCGTCGGAGCGTATTCCTCGAACGCACGCATCGCGAGCGTACCCAGCCGCTCCGCAGTGTCTGCCTTGAAGAGATGCGCTCCGCCGTAAACAGTGTGGACAGGCTGGCGCCGGTCGGACTCGCCGGGACAGCGCAGCGCGAATGCGAGATTGGCGGCGCGCAGGCGCTCGGAGATGTTGCGGGTCGCGTCGTTCGTCAACGTGGTCGGCATCGATCTAGTCCATCCCCAGCACCAGCCGCCGCACCACTCGCTCGAGGGCGAATCGGCGGTAGTCCGCGGTGGAACGGACATCGTCGATCGGCGTGACCTCTCGCGCCGCTTCGCGCCCGGCGAGGTCCGCGGCCTCGGTGGGTGATAATCCCCGAGCTGCTTCTTCGGCAGCGCGAAGGCGCACCGGAACCGCCGCGACGCTGCCGGCGCCGAGCCGCAGATCGGCGATGCGGCCATCGGCGGTCCGACCGACCATGGCGACGACGACTTTGCTGATCGCCTGCGCCTCGCGCGTCCCCACTTTGCGGAAGGCCTGGACCGAGCCTTGCGACAGGTAAGGGAGGCGGACCCAGGCGACGATCTCTCCCGGCCGCAGAGCCGTCTTGCGGTAGCCGGTGTGAAACTCGGTGTAGGGAATCTCGCGAGTACCCTGCGCGCCGACCGCGATGACGATCGCATCCAGAGCGAGGAGGACAGGCAGCGAATCGCCGGCCGGGCTGGCGTTCGCCATGTTGCCGCCGAGGGTAGCGCGGTTCTGGATCTGCCAGCCGCCGACCAGCGAAGCGGCCGCGGCGAGAGCGGGGAACGCCTCGCGCACCGCGGCCGAGCGCCGGATCTCGCTGAACGAAGTAGTGGCGCCGATTTCCAGCGCGCCGTCGGCCTCGCGGATGCCGCGCAGCTCGTCGACGGCCAGCAGGTCGAGGACCCGGTCCATGCGGTGGAGGGCCTCGGGACCGCGCACCATCAGGTCCGTGCAGCCGGCCGTGGGGACGAGGGCCGGATCTTCTTCGAGATGCCGAAGGGCCTCCTCCAGCGTGCGCGGACGGAGAGCGATCGTCACCGCTCCGGCTCCCGGCAGAGCGCGCGCAGGATTCCTTCGTACCCCGTGCAGCGGCAGAGATTGCCGGCCAGCGCCTCGCGCGCCTCGTCGCGGCTCGGCTGCGGATTGCGCTCGAGGAGGGCCCAGCCGGTGACGATGATCCCCGGCGTGCAGGCGCCGCACTGGACGCCGCCGGTGGCGACGAAGCGGTCCAGGAACTCGCGCGCCGGTCCGTCCGCGATTCCCTCGACGGTCTCGATTCGCCTTCCCTCGCATTGAAAGAGGGGTACGAGACAGGAGAGGACCGGTTCGCCGTCCATCATCACCGTGCAGGCGCCGCACTCGCCTTCACCGCAGCCTTCCTTGGTACCGGTGAGGCCGAGGTTCTCGCGCAGCACGTCGAGCAGGCGTTCCATGGGATGGCCGTCCGCCTCGACCGGCTGGCCGTTGAGGGAGAAAGTGGTTTTCATGACTGTTCCCCCTCTCCGGCCTCGCTGGAGAGGGGGCCAGGGGGTGAGGTTTCGAAGGGCAGAGCGCTCAAACTGCTCAGAGCCCTAAACAGCCGCTCCGGCGTCGCCGGGATCTCATCCACCGGAATCCCTATGACGTTCTCGATGGCCTGCACGGCCGCCGGGGCCCCGCCGTCCATCGGCAGCTCGCCGACTCCCTTGGCACCGAAGGGTCCGCCCTCCCAGGCGTGCTCCAGCAGATGGACGTCGATCCGCGGGCTGTCTTTCGCGGTCGGGATGATGTAGGTGGCGAGGCGATCGTTCAGATAGCGGCCGTCCTGCAGCTTGATCTCCTCCATGAGCGCCCAGCCGAGAGCCTGGAGCGTGCCACCCTCGATCTGGCCCGCGCAAAGGGTCCTGTGGATGGCCCGGCCCACCTCGCACACCGCGGTCACCTGGACAGGCCGCGCCGCGAGCGTGTCGGGATCGACTTCCAACTCGACGACGTCCGCGCCCCAGGCGTAGGTGGGATAGGCCGCGCCGCGATAGGTGGACTCGTCGAAGGTTTGCCACTCCGGCGGCTCGTGATGGATCGTGACTTCCACCGGGCCGGTCTCCTCGCGGTAGCGCCGCGCGGCGTCGCGGAAGCGCTCGATGCGGCCTGACGATCCGGAGATCCAGCCGTCTTGGACGCAGAGGGTTCCCTCTTCATTCGCGGATCGCCACGCCAGCACGCGATCCCGCAGCTCGGAGACGGTGCGCGCGATCAGCCCGCCGACGATCATGGTGGTACGCGAGGCGACCGTGGGACCGGAGTCCGGGACTTCGCCGGTATCCGGCTCGGCGAAGGTCACGTCGTCTGGACCGAGCCCTCCCGCCGCCGTGGCGATCTGCGGGAAGACCGCCGCGCAGCCCTGACCCATGTCGGTCATGGCGGTCAGTACCTCGATGCGTCCGTCGTCGAGCAGGCGCGCGGTGACGGGCGATTTCATCTTGCGCTCGCCGTTGCCGGTGAAGCCCGCGCCGTGGAAGTAGAGGGAGAGACCGATGCCTTGCCGCGGTCTTTCGCCTACTTCCCCATCTCCAAAACGAACTTCCGCCTGCTCCTTCCACTTCCTACGGAAATCCGTCCGCCGCTCCGCCTCCTCCAGGCACAGGCGGGCCGAGGTGGTGGCGTCGAGGATCTGCCCGGTCGGCAGCCGGTCGCCCGGCTCGACGACATTGCGGGCGCGGATCTCGAACGGATCGAGCCCCAGCGCCCGGCCGATGCGGTCCATCTGGCGCTCGATGGCGAACTCGACCTGCGGCGCGCCGAAGCCGCGGAAGGCGCTGTTTGGCGTCGTGTGCGTGCGCAGCACCTTGCCCTGCACGCGCACGCTCGGCCAGCGGTAGGGACCGAAGCAATGCAGAAGGGCGCGCGACAGCACCACGGGCGACAGGGTTTTGTAGGCGCCACCATCCATCAGGATCTCGGCGTCGAGGGCGAGCAGGCGGCCGTCGCGGCTGACGCCCGTACGGTGGCGGACGACCGCCGGATGGCGCTTCGAGGTGCCGACGATGTCCTCGTGCCGGTCGTAAACCATCTTCACCGGCCGGCCGCAGGCGCGTGCGAGCAGCGCGGAATGGATGGCGAGAACGCTCGGGAAGTCCTCCTTGCCGCCGAATCCGCCGCCTACCACAGAGGCTCGCACGCGAACTTTGTCGTCCGGGAGGTGGAAAGCGTGGGTCAGCGCCTTGTGGACGTAGTACGGGCACTGCATCGAGCCGAGGATGGACACGGCGCCACCCTCGAACGTGGCGATCATACCGTTGCATTCGATGTAGATGTGCTCCTGATGGCCGGTACGCCAGGTGCCTTCGATCACCTGGTCGGCGCGGGCGAGATCGCTCTCCACGTCGCCGCTCTCCAGGCGCAACTCGTAGAGCGGCGGCAGCGCCTTCGCCTCCTCCAGCGTCAAGACGGGATCGAGCGGCTCATACTCGACCGTGAAGGCGGCCAAAGCCTGCCGGGCGGCGAGGCGCGTGGGCGCCGCCACCAGCGCCAGCGGCTCGCCGACGTGGAGGGTGAAGCCATCCGCGAGGATCGGCCAACTGTCGTCCAGGAGCTGAACGCCATTCGGGCCGGGGAGGTCCGCGGCGGTGACGCAGACAGCTCCTTCCGGAGCCTCCGCAGCGTTGAAGCGGATGGACCGGATACGCGCATGAGCATGCGGGCTGCGCAAAGTGGCGCCGTGCCACATCCCGGGCAGGACGACGTCGTCCACATATCGCGCCGCCCCCGAAACCTTGGCGAAGCCGTCCGGGCGCGGCGGGCTCTCTCCGATGCCGTTCATTGGCAGCGGAGTCTGGAACAAGGCCGGGATGTCGCGCAAGAGGGGAAGGTACTCGGAGCTACAATGGACTTATGAGGTCTCGTGACAAGAAGTTCGATGCCGTAGCAATGATGCGTGAGATTCGTGACGAGCTCTCGGCACAGATCAATGGGATGACTCTGGAAGAAGAGCTCAAGTGGCTGGCGTCACAGGAGCTCAGGGATCCATTCTTGCGTCGGCTGCGAGATAAGGCTGCCCAGCAAGCCAAGGCTGCGGAGCACTGATCACTTCGCCTTGTGCACCCAAGCCTCTTCAGGCATCAAAGCCTTGAGGCCCGTAGGAGCGATCTTGCGGTAGACAACCTCGGGCGGCCGCTGCTCGCCGTCCACGTCGAGGAGGCGACGGAGCGGAATCCCGAAGAGGCGCTCGTTCTCTTCGAGCATGGGGCGGATCAGCTCCCAGTCGGCCGGCGCGAGGACGGTGAAGGCGCCGCCGTTCAACTGATCCTCGGAAAGGAGCTGGTGCGGATCGCGGGCGTAGATGGCGCCGCCGGAGGCGAGGGAGAAGAGGTTGCCGCCCGGATAGGGCGTCGGTAGCTCGCGGATCTCGCCGTCCTCGTCGAAGGCGACGCCGTTCAGCACCACGAAGCCGCCGCCTTCCAGCGCGTCGCCGGCCATGAACGATTCGGCCAGGTAGTCGAGGCAGGTACCGTTGATGACCACCCGCGGCCGGCCGACGGCGTTGATCAGCGGCCGACCGGCGGCGTTGCCGAGGACGTAGATGTGGCCGCCCTTGGAGCCGTAGAGGAAGGTCTGGCCGACGTCACCATGGACGACGAGCTTGCCGGATTTCATGATCTGGGCGAGCTGGTCCTGCGCCGCGCCGTGGACGGTCATTTCGGCGCCGTCCAAGCCCGAGGCGAGGTAATCGCCGGAGGAGCCGTAGACGTCGATCGAGATACCCTGCGACTCAGGACCGAGCCCAGCGCCGAGGAAGCGGTGGCCGCGGGAGTGAGCCACCAAGAAGCGGCGCCAACCGCGGCCGGCGAGGTCGACGAGCGCGCGGGCGAGCGAGCCGTTGCCCTCGGGCGGATAGCCGCGGGCGTCGATCACCAGCGTCTGCTCCGGCTTCGCCGGCTCGGGCGCCGCGTTCTCGGCGTCCATCCAGACGTAGGCCGGGCCCGGCCGTTCGTGGACGTCGGCGAGGATCCGCGCCAGGGCTTCGTCGATCTTCCAGACGACGCCGCTCCGCTTCATGCCGCCGGTCGGCACCCGCCGGTCGAGCAGCAGGGTCAGGGCGCGCAGCACCCGCTCGCGCTCGCCGTCCTCGCGCGCCGTCTCCACGAGACCGTCAAGCAGGCTCTGCAACTCCTCATAGCCCCACCGCGGCAGACGCCGCGCGGCCTCGGCGAAGAGCGTCCCGGCCGGCAGATCGAGCTCCGTCGACGAAAGCGCAGGGTCCGCAGGCTCCGCCGGGCGGAAACCGCTGCAGAAGGGCCGCTTCGCGGCATCGACGTCGATCCGGCGCCCGAACTTGTCCGTGCAGACGAGCGAGCCGCCGTCCGCCGCGATCGAATCGAAGAGGAAGGCGCCGCCGTCGGTGTGGCTGCCGCCACGGGCGTTCCAGAAGAGGTCGGCGCGCGGCCAGAAGCGCGAGTCCTCCGCGGCCAGGCTGGCGAGCGCGGCGTCGATCCCCTGCCGTTCGGAAGCGGCGAAACCCACGGCAGCGCGGCCGCGCTGCAGGGCGAAAACCTGCGGCCGCAGCATCGAGGTGTCGGTGATGCCGATCAGCCGGTAGAGGCGCTCGGCGGTCTTCGACTGGGCGATGAGGAAGAACCACGGGCCGTCCGGCGAGGCGTGGATATGGATCGCCTGCAGCGCCCGGTAGAGGCGCTGCTTCTCCGGCGGCAGCAGCGTGAAGTCGCGCTCCGTGGTGGGCGCCATCGCCTCGATGACGTACTCCAGGGGGTAGCCGTAGATGCGGTGCAGCAGGTCGAACACCTGCACCGCCACCTCGGTGTCGGTGAGGAACAGCGGGTGGATGTTGCGCTGCGCGAGGTACGAGGAGATCGAGGCGTAGTTGGCGAAGTCGCCGTTGTGCACCAGCGCCTCGTGCATGCCGAGGAACGGGTGAGCGCCGCCGGGATGCCAGACGCGGCCCTTGGTCGGATACCGATGATGGCCGATCCACACGCGGGCGGGCAGGTCTTCGAGCTGATAGAAGCGCACGACGTCGTCGCCGTAGCCCACCATCTTGAGGACGAGGAGATTCCTGCCGTGGGAGAGGACGAAGGCGCGCTTCTCGCCGGTCGAAGCGTAGAGGGCGCGGTTCAAGCGGTAGGTCGTCTGGTAGACGATCTCGTCCTCGGCCTTATCCGCCTCGCGCGGATCGAGTTGCTGCTCGCGCAGGAAATTCTGGAGTATGTCTGGACGAACACGGACGAAGAAGACGCGGACCTCAGGCGGAGCGACGTCGAGCCCCGGGAGGCTACGGAAGTCGGCGAGCCCCGGAACCGTGGCGGTTTGGTGGATCTCGTAGACCGGCGCGAGGAAATCCCGTTCGACCTCCTCCTTCGCCGCTGGGTCCAGAAGAGCTACGGCCAGCAGGTAGTCGTTCTCCAGCACCTCCGGAGTCGTGCCGAAGAAGCCGGGATCGAGCCCCGCCGCCGCGATGCCGCCGCCTTTGC
Organism: Acidobacteriota bacterium; assembly: GCA_046765915.1. Lineage (GTDB taxonomy): Bacteria > Acidobacteriota > Thermoanaerobaculia > Multivoradales > UBA5704 > DATARR01. The sequence continues at coordinate 11,621 of JBKPTH010000064.1, read as the reverse complement.
CGTTGCCGCGGTTGCGCATCTGAGTGAGCGCCTGCAGCAGATGCCGTCCGGCGACGGGAACGCTGGCCGCCATACCGATGACGCCGCAGCCGCCCTCGGCGTCCGCGGGGCGCAGCGGCGGCGGGAAAGAAGGTCCGAGCCGCCGTCTGGAGCCGAGCAGGCGCTCCACCGTTCCCGCATCAACCATGGCTTCCTCCATCGCCCTTGCGATATACCAGCAGATCCGTCCGTCCCCGCAGCTCGCGGACGTTGCGCAAGCCCAGGCCGCGCAGCAGATCCGAGAGCTGCTCCGCGTACGAGCGGTAGAGGTTGCTCACCCTCTGCGCGCCCCACTCCGGCTTGACCAGCTCGGAGAGCTCCGGGTCCGTCGTCGTCAGCCCGAAGGGACAGCCGCGGCCGCGCTCACAGTTGCTGCAGCGCGTGCAGCCCATGGCCACCAGCTCCGAGGTGCCGAGGATGCAACCGTCCGCGCCGAGGGCGATGGCCTTCGCCATGTCATGCGCCGTGCGGATGCCGCCGCTCGCCATGAGCACGATCTCTTCGCGGATGCCCTCCTGCACCAGGAAGCGGTGGACCTTGGGGATCGCCAGCTCGATCGGCATGGCGATGTTCTTCTTGGCGATCTGCGGCGCCGCTCCGGTGCCGCCGTAGCCGCCGTCGATGTGCAGGATGTGGGCGCCGGCGTAGTAGCTGCCGACGGCGACCATGTCGACGTCGTTGGGGGTCGAGACCTTGACCGAGACCAGGGCCCGCGGATTCACCGTCTTCACCCAGTCGATGTGCTTCTTGTGATCCTCGACGGAGTAGACGCTGTGGAAGGGGAAGGGGGAGAAGAGGCTGACCCAGGGGACGCTCTCGCGCATGCGCGCGACGGTCATCGTGCTCTTGCTGCCCAGGAGGTGGCCGCCGAGACCGGGCTTCGCCCCCTGGGCATACTTGAACTCGAGGATCGGCGCCCACTGGAGAGTCTCCTCGCGCACGCCGAACATGCCGGTGGCGATCTGGGTGATCACGTGCTCGCTGAACGCGGCGAGCGACGGCGGATAGCCTCCCTCGCCGGTCGAGGTGAAGGTCCGCCACTCCTTGGCGGCCATGGCTCGGGCGAGCATGATCTGCTCGGAGACCGAGCCGTAGGACATGCCGCCGCCGTACCAGGGCACGGGGATCTCGATCTCGCGGTCGAAGCCGCGCCGGTTGAGCGGGATCGTCAGGTCCACGGCCGCCGTGGCCGGCAGGCGGCCCTCGGGCGGCAGTGCCTTGAAATCGAGACGGTCGAAGCCGCCGCCGGAGCGGCCGACGCGGAACTCCAGGCCGTCCTCCGGCGCACGCCCCTCTTCAGCCTGCCTCCACGTGGCGAGGATCAGCTCGTCGGTCCACCGTGGGTCTCCCAACGCCGGCGGCGTCCCGAGATCGAGCGTCGGCCAGGTGTGGAACCCGTAGTGGAGCGCCTTGCGGTGCTTTTCCGCGAGCAGGTCGAAGGTGGTGGAGTCTGTCATCGTACGATCGGCTCCATGGCTGCTTCCTGGCTCCGGCCGCGCGGGATGAACCCCTCGATGCCGGCGAAGGCCTCGGCTTCGAGATCCTCCTGGAACATGCAGCGCCCGAGCTCGCCGCGCAGCCGCCGCACCTCGCGCAGGCCCATGGCGCCGAGGATCTCCAGGAGCTGGTCGCGCCACGCCGCCACCAGGTTCTGCAGGCGCTGGACGCCCCAGGCTTCCGGCAGGCGCGGCAGGGTCAGCCGGGCGGTCTCGCGGTCGCGGCATTCGCCGTCGAGCCGCGCCTGCAGGGCCACATAGACGGCGGTGTCGAGAGCCACGGCGTCGAGGCCGCAGAGGATCGCCTTGGGCACATGCTCCGCGGCGGCGATGCCGCCGCTGCCGATCAGCGTCAGCTCCTCGCGCACGCTCGCGGCGACGAGCCGCTGATGCGCCGCCAGGAGCAGGTCCTTCACGAAGCGGTCTCCTACCCGTCCGTGATAGTCCGCGACCAGATGGAAGGCACGGCCGCCCTCGCGCACGAGCGCCACCAGGTCCGTGTCCATGGGAACCCGCGCTACGATGACCGCGCCGGGGAAGCGCTCGGTCAGCTCGGCGTAGCGCTGCCGGTCCCAGCCGGCGAGCTCGATCAGCCGCGGCGCCTCCGGCAGGCGAGAGAGAAGAGAGGCCTCTTCCGCCGTCACCAGGGGCGCTACGTGAGGACCGCCGAGGCCCAGCGACAGGACGTCCGCGATGGGCAGGATGGCCAGGGTGCCAAGGCTGCGCGCCGCGCCGGCGAGGACGCGGCCGAGCGCCGGCATGCGAAGCGTTGCCGGCGGCAGATCGAAGAGGAACGGGATCGGCAGCGAGAGCACCTGGGGCAGCGGATCGAGCGGCTCGCCGCGCTCGCCGAAGCGCAGATACGAGGGGCGGCCGCCGAGATCCACCGCGGTCGAGATGAACTCGCGACCGTGGATGCCGTCGCGGGTCGGACGCACGATCTCCGACATGTCGGTCCACATGCCGTCCCAGCCCTCGCCGCCGAAACGGCCGCGATAACCGGCGCCGCGCACCGGCACCGCGCCATGACGGGCCTCGTTGAGGATCGTGTCGACCTCGTCCGGCGTGAGAAAGGAGTCGCCCAGCTTCCGGCGCGCCGGATTCGGGAGGATCTGCACCATCTCCGGATACTGGGTGGTGCAGCGGAGACAGCCGACGCACAGCTCGTGCTTCGGCGCGAGGCCCCCCACGATGCGGCCGAACACGCCGTAGACGCAGGGCCGGCTCAGCGCCACCTTCGGATGGCCGCGGTACTCGAAGAACAGCTCGTGCAGCACCATGCCGACGAGCTTGTGCTTCTTGACCTGGACGCGGAACCGGCTGGGGTGAGAAGCGACGTCCGGCGCTTCCCGGGTCTCGATATGGTATCGGGATTCCACTTGCGTTATCGGGATTCCACTTGCGTTATCGGGATTCCACTTGCGCGCTTATTCTAACCCGGAGAGCCGCGCGGTATCATCCCCGCGGTGCGTCAAATCGCGATCCTCCTCCCGCTCATCGCGGTCCTCGCGGCCGCCGCTCCGGCGCCTCCGTCCTTCCCCTCGCCGGAAGAGACGCGCGCGGAGTTCCAGGGGATCTGCGACCGCCTGCGCGCCGGCAGCAATCACTTCTACGGCGAGGCGTCCGCGGAGGCCTTGCGAGCCCGCCTGGCGCAGCCGATTCCGGACCCAAGAACCGGCGTCGAGCTGCGTACCGCGCTGCTGGTCGAAGAGGTGCGGCTCGGCCACATCGACCGGGCAATGGCGCTGGCGGAGGAGGCCCTCGCCATCCAGGAGAAGGCGGGGCTCGACGAGGACGTGCGTCTCAACCTGCTGACGATGCTGGCCTTTCTCCACCTGCGCGCCGCCGAGGACGAGAACTGCGTCCTGCGCCATACGGCCCAGAGCTGCGTCTTCCCGATCGCCAAGGGCGGCGTCCACGTCGAGCCGCGGCACAGCCGCGCCGCCGGCGACCTCTACCTGCAGGTCCTCGCCAAGCGGCCGGACGACGAGGTGGCCCGCTGGCTGCTCAACCTGGCGCGGATGACCTCGGGCGATTTCCCCGACGGCGTGCCGGAGCGTTTCCGCCTGCCGGTCTCGGAGCTCACCTCGCGGACGCCTTTCCCGCGCTGGCGGGACTTGGCGCCGGAGCTGGGCGTGGACGCGCGGGACCTCGCCGGCGGCGCCGTGATGGACGACTTCGACGGCGACGGCCTGCTCGATCTGGTGACGACGACCCAGGATCCGTGTGGCCCGATGAAAGCCTTCCGCAACGACGGCAAGGGCGGCTTCAAGAACGTGACGAAGGAGTGGGGGCTCGACTCTCAGTTCGGCGGCCTCTACCTGGTGCAGGCGGATTACGACGGCGACGGCCGGCTCGATCTACTCGTGGCGCGCGGCGGCTGGCTGGGAGCGGACGGCCGCATCCGCAAGTCGCTGCTGCGCAACGATCTCGCGCGTCCGGCCCGGCGCTTCGTGGACGTGACCGCCGCCGCCGGCCTCGCCGAGCCCGCCTATCCGACCCAGGCCGTCACCTGGGCGGACTATGACGGCGACGGCGATCTCGACCTCTTCTCCGGCAACGAGGGGCCGCAGGTGGGGGTGAACATCTCCCGCAGCGGCATCCCCGGCGCCTATCCCTCGCAGCTCTACCGCAACAACGGCGACGGTACCTTCACCGACGTGGCCGCCCAGGCGGGAGTCGCCAACCACCGCTTCGCCAAGGGAGCCGCCTGGGGGGACTACGACAACGACGGCGATCCGGACCTCTACGTCTCGAACATCGGCCCCAACCGCCTCTACCGCAACAACGGCGACGGCACCTTCACCGACGTGGCGCCGGATCTCGGCGTCACCGAGCCCGCGGGCGTCAGCTTCGCCACCTGGTTCTTCGATTTCGACGACGACGGCGACCTCGATCTCTTCGTCGCCGACTACGGCTCCAAGACCCGCCCGATCTTCTCGACCTACTTCGGCGCCAAGGTCCCGACCGGCCACCCGATCCTCTACCGCAACGACGGCGGGCGATTCACCGATGTCTCGCAGGAGGTGGGCTTCGGCCGTCCGCTGCTGCCGATGGGCGCCAACTATGGGGACCTCGACAACGACGGCTTCCCGGACGTCTACCTCGGCACCGGCGCGCCCGACTACGAGGCGCTGATGCCGAACGTCATGTACCGCAACGACGCCGGGCGCGCCTTCCAGGACGTCACGGCCGCCGGCGGTTTCGGCAATCTCCAGAAGGGGCACGGCATCGCCTTCGGCGACCTCGACAACGACGGCGACCAGGACCTGCTGGAACAGATGGGCGGAGCCTTCCCCTACGACACCTTCTACAACTCGCTCTACGAGAACCCCGGCAACGACAATACCTGGATCACCCTGCGGCTGACGGGAACCAAGGCGAACCGCTTCGGCATCGGCGCCCGCATCGAGGTCAAGGTTCGCGAAGGGGAGGCGGCGCGTTCGATCCACGTCCTCGCCGGCAGCGGCGGCTCCTTCGGCGCCTCCAGCCTGCAGCAGGAGATCGGCCTGGGAAGCGCCAGGGCCATCGACTCGATCACGATCCGCTGGCCCGGCAGCGGCACCGTCCAGACTTTCCGCGATGTCTCTCCGAATCGGGTCTATGATGTGGTGGAGGGACGGCCGACGCTGTCTCCTGTCAAGCTTCCCCGACTGCGGTTGGGTTCAGGAACCCCGAAGAGCGGACATGCCGAACACCGTCCCTGACGGTCCTAAGAAGACCGCCCGGAAGAAGAAGTCCAGGCCCCGGAAGACGAAGCCCATCGAGTCGGGCTACCGCGGCTTCATCGCTCTTGCCCGCAGCAGCGGCGAGCTGATCTCGATCAACGCGCAGGTCGTCCACCGCAACGACCGCTTCGATTTCGCCTACGGTCTCGCCGAGCGGCTGGAGCACGTGCCCGCCGAAGGCGACCGCGGTGAGATCACCCATTTCTACGCCTACGCCAAGTTCAAGGACGGCGGTCACCACTTCGATGTCCTCTCCCGCGCCGAGGTGGACGCCGTGCGCGACCGCAGCGAGAGCTACCAGGCGTACCGGGCCGGCAAGGTCGAGGACACGGCGTGGGTGACGGCCTACGAGGAGATGGGCAAGAAGACCGTCCTCCGCCGCATCGCCCAGTTCCTGCCGCTCGCCGTGCAGAAGGCGGCGGCTATCGCGGATCTCTACGAGTCGGGCAAGCACGCCGCGCTCGACGACCCGGGACAGATCGTCGTGGAGTTTCCCGAGGCCGAGAGCGCTCCCGTGGAGCCGGCCTCCTGGCCCTCCGAGGGTATCGAGCTCAGCGAGGACGAGCTCGAGGATCTCTTCCCGCCCGCCCACATTATCCGCATCCTCGACGCCGTCGTGGAACGGAACATGTCAGAAGAGGTCCTGGCTGCGATTGTCGGCAAGCCTCTCGACGACGTCACCGAGGAAGACGAGGCGGAGATTCTGCGGGCGATTACGGAGTGGAGGCCCTAGCTATGATGCAGGAACGCATTGTGTACTTCCTCGGCGCCGGATTCTCGGCTCCACTGGGCCTTCCGGTCATGTCCGATTTCCTCCTTCGCTCGAAGGATCTGTACTTTCCGATACGGAGAAATACAAGCACTTCGCGCAGGTGCTTGAGACCATCGAAAAGATGGGGAAGGCGAAAAACTACTACAACGTAGATCTTTTTAACATAGAAGAGATCCTCTCTCTGCTCGAAATGGAGGACTACGTTGGTTCATCTGCCCACAAGCAGGCATACCTTGAATACTTACGAGACGTTGTCAAAGCTCTTACTCCTACTTTTGGTGCCCGAGACCGGCACGACACTTGGCAAAACTTTCAACCATCCAATTCAAGGCTTGCCGCTGAGTACGCTGCCTTTGTTGCTACTCTTTTTGGGTTTCAGTGGGAAACTTCGGAGGACCGCCACTATTCCACTACACGCCTGCAATTTGGCCCACGGTATTCCGTAATCACTCTCAACTATGACTTGGTTCTAGAGAATACGGCGGGTCTCATCAACAAGGCTGTCAGCCCACAGGTACCTCTTGAGTTCGCCGCGTCCCTTGAAGCCGCTGGCCGGCAGACTCATGTTCCGCTTGCAAAACTCCACGGGAGTGTGGACCCCCTGACCATCGTGCCACCCACCTGGAACAAAGTAGCCAACGAAGAGGTGATGGAGGCTTGGAAACTCGCCTATAGGCTCCTTGCGGATGCCACCCAGATTAGATTCGTTGGATACTCACTCCCAGCGTCGGATACATACGTTCGCTATCTTCTGGCCTCAGCTGTACTTGAGTCCAAGCATCTCAAGCGCGTTGATGCTATCTGCCTTGATCCAACCGAGGTCGTGGAATCCCGCTACCGTGCGCTTATCACCTATTACAAGTTTCGCTTTCGAAGCGCAGATATCGTCCAGTACTTCTACGATCTTCACACTAGATCAGCACAAGGATTGGCACGCGAGGTTGGCCGGCTCATTATGAAGTTCGACAAGCTGGAAGATTGGCATGAGCAATTCATGCGGCAATCGTGACCGCGGCTCCTGGCCGCCCGTCATCTGCATACGCCCGGACGCGGTCGCGTTACGGAGTGGTGCTGCGGCGCGACCTTTGCGCCAATGCCTCCGGCGGCGGCCATTCAGGCGGCGGCAGCTCCAGCAGCCAAGCCCACATCTGCCGCCAACGCCCCAGATACCGGATCAAGCGTGGCCAGAGCGCGCGGATCTCGTCTGGGGTGACGAAGAGCCAGACGTCCCGCGTGTTGGCCTCCCGTAGAAGGGCTCCCATCCAGTAGGCGCACTCTTCCGGATCGGCCGAGGCGAGGTACTCCTTGAGCTGGCCGAAAGTGACCTTCGTCCACCAGAGAAATAGGGCCGGGTGGAGTCGTCGAGGAGGGAATCCGTGTCGGTGGCGGGCGACCCACCGGCGTGTCGGTAGCTGCGACGAACCACGAGTGCGAGTAAAATGCATCTATGAAGCCCCGGGTCTACACGGACACCTCGGTCCTGGGCGGCTGCGAAGACGACGAGTTCCGTGAACCCTCGCGGCGCTTGCTGGAGGCATTTGTAGGCGGTGAGCTGATTATGGTGCTATCTGAGCTGACTCTCCGCGAGCTTGCGGCCGCTCCCGAGGGAGTCAGAATGATTGTCGATCGTGTGCCGCAGGCGCACATCGAGCCCCTCGCGCTGTCTCCAGAGGCGGAGGAGCTCGCAGCGGCCTACATCGAGGACGGCGCTATTGCAGCCTCCATGCGCGCGGATGCCCTGCACATCGCCCTCGCCACCATGGCCCGAGTCGACGTCCTAGTCAGTTGGAACTTCAAGCACATCGTCAACCTGAGGCGAATCCACGCGTTCAACGCCGTCAACCTCAAGAAAGGGTACCCCCTTCTCGAGATTCGAACTCCGCGGGAGGTTCCAGGCGATGACTAACCCTTCTTCAAAGACTTTCGATTGTGTCCAGAGTATGCGGCAGATTCGAGACAGGCTCAGCGCAGAGATCGCCGAGATGAGCTTCGACGAGCTGGCCCAATGGCTCCGGGCACATCAGTACTCGGACCCGTTTCTGCAACGGCTGGCGGAGAGGGCGGCCCAGCAAGCTGATGTAGCGGAGCGAGCTTCCGCCAGTCGGTAGATCCTCTACGCCAAATGACCGTCGAGGATGAGATCTCACCCGACCTGATCGAGGCGCTCCAAGCGCTGGAGAAGTTGGACGACGGAGAGCTCTGGCGCCTTGCCAGGGAGGCCATGTCTCTAGAGGCAAGCCAGGAGCTTGAAGCCTTGCACTTCAAGCAGCAGAATGAAGGGCTGAGCCCAGAGGAAGACGCCACTCGCGCGAGGCTCATCTACGAGTACGCGCGCGTGATGTTGGTTCGGGCGAAAGCGGCCGTGCTCTTGAAGGACCGAGGACACGATATCTCAAGGATCCTTATTCATCAGTGATTGGCTCTGGCAGGCCGCCCTCTCGCTGAATCACCACTCGTCTCGAGGAAGAGAGGCGGCTTGAATGGCGGCCAGGACAGGATCGAGGCCTGAGTGCTCTTCCGCGTAGATGCGATTCAGTGCCTCGGTGATCCTCTCGTCCCGGTGGGCCTTGAGATACTCCTCGATGGCGGTCGCATAAAGCTCGCTGCGAGTCATGCCGAGCCGCTTGGCGAATTGATCGGCGGCTTCAAACAGGGGATCGGGTAGAGAGACTGCCGTTCTCATAGCTCCAGTATAACCGAAGCTATCTGGACCCCAAGCCTGAAGCAGGTCCGGACAAGAGACGTTCGTGTCCAGGGCGCTGGCTTGCCTCGTGAGACCCACAGACCCTCTGGCGAGACCCCGCGGCCAAGGCGCGCAGTGAGAGAATGCCGCGACCCGACCTCTTGATTCTGCTGCGTGCTGAGCGGGGCACGGCGCGTGCTGAGCGGGGCACGGGGCGTGCTGAGCGGGGCACGTCGCGGGACCCCTCGATCTGGCGCGTGCTGAGCGGGGCACGTCGCAGGACCCGTGGGGCACGCGCCGTGACCTTCGGGCCCTGCCTCGTGCTAAGCGGGTCACGGGTGGTGCCCCGCGGGTCACGCGCCGTGACCCAGGGTCTGGCCTCAGATCTCGAGGGTCGCGCGGCGTGCCCCGGAGGTCACGCGGCGTGCGCTCAAGGTCTGGCGTCGGCCCCCGGAGGTCACGCGGCAGCCCGCGGAGGTCCTGCGGCGTGCTGCGCGGTCGGGCCATGCGATTTCCCGGTCATGGGACGGCCGCCGCTTAGCATCTGCGCTATGGCCGGGAACTTCCAGGGATGCCCTTCGGTCCTAACCGATATGAAGCCGTTCGCCGCCGCGATCGCCGCAGCCCTGCTGGCGCAATGCGCAGCCGCGGCTCCGCGAGCCTTGCCTCCCCTGCAGTGCCTCGACGAGCGCGGACGTCCTTTCCCGGACATACGTCACAATCCGCCAACAGGCGGCACCGTGACCGGGGCTCGGGTCATCCACCGTGAGTGGCCCCCTTGGCAGGAGGATCCCGTTCGCTTCCCGGGCATGATCATCATCGAGTCCGTCATCGACCGGCACGGCCGGGTTTGCGCGGCCCGGCTCCTGAAGGGATCGGGACCGCTGGCCGAGTCGGCGGTCGAGTCGCTGAAGCGGTGGAGGTTCGAGCCAGCCAGAGTCAACGGCCGTCCGATTCCGGTCTACTTCACCTTGAGCCTGAACTTTTGTCCTCATTGAGAGGCCCGCTGTAACCAAATCGCTCCTCGCCACTCTTGTCTGACTGAAGACGCTCGCTGTACCGGACGAAAACCGTTCGGACGCAGGATTCTGAGCGGCGAAGGAGGCCATGATGAGCACCCGGAGGAGAGCGGTATGGATCTCAATTCTGACAGTCGGCCTGGCGTTCTTCGCATTGAGCGCTCTGGCCTGGAGCGTCTCGAGCGGAGGAGGACGTGCCGCCGATCGGACCGGTGACGGCGATCGATCGCGCGGTCGAGCAGGACGCCTTGGGCATGTTGGATCGCGGACGGGCCATCTTCCGCATGTCGACGTTCCGCAGCCAGAGCTTCTTCGGAGGCGTGCTGCGGCTGCATGAAGCCATCGCGAAGGTGCCGCCGAAGACCGCCCTGGCGGTCGGCCTCAAGGTCGACGCCGATGCCGTGCCGCCGCAGGTTCTCGCCACCGCCGATCTGGACGATCCCGCGACGACGCTCGCGCTGCTCCGGCTGGATGCGGTGGTCGGAGTGCGCGGCGTCTTCGATCCCGCCCAAACGGCCAACGGCGGCCTCAAGTCGCTCGGCATCACCTGCGCGTTCTGCCATTCGACGGTCGACGACTCGGTGGCCCCCAGCATCGGCCATCGCCTCGACGGCTGGCCCAACCGCGATTTGAACGTCGGCGCCATCGTCGGCCTCTCGCCCAACCTGCAGGCTCTCGCCGACCGCCTGGGGACCGACGTGCCGACGGCGAAGACGGTCCTGGCGAGCTGGGGACCCGGGAAGTTCGACGCTTCCCTTTTCCTGGACGGCAAGGGGCTCCGCCCCGACGGCAAGACCGCCGCGGTGCTCATCCCGCCGGCCTACGGCCTCGCGGGAGTCAACCTCCACACGTACACCGGCTGGGGCTCGGTCCCCTACTGGAACGCCTTCGTCGCCAACCTGGAGATGAACGGCAAGGGGACGTTCTTCGACCCGCGCCTCGCCGACGCCGGGAAGTTCCCGCTCGCCGCGGCGCATCACCTGGATGACAAACGCGACCCGATCGACGCGGTGACCGGGAAGCTGGCCGATCTGCACTTCTATCAGCTCGCGCTGCTCGCGCCCCGGCCGCCGGCCGGCAGCTTCGACGCCGCGGCTGCGGCACGCGGCGGCGCGCTCTTCGCGGGCAAAGCGGCCTGCGCCACCTGCCACGTGCCGCCGCTCTACACCGATCCCGGCTACAACCTGCACACCGCCGAGGAGATCGGCATCGACGATTTCCAAGCCCAGCGCTCGCCCACCGGCCGCTACCGCACGACGCCGCTCAAGGGCGCCTGGTCGCGGAGCAAAGGCGGCTACTACCACGACGGCCGCTTCGCCACCCTCCTCGACGTCGTCGAGCATTACAACCGATTCCAGAAGCTGGGTCTAACCCCGGCGGAAAAGGCGGATCTGGTCGAGTTCCTGAAGTCACTCTGACGCGGCGAAGGTGTGTGCTCGCAGCGTAATTCCTTTCGCCGGTATCGCCGAGGAAGAGGGCCGGGACAATCTGACAACAATCAAGGGTTCAAGCGCCTCACATTGCGTCGGTGACCACGCGGAAGCTCGCTCCCAAGTCATTGCAGGAGGAGCGAGCCGAAAGGAGCAGCGTATCGAGCTGCCGGAGGCGGGCAAAATCCTTGTCCTTCTGATTCTTGCGGGCCGCGTTATGACGGCTCCTGGTCAGGTGAGGTTGCAGCACTACGACCCGGCGCTCGTAGTTGGAGCCGATCTTTCCGAGGACCTTCAGCATCTCTTCACGACTCCTAGCCCGCATTTCTCACCCTGGGGCCGTTTTCAGTGGACCAGGGCCAACTTCTGGTGAAACTTTGAGGCGGCGAACGATCAACGGGTCGGGCAGCGGCGTTTTTCGGCGGTAACCGAACGGAAGGAGAGGGCTTCGACA